>NZ_RHNR01000091.1 GCF_003946025.1 Lacticaseibacillus songhuajiangensis | reverse complement strand
CCTCAATTGTCAAATCAAGCGCAACACTTTTTAACCGATTCTTGTTAGCGGTATAGGTCATGCCATGTTGGGGTAGTAATCACATGGTCGCAGCCAACCTAGTGAACGTCTTGGGCGGTGATTCAACGCTGACTGGACCGCCTGAATTTCCTCCAAGGTCACGCGTTTAAATGACTTGCCTTTAGGGAAGTACTCTCGCAAAAGGCCATTGGCATTCTCGTTTGATCCGCGCTCCCAAGGCGAGTATGGATGGGCAAAGTAGATCTTCGTTCCCGTCACGCTGGCTAACGATGAGAACTCTGAACCGTTGTCAAACGTGATGGAGTCGAACTCCTTGGCACCATAATCATCTATCGTTGCTTGAAGGGCGCGGCGACAGGTTTCCGCGTGATAGTCAGGTAGCTTGACGATAATCTCGGTTCGGGAGTATCGCTCCGTGAGTGTCATTAATGCTGGTTCGCTTTCAACTCGCTTTCCTTTGACCAGATCACCTTCCCAGTGACCGACTCCTAGCCGGCCGTCAACGGCCTTTGGCCGATTCTCAATCGACTCACCAAGGTTGTGCTTATTCATTCGAGCGTGGCGCAATCCCGGTCGTTTGACGCGACGCCTTAATTTGACGGGTAAGTCTAAGTTGGTAAGTGGGAGAAGACCCGCGTCAATGTACCGATAGACCGTTGGGGTTGATGGACACTTCAGGTGTGGGAAGCGCATCTGAAAGTCATGGACAAAACTATCAACGCTGTGAATGCGCGGACGCTGCTTTAACGCTTCGACCAGCTCCTTAAAGAAATAGTCACACCGCTCTAGCAATCCCTTGGCATGACTATTGACTCTGGCCTCTTCGTGCTTGCACTGAGCGGCGTCTGCAAAATACACAGGATGGATTCGGTGGTGTGAATCCATCTGATTAACGACACCTCGTTTTAACTCACGACTAATCGTGCTCTTACTGCGGTTCAGGTCTCCAGCAATTACACTTAGAGTTTTGCCCTGGGCGCACAGCACTTCAATTTTGCCTCGTTCATCGGAAGTGAGTTGGTGATAAGAGCGAGCGGTGGTACTCTGAGAGTGGGTCATGAAGATTCCTGCTTTCTTGTATGGTTTGGACGCTAACAAGAATAGGTCTTCATGACCTTTTTGTGCAAATTGGTCTGCTTTATCAGGTGTTGCACTTCGATTTTAAACCAGGG
>NZ_RHNR01000090.1 GCF_003946025.1 Lacticaseibacillus songhuajiangensis | reverse complement strand
AGTATTCGCAACGCTCCAAACGTTGCTTTCAGACCGGCCAGATGCGATTTCATGTCCCAAATACCGAGGTGAATAATCCAGGTTAATATTTGTTTATGACATTGCGGTAACAAATTAACGGTTCATTTACGCAACGCTAACACTTGCACCAAATCCCGCCTTTCCGTTCATGATTGCGGTACGATAGTGAGCGTAGAAATGGCCTCGGGGGGCCATAATCCAAGGGAGAAAAACAAACATGAAAGCAAAAGCTATCGCAATGTCAGTGCTTAGTACTGTGTCGATTATGGGTGGCGTTTTGAACACGCAGACCAGCAGCACCAGCACAAAAACTGTACACGCCGCTACAACCGCAGTTACCCGCTACATTGGGGCAAAGTACGGCAGTTTTATTTACAACAGCAACGGCGCAGCGATGACCAAGACCAGCCGCACGCTAGCCTACGCTTCCTCTTGGAAGACCTTCGGGGCAAAAACAGTTGCGGGCGTGAGCTACACGAACCTCGGCGGCAACCAGTGGGTCAAGAGCAGTGACCTGTGCATCAACCGCCCAGCATCCGTTTATTACATCGATTACACCGCGGGGTACGGCATCGCCGTTTACTCCTCCCCTGCCGGCAAGGCAACTTCTAAGAAGCTTGCCCACGCCAGCGCGTGGAAGGCATGCGGTCTCACAAACGTGAACGGTCAGGACTGGATTAAGGTTGGCACGAATGCGTGGATTAACGCATCCTACACCAGCACGACCAAGCCGGCTACCCGTTACGTCAAGTACAAGATTGGCCACAGCATCGCCGTCTACTCAGCAGCCGGTGGTAAGGTCAACGGCAAGTCTCTGAAGCATGGTACCAAAATCACCACTTTCCAGAGCGTTCGTGTTGGTAGTCTGACTTGGACCAATATCGGTCACAACGCTTGGGTGCAGAGCCAGTACCTCAGCACCACTAAGCCAAGCACGTCCACAACGACCGGTGTTACCTACCACATGACCGCCACGGCATACGACCCACGTGTCCTTGGGAACTACACCTTTGGTTACGACACGGTTGCGGCCAACCTTTCCCGGTTCCCACGGGGGACGAAGTTGCAGATTACCTTCGCCAGCGGCAAGGTCAAGAACTACGTCGTTCGCGACACTGGTGGTTTTGCTTACAGCAATCCTAACCAACTCGACATCGCAATGCCAAACAGCCAGGCCCTGCAGTTCGGCCGCCAGAGCATCACGGTGCGCATCCTTAAGTAAATCAGTCTCAGCCCGTCTTCTTGGCGGGCTGTTTTTTTCGCTGTCCGTCAGCGTTAGCCATGAAACTTTCATCCGCAAGGATGCAGAAATTGAAAATAATGCTCCGACCGACGGTCGGGACTGGGGCGGCTTGGTTACGTAACCGCAGGTAGGTGGCGCGGGGTCGCTCTCGCCTGGTAAACCAGGCTACCGCTAAACTTTTTG
>NZ_RHNR01000009.1 GCF_003946025.1 Lacticaseibacillus songhuajiangensis | reverse complement strand
GTGGTCATGGCGAATTTGGAAAATCTTCTCGCAGTTTTAAGTAGACCAATTTCGATTACTGCCAAAAAGAATAAGACTGCGGTGAAGATTGATTACAAAGTTATCGCGGATTTGCCTGAAAGTTAGGGCTAATTCACCAGCCACTAGATAAGTTCTATATTCACAGTCATTATAATCTTATGTAAAGATTAAAAAAACATCAATTTGCAAAATGTCCAGAACTGATGATGCGATTAGTACATCCTATGTACAAGAAATAACCCTTCGAGACACAATTGCCTCTTCTAATAATGAGTTGGCAATCAAAGCGATTATCACGCGTTAACCAATCGTCTCCCAAAAAATCAACAAAAAAACACCCCGCAGCAATCTGCAGGGTGCTTTTGCCATCACTTTGGTGAATTTGTCGAGTCACTGATAACTAGTCAACTTGCTAACCATCAGTTCCGATGATGCTCATGCAAGTTTTACCGATACCAGCGTGGCGCCGGCCCTTCAGTATTAGGTTTACTGATGCCAACAGATTCGCCGATCAATTGTTCAGGATCATGAATCAGCTTTTCGACCAGATCAGCCACACTTTGGCGTGAAATTTCGGTACCTTTGAACGCTTCACCTTTAAACGTCATTTCATAATCCACTTCTGGCTCATCTTGAAACCATGCTGGGCGAATCAACGTGTAATCTAATTGACTCGCTTCGACTACCCGAGTGGCATCTGCATATGCCGTTAACGTACTGCCTAACATCTCTTGATTCCAGCGACCATATGCACCCGGAATTTCGCCATAAACACCATTCGCAGAAATCCAGATCAAACGACGCACTTGTGCTTGCTGCATCGCCTTGACCACAGAAGCCGCCTGTTGCCCAAGATCAGCACCATACAAGTTTCCGTAAACCAAGGACTGACCGGCCATAATCGTTGCCAAGTGGTCCGTGTCCAACACATCTGCTTGGACGACTTGCACGCCAGGATTGGTTAGATCAAGCCCGGCTAGCTTTTGGGGATGCCGGACCAATAGTGTTAATTTGGTGATGTCACTGCCGACTTGCGCCAACAAATGTTGCACCACAATTCTTGCGATTGAACCACTAGCACCTAAAATCAAAACATTTTTAGTCATTCAAATTCTCCTTTAAACGAAGTGGATCTCGACGACACTAACAAACATCACAATCAATCCGATGATTTTTTCCCGCTCGATTGCTACTGCAAGCGAATCAAACATGCCGAAGTGTTCAACGATTGCGCTGAATAGCAATTGGCCAAACAACGCCAAAATCACAACTTGGCCAGTGCCTAACAATGGTGCTAACCAAGCACTACACAAGATGTATGCCCCACCGATTGCACCGCCACACCACAACCACCAATAATGCTTAGTCGCAATCACCGCATCGCGAATTGGGCTAAAACTGGTACGTGTGAAACTAAGCACCAACAATAATAGGATCGTTCCAATCGCAAACGAAATCGTCGCGGCTTGAATGCTTGAGCCTAACTGTACACCTAAATGGCCATTGATGGCTGTTTGTGAAGCCATCAGCATCCCTGCCGCCACGCCAAAAATTTGATAAACCAGTTGATATTTCACATGCACTTTTGATAAGGCGCGCTTCGTCAGCGGATCAGTGGGTCCGATTACGCCGATTGTGATCAAAACGCCAATCACTAATATCACGACGCCGAGGAGTTTCAACCAAGTCATGCTTTGGGTTGGCGACCCGAATAAGCCGAATTGATCGATCACCACGCCCATGATGATTTGGCCGAGAATTGGTAGCACTGACGCTTGAATACTTCCTAAGGTGCTAAACAGCACAATGTTGCCAGTTAATTCGATTACACCAAAGACCCCGCCCAGCCAGATCCACCAAGGTTGTGTGGTCACAAAACTGGTCGTTGGCAGCAATGGTTGATGCAACAATCGACCTAATACGAACAAAAACAGCAGCCCAATCATAAACGAAATGCCTGAAGCCAAATAAGGTGAACCCACAAACTGACGTAATTTTGAATTAATCGCCGTTTGGGTCGCTAATCCCGCACCCATGATAATGGGCACCAACGCTAGAAATACCACGCTATCCCTCCAATATTTTGATTTTCACTTTCGTAGTGCAAGCACTACAATACAGCCTATAGTGAACTAGAGGTCAAGCAAATTCTGCAAAAAAATCCCGCTGATGATCAGCGAGATTTAGGCGCAACTCAATAGCGTTGACTGGGATCTGGATTGTTGCCCGAAAATAGTGTAATCTGCTGGCCAACATATTGATGATGCTCAACGATATCGATCATCCCTTTGGCATAATCTGAATAACTGATGTAATCATTTTGCCCAGCGCTTGGATCAGGTGTGGGGAAATATTCATCCCCAGTCACTTGATAGTGTCCAGTCGCACGACCTTCAGGATCAAAATTGTACGGCGGCGTCACGTATGTCCACAAGACATCGTGGCTATCTTTGAGCTGTTGCAAGCCGATGCTATGCGCTAAACACAAATCCTGCATATAGCGTGGGTAATACCGCCGATATTCTTGGAGTTGATGGCGATGCTCAGAATCTGTATACAGCGTATTCGCCCCGCCAACTTTCAAATAGCGCGTCTTGGTAGCTTGCAATAAGGCAATCACATGGGCCAGTCCTAATGTGTGCACGACTTCAGTTTGCGTGGACCAAGCCCCGACGGCGTCGATCACTGCATCAAAACCTTTAACGTCGTCTTGGGTCAACGCTTGGATATCCTTGAGAATCAACTGATCCACCACGGGATGCTTGTGGCGCCGATGCGCAACGCCGACGACAACGTGTCCACGTCGCTTGGCTTCGCGATAAATCGCCCGCCCAGCGTGACCGAACACGCCAATGATCATAATTTTCATGCCATGACCTCCTCAGATCACAGCATAGTCCCTATAGTCGACTAGAGGTCAAGAGGCGAATCGTTCTGCAATTTGGCGTAATCATCAAAGGTGGCCTGTTTGATTTCTTTGGTATCACCAACCAAATGAATCTGCTCCGTGCCAGCTTGCAGCGCGGTTCGATAATACCACTGTTTAAAATGCAGATGCGCCATTGACGCATTAAGGCTATCAATGCGCGACTGTAGTTCATGTTCATGTGCATCCAAAAAATCAGCACGATCTTGCAGTGTTTGATCCCCTTGTAAGCGCCAGTTTTCAAACTGCGCACTATCTTTAATCGACACGCCGGCATCGCGTAAGTCTAAGATCATCTGCAAAGTGCGGATATCATCTTCGGTAAACACGCGCCTGCCGCCAGCATCGCGTTTCAACAACGGTAACAAACCTTCCGCATCATAATAACGAATAGCTTGAACGGTCAAGCCTAAGCGCTTGGCAACGTCGCCGATGCTGTATGTGATTGTATTATCCATTTGCACCTCACCTTTCTTCAATGTGTGGATGAAAAAATTCGCACACAGTTGCTTCACCTATGATACCGATTGACATCACAAGAAAATTCACCCATTTAAATCAATGATATCGACGTCATTGCCATGCGCTTTAATGATTCGAATAAGTGCATCAGCACGCAACCATACTGTGGCCGTATTCTCGTTAGGATGTACCCCAATGATATTGCCTAAAAATTCGGCATCAAGATAATAATGAACGATGCAGTCTGCATCATTCAAAAGCCCAAGCGGCGTCACAGAGCCTGGTGTTAACCCCAGAAGAGCGAGCAAGTCATGCTCTGACGCAAACGAAAGTGGTCGCAGTCCATATTGCTTGCGGAAGGCTTTCAGATCAACTCTTTTGTCACCTTTAACTGAAATCAGATAGTAATGCCGTTTTTTATCATCGCGAAGAAATAGATTTTTGGCATCCCACTCAGGATAAGCCAAGTGCACAGACGCTAGCGCTCCCATATTAAAAACCGCTTTGTGCTCATTCACTTCAAAGTCTATGCCATGGGCCTTCAAATATTGGTAGGTTGCTTCTTTGTCCATAATGCCTCCGTTTAGAACTTGAATTGTGGGGATACAGACTGGCGTATCATTCGTTCCTACGGTTAATCATCCTCACACTAACCTAATTAGCATTGGCATTCAATAAGCGTTGAACGACTCAACGAGATTAGTTTGTTGTCCTTGATTCAAGAATCTACCGTGCAAAAAAAGCCCAGCAGCCAGAAGGCAATTGGGCAGATAGGATGTTACTGAATGAATTACTTGGTCGCCTGCAGGAGCTGATGTCCAAGTTCCTCGGCAACGCGTAATTCATCAATCATGTACCACATATCGATGAGTTTGTCGTCATTGTTGAATTTGAAGATCCCAATTTCGTCCCAATGGATGGTTTTGCCAGTAGCTGGTGCCGACGCAAAAGTACCTGCATGTTTTGCAGTGTACGTGTAGTGGGCAATGACTTGGTTGCCATCAGCGACGACCTCGCGCATGGTGACCTTCTGTTCGCTGAGGGCGGCGTGTAAGCTGTCCCAGCCGTTACGGACCCAATCCATGAAGTTGCTTGGTGCAGGTTTAATCTGGTCGGTTGCCTGTAAGAGACTGGCAAACCCTGCACGACGAGTAACGGTTTCAGGTGTGACCACGGATTCGACGTAGGCCACATCGTTGTTTGGTAGCGCTTCAGCAATCAGCTTAGTGACGATGTCTTTGTGTAATTGGGTATTTATCATGAAAATGACCTCCACGTATTTAAATTGAGTGAATGTTAAACGCGTGTTAGCGGCCGTCTAATGCGTTCTTAGTGAATCACTGACATTAGGTTAGCAGGCTATTTTTTAGCTGTCAATCGATAAATCGAGAAAAGTCGATATTTACTTTCACGGCAATTCTGTTAAACTGAAGCCATGGAAATGAATGAGAAACTCTTCAAAGCACTGGCAAATCAGACTCGTTTAGACATCTTGCAGTGGCTCAAGGACCCTGAAAAGGAAATCACCAGCGTATCATGCGAAACCGTGCGGTATATGATGACTGAAAAAGGCGGCATCTGTGTGCAGGATATCGTCAAAAATGCCGGTTTGGCCCAGTCCACGGTATCTAAATACTTGAGCGATTTGCAAGATTGCGGCTTATTAGAATCAGAACGCCATGGAAAATGGACCTATTATCGCCGCAATGAGGCCAATGTGCAGGCATTAGCCTCATTGGTTGCTACGGCCCTGTAAAAAGAGCCTTTTTTAACGTGATAAATCGATAATTCACGATTTGTAGATATGGAGATGCAGATTAATGACAACGATGATGCTTAACTGGCCAGAGTGGCAAGGCGGCATGAATCCCGATTACCAAATGGGCAACCGCGTATTACGTGCCATCGTACCTGAGATTTTGGATGCACTACAAGTGAATGTTCCTGTCAGCCCAGATGCCAACAAGAAGTCTGGAATTGATGGCGGGGTTCAGTTAGCTAATCAACAACAATTTGCCCGAGACGCTTTGGTGAAAAACAAGCCGCAACGTGTGATTACGCTAGGTGGTGATTGTGCCGTTTCAGAAGTACCCTTTGATTATTTGAATGGCCGGTATCCGGACGATTTTGGTGTGATTTGGTTAGATGCGCATCCGGATATTTCAACAATCAGCGATACGCACCACTTGCATGAAATGGTGGTGGCCGATCTGCTACATGCCAGTAATTCCGAATTTGCGCAACAGGTTCAAAATCCACTGCGACCAGCACAAGTCTTCTTTGCTGGTTTAACGGTGGCGGCATTGCGACCGATGGATCAACTGGTGAGAGACATGGGCTTGGCAACCGCCACGCCGCAACAGTTGCGTCAAGGTCACCCAATTCAAGACTGGTTAGTTGCACATGCCATTCGCCATGTTGCGCTACATTTTGATTTAGACGTATTAGACCCAGACGATTTTCGTTCGATTCTACCAGCTAAACCGCACTTTGATCGCGCCCAGTTTGGTGCAGCCATCGGTAGTATGACGCTTGATCAAGTGATTGCGTTGTTGACGAACGTGAGCCACCAAGCTGATTTGGTCGGGCTAAGCATTGCGGAACACATGCCTTGGGATGCGTTGAATTTGCATCGCGGGTTGAATCAGTTACCAATTTTTAACGGAGGACGGCAATCATGACGCGTAGCGTGACCGAAATTTTAGGGACTAAATATCCGCTGATTCAAGCACCTATGTCTTGGGTAACGGACGCAAGACTGGTAGCTGCAGTTAGCAATGCTGGTGGTTTAGGTGTACTTGGCCCGAATGCCGGGCAAACAAGCGTGACGAATGACCCGGTGCTCACTGCAGAGCGCATGCGCCAGGAGCTGCGCATGGCCCGAACGTTGACTGATCGGCCAATCGGATTGAACATATTGACGCCTGAACCAGATCAAAGCGTTGCGGACAACATATTTACTGCTGCATTGTTGAAGATGGCCTACGAAGAAAATGTTCATCACTTTGCGGTGGTCGGAAGCGCTCATGAAGAGTTGTTCGCCGACATCAAAGCGCATGGAGGAATCTTGATTTTCCGTCCTTTGACGCCGACAGTCGCACAAATGCGTGCAGGGCAACGCCTTGGTGCTGATATTTTAGTCGCGACTGGTAGTGATGAAGGTGGTGTGATGCCACACCAGGACTTTGGAACGTTTACTGTTGTGCCCGCCATGGTTGATGCAGTATCTACACCCGTATTAGCGGCCGGTGGAATCAACGATGCCCGCGGCGTGCGGGCAGCTTTTGCCTTGGGCGCGCAAGGGGCTTATATTGGCAGTCGTTTCTTGATGACCCAGGAATCGCCGATGTCTGATGCGGCAAAAGCTGCTGTGCTTAAGGCACACTTTAGCGATGTCTTGAGGGTTTCGCCTACGCAACGCTCTGTGAAAACGCCGGCAGCATTAAAATATGCCAGTCGGTACCGCAACAATCCTGACGCTGTACTTGATCGTGAAATCAGTATCAACGGCGGATTGAGACCAGGTATGTTACTGGGAGACTTCGAGCGTGGGATAATTAGTGTGAACAATGGCGTTGATACCATTAACTCATTGCCTAGTGTCGAGGCGTTAATTCGTGAATTGATGGCATAGTTGAATAAGTTTGCGAGCTTAGCACCCGTTGTGGTGCTTTTTCTATACATCAGATTTTGGCTTGTGATTTAGGGATGCCCACCCTTCTTCGCGCCATTAACTTGTGAATTTTGAAATTTTTTTTCGTTTTAATTGTGTCATAGAAGTCATCAATTTTCTTTACTGGCAGCATCCGATAGCGAGAAGATTGCAACGCAATCCGTCTGTTTTCAGCTTGGCCTCGAACCCGAGGGCTACCACCAAATCAGCCAAATGTGGCACAAAAAAGCAGCCACCCCATTGCTGAGGTAGCTGCTTTCTTGTAAAAGTCTTCGTCTGAACGCCGCTGTAACGGCGCTTCTCTTTGCGAATTAACGCTTGGAGAACTGACTAGCCTTACGGGCCTTCTTGAGACCTGGCTTCTTACGTTCCTTCATACGAGGGTCACGTGTGAGCATGCCGGCCTTCTTGAGGGCTGCACGGAAGTCAGGGTCTACGTTAAGCAGAGCACGGGAGATACCGTGACGGGTTGCCCCGGCCTGACCTGTGAAACCACCACCATTGACGTTAACGAGAACGTCGTACTGGCCCTTGGTTTCGGTCAGTGTAAATGGCTGTTCCATATCCAAAATAAGTGTTTCGAACGGAAGGTATTCGCGAACATCCTTGCCGTTCATAGTAATCTTACCGGTACCTGGTACGAGACGTACACGGGCAACGGAGTTCTTGCGGCGGCCTGTGCCGCTGTATGCTACAACGTCTGCCATGATGTTCCTCCTTAGATACGATCCTTGATGTCGAGTACTTCAGGCTTCTGAGCAGCGTTGTCGTGCTCTGCGCCTGCGTACACGTGCAGCTTCATGAACTGCTGGTGACCAAGAGTGTTCTTGGTTGGCAGCATCTTCTTAACTGCGTATTCAATCAAACGTTCTGGGTTGTTTTCCCGAAGGTCCCCAGCAATTTCCTGCTTAAGACCACCTGGATGCTGGCTGTGACGGTAGTAGATCTTGTCAGTAGCCTTACGGCCAGTCAGCTTAACCTTAGAAGCGTTGATGACGATGACATGGTCACCAGTATCTACGTTAGGGGTGTATGTTGGCTTGTTCTTACCGCGCAGGATAGATGCGACGACGGAAGCAAGACGACCAAGAGAAATGTCGGTTGCGTCGACTACATACCACTTGCGTTCGATTTCACCTGGCTTAGCCAGAAATGTTGTACGCACGATGAGTTTCCTCCAAATTTCTGTGTTTGTTTGACACTTGTAAGATTTCCGGGGCTTACGTGGGGCAAACAATACCAGCTATAAGAATAGCAAAATTGTTCGCCCACGTCAACGGCTCCGGGCGGGTCGCGGGCATTTATTCATGAAGAATACGCTTTACTCACAAAAGTGGCCGGCGCAGTGTGCTAATCCTCACCGTGTCGGTCGCTTCTTCGCGCTCCCAGCGGAGCTTAGTTTACATGAAAACACCGCGCTTGCCTAGTCCCGAGTTTGCAATTTCTTCGGTAAGCTAAGTGCCAGCAGCAGGCCACAAATGCCGATGAGGGCAAACAGTGCAAAAGTCAGGGCAAAGCCAAGAGTTTGACTGCTCATCTGCAACTGCAAACTTGCCAATAAGACGGTGGCCAGCAGCACCCCCGCGGAGCCAAACAACTGGCGGGCAGTTGTCGTTACCGCGGTGCCATCCGGCACTAATTTTGCCGGGAGTGCGTTCGCCCCTGCCGTCACGGACGGCATCATGACGAAGGCGTTCCCCGCCTCACAGCACGCCGCCAGCACAATCGCCAGCAGCAGCGACATCCGGCCGCTTAGTGAAGCCAGTAAGCCGAAGCCGATAATGATCAGTCCCATGCCGATAGCTGCCACGCGCCGCGGCCCGAAACTATCGAGCATCCGTCCACTGAGCGGGTTGAGAAAACTGAGTAACACCGCGGCAGGTACCAGGCTCAGCCCGGAAACCAGTGGCGAGACCTTCAGTACCGTTTGAAAGTACAGCGGCATGAGTATGGTCGTGACAATCAGCGCCACGTAGGAGATTCCCGTCAGCAACACCGCCTTGGTGAACATCCCCGTCCGCAAAACGCGCAGCTCCAGCATCGGCTTGTCCAAATGCAATTGCCGCCAGGTGAAGGCTGCAATCAGCAGCACTCCGACCAGTAGCAGCACTAAGCCGCCGAGACGCTCCCGGCCTTTTGTCAGCATGCTCAGCGCCAGCAGTGTCAGTGGTAAACCCGCACTCAGCAGAACAGATAGCCAGTCCAGCCCGCGCGGGGCCAGTGGCATTACCGAGCTGATGGTGCCGGTGCTGACCAGCAGCACGCCCAGCGCCACAATCAGGAAGAACACGAACAGTGCCTGCCAGCTAAACCAGGTGAGGAGCACCCCGGAGATTATGGGACCAACGGCGAGCGCTGAACCCATAACCAGACCTGCAGTCCCCATGACGCTTCCGCGTGCCTTTTGCGGCGTAATCGTGAGGAGCACCGTCTGGAAACTGGGGAAGATTACTCCCACTCCAATGGCCTCCAGCAGTCGCCCCGCGAGCAGCACCGGAAAGCTCGGCGCCCACACACACAAGGCCGTACCAACCGCGAAAATCAGTTCGACGGCCTGAAACAAGCGCTTAAACGGCACGTTGCTCAGCAACCAGGGACTCACCGGAATCATCAGGGTCATCATCAACATAAAGCCGGTTGTCAGCCACGCCACCGTGTCTGCGGACACATTGAAGGCCCGCATGAAACTGGGATAGGCGGTGCTGAGAGCCGACTGGGAAATCGACATCGAGAACGTTCCCGTCAGGAGCGTGGCGACGAAGGCAGTTCGCCTTTTGCCTTCCAATTGCGTAGTCACCAAAAGCCCCCTTACATCTTCATCCCCATGGCTTCATAAGACGCCATGCCGCCCATCCAGAGCTGATCCATTGGGACCCCGCGCTCTTCAGATAAGGCCTGCATCAGTTTATCCATCGTCATCAGCTCATAGTGCGGACGCGGCTTACTTGGGTCGTAGGTCTCAATCTGGGCCATCATCCCGCCGTCTTCGTGCTCGATGATGTGGCAGTGGTACATGTACACACCAGGCAGGTCAAAACGCACGAGCAGCCGCACAGTCTCGCCAGGGTTCACGCCCATAGTGTCCTTGTAGCCATGCTCATTGGGATATGGGGCTTTGCCATTACGACTGACCACCAGGAACTGGGTCCCGTGGCAGTGGAAGGGGTGCACCATCCCTGGCTTGTCGTTGGTGTTCACAATGTCCCAGTATTGGGCCTGACCAATTGGCTGCTGCGCATCAATCCGGTCCATCTGGAACTTCTTACCATCAATCGCGACCGTTTCGTCCATCCCCGACATGACGATGCGGCGTACTGGTGTCTGCGGATTTACGGTAGGTGCCTGAATATCCAAAAGGTGTGCGGGTAGTTCCGCATTTTGCTTAGCGAATTCATGGATACGGAAAGTCATCAGCGGCGCGTCATCCGTGTAGAGGGTAACCGTGTCGCCAGGTTTGCAGTCTGCGAAATCAATCACAATCTGGACCCGCTCGGCGCAGGTCATCATCACCTTCGTCAACTGTACAGGTTCGGGCAGGTAGGAACCGTCACTGGCAATCTGCGTGAACGGCCGGTCGCCACTCAGGTGCAGACGCCACTCGCGGCGGTTGGCCCCATCGAGCATCCGCAAGCGCAGTTTCGTCGTCGTGACGTCAAAATACGGGCGTACAGTCCCATTGAGCATGGCGGTTGGCCCGGCCACCCCGTCTGGATCGTAGTCCGCACGGTAGTCCCACTGGTTATTCTCGTGGAAGCGGCGGTCCTGCAGTACCAGCGGAATGTCATCAACGCCGTACTCATGGGGAACCACGAGTGTCTGCTCATGCTTGTCGGTGACGTAGACGATGCCGGCAAGTCCGTGCCAAACCTGTTCAGCAGTGGATGGGCACGGATGCGCGTGCAGCCAGCACATCGCGGCTGGCTGGTTCAGCGTAAACTCAATTTGCTTCTCTTCGCCTGGGTAAACGGGGGCGTGGCAGCCCCCATCAACGTAGGGGCCACTCACGTTCAACCCGTGCCAGTGGAAAGTCGTCAGTTCTGGTAACTCATTGCGCAAGGTCACATGGTAATGCTTGCCGTTTTCAAAACGAATTGTCGGGCTCAGTAGTGTCCCGTTATAGCCCCAAGTTTTGGTCTTCGCACCCGGGAGTAGTTGGGTCTCGCCCGCCTCCGCGGTCACGGTGTAGTAAATATCATCCCCGTCAATCTTATCGGGTTCCAGTAGTGGCGGCACGGCCAGTGGCTTCTCCGGCGCGTCTGCCACCTCTAGTGGCACGTAGCCCGCGTCATGGTAATCATAAGCGGGTTCGTCAAAGAAATAGTCAGTATAAACCTTTTCTATCATCAGATTGCCTCCTCAGCATGTACAAGTTGTAACCTCAATTCACTTCAATTCTACACCTTATCCCCAGTCACTTCAGTTATTGTTTACGACTTCACAAGCACGTGCTAAACTGCCAGCGGAGGTGGTAATAATGCTTAGGATGTCCAAAGGATTCTGTTGGGTCATGGTACTCGCCAATTTGGTGCTGTTATACTTGGTCGCGAAAGGCCAGATGATGATTGCAATGTACCTCATGGCCATCATCATGCTGGTTGACGCCGTACTCGGGCTCGTCGGGGCGTATCGCAAATAGTAAAAGACACCAGTTCAGTAAAATGTTTGCTGAACCGGTGTCTTTTTACATGACGCACTGAGTTCTAGTAATAAACTTCCTTCAAGTACAAGCCAGAAGCGGGCGCAGTACCGCGGGCCTGCTGGCGATCACGCACCTCAATCAGGCGCTTAAAGTCATGCAGGTCGCGACGGCCGTTGCCAATCTCCAGCGCGGTTGCCACAAGAATCCGCACCATGTTGTAAAGAAAACCGTTGCCGTAGAACTCCATGATGAGTTCGTTGCTGGCTTGATCGTAAACGCAGGTTGCGTCATAAATGGTGCGCACCTTGTCTTTAATCACCCCGCCACTTGCAGCAAAGCTGGTGAAATCATGCGTGCCAATCAGGTCCTGGAGGGCAATACTAATGCGTTTCGGGTCAATTCTGTAGGGATAATGACCGGTGTACAGCCGCTTAAACGGGTCGGTGTACTTGCCAAGTGCGACCTTGTACAGGTACCGTTTGCCCTTCGCCGAGTAACGGGCGTGGAAGTCTGCATCCACAATCTCGGCCTGCTTAATCAAAATGTCGAGCGGCATCATGCTGTTCAGCCCCATCACCATGTTCGGTTCGGGAATATTTCCCGGGAAATCAAAGGAGATGACCTGCCCTAATGCGTGCACACCGGAATCCGTGCGGCCGGACCCATCGACGTGAACGGGGGCCTTGGCCATTTTGCTGAGCGCCTTTTGCAACACACCCTGCACGGTGCGCTGCTCTGGTTGTACTTGGTAACCCGCAAAGCGGGTGCCGTCATAGGCAAGCGTTAACTTGTAGTGCGTCAAAATCTGTCCTCCATTATTTCCTAAGCAATACGAGGCCGAGCGTCAGTACAGCCATGACCACCAGCGTCAGCAAGTCACCGCGCCCATAATGCAGCACCCGGTAACGCGTCCGGCCGTAGCCGTCCTTGTACCCGCGTGCTTCCATCGCCGTGGCGAGGTCGTCCGCCATCGCGAACGCTGACACAAACAAGGGAATGAACAGGGGCACAATGGACTTCACCTGCTTAACCAGGCCACCTGACCCAAAGTCCACCCCGCGTGCCCGCTGAGCGTTCATCGTTTTGCTCGTCTGGTCCATCAGCGTGGGCACAAAACGCAGCGCAATGCTGAGCATCAGGGCCACCTCGGTGACGGGAAACTTGATTGCCGCTAATGGCTTAAGCAGCGATTCTACCGCGTCTGCCAGCGACAAGGAAGGCGTCGTGAGCGTCAGCAGTGTGGACATGAAGATGATAAGCACCAGACGGATGAAGATGTACGCGGCGTTAATCAGCCCCGCGCTACTTAAGGTGAACCAACCCCAGTGCCAATAAACCTGACCTCCAGTGGTGAAGAAAATCTGAATCAGCACCGTGAACACAATCAGGAAGAGAACAGGCAGTAGCCCGCGCAGGAAGAAGCGGAAGCTAACCCGTGCAAGGGGAATGATGGCGAGCGTCGCCAGAGCCAGAAACAGGTAGCTGACCCAGTTGTTCGCCAGGAACACGATGGCGATGTAGTAGAAGGTCGCCAGCAGCTTCGTGCGTGGGTCTAGGCGGTGAATAAACGAATCGCCGGGAATGTAGCGACCAAGAATCATTTTACTCATGCTGCTGCCCCCCTAACTGCTGCTTCAGGATGGCGACCAGCTCGTCTTCTCTAATCGGCAAGCGGTCGAACTGAAACCCGCGGTTCTGCAGGCTACGCGCAAAATTCGTCGTTTTCGGCAAACCTAAGTGGTGAGCTAGCAGCCAATCAGGATTCTGGAACAATCCCGCGGGGGTCGTGTTCGCGACCAGCTTGCCCTCATCCATGACGAGGACCTTATCCGCGTAATCGGCCACGTCATCCATCTGGTGCGTTACCAGCACCACCGTCTTCCCCTCGGCGTGCAAGCGGGCAAAAAGGGTCATCATCTCCCGGCGGCCGCGGGGATCAAGTCCTGCAGTGGGTTCATCAAGTACGAGCACCTCCGGCTGCATTGCCAGCACGCCCGCAATGGCCACCCGCCGCATCTGCCCACCAGACAGATCAAAAGGCGACTTCTGTAGCACGTCGGCGGGTAACCCCACCCGCTCGACACTCTGTGCAGCCAGTGCGAAGGCTTCGTCTTGGGACACGCCAAAATTTTGCGGGCCAAAAGCGACGTCGCGTTCCACCGTGGATTCAAATAATTGACTCTCGGCGAACTGGAACACCATGCCCACCTTCTGCCGTAGCGGCCGCAGGTTCTTGTTTGAGGTCTTGCTGGTGATTACCCGGTCCCCGACCGTTACAGTGCCCGTGCTGGGCTTAAGGAGGGCATTCAGGTGTTGCAGGAGTGTCGACTTCCCCGAGCCGGTCTGGCCGATGATGGCCGTGTAGTCACCACCATGAATGGTGAACGAGACGTCCTGCAGGCCAACAGCCGCCAGCGGGGTCCCCGCCTGGTAGGTGTACCCTACTTGGTCGAATTTAATGTCCACAGGTAATCAGCCAACCTTTCTTCATCAGTATACGTCAGCGGCATCTGGAGCCCCGCCGCGGCGAGGCGCTCCTTGAGGTCTTCAGAGTAAGGGACATCCAGTCCCCATTCCGCCACCTGACTGCCGTGCGCAAAAATTGTTTCTGGGGTCCCACTACGCACAATCTTGCCATTATCCAGCACAATAATCTGATCAGCACTCGCCGCCTCTTCCAAGTCATGCGTGATGGACAACACGGTTAAGTTAAGTTGCGTCTTCAGATTATGAATTAGACTCATGACATCCCGCCGCCCAGCTGGATCAAGCATCGACGTTGCTTCATCCAGAATCAGAATCTGAGGGCGTTGTGCAACCACGCCCGCAATCGCAACGCGTTGCTTCTGACCGCCAGACAGGTGTGCCGGCTCGCGATTTTTGAAGGCGGTCATGCCGACTGCGGCAAGCGCCCCATCAACTCGCTGCAGCATTTCCGGACGGGGCACGGCCCGGTTCTCGAGACCAAACGCTACGTCATCCGCCACGGTTGCTCCCACGAACTGATTATCAGGGTTCTGAAACACGATGCCTACCTCGGCGCGAATATCCCAGACTGAATCAGCGGTGAGCCGCATACCGGCCACCTCGACACTGCCGGACTCCGGTTCAAGTAGTCCCAAAATATTCTTGGCGAGTGTGCTCTTGCCGCTACCATTATGGCCCACGACAGCAACCCACTTACCTGCAGGAATGGAGAGGCTCACGCCATCCAGCGCCGGCCGCTGCTGCCCCGAGTAAGTAAATTTAAGGTCCTGCACATCAATAATCCCTGCCACCGTGTCGTCCTCCTTACAAATAATACATGTCAACATTTTAGCATACTGTGCGCCGTACCACCGCCTGCGGAGGCAGTCATTACCAAAGGTTTGTCACCGCTGCTTCTTCGCCACTGGCAACTGGGCTATTTGCGTGCGCGTATTCATTACCTACAATCTGCTTACACGCACACAAAAAGCGTCCCGCTATGCAGGACGCCATTATGTAAAATCATTTGAGATGGAGGGCCGAGTTGCCTCAGCACTCGCAAGCTAGACTAAGAGGAATGGGATATTCCCGGCGTCGAAACGCCCTACTCTCCAGGGAAGAACGAGCAGCCATCATCGTAACGCTCCATCGATCAAATGATCAAAGTGAACCGGCCACTAGGGTCAGTTCGGTTTTACTTTGTGGGTTCGCAATTGCTTACGCACCCGCTTGTTAGACCGGGGGGAATCCGGCCGGAGGAATCGCACCTCCACCAACTAGGCGGGTACGTGTGCGCGCACCCGCCGGAATTGATTAAACGAGTTCGATGATAACCATCGGTGCGCCGTCACCACGGCGTGGGCTCGTCTTAAGGATACGAGTGTAACCACCGTTACGTTCTGCGTAACGAGGAGCTACGTCGCTGAACAGCTTCTGCAAAGCAGACTGTACAACAACCGTGTCATCCTTTTCAATTACGTCAGCGACTTCGCGACGTACAAATGCTGCTGCCTGACGACGAGCGTGCAAATCGCCGCGCTTGCCGAGAGTGATCATCTTTTCGGTCGTAGAACGCACTTCCTTAGCGCGTGCTTCGGTTGTGATGATACGTTCGTTGATAATCAGGTCAGTAGTAAGGTCACGGAGAAGTGCCTTACGCTGGGAACTGGTACGTCCCAATTTCCGGTAACTCATGAATTTTGGCCTCCTTTACGAATTAGTCATCCTGGCGCAAGCTGAGACCCAAGTCAGAGAGTTTGTTTTTAACTTCCTCAAGTGACTTCCGGCCCAAGTTGCGCACCTTCATCATTTCCGCTTCAGTCTTGTCAGTAAGCTCCTGAACCGTGTTGATACCAGCACGCTTCAAGCAGTTGTAAGAACGGACGGAAAGGTCGAGCTCTTCGATTGTCATCTCGAGCATCTTTTCCTTGTGGTCCTCTTCCTTCTCGACCATGACTTCAGTATTCTTAGCTTCGTCGGTCAGGTTAACGAAGATTGCCAGGTGATCTGTCAAAATCTTCGCAGCCAGGGCGATTGCTTCGCGCGGGTTGATTGAACCATTGGTCCAAACATCCAAAGTGAGCTTATCAAAGTCACTACGGCGACCCACACGTGCACTTTCAACCTGGTAATTAACCCGACTAATTGGGGTAAAAATCGAGTCAACAGCGATGACGCCAATTGGCATGTCATCGGTCTTGTTCTGGTCAGCTGGAACGTAACCACGTCCAGTCTTCACGTTCATCCGCATGTGCAATGAAGCACCTTCGGCAACCGTGCAGATGTACTGCTCAGGGTTCAAAACTTCAACATCGGCATCGGCCTTGATGTCGCCCGCCGTAACGGTCGCAGGACCTTCAATGTTGATTTCAGCTGTCTTGTCGTCATCACCGTGCATCTTCAAAGCAAGCTTTTTGATGTTCAGGATGATCTGGGTGACGTCCTCGAGCACCCCATCGATTGTGGAGAACTCGTGGAGCACGCCGTCAATCTGGATGCTTGAGACCGCAGCCCCAGGCAAAGATGAAAGTAAAATCCGCCGCAACGAATTGCCGAGCGTTGTACCATACCCGCGTTCGAGTGGCTCGATGACAAACTTACCGTAGTTGCTGTTTTCATCAACCTTAGTAATGTTTGGCTTTTCAAATTCGATCATCTAAAGTGTACCCCTTTCAGAACGAGAGTGTCGTCAGCTTACCCAATCTCCAAATGAGACATACGGGCATGCAAACTACACCCGACGCCGCTTTGGAGGACGAGAACCGTTGTGCGGAACTGGCGTAACATCGCGAATAGCGGTGACGTCGATACCAGCTGCCTGAATTGCACGAATGGCAGCTTCACGGCCTGAACCTGGGCCCTTAACGGCTACTTCAACGGACTTCATACCGTGTTCCATAGCTTCCTTGGCTGCTGCTTCAGCGGCCATCTGGGCTGCAAATGGAGTGGACTTACGGCTACCCTTGAAACCAAGAGCACCAGCAGAAGACCAAGCCACTGCGTTACCCTGGGGATCAGTAATCATAACCAGGGTGTTGTTAAACGTGGAGTGGATGTGCGCTACACCACTTTCGATGTGTTTGCGTACACGGCGCTTCCGGGTTGTCTTACGTGTTGCCATCTAATACAGACCTCCTTTACTTACTTCTTCTTACCGGCAATGGTAGTTTTCTTACCTTTGCGAGTGCGTGCGTTGTTCTTGGTGTGCTGACCGCGAACTGGAAGACCCTTACGGTGACGAATGCCACGGTAAGCGCCAATTTCCATGAGACGCTTGATGTTGAGGTTAACTTCACGACGAAGGTCACCTTCGACGCGGTAGTTGTCTACCCCAGCACGAATCTTGTCTTCCTGTTCAGGAGTGAGGTCGGAGACACGAATGTCTTCGGCGACGCCTGCTTCGGCAAGAATCTTCTTAGCAGTAGTGTTACCAATACCGTAAATATAAGTCAGACCGATTACGATCTGCTTGTTACGGGGCAAGTCGACACCTGCGATACGAGCCATGTAATGACACCTCCTATTATTCTAAAATTATGAGCCCTGACGCTGCTTGTGCTTTGGGTTAGCGGAGCAAATAATCATAACGCGACCCTTGCGGCGTACAACTTTGCAGTGCTCGCACATTTTCTTAACTGATGGACGTACTTTCATTGTTGTTTTAAGCCTCCTGTCTTGGCTACTTGAAACGGTATGTGATTCGGCCCTTGGTCAAATCGTATGGTGACAGTTCAACTGTCACACGATCACCTGGCAGAATCCGGATGTAATGCATCCGAATTTTACCTGAAACATGGGCCAAAACCTTAGCACCATTTTCAAGTTCGACTTGGAACATCGCGTTGGGTAGGTTATCCACCACGGTGCCCTGAATTTCAATGACATCGTCTTTTGCCACGGAACTTTTTCCTCCTCGTCCGGTTGGTCAATATATAACTGCGCCCAAAATGCTGGACCTCGACCGTGTGACACACTGCGTCAGTGTATCACATTCTTCGCACGTTGAAAACAAGTCTGCCCGCCGACAGACGATGTCAATCCTGAATTACTTGCGTGCATCAAGGATTGATTCAATCTCTGCGAATACCGCGTCAATGTCCTGGTCACCATTCACATTGAACAGCAACTTGCGGTCAGCGTAGAAATCAAGCAGGGGCGTGTTCATTTCGATGTTGACCTTGAGGCGGTTTTGCACGGTTTCTGGCTTGTCGTCGTCGCGCTGGAAGAACTCATGTCCCCCACAGCGGTCACACGTACCTTCAACCTTAGGCATGTGGTACAACTTGTTGTAAGTTGCGCCGCAGGTCTTGCAAATGAATCGAGCGGTAAGCCGCTCTGTCAAAATCGCCGGATCAACATCAATGTTGATGACGGCATCAAGGGGCTTGCTGAGGTCACTGGCAATTGTTTCCAGTGCTTCAGCCTGCGCGATGGTCCGGGGGAAACCGTCTAGCATGTAGCCGGATTCCGTATCCTTTTCCTGCAGACGCTCCTTGACAAGTCCTTCGGTAACTTCATCAGGAACCAGCTGACCAGCATCCATGTAGGACTTGGCCTGCTTACCTAACTCAGTCCCGTTAGCCATAGCGGCACGGAACATGTCACCGGTGCTGATGTGAGCAATTGGAAACTTGTCCACAATCTTCTCGGCCTGGGTACCTTTACCGGCACCTGGAAGGCCCATAAGAATCAGATTCACTGTGTGTATCCTCCGTTTTCAGCCTACTTCTTGTTCAAGTCACCACGGATGAATCCAACGTATTCACGCTTCATCATCAACCCATTGATCTGGCGAACCAGTTCAATAGCCGTCATGACCACAATCAGCAAGCTAGTCCCACCAAGACCGATTGACTGTGGTAGGTTCCAGATACTTGCAGCAAGCTGCGGAAGCAGTGCCACAAAACCCAGGAACAGAGCACCAACAGTGGACAACCGCATCAGAACACCTGAGATGTACTTCTCAGTGCCTTTCCCAGGCCAAACGCCTGGGATGTAGCTACCCTGCTTGGTCAAGTTCTCCGCAACCTTCTCAGGATTAACCTGAACGAAGGCGTAGAAGAAGGTGAACAAGACAATCAGAATGGTGTAGAGTGCAATCCCCGCTGGTTTTTGCATGCTGAAGATGTTCGTTAATGCGATGTACCAACCATCACTGCCGTGTGACTTCGAGAACGCCATCAGAATTGTCTGAGGCGTCACAATGAAAGAACTAGCAAAGATAACTGGGATAACACCGGCAACGTTAATCTTCAGGGGCAGGTATGAGTTATCCCCTGCGCTCGTTACGCGACGTGTGTACTGAATTGGAATTTTGCGGTTCGCTTGCTGTACCCAGGTTACAAAAGTAACGACGATAACAATCAGCGCGAGCAACGCAAGCATGAACAGAATACCCTTCCAGCGATCAGCAGGCGTGTTGTTGATAATCTGGTCAGTCCAGATTTCCTTCACTCCACTAGGGAGCCGCGCGATAATCCCTGCAAAGATGATAAGGGAAATCCCGTTACCGAGACCCTTATCCGTAATCTGCTCACCCATCCAGGTCAGCAACATCGTGCCACCCGTCAGGATAATCCCGAGGGTAACAAACGTGGTAACGCTTGGGTTCTTCACCAAACCGTATTGGGAAAGCACTTGGAACCCAGCAGTAATCCCGATTGCCTGGAACAGGCCGAGCACGATGGTGAGGTAACGGGTCCATTGGTTCAACTTACGCCGACCAACTTCACCCTGTTTGCTCCACTCAACGAACTTCGGGACAATATCCATCTGGAGCAGCTGGATAACAATCTGCGCGGTGATGTAAGGCGAAACCCCCATCGCAAAGATGGAATAGTTTGAAAGCCCCCCACCACTCACAGTATCCAGAATCGAAATCAGTCCGGTTGAACCGATTTTCGTCAGTGCCCCGGCATTAATACCAGGTACCGCAATCTGAGCCCCTAAGCGATAAACCAGCAAAACGGCCAAGGTGAAGAACAGCTTCTTGCGAATATCCTTAACCTTAAACGCGTTTTTGAGGGTTGCAATCATTAGATCACCTCAATCGAACCGCCTGCAGCGACTACAGCATCCTGAGCCGCCTTAGATGCCTTAGCTACCTTAATGGTAAGCTTCTTGCTAAGTTCACCGTTCGCGAGCAACTTGATGCCGTCGCGTTCGTTCTTAACAAGACCTGCTTCGACGAGCAATGCAGATGTAACATCTGTGCCGTCATCAAAACGGTTAAGGTCCTTCAGGTTTACGATGGCGTATTCCTTGCGGTTAATGTTGTTAAAGCCGCGCTTTGGCATACGACGGAAGAGTGGCATCTGGCCACCTTCGAAACCGAGACGGGTCTTACCACCCTGACGAGCCAACTGACCCTTAGTACCCTTACCAGCAGTCTTACCCTGACCGCTAGAAGTACCACGGCCAAGACGCTTGCTGGAGTGACGTGAGCCTTCGCTTGGTGTCAATTCGTGCAGTTTCATGAAAATTCGCACCTCCTTGTTCTAGGTTTTAAATTAGTCCTTAATTTCCTCAACGGAAACAAGGTGGGAAATCTGGAAGATAACACCGCGAGTTGCAGCGTTGTCTGGCTTGATAACAGAACTGTTAACACGGCCAAGACCAATTTCCTTGACGATTTTACGTTGCTTAGGCAGACGGTGCACTGCGCTCTTAACCAACGTGATCTTCAGTTGAGCCATTGTTGTCTACCTCCTAGTCTTGCAGGTGCGCAACGGACACACCACGGAGATCTGCGAGCTGCTGAGCGGTCTTGAGCTGAGCCAAGCCGTCCATGGTAGCGCGGATCATGTTGATAGGTGTGTTCCGTCCGAGTGACTTACTGGTAATGTCAGTGATACCGCCAAGTTCCATAACGGCACGGACAGCACCACCAGCGGCAACCCCAGAACCTTCAACGGCTGGCTTAAGCATAACTTCACCAGCGCCGAAGTGACCGATTACTTCGTGAGGAATCGTAGTTCCCACGATAGGTACTTCGATCAGGTTCTTCTTGGCGTCTTCGACAGCCTTACGGATTGCTTCAGGAACTTCCTGAGCCTTACCAGTACCAAAGCCGACGTGACCGGCCTTATCACCGACGATCGCGATTACTGCGAAACGGAGGCGACGACCACCCTTAACAACCTTTGTAACACGGTTGATGGAAACAACGCGGTCTTCCAGGTCAAGCTGGTTTGGATCGATGTAATTTGCCATGTGTTGGATATCCTCCTTTTTCTTAGAATTCGAGACCGTTCTCACGAGCAGCTTCAGCAAGTGCAGCTACACGCCCGTGATAGAGGTATCCACCACGGTCAAATACAACTTCCTTCTTGCCAGCGGCAACAGCGCGCTTAGCAACAAGTGCGCCAACACTAGCAGCCTGTTCGGTCTTGCTTGCGTCATCGCTAACTTCTTTATCAAGAGTGGAGGCACTTGCTAGCGTCACACCCGCTACGTCATCAATAACTTGCGCGTAGATGTTTTTGTTCGAACGGAATACGTTCAAGCGTGGGCACTCGCTCGTACCAGAAATCTTGCCCCGTACACGCGCGTGGCGCTTTGCACGAGTCTTGTTCTTATCTGGTTTAGAAATCACAATGTTCACCTCTTGTTAATTGTTTGGGAAACTAAGCAGCAAGCTTAGTTTTACTTACCAGTCTTACCTTCCTTACGACGGACAACTTCGTCCTCGTAACGAATACCCTTACCCTTGTAAGGTTCAGGTGCGCGTACGGAACGGATTTCCGCAGCAAACTGGCCGACTTCCTGCTTACTAATACCACTAACGACAATGCTGGTTGTGCTTGGTACTTCAACCGCGATGCCTGCTGGTGCTTCCATCTCAACTGGGTGGGAGTAACCAACGTTAAGGACAAGCTTCTTGCCCTGCATCTGTGCACGGTAACCAACACCGACAAGTGTCATAGTCTTCTTGTAACCTTCGGTAACCCCAATAACCATGTTGTTGAAGTTAGCGCGGGTTGTGCCGTGAAGTGCCTTGTCAGAATCATTTTCACGTGTAAAGGAAACAACGTTATCCTTGACGTTCATCGTGATTTCTTCGGCAAATTCGCGGGTGAGTTCACCCTTGGGACCCTTAACAGTAACGCTGTTACCGTTCTGGGATACAGTTACCCCAGCAGGGATGTTGACATCTTTCAAACCGATACGACTCACAGGTTTGCACCTCCTTTGTTAATTAATTTTTACCAAACGTAAGCGAGAACTTCGCCGCCGACGTTCTTTGCCCGAGCTTCCTTATCGGTCATTACACCGGTGGAAGTGGAGATGATCGCAATACCAAGGCCATTAAGAACCTTTGGCACTGCGTCAGCCTTAACGTACGTGCGCAGACCAGGCTTGGAAATACGCTTCAAGCCGGAAATGACACGTTCGTTGTTCATACCGTACTTAAGGAAAATACGGATTTCGCCCTGCTTGTCGTCTTCGATAAGTTCGTAGTCGCGGATAAAACCTTCGCTCTTCATAATTTCGGAGAGGGCGATCTTCATCTTGGATGATGGCACTACGAGACTCTCGTGACGAACCATGTTGGCGTTACGAATCCGGGTCAAGTAATCTGCAATTGGATCAGTCAGGACCATTGTTAAACCTCCTTTGTCTAGGTAAATACTACCAGCTGGCCTTCTTCAAGCCAGGGATCTGACCGGCATGTGCTAACTCGCGAAGGCAGATCCGGCAAAGCTGAAACTTACGGTATACAGAGTGTGGCCGACCACAGCGCTTGCAGCGGGTGTATTCCTGCACTGCAAACTTAGCCGGGCGCTCGTTCTTGATAATGAGAGACTTCTTAGCCAAGTGGTAGACCTCCTTTATTTAGCAAATGGCATCCCGAACTGCTTGAGCAATTCGAGTGCTTCTTCATCAGTGTTTGCAGTTGTAACGATAACAACATCCAAACCACGAACACGGTTGACCTTATCGTAATCGATTTCTGGGAAGATCAACTGTTCACGTACACCGAGCGTGTAGTTACCACGACCGTCGAAACTCTTAGAAGAGATACCACGGAAGTCACGAACACGGGGAAGGGATACGTTGATGAGCTTGTCAAGGAAGTCGTACATGCGTTCACCACGAAGGGTGACCTTAGCACCGATTGGCATGCCTTCACGAAGACGGAAGCCGGCAATGGACTTCTTAGCCTTGGTGATAAGTGGCTGCTGACCAGAGATCTGCTTGAGTTCTTCGACTGCTTCGTCCAGAAGTTTTGCGTTCTGAGTAGCGTCACCGACACCCATGTTCAGCACGATCTTGTCAATCTTTGGTGTCTGCATTGTTGATTTGTAACTAAACTTCTCAACGAGTGCAGGTGCGATTTCTTTGCTGTAGCGTTCTTGTAAACGGTTAGCCATGAAAATTAGGTCCTCCTTTCTTCTTTAGTCGTCCAGCGCGGAGCCAGACTTCTTAGCGACGCGTACGCGCTTGCCATCAACAACGGACTTACCAATACGACTTGGCTTGCCGTCCTTAGGGTCAAGCAACATCACGTTAGACACGTGGATACCAGCTTCCGTATCGATAACCCCACCGTTAGGGTTAGTCGTGGATGGCTTCACGTGCTTCTTAATCATGTTGACACCTTCAACGATCACACGATCCTTGTTCTTGAGGATCTTGGTCACGGTGCCTTCCTTGCCTGCGTCTTTACCACGCATAACACGGACTTTGTCACCAGTTTTGATAAACATGTTGCACCTCCTCTTGTGGGGAAAATTACAGAACTTCGGGTGCCAGGGAAACGATCTTCATGAAGTCGTGGTCACGCAGTTCACGAGCGACAGGTCCAAAGATACGAGTACCCTTAGGAGACTTGTCAGCGTTGATAATAACTGCTGCGTTTTCATCGAACTTGATGTAAGAACCGTCATTACGGCGTGCACCAGACTTCGTACGGACGATAACGGCCTTAACGACGTCTGCCTTCTTGACAACACCACCTGGCGTAGCCTGCTTAACAGTTGCTACGACAACATCACCGATGTTACCGGTCTTGCGGAATGAACCGCCGAGCACCTTGATTACGAGGATTTCGCGTGCACCGGAGTTATCTGCCACTTTGAGGCGACTTTCTTGTTGAATCACTATTGTGTCCTCCTTTCGTCACGAAATTCTGTTAGATAATAACAGCTTTTTCGACGATGCTGATCAGACGGAAACGCTTCTGCTTAGACAGAGGACGAGTTTCCATAATCTGAACGGTATCACCAAGCTTGGCTGCGTTGTCTTCGTCGTGGGCGTAGTACTTCTTGGAGTACTTAACGCGCTTGCCATACGTTGGGTGAGTCTTAGTTGTACTTACCTCAACGACGATGGTTTTATCCATCTTGGCGGAAACCACGCGACCCTGATAAACTTTACGACTGTTGCGTTCTTCCAAGGTTAAGTCTCCCTTCCTACTTGTTCAATTCCTGCTGACGCAGAACCGTCTTAATCCGGGCAATGTTCTTCTTAACCTGCTTCAAACGAGCAGTGTTTTCGAGTTGACCGGTAGCCTGCTGGAAACGCAGATTGAAGAGTTCTTCTTTGTACTGCTTTTCCTTATCAAGCATTTCAGCAGCGCTCAATGCGGTGATTTCTTTAGCCTTCATTTGATTGCCCACCTACTTCCTGACGCTTTAAAATCTTGGTGCGAATGGGGAGTTTGTTTGAAGCGAGACGAAGGGCTTCGCGTGCGACGTCATCTGGAACGCCAGCAACTTCGAACATAACCTTCTCGCGCTTAACAACGGCTACCCAGCCAGTTGGTGCACCTTTACCATTACCCATACGAACCCCAACACCCTTACTGGTGTAAGACTTCTGTGGGAAAATGCGAATCCAAACTTTACCGCCACGCTTCATGTAGCGGGTCATAGCAACACGGGCTGCTTCAATCTGACGGTTTGAAATCCAGTGGGATTCCAGAGCCTGCAGACCGAATTCGCCGAAGCTAACTTCTTTACCGCCCTTGGCGGCACCACGCATCTTACCGCGGAACTCACGGCGGTGCTTAACACGCTTAGGTACAAGCATCGGTTACTTCGCTCCCTTCGTAGAATTCTTCTTTTCAGGGAGAACTTCACCACGGTAAATCCAGGTCTTAACACCCAGCTGACCGTATGTGGTGCGAGCTTCTACCCAAGAATAGTCAATATCCGCGCGCAGAGTGTGCAGAGGTACAGTTCCTTCAGCGTAATGTTCGCGACGGGAAATGTCGGCACCGTTCAAACGGCCGGAAACCTGGGTCTTAATACCCTTGGCACCTGCACGCATGGTACGCTGCATCGTCTGCTTCATAGCGCGACGGAAGGCGATCCGCTGTTCAAGCTGCTTAGCGATGTTCTCGCCAACAAGCTTGGCATCCAGATCGGGCTTCTTGATTTCAACAATATTAATGTGAACGTTGCGGCCGGTAAGTGCTGCAAGCTGCTTACGCAGTGCTTCAACCTCGGCACCACCCTTACCAATAACCATACCTGGCTTGGCAGTGTGAATGGAGATGTTTACCTTGTTAGCTGCACGTTCGATTTCGATGGTCGAGACAGACGCATCGGCGAGCTTCTCGTTAATGAAGCTCCGAATCTTGATATCTTCGTGAAGGAAGGTGGCAAAGTCCTTTTCGGCATACCACTTAGCTTCCCAGTCACGAATTACACCAACACGGAACCCATTTGGATTAATCTTGTGACCCACGCTCTATCCCTCCTTATGCTTCTTTTTCTGCAACAGTCACAACGATGTGACTGGTACGCTTGTTGATAGGTGATGCAGAACCCTTTGCACGAGGGCGGAACCGCTTAAGGGTTGGGCCTTCGTTTACGTAAGCTTCCTTAACGTAAAGGTTCTGAGCATCAAGGTCAAAATTGTTTTCAGCATTTGCAATGGCGCTCTTGAGCACCTTAGCAATGATTGGTGAACCTGCACGTGGCGTGAATTCAAGAATCGCGAGTGCTTCGTCAGCCTGACGGCCGCGAATCAAATCGATTACAAGACGCGCCTTACGAGCAGCAATTCGAACCGTCTTTGCCGTAGCAGTTGCTGAGGTAATTGTTTCAGCCATGTTTGAATTGCTCCTTTCTAACGTCCTGTCTTCTTGTCGTCAACTAAGTGACCACGGAATGTACGTGTAGGTACGAATTCACCGAGCTTGTGGCCAACCATGTCTTCGGTAACGAATACCGGGACGTGCTTGCGACCGTCATAAACGGCAAATGTGAACCCGATGAAACTTGGGAAAATGGTTGAGCGACGTGACCAGGTCTTGATGACTGGCTTGTTGTCGCTATCTGCAAGAGCTTCTACCTTCTTCAGGAGAGAAGCATCTGCAAAAGGTCCTTTTTTAAGACTGCGACCCATTGTGTGACCTCCTTAACAGTTGCTATAAGCTTACTTGTGCTTACGGTGACGAATAATGAACTTCTCAGACTTGGCCTTGTGGTCACGCGTCTTCTTACCAAGGGTCTTCTTACCCCATGGAGAAAGAGGACTTGGACGACCGATAGGCGCCTTACCTTCACCACCACCATGTGGGTGATCGTTAGGGTTCATTACAGAACCACGAACGGTAGGACGGAAACCGAGCCAGCGCTTGCGACCAGCCTTACCAATACTGATAAGAGCATGTTCGGAGTTACCAACTTCACCGATGGTTGCACGGTTAACGGAGCGAATCATACGAACTTCGCCGGAAGCCAGACGTACGGAAACGTACTTGCCATCGTGACCCAGCAGCTGTGCGGAAGCACCAGCACTGCGGGCAAGCTGACCACCTTTACCAGGCTTGAGCTCGATGTTGTGAATGGTAGTACCATCAGGAATCTCGGAAAGTGGCAGGGAGTTACCGACCTTGATGTCGACATCAGAACCGGAAACCACCTTGTCGCCTACCTTGAGGCCCTTAGGTGCGATGATGTAGGTCTTAACCCCATCTTCGTAAGTGAGCAGGGCAATGTTTGCCGTGCGGTTTGGATCGTATTCGATAGCGGTAACCTTAGCTACAACGCCATCCTTCTGCCGCTTGAAGTCAATCACACGGTAGAACTGCTTGTTACCACCGCCACGGTGACGCACTGTGATGTGCCCATGAGCGTTACGGCCGGCTGTGTGGCTCTGGCTTTCAAGAAGGGACTTTTCAGGCTTCTTCTTGGTGATATCTGCAAAGTCGGAGACAGACATGTTACGACGACCGTTGGTGGTTGGTTTGTACTTAATAACAGCCACGATTTTTACCTCCTATTTAGAATTATTCACCAAAGATTTGAATATCTTTGGAGTCTTTCGTCAAGGTTACGATAGCCTTACGACGACGACGCGTCGTGCCTTCGTAGCGACCCTGGCGCTTCTTCTTACCGCGAACATTCGCAATGTTTACGCTCTTGACGTTAACACCGAAGATTTCTTCAGCAGCACGACGAACTTGCGTCTTGTCTGCGTTCAGAGCAACTTCAAAAGTGTACTTGCGGTTGTCCATTTCGGCGGTAGACTGTTCGGTAATGATCGGGCGAAGAATTACATCGCGTGCATCCATTATGCGAACACCTCCTCAATCTTCTGGAGAGCTGCCTGTGTAACAACCAGCTTCTTTGCGTTGACGATGTCAAGGACGTTGATACCTTCGGCTTCAACAACCTTAACATTTGGCAAGTTGCGTGCTGACAAAGCAGCATTGTCGTTGCCGGATTCCAATACAACCAGAGTCTTTTCGTCTGCCTTCAGGTTCTTAAGAGCCTTGGCAAAGTCAGCAGTCTTTGGTGCAGCGAAGCTCAAAGCGTCAACTGCAACAAGTGCGTTCTCGTTAACCTTTTCGGAAAGAACGGACTTGAGAGCCAAGCGACGAACCTTCTTAGGAAGCTTGTAGCTGTATGAACGTGGGTGTGGTCCGAAGACGATACCACCGCCACGCCACTGTGGTGAACGGATGGAACCCTGACGAGCACGACCCGTACCCTTCTGGCGCCATGGCTTGCGGCCACCACCAGAAACTTCGTGACGATTCTTAACCTTGCTGGTACCCTGGCGAAGAGAAGCACGCTGCATGATGATTGCATCAAATACGACGTTTTCGTTAGGTTCAATGGCGAAAATTGCATCGTTGAGTTCAACGGAGCCGTTTTCTGAGCCATCTTGCTTGTACAAAGTAACGTTAGCCATCTGTTAATGTCCTCCCTTCGTAATTATTTGTGATCCGCTTTAACAGCGGTCCGGACGGTGACAAAAGACTTGTTTGCCCCAGGGACGTTACCCTTAATGAGCAATACGTTGTGGTCCAGGTCAGCAGAGACAACTTCGAGGTTCTGCATGGTAACAGTCTTGTTACCCATGCGGCCTGGGAGCTTCTTGCCCTTGAAGACCTTGTTAATAATAGCACCGAGGGAACCTGGACGACGGTGGTAACGAGAACCGTGGGCCATAGGACCGCGGGACTGACCGTCCTTCTTAATGTTACCCTGGTAACCGTGACCCTTCGTTGTCCCGGTAACATCAACGATGTCGCCAGCAGCGAAGGTGTCGGCCTTAACTTCAGAGCCAACTTCGTAATCGCTAAGCACTACATCGCGGAGTTCCTTAATGAAGCGCTTAGGGGTGGTGTTCGCCTTCTTAGCGTGCCCTTGGGCAGGCTTGTTGGTCAGAACTTCACGCTTGTCGCCAAACCCGAGCTGAACAGCTTCGTAGCCATCAGTTTCGTTAGTCTTAACCTGGAGAACAACGTTAGGCGTTACGTCAATGACAGTAACGGGTACGAGTTCGCCGTTTTCGGTAAAGACCTGGGTCATGCCGACCTTTTTACCTAAGATTCCTTTACGAGACATGGGTGCACCTCCAATTTCCTAATAGATTAAAGTTTGATCTCAATGTCAACGCCACTTGGAAGATCAAGCTTCATAAGCGCGTCAACAGTCTTTGGTGTTGGGTTCACGATGTCGATCAAACGCTTGTGGGTGCGCATTTCGAACTGTTCGCGAGAGTCCTTGTACTTGTGTGGGGAACGCAGAACCGTGTAAAGGGTGCGCTCCGTTGGAAGTGGGATAGGACCTGAGATAGCAGCGCCAGTGCGCTTTGCGGTCTCAACAATCTTCTCCGCAGACTGATCGAGAATCCGGTGTTCGTAAGCCTTAAGCCGGATCCGAATCTTTTGTTTTGCCATTGTGTTTCCTCCTTCGTCTATTATCAATAGTAGACTAGCTCCGTGAAAATTACCGACGCGCTGCCGTGGCAAAGCGGCCGGGCGTGTCGCAACTTCTCACATCCTTGCTACTCTGCGCTAACATGGTCATGGGCACACAGGATGCCCCTGATAATCAGCACTCTTAGTACTATACAGCAAGCAAAGGCCTGTATCAAGCGATTTATACACGAAATTTGCGAATTCACAGGAAAAACTCGCTGCGTTAAAATGGTAGCGATTCCACTGAAAATGTTTTCGCTACCCATTAGGTGTCAAGACAGGTATAATAGCGATAAATAACGGTTGATCCCCTGAAAGAAGGAACTGTCCATGCCTAAAGCCTTGCTTATTGTTGATTACACCAATGATTTCGTTGCGCCTGCCGGTAAGCTTACCGCAGGCACACCTGCACAGTCAATCGCGCCCGCAATCAACCGCCTTGCTGAAGCCTTCCGCGCCCAACAAGATTTTGTCTTCCTCCCCACCGACCTGCACGTCGCCGGCGACCCCTACCATCCGGAAACCAAATTGTTCCCGCCCCACAATGAAGAAGGCACCTGGGGACGGGCTTACTACGGCGACTTGGAACCTTGGTACCAGCAGCACAAGGCTGAAACGAATGTCCAAGCCTTCCCTAAGCGCCGCTACTCAAGTTTTGCCGGTACGCCACTTGACCAGTGGCTACGCGAACGCCACGTCACGGATTTGCACATCGTTGGTGTCTGCACCGACATCTGCGTGCTGCACACCGCCATCGATGCCTACAACCTCGGTTACACCATCACCATTCACAGTGATGCCTGCGCAACATTTAATCCCGACGGACAAAATTTTGCCCTGGATCATTTCAAGAATGTACTCGGCGCCACCGTACTATAGAAGCATCACAACAAAAAAGCCGCCCACCCCTTTCGGAGTGAGCGGCTTTTTCAAGTCGTGCGTCAGCAGTAAATTACTGGCCGCCGTTCTTCTTGATGATGTCTTCCTGGATGCTCTTAGGAACGGCTTCGTAGTGGTCGAAGGTCATGGTAAAGGTACCACGACCCTGCGTAGCAGAACGAAGTGTCGTTGCGTAACCGAACATTTCAGCAAGTGGGACCATGGCGTTAACCACCTGGGCGTTACCACGTGCTTCCATACCTTCAACGCGACCACGACGTGCGGTTACCTGACCCATGATGTCACCGAAGTTTTCTTCAGGAGCAACAACTTCGACCTTCATGATAGGTTCGAGGATAACGGCACCGGCAGCCTTAGCAGCAGCCTTCAGGGACATGCTTGCAGCAACCTTAAATGCGGCTTCAGAGGAGTCGACTTCGTGGTAGCTACCATCGTAGAGCTTAGCCTTAACGTCAATCAATGGGTAGCCGGCGAGAACACCGTTAGCCATGGATTCCTTCAGACCCTGTTCTACAGCTGGGATGTATTCGCGAGGAACAACACCACCGACGATGGCGTCTTCGAATTCGAAGCCCTTGCCTTCTTCGTTAGGTGTGAATTCAACCCAAACATCACCATATTGACCTTTACCACCAGACTGGCGAACAAACTTACCTTGTGCGCTAGCAGTCTTGGTGAAGGTTTCACGGTAAGCAACCTGAGGTGCACCGATCTGCGCGTCAACGTTGAATTCACGACGCATCCGGTCAACCATGATGTCCAAGTGCAGTTCACCCATCCCGGCGATCAGAGTTTCACCGGTTTCAGGGTTGGTTTCGGCACGGAAAGTTGGGTCTTCTTCAGAAAGCTTCTGAATCGCAACGTCCAGCTTGTCACGGTCTTCCTTGGACTTAGGTTCTACGGAAACCTGGATAACTGGTTCTGGGATTTCCATTGATTCAAGAATCAGTGGGTGATCCTTATCAGTCAGGGAGTCACCGGTGGTGGTGTTCTTCAGACCAATAACCGCGGCAATATCACCAGAGAATACTTCTGGGATTTCCTGACGGTGGTTACTGTGCATCTGGAGAAGACGACCAACACGTTCACGCTGGCCCTTGGAGGTGTTCAATACGTATGAACCAGATTCCAGGGTACCGGTGTAAACACGGATGAAGGTCAGACGACCAACGAATGGGTCGGTTGCAATCTTAAATGCAAGTGCGGCAAATGGCTTGTCGTCACCGGCGATCAGAGCAACTTCCTCACCCGTGTCAGGGTCGGTAGCGTTGTATGGCTTAACGTCAAGTGGGCTTGGCAGGTAGTCAACAACACCATCAAGCATCATCTGAACACCCTTGTTCTTGAAGGCAGAACCTGCAAATACAGGGTAGAATTCAAGGTTGATAGTACCCTTACGAATTGCGGCACGCAGTTCGTCGGAGGAAATTTCTTCCCCTTCAAGGTACTTGTCCATGATGTCTTCGTCGATGTCAGCAACGGCTTCAACGAGTTCTGTCCGTGCTTCTTCGGCAGCTTCCTTGTAGTCATCAGGAATGTCAACAACATCCCATTCTGAACCAAGTTCGTCTTCGTCGTAGAGGTCAGCCTTCATTTCAAGGAGGTCGATAACCCCTTCGAAGTTGTCTTCAGCACCGATTGGGAGCTGAACGGCGTGGGCGTTAGCACCAAGACGGTCGTGGATGGAGTTGACGGAGAACTTGAAGTCAGCACCAATCTTGTCCATCTTGTTAACGAAAACAATCCGGGGAACGCTGTAAGTCGTTGCCTGACGCCAAACGTTTTCGGTCTGTGGTTCAACACCGGCCTGGGCATCAAGAACGGTTACGGCACCATCAAGGACACGGAGAGAACGTTCAACTTCCATAGTGAAGTCAACGTGACCTGGGGTGTCAATGATGTTAACACGGTGGTTCTTCCAAACGGCAGTCGTCGCAGCGGACGTGATGGTAATACCACGTTCCTGTTCCTGAGCCATCCAGTCCATCTGTGAAGCACCATCATGGGTTTCACCGATTTTGTGAATCTTACCCGTGTAGTAGAGAATACGTTCGGTAGTGGTAGTCTTACCCGCATCAATGTGGGCCATGATACCGATATTCCGGGTCTTTTCAAGTGGGAATTCACGCTTGTTAGCCATGTGAATATTTTTCTCCTCTCAGGTTAATTTGCATTAAGCAAAATTCTGATTACTTAGGCGGCTAGGTCTAAGCTATTTTTTCTGAAAAAAAGGCTACTATATGACGATGGTAACCGCATATAATAGCCAATCTTCTTACCAACGATAGTGTGCGAATGCCCGGTTGGCCTCAGCCATCTTGTGGGTATCTTCACGCTTCTTAACTGCAGAACCTGTGTTGTTTGCAGCATCCATGATTTCACGTGCAAGACGTTCGTCCATGGTGTGTTCGCCGCGCTGGCGAGAGTACTGTACGAGCCAACGTAGACCAAGTGTGGTCCGACGTTCTGGACGTACTTCGATAGGAACCTGGTAGTTAGAACCACCGATACGGCGAGCCTTAACTTCAAGGACAGGCATGATGTTCTTCATGGCTTCCTCGAATACTTCAACGGGTTCGTTACCGGTCTGAGTCTTAATGATGTCGAAAGCATCATAAAGAATTGTAGAAGCCTTACCGCGCTTGCCATCAATCATCAAGTGGTTGATCAAGCGACTAACCAGCTTAGAGTTGTAAACTGGGTCAGGCAGGACATCTCGTTTTGATACATTGCCTTTACGTGGCATCCTGATAGCCTCCTATTTCCCGAGTGGGGAGTAGATTTTTTGACGAGATTTACTAAATTACTTCTTATCCTTAGGGCGCTTAGCACCGTACTTAGAACGGCTCTGCATACGGCCGTCAACACCGGCGGTATCGAGTGCACCACGGATGATGTGGTAGCGTACCCCAGGCAAGTCCTTAACACGGCCCCCACGGATCAGGACAACGGAGTGTTCCTGAAGGTTGTGACCGATACCTGGAATGTAAGCAGTAACTTCAATCAGGTTGGACAGACGCACACGAGCGTACTTCCGCAGAGCGGAGTTAGGCTTCTTAGGTGTCATGGTCCCGACACGAGTAGCAACACCACGCTTCTGTGGTGCTGGGTTGCTAGTGAGGGACTTGTTCTTGCTGTTGTAACCAAAGTTCAAAGCTGGAGAGTTTGACTTGGTTGTGTGAGATTTACGACCTTGACGTACCAATTGGTTGATAGTAGGCATTTCCAAGGTTCCTCCTTTCGATTTATGTGCTGTTTTAAGTCCACACATCCAGGCGGTTCATTTTTGATTAAAAAAATTGGCCTGCCCGGCGAGTAGATCGACCGGTGCCTGTCTGAAGGAACTTCCTTCGCGACATCGGACATCCAGCTCGTCGGGCAACCCCGAATTAACTGGAAAAAAGCACCTTTGATAGTATAACCAGGTTTAAGTCCGGGTGTCAAACCTTTTGCCGGATAAATGCGTTTTCATTTAAAAAACAACTCATCCAGGCGTGTTTCATCCCATTTTGGCGGAATCTATTGCTGAGGTGATGCAAAATGTTAACTCTTCAGCTTTTATGCTACTTCGGTGGAATGATGGTTCTGGCATACGAAGACGCACGCTGCTTATCGGTACCGGCGTTACTCAGCGATAGTTGGCTGTTCACCATCATATTACTGAGTGCCCTCTACCGCCCCATCTATCTTGCTGCCGCATGTGGTGGCGCGATTATCCTGACTGCCTTTGCTTATTTAACGCGGGGCTTGGGTAGTGCCGATATTATTGTCATCGCTGCGACAACGGCCGTACTGGGAACAAGCGGTTCGCTGCTGACCCTGCTGTGCGCCAGTCTCAGCAGTCTCTGCTGGTCACTGTGCACACACAATCATCGCATCGCGTTCATCCCCCACTTATTGTTTGGGAGTACTGTTAGCGGCCTTGTACTGCTTCTACCAGCGGCCCAGCGGCTCTTGAATTAACTTAATCACGCGTAGTGCCGCGCACGACTAATTCCGGCTCAATCATCAATTCTCCCTGCTGTGCACCCGACTGGTCGATTTTTTGCAGTAGCATGCGCGCCAAATGTTCCCCAAGGCGCTGCACAGGCTGCTTGATCGTACTGAGTTTGGGATTGGACACCTGGTCGAGAAAAACGCCATCATAACCAATGACACCAAAATCATTGGGAATGTTTCCCCCATTTTCCAAAATTCCCCGCACGATACCGACAGCAAGGCGGTCACTGGCGCAGATAAAGATTGTATTGCGCGCAAATTCCCGCCAATGAGCACTCACGAACGCTTGAGATAAGTGGGAATGATTCGCCATTCGGTGAATTCGGGGAATCTGCTGATGTTTCTGCATGGTATTGATGTAACCAGCCTCACGGGAATATTCGAATGGCTCCTTAACATCGATGCCAATGAAGATTATGGACTGGTAGTTCTTAGCCAGCGCATACTCAGTAGCAATAGTGATTCCAGCCTTGTTGTCGTTATCAATAAAATCAAAACCGTTACGATTCTCACCAAAAATGACGACTGGATCCGTCAGCGCATTTAACTCATCGGTATCGGCACTGCGGGCACCCGTAATAATATAGCCGTCCTGAACCCCAACGCTGATTGCGTTGTGATCTGTTACCAGTTGCAAGGCGTATTGCCGCTTGTCCAGTCCCTTGGCAATGCCAAAGAGTAAACTCATGTAGTAAGGCTCCACACCGGTATCTTCCAAGATAACCACTTTCACCACATTCGTACGGTTATTCGCCAAGGCCTTGGCCACGGAATTCGGACGATAGTTAAGCGCAAGCATGGCATTTTCAACCAACTCGCGCAATTCATCTGTGACTTGTTCAGGGTGATTAATGACCCTTGAAACAGTCATCTTGGAAACATTCGCTTTTTTTGCCACATCCGACAAGGTAATCACGTTTTCAACCCCCGTAAATTCATTCACTACGTAGACCAGTTTACCATAACAGCTATTATTAAAGTGCTGTTTGTTAATGCCGCCACCAGGAACCGCCGCTTGGCGCGATACACAAAAAAACGCTAGACCACCGGCCCAGCGTTTTTTTGTAAATATTTTGTTAACCTTTGTCTGCCCCAGCAGTAATCCCATTCACATAGAACTTCTGCATGATGATGAACAGCACGGTAATCGGAATTGCGATAATCACACACCCCGCAATGAACTGGGTGAAGTACTGTGTTGAGGTCCCCTTAGTCGCATGCACCATGTTGTACAGACCATACGCAATGGTGTAGTTTTTCGCGTTCCCCGACGACGAAAGGATAATCCCGGAGAAGATGAAGTCGATCCAGGGACCGATAAAGGCCATCAGCGCCGTGTAGACGATAATCGGGCGCGACATCGGTAGACCGATGTGAATGAACGTTTGCCATTCGGTTGCACCATCCATCTCGGCTGCTTCATCAATTGCCATTGGAATGGTATCAAAGAAACCTTTTGCCACGTAAAACCCAAGCCCAGCACCGCCGACATAGACCAGAATCAATCCGAAGAGGTTGAGCATGTTGAAACTCTTCAGAATGTAGTACAAGGCAATCATCGACATGAACCCAGGGAACATCCCCAATACCAGGGCAATCTGGAGAAACGGCTTGCGTAAGCGAAAACGCAGGCGTGAAAGCACGTAGGCAACGCAAATCGTCACCAGCGTTGAGAGCGTCGCCGAAACGACAGAGACGAAAGTGGTATTGAGAATCCAGTTCATAAACGGAAACTGCTTGCTGGTGAAAATTCCGATATAGTTTTGCAAGGTGAACTTGCTGGGAATGATTGTAGAAACAAACCCAGTATCGTTATACGAGAAGCTTGCTAAAACGATCCAGATGATGGGAAAAATCCACACAATCGCCAGAATGACCAGCAAGATGTAACGCATAATCAGCGAGAAACGCCGCTGTGCACGATAAGATTTCATGGCTATCCCTCCTTAAATGCGTTGGTCCGTCGGTAGGCAATCAGTGAGACCGTCGCGCTGATGATGAAGATGAGAATCCCCAAGACGGCGGACGCATTGTACCGCTGCGTTTGCCCGAACACCAAGTTGTACAGCCAGGTTACCAGTAAGTCGGTATCCCCCGCGCCGTTGTAGTTGTTGTTCATTGGGTACCCACCGGTTAACAGGTAAATCACATTAAAGTTATTAATGTTCCCGATGAATTGTTGAATCAAGGCTGGCGCCATGACAAACAAGATTTGCGGGAAAGTAATGGAACGGAAGATCTGGAACGAGTTCGCACCGTCAATCCGGGCTGCCTCAATCTGGTCTTGCGGCAGATTTTGGATGATTGCCGTGGATACCAACATCGAGACCGGCACCCCAATCCACATATTCACGATGATAACCGTGATGCGCGCAACCATCGGATTGGCAGATGCGCTGATGAAGTTAATGGGATGACTAATCCAGCCCCAGTTCATGAGCAGTGTGTTCAGCGGGCCCTGCAGATCCAGGAACTGCGCCATCATGAGCAGTGAAATAAACTGTGGTACGGCGTAGACAATGATAAAAATTGTCCGCCAGAAACCCTTATGCTTAATTCCTTTGGATTCAATGAGCATGGCCAGCAGTACACCGAAGAAGAAGGTGGTTGCCGTCGCACAGACTGCCCAGACAAGCGTCCAACCCAATACTGGGAAGAAGGTGCCGGCTAGATCACCGCTCAATACGTTCTTGAACGCCGCAAAGCCGGTCCAGGAGAACCCAATTGGGTGTTTGGAATCGTAATTAGTGAACGCCATCGAAATCATGTAGATGGTTGGTAACACCGTAAAGGCCACCACACCAATGATGGGTACTGCCAGTAACGTGGCGTACAACTTGCGATCTAGAAGCGCTGCTAAGTCTTCGCCATTTGTCGGCACGTGCTTCCCGTCGCGTTCGAGGACGTACAATTTTCGCACCGAACGCAGATTGGCGATGTACAGACCAATCATTGCGAGAACAAGAATCACGGCTAAAACCCCAAACAGGAGGATGACAACCGAGTTATCCGGCATTTTGGTAATGTAAACGCCCTGCGTGCTATCGTAAACAACACGCTTACTCTTAATGCTCCCCAGCGAGGTCAGCATGCTCAGTGCACTTACCCCACTGAACACAAACCAGATTAGGAAAACAATTTCGGTGATTAAGAACGCTAATCCCTTGACCCATTGTTTGTGCTTTAGTTGTGCCAAGCCCATGAAGATGAAAGAAAGTTTGGTTGCGAGGTTACCGCGCTGCCATACTTCTTTGTACGTCGCCGACTTAGGCCGTCTGCTCTTCCGTTTAAACATTGTGCTTCACCCTCCTCGTGCTACGACTGTCAATCAGCGCGGCATTATCGTAAATAACTACTGGTCAACAACACTAGTTTTTCTGTGAGATTGACTTCTGGAAGCTTGCCAGTTTTGCGCTGTAGTCGCTCGCCTTAATGGAGCCGGTGTAAGAACCGTTGATAAGCGGTGCGGCCAGATTCCAGAATGTTGCCATCTGGGACATCTTTGGCATCAGCACGGACTTGTCAGACTTAGCCATGGTCATAACGGCTTTGGCTGCTTCATCACTGGTGATGGTTGTGCTCTTTTGTGCAGACTTATCAACTGGGATCTGGCCAGATTCCTTGTAAACGGTCAGCTGGGACTGCTTGTTGGTGATGTACTGCGCCAATGTTGCGGCTGCCTTCTGGTTCTTGGTGTCCGTGTGGGAGTTAACAGCAAAAGCTTCAATACCGAGGAAGGCCTTCATCTGCACTGTCTTACCACCAACGGTGATGGTTGGGTATGGTGCGACTGCAAAATTCTTGCCAAGAATCTTCTTGATGTTAGCAGTATTCCAAGGACCGTCGATGGTTGCCGACGCGTTGCCGGACTTCAACTGATTCAGTGCGTTAGAAGTCTGCATCACACCCTTGTTACTCTTCTGCTGTGCAATCCAGGTTAAGGCGTTCACACCCTTCTGGCTGGCAACGTTGGTGCCCTTGAGGGTTTCGCCATTCTTCCCGTATAGCTGAGTGCCAGCAGAGAAGAAGATTGGGTAGAAGACGTACGCGTTAGTAAAGTCAGTCGCAACCGTCCCCTTTGAAGTGAGCGTTTCCCATGACTTAACATCCTGTGCGGAAAGCTTGGACTTGTTGTAGTAAAGTACCTGGGCCTGTTCGGCGAATGGGAACCCATACAACTTGTTCTTCCAGGTGACACCCTTAACGGACGCCTCGGTGTTGTCACTCTTGATGGTCTTAGTTGCCGCTGGGGACAGTGGGTTGATGTATCCCTGATCAGCCATGGAACCTAGCTGGTCATTAGGCACTTCGAAAACATCAGCTGCCTTGGATGGGTCCTTACCTACATCGGTCTTGGCGTTTGCAGAACCGTTAGGACTCTGAGTGACCTTAACCTTCACATCTGGATAGGTTTTATTGAATTTCTTGACGATTGTCTTGTAGTAAGACACCTGAGTGGTGTCTACCCACAGCTTGACGGAACCGCTAACTTTGTCTGAGCTGGAGCTGCTGGAGGAACTCGAACTGCTCCCGCAAGCTGCAAGCAAGGTCATCGCAATAACAGTGCTACTACCAAGTGCAATTTTCTTCCAAATGTTCATAATCTTCTTCTCCTCATATGTCGAATAATGTGTTTTTTCGCTAAACTTCAACAACAAATGCTTCATATGGTCTTAGTACACGTTTCTGCAGGTTCAAATCGCTGTCAGGCTCGTTACCAATGACGAGTTGCTTAGCGGTATCCGGTAAATCAATCGTCGGTGTTTCAGCGGTCATGTTGGCAACAACGAGCCACCGCTGCTGATTCGCCTGGCGGTAGTAGGCCATTACCGTCCGCGGAACGTTAGTAATGTTTGTAAAACTACCGCTCGTGATGATCGGCTCCTCATGCCGGAGCTTGATGAGCTGCCGGTATGTCCGGTACACCGAGTCCGCTTCCCTCAGTGTATTTGTGACATTAATCTGTTTGTAATTAGGATTAACGGCGAGCCAGGGTTGACCAGTACTGAAGCCGGCATTTCGTGTGTCTGTCCACTGCATTGGGGTACGCGCATTGTCACGCCCCTTAACGTTAATTGAATGTAAGATTGCTGATTCCGAATAACCAGCGGCCAGCCGTTCACGATACATGTTGCGACTTTCAATATCACTGACTTCATCGATGGACTTGACGTGGTGATTGGTCATGCCGATTTCCTCGCCCTGATAAATGTAAGGTGTTCCGCGCAACAGGTGTAGCAGGATGGCAAACATCTGGGCACTCTTGACGCGGTACTGACCGTCGTCACCCCAGCGAGAGACAATCCGCGGCAAATCATGATTGTTCCAAAATTGACTATTCCACCCGGCCGTGTAATCAAGTTCAGTCTGCCATTTCACAAGCACTGCCTTCAACGTGGCGTGATCAAGCGGCATTAAATCCCATTTTTCTTTACCCGCTTGCTGGTCGAGTTGCATGGCTTCAAATTGAAAAACCATGGACAACTCATGACGCGCTGGGTCAGAATATTGCTGCGCGATTGCTGGCGTAGCGCCCCAAGTCTCACCCACGGTCATCAGGTCCTGATCACCGATGGTGGCGGCGCGCATCTCCTTCAGGTAGTCATGCAAATGCGGCCCGTTCTCGCGAATTTGCGCATCCGGAATTTTGCCGATGAGATCAATCACATCCATTCGGAAGCCACCGATTCCCTTGGCAATCCAGAAGTTCATCATCTTGTAAACAGCCTGCCGTAGTTCCGGATTTTCCCAATTCAAATCAGGTTGCTGCGCTGCAAAGAGGTGCAAATAATACTGGCCGCTGGCTTTGTCATAGGTCCATGCAGATCCGGAAAACGTTGACTGCATGTCATTTGGCGGATTGCCGTCTCGCCCATCACGCCAGACATAGTAATCACGATATGGATTATCACGGCTACTACGCGCTTGCTTAAACCATTCGTGTTGATCTGATGTGTGATTAACGACCAGATCCATGATAATTCGGATACCGCGCTTACGTGCCTGCATGATCAACTCGTCCATATCGGCCATTGTGCCGTACTGCGGGTCGATAGCTTCGTAGTCCGCGATGTCGTAGCCGTTATCGACGCCGGGCGACTGATACACTGGGCTCAGCCAAATTGCATCAATTCCTAAACCTGCCAAGTAGTCAAGCCGGGAAATAATTCCCGGAATATCACCAATGCCATCCCCGTTGCTATCTTGAAAACTCTTCGGGTAGATCTGGTAAATCACGGCTTTTTGCCACCACTGGGCCATGCAACCACCTCCTTCAGGTGTCATCACCTAACTTGCAGCGACCTCGGCGTTCTCAGCAGCAACTCCGGCTTGCGGCGAATCCTCCACAATTGCGTCTGTGGTGTCCTTATCGAAGAAATGCGCCTTGTTGATATCGAAACCCATTTCAATCGTTTCGCCTGGTTGGTGCAAGTCGCGAGCAGGAATCATCGAGATGAATTCTGTACCGTCCACCTTCATGTACATCTGTAAGGTGGCACCCAACAATTCAGAAACCACAACCTCGGAGGTAACAACGGCATCTGGCCAAGTTTCGCGGAAGGCTTCCTCACTGTGAATGTCTTCAGGGCGAATTCCGAAGATGATGTCCTTGTCGTTATAGCCCTTCTCGTTCAAAATGCTGGCACGGCCGGCCGGCACGCTAAGTACCAAGCCCTTGCCATCACTAATCTGACCATCCTTGTAATGCACTTGGAAAAAGTTCATTGCCGGGGAGCCGATGAAGCCCGCCACGAACTGATTCTTTGGGTGTTGGTAGATTTCTGCAGGGGTTCCAATCTGCTGAATTTTACCAACAGACATGACGACAACGCGGTCGGCCATGGTCATCGCTTCGGTTTGGTCATGGGTCACATAAATGGTCGTGGTCCCCAGCCGCTGGTGCAACTGGGCAATCTCGGCACGCATGGAGATTCGCAGCTTGGCATCCAGGTTCGAGAGTGGTTCATCCATGAGGAAGATTGGGGCGTCCCGGACAATCGCGCGCCCTAGGGCTACACGTTGGCGTTGCCCCCCAGACAGATCGGCCGGCTTGCGCTCGAGAAAATCAGTCAGGCCAAGAATCTCAGCCGCATTCTCTACACGCTGGTCAATCTCGCCCTTCTTGTAATGACGCAACTTGAGCCCAAAAGCCATGTTGTCGTACACACTCATGTGTGGGTACAGCGCGTAGTTCTGGAAAACCATCGCAATGTTGCGATCTTTGGGGGCCACGTCGTTCTTCACATCGTGGTCGATTTCGAGCGTCCCCTTCGTAATGTCTTCAAGGCCCGCAATCATCCGCAGCGTGGTGGACTTCCCACAACCAGACGGTCCGACAAACACAATGAACTCTTTATCCTTGATGTGCAGGTCAAAGTCCATGACCGATGGCGAATCTGCATGCTCATACTGCTTGTACAGGTGGTTCAGATCAATTTCAACCATGACTCATCTCTTCTTTCGTTTGCGTTTGGGTGTCAAACGCTACTTTTATTTTGCTTAGCACGAGCGCACCCGTATCCGGAACATTGTAATCAGCTGCCGCCAGTACATGCACATCCCCAATTCCAACCGCATACTGTCCCGCAGCTTTAATTGCCTGCACCCCAGCGGAGGCGTCTTCAAAGCTGATCACCTCATCTGTCTGCAGTCCGAGGAGCTTCTGCGCCCTGACAAAAATCTCCGGATCGGGTTTTCCATGTTGCAAATCATTCGGATCCACGGTTGCCGTGAAGTAATCCGTAAGCCGTAGCTGGTTCAAAATCACGGGTGCGTTACGCGATGCCGACGCGATTGCCATTGTTAAACCACTCGTCTTTGCATCATCGAGCAGGCGGTGAATGCCAGGCAATACGTCCGCTTCCGTCATCCCAGCGATCAACTTCGTGTACGCGGCGTTTTTCTGTGCGGCAAATGCAGCAAGTTCTTCCTCGCTGTAGCGTCCCACTTGACCTCCGTAATTTAGAATCACCGCTAGTGAATCCATCCGCGAGCGACCGCGCAGGTCATCATTTGCCTCTGGTGGTAATTCAATGCCCAATTGCCGTGCCAATTCGTTCCAGGCTGCGAGGTGAAACCGGGCTGAGTCGGTAATCACGCCGTCTAAATCAAATATCAAGCCTTTGAGCATGCGCTGTCCCCTCCTCAAGCTGAACCTTTTGCCCGTTTACTTCAATCGTCAATGGATCACCCTGAATCAGGGTAAACACCGCTTGCTTACCGACCTGGACGCCGAGAATGCGTCCCCGGTAATTGAGTTTAAATCCGTAGTTCTCCCATTTCCGCGGGAGAAATGGCTTAAAGCGTAAGCCGGCAGCGTCGTAGCGCATCCCAGCAAATCCTTGAACAATGGCGAGCCAGCCACCACTCATCGATGTGATGTGCAGTCCATCGTCGGTGTCATTGTTGTAGTTATCAAGATCCAGGCGGGACGTGCGAGCGTACAATTCAACAGCTTTTTCGTCCTTGCCAAGTTCGGCAGCCAAAATGGCGTGGATGGACGCACTTAGTGAGCTTTCGTGCACAGTTAGCGGTTCGTAAAAGTCAAAGTTAGCTTCCTTTTGTTCCCGCGTAAAACGTTCATTGAGGAAATAAATGCCCTGGAGTACGTCCGCCTGCTTGATAAATGGTGAACGTAGAATACGATCCCAAGACCAGTGTTGGTTGATTGGTCGCTGGTCTGCAGGAATGCTGGCAGCCGGACGGATATCTTTATCCAGGAAGGTGTCATGCTGAACGAAGATACCCAGCTTGTCATCAACTGGTTTGTACATCCGGTCAATGATGTCCTGCCAGTGGGCACGTTCTTCTTCGCCCACTGCCAACTTTGCCAGCACCGCGGCGTTACCATGCGGTAGCCGCTCAAGTGCGTATTCCAGACACCATGACGCCATGGTGTTGGTATACCAGTTGTTGTTGACGTTGTTTTCGTATTCGTTCGGCCCGGTTACACCATGAATCATGTATTGCTGCTTACGGCGGCTGAAATGCACCCGATCAGCCCAGAAACGGGCGATGCCTACTAGCACCTCTAGTCCCGGGCCATTAACGTACGTTTCGTCACCGGTGTATTGTGTGTACTGACGCACCGCGAAGGCGACGGCAGCATTCCGATGTAGCTCTTCAAAGGTGATTTCCCACTCGTTGTGGCACTCAATCCCGTTAAAAGTAACCATAGGGAAGAGGGCGCCGGCGAGACCTTGTTGCCGGGCGTTATGGTATGCACCAGGCAGCTGGTCGTGCCGGTACTGAAGCAGTGCACGTGTGACGTCCGGCGGTGTCACTGCCAGATACATTGGGACGTCATACGCTTCAGTATCCCAGTAGGTTGCACCACCGTATTTTTCACCGGTGAAACCCTTCGGCCCGATGTTCAAACGCTTGTCTTCACCGTAGTAGGTCATGAACATCTGCACGAGACTAAAGCGAATTCCTTGCTGTGCCGCGTCATCACCAGTGATGGTCACGTCGCTTTGGGCCCACCGTTTCTGCCAGACGGACTCGTGCGCATGCAAGTTAGACGCAAAGCTTTGCGTCTGCACGGCTGTCAGAGTCTCGGCGACTGCTGCACGTTGCCGCGCCGGCTCAACGTCCCGGCTAGTGATGACGGCAACGTCCTTTTCAAAGTGCAATGTTTCATCCCGACGTAGATTGAATTCGAAGTGCGCATTCACACATCCAGAAGTAGCACTTTGCGCTCCCTGAGTTGGTACACCGTCGACCCGAATTGTCTGTCCTAGTGCCACCGTGAACCGCGGAACTCCGAACGGATTGGCCTTAGTGGTCATCTGCAAGTAACCAGCGGCCGCGTCCTGCGTATCCGTCACCCAGAAGTGTTCGTCATAGTTGCTATCCTCGTTAACAACCTGACCGTTGATGCCGGCATCGAGTTCGAGTTGCGCGTGCCCACTAAGCAACGTGGCTTCAAGTTCAATCAGTGCGGCTTGCTTAACCGTCGAACTGAGGAAACGGCGGAAGTCAAAACGCACCTCGGCGTCCGCAGTTTCAAGCACGAAACTGCGCTTAAGCAATCCTTGATGCATATCCAGGCTTAACGCAAAGTCACGAAACTGGCTCGTCGCAAGGTCGACCTTGACCCCGTTCACCTTAATACCAATATCGATAAAACTTGGAGCGTTGATCACCTTGCCAAAATACTCGGGATAACCGTTCTTCCACCAGCCAACGCGCGTTTTATCGGGGTACCATGTCCCCCCGATGTAAGTACCCTGCAGATGATCACCAGAGTAACCTTCTTCGAAGTTACCGCGCATCCCCATATAACCGTTGCCAATCGCCGTAATACTTTCTTGTAAGCGTTTATCCGTTTTGCTGAACTCATGGGTCTGAACCAGCCACGGATCAATTTCAAATATTCTCTTCATGTTCTTCTCCGTGGCCAAGGGCCTTGTGCTTACCCTTGGCTTCTTGTTTGCACTCATGAGCTGTGCCCATGGTCGCAGGTTCGCGCCGCACTGGCGCTTGCTACAAGTTCTAGTATTACGGAAAGAAAGCGCTATTTCTAGATTGAAATCTCTGTTACCGCTATCAGAATATCAATACTCAGCAATTACAAAACCGTTTGGTTGCAGTTCACTGGCCGTGAAGCCCTGTTCCAACAAGGCAGTCGCGTCCACCTTGACCGCTGTCTTCGTCGTGTTGAAGTAGGCCTCAATACCGTGGCTACTGCCCCGGCGGACACGAATCAAGCCGGTCGCCGTTAGTTCAAAGTGCGTCGCACCTCGCCCTAAAATCCGGGCGTGACTGCGGCGCATGTGAATCAGTGCTGCGACCCGCTGCCACTGCAATCCGCCAAGTTGCGACCAATCCATCGGTCGCCGGTCGTCTGGATCATTGGCGCCATCCATGCCCATCTCGGTGCCATAATAGATGCACGGAGCTCCAGTCTGTACAAAGACAAAAGCAAGAGTCTGCAAGGCCAGGTCAAAATTATCGCCGGCTAAGGTCAAAATGCGTGCAGTGTCGTGAGAATCCAACATGTTAAGCATCACCTGGTTCGTCTGGTCCCGATATAGCATCAGCTGATCGGCGAGGCGTGCCAGCATTTGCCCAGCACTCTGCTCACCAGTCAGGAAATGGTCCATCACCAATTGCGTGTACGCGTAGTTCATAACGCCCGAGAACTCATCACCATTCAACCATGACTGACTGGAATGCCACACTTCGCCAAGAACGTAAAAGTCTGGTTTGACGGCCGTGACCGCGGTGTAGAACTGTTTCCAGAAATGATGATCCACCTCATTTGCGACATCCAGACGCCAAGCATCAATGTCAAATTCACGAATCCAGTAGGTTGCCACCTCCAGCAAGTACGCCTGCACTTCCGGGTTGGCGGTGTTGAGCTTCGGCATGTGCGGTTCAAACCCAAAGGTATCAAACTGCGGTTCACCTTCGCCCTTGATTGGATCACGGAAGGGCGTCAGTGGGAACTCGTGGATATGGAACCAGTCTGCAAAACGCGACTGTGCACCGTTTCGCAAAACGTCTTGCCACTGCATGGACTCATACCCCATGTGGTTAAACACGGCATCCAGCATGACCTTCATACCACGCCTATGTGCCTCGGTCACAAGATGGGCAAACAAGGCCTTGTCACCAAAAGCTGGATCAATTGCCAAGTAATCAATCGTGTCATACTTGTGGTTTGAGCTTGCAGTGAATACTGGGCAGAAGTATAGCCCGTTCACGCCTAATTCCTGCAAGTCGTCCAAGTGATTCAAGACACCTTGCAAATCGCCGCCGTAAAAATCTTCCCGACCGGGGTGATCTTCTGGCCGCCATGGCTTAGTTCCTGCGGGATCATTGCTACGATCCCCATTTGCAAAACGTTCAGGGAAGATTTGGTACCAGACCGTGTCCTTCACCCATTCTGGGGTTTGTACCATGTCAATGACATGAAAGTACGGAATGCGGAAATAATTCGTCATCGTCAACCGGTTTTCTTCGGTATCGGCCCGCAACCCCCGATCACCAAATACTTCTCGATTTCCGTCCTGATCCATCACTGCAAACAGGTACTGCTCGCGACGGTATGGCCCACCGATTGTTACTTCCCAGTGATCATGTGTTTCACCGGTACTAATTTTGACCATCGGAACGTGGCTGTATGCAAAAGTGGTTTCGCCGCTTGCGTTCGGAATGGTCCAGTACGGATCGCCGTAAATCAATTCAACTGACTGCAAATCATCTTTTGCCGCGTGGAAACGAATCTGCAAATGGTCTGCATCCACGAGGTAGGCGTCTTCGCTTTCTGGACGGTGCTTAAATGCTGCTGAATTCATCTGTTGTTCCTCCATATTTGAAGAGATTGAGATAGCCACCATATTACTTAAACGCTAAGCGCAAGTCCGGCATGTGCCCCCAGAATAATCTGCTGGTCATTCACTGTATAATCACCTGCACTCAGCATAACTTGCGCCGCTGCAGCGGGTAAGGTGATTACCGTCTTCTGGCTACTGAGATTAATGACAACGTAGGCAGTCTGCTGGCCTAGTTGGCGCCGGTAGACATAAGTATCATCACCCGTACTGAGTAGACAGTAGTCACCGTCTTCGAAAAGCGCTTGTTGCTTGAGCTGAATCAATTGCTGGTAAAAACTTAGCATGCTGTGCGGGTCACTGCTCTGCCGCTCAGCACTCGCAGTTTCGTCGCTCCGGCCATCGTTCCAGGGCTTGTGCGTCGAGAATCCATTGTGCGCGGAGTCATCCCACAGCATCGGTCCCCGCGCTGGCATTTTGTGCGTGGCACTTGCCATCGTGAGGGCGTCTGCGGCAGAATAGCCTGCCTTTTGTGCCGTCTCCACAAAATCGTCTACGCTACCATCTGCAAAAGGCGCAACGGTATCATAGTGCAGGTTTTCCATGCCCAACTCTTCGCCATAATAAATAATCGGGGTTCCTTGCTGCAAATACATCAACATTGCCAGACTGGCAGCTGCAACTGGCGTGTGGGCAACGCGGGTCATCACTCGCGCCATATCATGGTTACCCCAATATAGAATTGGTCGTGACACACCACTAAGGGTTTGTTGCCACGTCACCTGTGTTTTCTTGAATTCCGGCCAGTCGATTGATGCTGGTTGTAAGTTGGTCGCAATTGCGCTGTCAATTCCTGTGTTTGTGGTTGGAAAGTAGCGGAAAGTGATTACTGAATCCATCAGGTGTGCCTCCGGACTAGTGTAGTCAACAGCCAAGTTAACGTTAGCGCTGGCCGCCTCCCCTAGCAGAAAAACGTCCGGATAATCGGCACGTATGCGCTGGCTGAACGGACGCAACCAGCTTTGTACTTGCGGTAAATTGGCGTAGAACGGCTCCGCAAGCACCGGTTGTGAATTGTCAGCAGTTGTCGGAAAGTCCTGATCAAGATTTGCCTTCGCGATGTGAATGAAAGCATCAATTCGCAATCCATCAACACCACGCCCAAGCCAGAAACGGGCAACGTCTTCCATCGACAAACGTACCTCCGGATTAGCCCAGTTTAAGTCCGGCATGTGTTTGTCGAAAAGGTGGAAATATGATTCTCCCGTTCCCGATGGATCCGGTTCCCATACTGAGCCACCAAAAAAACTTCCCCAGTTGTTCGGCCGCCGGTTGTCATGTCCCTTAAAAATATAGTAGTCACGATACAAGCCGTCCGGATTTGCCAAAGCATCCTTGAACCATGGGTGTTGGTCTGACGTGTGATTAAGCACAAAATCGAGAATGAGGTGAATTCCCGCTGCGTGCAATTCCTTAATCAGGCTATCCATTTCTGCCATTGTGCCAATTTGCTCATCAATCGCGTAGTAATTCGCCACATCATAACCGTTATCAACTTGCGGCGACACGAAAATGGGGTTAAGCCACACGGCGTTAATTCCCAACTTTTGTAAATAGGGAATCCGTTGCCGAATCCCATTAAGGTCGCCAATCCCATCCCCATTGCTATCTTGAAAAGACTTCGGATATACCTGATAAATAATTGCGTGATCATACCATGAACTCATAGGCTGATTCCCCCTCTAAACACAAATCTATCTGATTACGCCGACGCCCACAATTATTTAATGCTTGTTACCGATAACAGAATACAGAATCTTCGTTCGTCAGTAGGTTATTCAAACGTTTAAGTGGTCGTTCCAAAGGACAAGCACCCGCCGCCTGCGCACACAAAAAGGCGTAGCCATAATGGCTACGCCTTTTTGCTTAAGGACAGTGTTTACTTGTCGCTGTTTTCGTCCTTATCGGCCATCTTCTGTTCAATGTCAGAGATGGAGTAGACGTTGTCGGACATTGCGCCGACGGTCTTTGGTTCCATGTGGCGGTATGTTGCCATACCAGTACCAGCAGGAATGATCTTCCCGATAATAACGTTTTCCTTGAGACCGAGCAGTGGGTCGTTCTTGCCGCGAATGGAAGCATCCGTGAGGACACGGGTGGTTTCCTGGAATGATGCGGCGGAAAGGAAACTGTTGGTTTCAAGAGAAGCCTTGGTAATCCCGAGGAGAACCGGACGACTCGTGGCAGGAATCCCACCACCAATGAGGGTCTTACGGTTCTGTTCAGTGAAGTCACCGATATCCAGAAGTGTCCCTGGCAAAATGTCAGTGTCACCTGGGTCCATGACGCGCACCTTCCGAAGCATCTGGCGAACCATTACTTCGATATGCTTGTCACCGATTTCGATACCTTGCATACGGTAAACCTTTTGCACTTCACCAAGCAGGTAGTTTTCGGTATCCATCACGTCGGTAACCTTGATGAGTTCCTTAGGATCGATGGAACCACCAGTCAGACGGGAACCACGCTTGATGTGGTCACCTTCAGCAACTGCCACACTAGATGCGTATGGCACACTGTAGGAGCGTTCATCATTGACACCCTTAACGGTGATTTCACGCGTGTGTTCTGCCGGGTTCTCTTCGATACCGGTGATTTCACCAGTAACTTCGGTAATAACGGCAAGCCCCTTAGGATTACGTGCTTCAAAGATTTCCTGGACACGAGGAAGACCTTGCGTGATATCGTCACCACCCGCAACACCACCAGTATGGAAGTTACGCATGGTCAGCTGAGTACCAGGTTCACCGATAGACTGAGCGGCGATAGTCCCAACGGCTTCACCAACTTCGACCTGCTGGCCGGTAGCCAGGTTACGGCCGTAGCACTTCTGGCAAACACCGTGACGGGTGTTACATGTGAAGACAGAACGAATCGTAACGGATTCAACACCGGCATCAATAATTGCCTGGTCAATGTCTTCATCAATCATCTGGTTCTTACCAATGATCTCTTCACCGGTCTGTGGGTCAATGACGGACTTCTGGGTGTAACGGCCGAGCAAACGGTCGTACAGAGGTTCAATCATTTCGTTTCCTTCACGAATGGCGGAAACAACCAGGCCGCGGTCGGTGCCACAGTCTTCTTCACGGACAATAACGTCCTGCGCAACATCAACCAAACGACGGGTCAGGTAACCTGAGTCAGCGGTCTTCAGCGCGGTATCGGTCATCCCCTTACGGGCACCGTGAGTACTCATAAACATTTCCAGAACGGACAGGCCTTCACGGAAGTTCGAGGTAACAGGAACTTCCATCATCCCACCGTTAGGCGCAGCCATCAGACCACGCATCCCGGCGAGTTGCGTAAAGTTAGAAATGTTACCACGGGCACCGGAGTCACTCATCATGGAAATTGGGTTCTTCGGGTCAAAGTTGTCGACCAGCTTCTGCTGGATTTCGTCCTTGGCCTTGTTCCAAATGCTGATAACACGTTCGTGACGTTCGTCGTCGGTGATAAGACCACGACGGAACTGCTTGGAGACTGTTGCCACCTGCTTGTGGGCATCGTCAACAATCTGCTGCTTTTCAGGAACGTGAGGCACGTCGGCAACCCCAACGGTCAGACCGGAGTTCGTTGCCTGGGTGTAACCCAGCGTCTTCATGTCATCCAGCAGGTCGGAAGTGCGCTGAACCTTGTAGGTCTTGAACACTTCGTCAATGATGTCAGACAGGAAGCCCTTCTTGAATGGGTTGATGAGTTCAGCAGTTTCGAGGAAGTCGTGAATGTCTTCACCCTTCTTCAGGAACCACTTGTCATCGACACCATTCTGGATGTTGTCGATGGTTGGTTCGTTCAAGTATGGCAGGCCGGAAGGCATAATCTGGTTAAAGATAACCTTACCAACACTAGTTACCATAATCTTGGAGCGCTGTTCATCGGTAAATGGCTTTTCAGGCATAGAGGAGACAGCCAAACCAATCCGGGTGTGCAGGTGCACATCACCGTTCTGGTGAGCCATAACAACTTCGGCTGCATCCTTGAAGATCATGCCTTCACCAACACGGCCATTTTCTTCCATCGTCAGGTAGTAGTTACCAAGAACGATATCTTGGGATGGCGTAACGATAGGCTTACCATCCTTAGGAGTCAAAATGTGGTGTGCAGCGAGCATGAGCAGACGTGCTTCAGCCTGCGCTTCGTCAGACAGTGGCACGTGGATAGCCATTTGGTCACCGTCAAAGTCAGCGTTGTAAGCTTCACACACGATTGGGTGCAGACGCATCGCCTTACCATCAACGAGGACAGGTTCGAACGCCTGGATACCAAGACGGTGCAGGGTAGGTGCTCGGTTCAGAAGAACTGGGCGTTCCTTGATAACGTCTTCCAGAACATCCCAGATGTCGTCATCCTGACGGTCAATTTTGCGGCGGGCGTTCTTGATGTTGCTGGCCATGTCGCGTTCAACCAATTCGTGCATGACGAATGGCTTGAACAGCTCCAGTGCCATTTCACGTGGCAAACCACACTGATAGAACTTCAGTGTAGGACCAACGTCAATGACGGAACGGCCAGAGTAGTCAACACGCTTACCAAGCAGGTTCTGACGGAAACGACCCTGCTTACCCTTGAGCATGTGGGAAAGGCTCTTGAGGGGACGGTTACCAGGACCGGTCACAGGACGGCCACGACGACCGTTATCAATCAGTGCATCGACAGCTTCCTGCAGCATGCGCTTTTCATTCTGAACAATTATGCTTGGTGCGTTCAGGTCAAGCAGACGCTTGAGACGGTTGTTACGGTTGATGACACGACGGTACAGGTCATTCAGGTCGGACGTTGCGAAGCGGCCACCTTCGAGCTGAACCATTGGCCGCAAGTCTGGTGGAATAACCGGAATCGTGTCCATAACCATCCAGGAAGGCTTGTTCCCAGACTTGTAGAACGCGTCGATAATGTCCAGACGGCGGATGGCACGGGTACGCTTCTGGCCCTGAGCGGACTTCAGGTCTTCCTTGAGTTCCTTGACTTCGGATTCGAGGTCAACGTCATCGAGGAGTTCCTTAATCGCTTCAGCACCCATTTTGGCGTTAAAGCCCTGACCGTATTCGTCCCGCTTTTCACGGTATTCGCGTTCGGTCAAAAGCTGCTTCTTAGCCAGCGGAGTGTCACCAGGATCGATAACGACGTAAGAGGCGAAGTAGATAACTTCTTCCAGGGAGCGTGGGGACATGTCAAGCACGAGACCCATGCGGCTAGGAATACCCTTGAAGTACCAGATGTGGGATACAGGAGCGGCAAGCTCAATGTGACCCATGCGTTCACGGCGAACCTTAGAACGGGTAACTTCAACACCACAACGGTCACAAACGATACCCTTGTAGCGAATCCGCTTGTACTTACCACAAGCACATTCCCAGTCCTTAGTTGGGCCAAAAATCCGTTCATCAAACAACCCGTCGCGCTCTGGCTTCAGAGTACGGTAGTTGATGGTTTCAGGCTTCTTAACCTCCCCGTAAGACCAGCTACGGATTTTGTCTGGGGAAGCCAGACCAATCTGCATGCTTTCAAACTTGTTGACGTCTATCACAGGGTAACCTCCTATTCTTTATCTTGTTTTGGGCTGTCGGAAGCGGCGGCGTTGGCTGCTGCATCCTTGGCTTTCTTCTCTTCTTGTTCTGCGGCGAACTTAGCAAGGGCGTCGACGCTAACAACCTCGTCGTCCTCATCATCCATATCGCGCAGTTCAATTTCGTTCTTAGCGGCGTCCAGAACCTTCATGTCCAGACCAAGTGCCTGCAGTTCCTTCACAAGAACGCGGAAACTTTCTGGCACACCAGGCTTAGGAATAGGATCGCCCTTCACGATGGCTTCATACGTCTTAACACGCCCAACAACGTCATCAGACTTGTAGGTCAGGATTTCCTGCAAGGTGTAAGCGGCACCGTAAGCTTCAAGGGCCCAAACTTCCATTTCCCCGAAACGTTGGCCACCAAACTGAGCTTTACCACCCAGTGGCTGCTGCGTAACAAGAGAGTAAGGTCCAATGGAACGAGCGTGCAGCTTGTCGGCGGACATGTGCGAAAGCTTCATGTAGTACATGACACCAACGGAGACACGAGTTTCAAAAGGTTCACCAGTGCGACCATCGTAGAGGATGTACTTACCATCTGATGGCATGCCGGCTTCCTTAACGGTGTTCCAGAGGTCATCTTCACGTGCACCATCAAAGACTGGTGTGGCAACGTGAATGCCCAACTTACGTGCGGCCATCCCCAGGTGCAATTCGAGCACTTGCCCGATGTTCATACGGGATGGCACACCCATTGGTGACAGGCAGATGTCAACTGGTGTACCGTCTGGCAGGTATGGCATGTCTTCTTCAGGAACCACGATTGAAACGGTACCCTTGTTACCATGACGACCGGCCATCTTGTCACCGACAGAAATCTTCCGCTTCTGGGTGAGGTAGACACGAACCATCATGTTAACACCAGGAGACAGTTCGTCGCCGGCTTCACGAGTGAAGATCTTGACGTCCTGAACGATACCACCACCACCATGAGGAACACGGAGGGAAGTATCACGGACTTCGCGGGCCTTTTCACCGAAGATAGCGTGCAGGAGACGTTCTTCAGCGGACAGTTCGGTTACACCCTTAGGCGTTACCTTACCCACCAAAATGTCACCGTCATGAACTTCGGCACCAATCCGGACAATCCCGTATTCGTCGAGGTCCTTGAGTGCGTCATCCCCAACGTTAGGAATTTCGCGGGTGATCTCTTCAGGTCCAAGCTTGGTATCACGTGCTTCGGATTCCAGCTCTTCAATGTGAATTGAAGTGTAGGCATCTTCACGAACCAGTTTTTCGGAGAGCACAATCGCATCTTCATAGTTGTACATGTTCCAAGTCATGAACGCGATAACTGGGTTCTGACCAAGAGCAAGTTCACCGTTGTCCATTGCAGGACCGTCGGCAATCAGTTCACCAACATCAACCTTGTCGCCGAGGCGCACGATTGGTGTCTGGTTGTAGTTCTTACCAGCGTTACTACGACGGAACTTCATCAGCTTGTAGACATCTTCGGCACCGTCTTCACGACGAACCTTGATTGTCTTCGCATCAACGTAGGTCACGGTCCCGGCAAACTTAGCCTGGATAGCGGTACCTGAGTCATGCGCAGCCTTGTATTCCATCCCGGTACCAACGAGTGGTGCGTGTGGCTTGATCAGAGGAACAGCCTGACGCTGCATGTTGGCACCCATGAGGGCACGGTTGGAGTCATCGTTTTCCAGGAAAGGAATGCAGGCGGTAGCGACAGCAACTACCTGCTTAGGCGAAACGTCCATGTAGTCAACCTTTTCGGGGCTAACTTCGATGTTGTCATCCTTGTGCCGGGCAAGAACAGTGGCTTCTTCAAAAGTCCCGTCGTCCAGCAGTGGGGAGTTCGCTTGCGCAACGATGTAGTTATCTTCTTCGTCAGCGGTCAGGTAATCGATCTTGTCGGTAACCTTGTGGTCTTCCCAGCTTACACGACGGTAAGGGGTTTCGATGAAACCGTATGGGTTAACAACGGCGTAGCTCGCAAGGGAGTTAATCAAACCGATGTTAGGACCTTCTGGCGTTTCGATAGGACACATACGACCGTAATGGGTGTAGTGCACGTCTCGAACTTCATAACCAGCACGGTCACGAGTCAAACCACCAGGTCCAAGGGCGGAGAGACGACGCTTGTGCGTCAGTTCCCCGAGTGGGTTGGTCTGGTCCATGAATTGTGACAGCTGGGATGAACCGAAGAATTCCTTAACGGAAGCAACAACCGGCCGAATGTTAATCAGCTGCTGTGGTGTCACGGTCGAAACGTCCTGAATGGACATCCGTTCGCGAACCACACGTTCCATCCGGGAAAGCCCAATCCGGAACTGGTTCTGCAGGAGTTCACCAACGGAACGAATCCGGCGGTTACCCAAGTGGTCAATGTCATCGGTAGTGCCAAGTCCTTCCTGAAGGTTCAGGAAGTAGTTCATTGCTGCCAAAATGTCGGCAGGTGTGAGGTGCTTGGTCTTTTCATCGATGTGGCCGTTGCCAATCAGGTTGATTTCCTTATCAGGAGTTTCCTGAGAGTAAACCTTGATGATCTGCAGGTCGACTGGGTCCTGGAGAACACCATCAGCGTTAGGCTGCATGGTGACCATCTTGAAGTCTTCACGGTCCAGGTATGGCGCAAGCGTGTCCATCACCTGACGGTTGATCTTCTCGCCCTTGTTCACAATGACTTCCCCAGTATCTGGGTCAGCCAAAGTTTCAGCCAGGGTCTGGTTCAGAAGACGGGTCTTCAAAGACAGCTTCTTGTTGATCTTGTAGCGACCAACCTTTGCCAGGTCGTAGCGCTTTGGATCGAAGAAACGCGCGTACAGCAGTGAACGACTGGAGTCCGCGGTCTTTGGTTCACCTGGGCGAAGACGTTCGTAGATGTCCTTCAAGGCTTCGTCGGTACGGGAATCGTCCGTGTTCTTGTGCACGTCCTTTTCCAGCGTCAGCATCAGGGAGTCATTGTCACCAAACATGTTGATGATATCCTGGTCGCTGCCAAAACCAAGTGCGCGCACCAGTTCCGTCATTGGAATCTTACGGGTCCGGTCAATCCGGACGTAAGAGATGTCCTTGGCGTCGGTTTCGTATTCAAGCCAGGCACCCCGGTTAGGGATGACCGTAGTCCCCCAAGTGGTGCGGCTGTTCTTGTCGATCGCGCTGTTGTAGTAAACACCAGGTGAACGCACAAGCTGAGAAACAATAACACGTTCTGCCCCGTTGATAATGAAGGTACCTTGTTCAGTCATCAATGGGAAGTCACCAAAGAACACGTCCTGGGACTTGATTTCCCCAGTTTCGTGGTTAGTGAGACGCAGTGTTACGTGCAACGGTGCGGAGTAGTTCGCGTCGTGTTGGCGCGCCTCTTCCACCGTGTACTTAGGTTCAAGAAGCTGGTAGTCGACGAATTCCAGACTCAGGTTACCCTGGAAGTCAGAAATTGGCATGATGTCGTCGAACATTTCCCGCAGTCCTTCATCCAAGAACCACTGGTAAGAATTGCTCTGAATCTCGATCAGGTTAGGAAGATCCAGAACCTCCTTGATGCGGGAGTAGGAACGTCGTGTGCGGTGCTTACCGTAGTTGACTAAGTGTCCTGCCAAGTTATTCACCCCTCTAGTAAATTTGCAGTTAACAATTAAATAGTAGTGCTAACCATGTATGTTACGGTTTGATTACAAAACGAGATTTTCACCTATTTTAGGCAAAAAAAAACCAAAAGTAGCACTTCACATGCTGCTACTTTTGACTTCTCTCCGTACACCCCGTGGACAATAGATCACTGGGCGTACCTGCCGTAACGATACATAACTGTTTGTAAGTATAGCAGTGGTATTTCTCACTGTCAACCGCACTCGCTATAGTGACTGACCGTGATTATACCGACGTCTGCACTTACACCTGTTAACGAAGGCAAAAGCAGACCGCCTATCCGGCAGATCTGCTTTTAAGCCCTACTTAGCACTAGTTGCGAGTTCCTTACTTGGCGTTTCAGCCTCCGCGTCCTTGGTGTTGAAGGTAATTTTACCCTTCTTGGCACCAATGACGATTGTGGCCCCGGCGTGGGCAGTTCCGGCCAGGAGCAATTCGCTGAGCGGATCTTCAACATCCCGCTGCAGTGCCCGGCGCAGTGGCCGTGCCCCGTACTCAGGATCATAACCCGCCTTGGCGACTGCATCAATGGCAGCCGGCGTCATCCGCACCTGCATCCCCTGCTCACGCACCCGGTCGAGGAGATCCTTAGCCATGATTTTGACGATGCTGTGCAGCTCTGGCTTACCCAGACTGTGGAAGACAAGTGTTTCGTCAATCCGGTTCAGGAATTCAGGCCGGAAGTAGCGCTTGGTGGCCCCCATAATCCGTGCCTTGAGTGCCGCGTAGTCATCGGCTGCGTTGCTGGCGCCAAAACCAACGCTCTTCTCCTGCTCGGCGGCGTTCGCCCCTAGGTTAGAGGTCATAATGAGGATGGTGTTGCGGAAGTCAACCTGCCGCCCCTTTGCGTCGCGCAGGTAACCATCATCTAGTACCTGCAGCAACAGATTAAAGACATCAGGGTGCGCCTTTTCCACTTCATCTAAGAGAACAACGGAGTATGGCTTGTTGCGCACCTTCTCGGTCAGCTGACCGCCCTCTTCGTAACCGACATAACCAGGTGCAGCCCCGACGAGGCGGCTAGTACTGAATTTCTCCATGTACTCGGACATGTCAACCCGAATCATCGCGTCATCACTGCCGAACATCGCGTTCGCAAGTGCCTTGGCCAGCTCCGTCTTCCCGACACCAGTTGGGCCCAAGAAGAGAAAGCTCCCAATTGGCCGGTTCGGTGCCTTCAAGCCGCTACGGGCACGGCGAATGGCACGGGCCACAGCGGTGGTCGCCTCATCCTGACCCACAACGCGCTTGTGCAGTTCCTTTTCGAGGTTCAGCAGCCGTTCGCTTTCCTTCTTGGTCATCTGCTGAACGGGAACGCCGGTCCACTGGGCAACTACTTCGGCGACGTCCTCATCGCTAACAACAATGTCCTTGCGAATTTTGCTGTCGTCGCCGTCGTCCAGTGCTTCGATCTTGCCGCGCAGCTTCTGCTCTTTCTCGCGGATACTTGCTGCCTGCTCGAAGTCTTGGGCCGTAATTGCGGCATCCTTGGCCTCGGTAAGATCGTGCAACTGCTTTTCCAGTTTATCAAGACGGGTTGGCCGGTCGGCACTATCTAAGCGCACCTTCGCCGCAGATTCATCAATCAGATCAATCGCCTTATCTGGCAAAAAGCGGGTTGTGATGTAACGACTCGACAATTCCACCGCCGCGTGGAGCGCAGCATCACTAATGGTAATACCATGGTGTTCCTCGTAGCGTGGTCGCAGCCCGCGCAGAATTTCTTCAGCTTCCTGCTGACTTGGTTCGTTCACCTGCACGGTCGCAAAACGCCGTTCCAAGGCCGCATCCTTTTCAATGTACTTCTGATACTCATCAAGGGTGGTGGCCCCAATCATTTGCAGTTCACCGCGAGCCAGGGCGGGCTTCAAAATGTTAGAGGCATCAATCGCGCCTTCAGCACCACCGGCACCGATAAGGGTGTGCAGTTCATCGATGAACAAAATAACCTGCCCATTCTTGTAGATTTCTTCAATCACCTTGTTCAAGCGGTCTTCGAACTCACCACGGTATTTAGTGCCGGCAACTAACGCCCCCATGTCGAGCATCATCACCCGCTTGGTCCGCATTTCCAGTGGTACCTGTCCGGCAACAATCCGCTCTGCAAAACCTTCTGCAATGGCGGTTTTACCAACCCCAGGTTCACCAATCAGAACCGGATTGTTCTTCGTCCGGCGTGCAAGAATCTGCACGAGCCGCCGGACCTCCTTATCGCGACCAACAACGGGGTCAATTTGACCATCACGAGCCAGTTGCGTCAGGTCACGCGCCAAACCATCAAGGGTGGGCGTTGGCGCATTGCTTGTCGTCTGTCGCTTCTTGTTCTTGCTGCCAGCAATCAGTGCGTCGCTAACGCCTAGCTTCTTGAGAATCAGCTGCCGTAATTTTTTGCCGGTCAAGTTAAAGCTATTATTCAAAATCCGGCTGGCAATGCTCTCTTCGTCAGTCAACAGACTGAGCAGAATGTGCTCGGTGCCAATTTTGCTGGCGCCCAGACGCTTGGCCTCATCGCCCGCACCAGCCAGGACTTCTTTGCCCTTCGGCGAGTATGGCAGGTAGGCATCCGAGCCAGTCGCACTGTCAGGCAAGGCGCCATAGCCAGTGTAAGTTTCGACGTCATCATGCACCAGTTCGTCCGTAACACCTAACTGACGCAGAGTTTTCCCAGCAATGCCCTCTGTTTCCATGGTCATCGCAAGGAGGAGGTGCTCCGTGCTCACCGCGTGATGGTGAAAAATCCGCGCCTGTTTCTGAGCAATAATCAAAACATTCTTGGCACTCGTGGTAAATAGGTTATCCATAGGCAACCTCCCATATGTGGTTTGTATATTCAGTAAGTAACAATTTATTCGTAGCGCAAGCTATCCAAAAATGATAAGAACAGTCGCGCGCGCAACATTTCCTCGAGACGCGAATCCGCCACGGCGAGGGTGTGGTGACTCATGGCCGCCAGCATTGCGTTACCCGTTTCTTGGCTAATCACACCGGCGTCAAACAGCTGCTGGGTCATCGCCTGCGCGTCCCGAACTCGCAGACGTGCGGGTACGTTCGCCCGCATGACGGCCAGTGAAGTCTGATCATCACGCAGGTGTGTCTTGACGATGCGGATATAACCACCACCGCCCCGCTTGCTCTCCACGACGTACCCCCGTTGCGGCGTGAAGCGTGTCTTAATGACATAGTTGATTTGTGACGGTACACAGTTGAACCGATCCGCAATTTCCGCGCGGCGAATTTCAATCTGTTCCTGTTGCGCCAAAATCGCCTTCAAATATGATTCAATTGTGTCCGACATGTTTTGCGATTGCACAATCCACCCTCCTCTTTGACTAATTTTGACTTTCATTATACATTCTTTCATCGCAAATGCCAAAGATACAGCTGCGAAGACACAAAAAAATCATCCCGGAGGATGATTACTTTGATCGGGAAAACAAGATTTGAACTTGCGACCCCCACGTCCCGAACGTGGTGCTCTACCAAGCTGAGCTATTTCCCGATTGTATTAAAAAAGCGGAAGACGGGATTCGAACCCGCGACCCCCACCATGGCAAGGTGATGTTCTACCACTGAACTACTTCCGCATT
>NZ_RHNR01000089.1 GCF_003946025.1 Lacticaseibacillus songhuajiangensis | reverse complement strand
GTCTTATTCTTTTTGGCAGTAATCGAAATTGGTCTACTTAAAACTGCGAGAAGATTTTCCAAATTCGCCATGACCACACCAGTGTCTACGGCAACCGCAATTGTCTCTGCGGTCTTCTCTTTGACAAGATCCAGTCCGAGAGTACCCTTTACGAACGAGAATCGGCGTTCAATTTCGCCGCGGCGGTTCTCTGCGTCTTGATCCTGATGGCGCTGTGCTGGATCTACATGCTTTGGCTTACGTCCAAGCCGCGGTCCACTCACGCGGATACCAAGGTTGGCACACATCCCAATGTTTTCGCGAGTTCGATACAGTGTGTCCAACAGTACCTCGTCTGGATATTCGCCGTGCACATCGTAATAGTGATCAAGCGTCGAGCCAAGATCGCTACTTTCGTTGAAGGCATTGAAAGAGAAACGCTCAATGTCAATCACGCCATCCATGATCGAAACATCGATCTTTGGTCCAAACTCAACCGGGGACTTTGATTTACCTCGCATGACTGGACGAATCTCCGGCTGACTTAAGCTTACGATCCGGTTTTCGACACGATGCGTGTGGTTGCGATACATGTAATCTTGTTGGTCAAAGACTAAGCGAATGACGCCAAGTCGCTTAGCCCGCGCCGCGGTCAAGGTCGCACCTTGATCGATCATCTCATCGACGTATCGCAAATCACGACGGATGTATTGAAGTTGGGCTTTGATTTGCTTTTGTGTGAGCTTCCCCCAACGTCGTGGTTTGCGTGAAAAGGCAGTCCACTTTGCGTGAGCTTCACGCTTGTAAGTCCGTGGTGGTGCAATTTGAAGCTGTTTAGCCATGACCTTAATGTCATCTTCTAGGTTTGTTCTCGCCTGGTTAAGCAGATGCGTATCTTGGGGAAACTTGATATTCACCGGAGTACAGGTTGCGTCGGTGATCATGACTGACTTGGTTGGCAAGTGGCGTTGAAGTCGCTCGCGGACGGTATCGGTCATGATATTGCGAATCAATTCAGAAATCGGTGCGATCCGCCGACGAAAGTACGCCAGCGCCGTGTGATCGAATGGGGCTTTAAGTTGATATTGCGGAATGCCAATGAAGTATTGATAAGCCGGGGTGTCACGGATAGCTTTAACGACATCGCGATCAGACAACCCAGTACGCTGTTTGATTAGCTGAGCGCCGTATAGCAGTCGAAATGGTTTACCTGCACGGCCAAGCTTTGACGGAAAGGCCAATTGGTATGCCTCGCTTAACTTCTGCCATGGCATTTGATCCGCAAGCTGAACCCACTCGTTGTCTGCACTGAGCGGTGTGCTCAGTGCAGTACCAAAGGATTCAATTGAGAGTTGCGTGACTGTTTGACGATAAACCATGGATAACGCCTCCGATAGGGTTGTGTAAAGTGCATGGAGATTGACGGAATACCGGGAATTCCTATGCATCTATTATACAACGATAACGGGTTAAGGAACTGTTACAGATAGCTTGGACAAATTATTCACCAGCCACT
>NZ_RHNR01000088.1 GCF_003946025.1 Lacticaseibacillus songhuajiangensis | reverse complement strand
AAAACCATCACGAAAGCGAGGCTTCACACCATCTCAACTTTAACCAGCTTATCCCTGCAATGCAATACCAATGTGACTGTGACCGCCGACGGCGGTCAACTTTCAAATGACGCCGGGCTCGTTTTGTTCCAAGAGTTTCTTCATCGTATCAACTTTAGGCAACTTGCCAATCAGTGCCTCAAGTTACCAGACCAACGACGATTCTGGAAGGCCTCGATGATCGACATCTTCTTGGAAAAATTGTTGCTCGACGTTGCCGGGTATTTACATGACAGTAGTGCCAATGACTGGCAACGTGATCCCGTACTGGCGGCCACCTTGGGTAGCTCTCGGCTAGTCTCACAGCCCTCACTTTCACGGTTTTTCAAGCGCCTTGAAGACGCCGACCTAGATGACTTTCGGAAGCTTATCTGGCAAGTAGCCGCCTTGGCTTTCCGTCTTAGTGGTCAATCCCGCTTCGTGCTGGATATAGACTCAACGCATTGTGATACTTTCGGTAATCAAGAACGGTCCGCCTTCAACGCTCACTATATGGCCTATGGATATCACCCTCAGGTTGTATTTGATCAAGAGTCCGGGTTGCTCTTAGACGCCTTGATGCGCCCTGGCAATGAGTACACCGGCAAGGAAGCCGATAAGTTCGTCGAGACAACTTTTTCGCGCCTATCGGCGCTCCCTCAAAGCACCAGCGTCATCATTCGAGGCGATTCGGGGTTTGCTGCGCCAAAATTTTACGAGATGTGCGACACACATGGCGTCGACTTTTTGGTTCGACTCAAGGCAAATTCAAAGCTTGGGAAGCTGGCAGAAACGGCCTTAGTGGATTGCCCTCCAAAATATGAAGAGAGCAAATGCGTCTACCACGAATTCAAGTATCAGGCCGCGTCATGGGGTAAAGCTCGCCGTGTTATCGTATGTTCTACTCATACGGCAGATGAGCTAGTTCCCTGGAACCACGCATTCGTAGTGACCAGCCTGGCCTCCGAGGCTCCAGAGACTTTGTTCAAGACCTATAGACAGCGGGGCAATGCTGAGAACCAAATTAAGGAGCTGAAATGCGGGTTTGGCTTTGACAAAACAGACAGCTCAACTTTTGCACGGAACACTGCACGAGCCTTGATCACCGGTATTGCCTATAACCTGGTTCAGCTCTTTAAACAGCTCTTTGTCTCGGAAGACCGTCGTTCAACCATCTCCTCGCTACGGTTCAGTCTCTTTCACATCGCCGGTAGGATTACTTGGCACGCCCGTCGTGTGGTGATTCATCTTGCTTCTAACTATGTTTACAAGAACTGGTTTAGTCGGCTCATGGACGAAGTCCATCAGTTGGCGACCTGAACTGAATAACTGAATAGGTCGTGCGTCGAGCCGAAAACTGGGTCGGTCTGTTCGTGGTGCATCGATCACCAACTTCTCCGCTCAGTCAGTATTCGCAACGCTCCAAACGTTGCTTTCAGACCGGCCAGATGCGATTTCATGTCCCAAATACCGAGGTGAATAAT
>NZ_RHNR01000087.1 GCF_003946025.1 Lacticaseibacillus songhuajiangensis | reverse complement strand
TGGAGTGAACCCTAAAACTTGGACAACTTTTTTAACTAAATAACTTGTTGATATGAGGCATTCTGAAGGGCAAGTTTTCGGTATTCAACTGGAGACTTGCCTTTTAGTCTGCCCTTCATCCGATAGTTGTTATAGAAGTAGATCCAGTGCTTCATTGCCCTGATCAATTCAACCTTCGTATTAAAATGATCATCCATAACTTCACGCTTCATGATACTGAAGAAGGACTCCATCATGGCATTGTCTAAACAGGCTCCCTTGCGGGACATGCTCTGAAATACCCGATGTTGTTTGAGTACTTTAACCCAACGACGGTTCTGATACTGGAAGCCTTGGTCGGTGTGCACTGTGGTTCGATAAGGTAGTTCAGGAAGACTATCCAGTGCTTCCTGCAGTGGTTTAACGGCAAACGTCACGGTAGGACTGTCACTGATGTTGTAAGCGAGGATTTCGCCCGAGAAGAGGTCCATCACTGGTTCAAGGTAAACACGTTCCGCCTTGCTCATGCCACCATAGCGAAACTCACTCACATCGACGGCTAGTTTCTGATACGGGCGGTCTGTCTGGAATCGGCGGCGTAGTAAATTACGCGCAACGGTGCCCACCGTTCCCTTGTAGGAGTTGTACTTGCGCAATCCCTTGGCGTTATACGTGGAAAGCCAGTTATACATCCGCAGGATGTTCAGCACATGTTTGTGGTTAACTCGATAACCGAGCTCATGTAGCCGGGCAGTAATTGGCCGGTAACCAAACTTCTTACCGTAAATGGGATCGTAATCACGAATATCACAAATAGCCTGAATCAGTTCGGCTTCTCGTGCGGCCTTGGCGGCCGCATTCTGTTTTGCACTAGTCTGTTGATAGTAATAGGTGCTGCGCTTTACGTTCACTACTTTGAGTATGAAGGTAAGTGACTTATCGAATTTCTGCCTTAACTCGTTTACGATTTGCGCGATTTCCGCGAAAGTAATTTTTGCCGGGCTAAGGCGTCTAATTTTTTTAGATAGGCATTCTCGATGCGCAGTTGTTCATTCTCGCGTTGTAGTTGCTTAAACGCGTCATCGTTGGGTTTCTCATTAGGCTGTGCGGCGGGTTTTTTAATTTGTTTCTTGGCTTTATGCTTATTCATCGGCTGCCGTCCTTTTCGCTTCAACGTCAGGTCTTTATTACCACCACCGGCATACCCATTTTGCCAGCGAGAAATTGTGCCAGACGCAGGAATGTTAAAGTGAAGGGCTGTTTCTTCAATGGTAGCGTGATGTTGTTGTTTCCAGTTTAATACGGACGCTTTGAACTCTCTACTGTATTGAGAACGAATAACGCGTGGCTCGAGCCCTTTCAAGCCATATTTCTGATACTGGCCAACCCATCGGTCGATACTAGCGGGATTGCCAATGTGATACTCACGAGCAAGGATACGCGCGCTAACACCAGACAAATACTGTGAGACTAGGTTTATTTTGAAATCTAAATCATATTTGATCATATAGAAACCCCCGAACTTGGATTTGTTGTCCAAGTTTTGGGGTTCACTACAA
>NZ_RHNR01000086.1 GCF_003946025.1 Lacticaseibacillus songhuajiangensis | reverse complement strand
CCCTCAAAACTGAACAAAGTTTCATGTGTAGGTTTCCGTATCACTTCGCTGTCTTGCGACTTGAAGTGATTATCCTTAGAAAGGAGGTGATCCAGCCGCAGGTTCTCCTACGGCTACCTTGTTACGACTTCACCCTAATCATCTGTCCCACCTTAGACGGCTAGCTCCCTAAAAGGGTTGCCCCACCGGCTTCGGGTGTTACAAACTCTCATGGTGTGACGGGCGGTGTGTACAAGGCCCGGGAACGTATTCACCGCGGCATGCTGATCCGCGATTACTAGCGATTCCGACTTCGTGTAGGCGAGTTGCAGCCTACAGTCCGAACTGAGACCGGCTTTAAGAGATTAGCGCACCCTCGCGGGTTGGCGACTCGTTGTACCGGCCATTGTAGCACGTGTGTAGCCCAGGTCATAAGGGGCATGATGATTTGACGTCGTCCCCACCTTCCTCCGGTTTGTCACCGGCAGTCTTACTAGAGTGCCCAACTAAATGCTGGCAACTAGTCATAAGGGTTGCGCTCGTTGCGGGACTTAACCCAACATCTCACGACACGAGCTGACGACAACCATGCACCACCTGTCATTCTGTCCCCGAAGGGAACGTCTGATCTCTCAGATTGGCAGAAGATGTCAAGACCTGGTAAGGTTCTTCGCGTTGCTTCGAATTAAACCACATGCTCCACCGCTTGTGCGGGCCCCCGTCAATTCCTTTGAGTTTCAACCTTGCGGTCGTACTCCCCAGGCGGAATACTTAATGCGTTAGCTGCGGCACTGAAGGGCGGAAACCCTCCAACACCTAGTATTCATCGTTTACGGCATGGACTACCAGGGTATCTAATCCTGTTCGCTACCCATGCTTTCGAGCCTCAGCGTCAGTTACAGACCAGACAGCCGCCTTCGCCACTGGTGTTCTTCCATATATCTACGCATTTCACCGCTACACATGGAGTTCCACTGTCCTCTTCTGCACTCAAGTTTCCCAGTTTCCGATGCACTTCCCCGGTTGAGCCGGGGGCTTTCACATCAGACTTAAGAAACCGCCTGCGCTCGCTTTACGCCCAATAAATCCGGATAACGCTTGCCACCTACGTATTACCGCGGCTGCTGGCACGTAGTTAGCCGTGGCTTTCTGGTTGAATACCGTCAACTAATGAACAGTTACTCTCACTAGTGTTCTTCTTCAACAACAGAGTTTTACGACCCGAAAGCCTTCTTCACTCACGCGGCGTTGCTCCATCAGACTTGCGTCCATTGTGGAAGATTCCCTACTGCTGCCTCCCGTAGGAGTTTGGGCCGTGTCTCAGTCCCAATGTGGCCGATCACCCTCTCAGGTCGGCTACGCATCACGGTCTTGGTGAGCCATTACCTCACCAACTAACTAATGCGCCGCGGGTCCATCCTTAAGTGAAAGCCGAAGCCTTCTTTCAGCCCCAGACCATGTGGTCCGGGGATTTATGCGGTATTAGCATCTGTTTCCAAATGTTATCCCCCACTTAAGGGCAGGTTACCCACGTGTTACTCACCCATCCGCCGCTCACCGCTCTTAAGTCAATCAGTGCAAGCACTTCAATCATTAAGTTAAGTTCGCTCGACTTGCATGTATTAGGCACGCCGCCAGCGTTCATCCTGAGCCAGGATCAAACTCTCAAATTAGAGAGCTCAAAGAGCTCATTATTGTTTTTAAAAAAGCGAATTGACATCGCAAATGTTTTAATTCCTTCAGCACTAA
>NZ_RHNR01000085.1 GCF_003946025.1 Lacticaseibacillus songhuajiangensis | reverse complement strand
AAAGTACTGCTGTATTTGATCATAAGAAAAGCCCCACAATTATTAGATTCTTCGTCTAACAATTCTAGGGCACTTCAAGGTCGGGCCTGGGGCGAATTGGCTTCGCAAGCAGAAACTCCGTCAGCGGGGACCGTTTCAGCCGGCTTCGCCGTCTTCCACTGGGGACTTTGCCGCAAAACCCGCGTCAAAATCCCGCTCCCGATACAATTAGCGGTGTACACCCGACGAAAACCACGTCGGGCATACACTGCTAATTGTATTTTCGCTGACTCTGTCCCTGCTTGCTACGCCAATTCACCCCAGACCCTAAGTGCATTCACGGAACAATTGCGGTGGTGATTTCAATGTAACGATGAAGCCGCAAACGTCACAATCCGGCATGCTTGAACTGTCACAAGATTAGTCAGCACTATCAGCAAAGGTTTATCAGTATTAGTCCTGTGTGGTATTGCCTCGTAATTGGGAATGATCCTGTAATTGCCACTCCGTAACGTGTCGGTCACGGAGGTGGCGGTGTGCTTGGGCGAAGCGCAGGGAACGGAGTCGGGCGAAAAGATGATTGTCTGGAGACAGGACGGCCGCACTTGCCGTCGTGGCTGCACACAATCATCTCGGGAGCGCGGAGCTGACGCTGCTCTTGCGGCAACTCCGCCAGTGGAAGACCGCGATAGCGGGCTGAAGCGGTCCCCGCCCGACGTAGTTCCCGGAGCGTAGCCCAAGCGCATCACCACCGGAGTTGCCGACCCCACCGCCTTGCGGCGGTATGAAAACTGCTTAAAGTGCAAAGCGCACCCTTGCGGGCACGGACTTACGCTGACGGACAGCGCATATAAAAAGGCCGCCTTGCGGCAGCCTGGATTGCTTAATTAAATCAGTTGCGTTCAAGACGCGGACGAACACGGACCACGGCTTTGAGTACGGTGTAGAGTAGTGCTGCTTGTACCGGCAGAACTACCAGGTTCTTAATGACACGAGGCCAGATAATCACTTGGAGCTTGAAGCCCATCATGACCAGCCACAAGGTATCGAGGCCGACGTTGACGATGCTGACAACCAGCACGGTTGCGACAATCACCCGCCAAAGTGTGACCGCCTTCTTGTGGAAAAAAAGGCCATAAATGAGTGCGCCGACCGCAGCCGACAGCGTGAAGCCCAAGAAATTACCACCGCTACCCCAGAGCATGTACGCAATTTGGTCGTTCAAAGCCGCCGCAAGGGCAGCGAGCCAGGGGCCGAAGTAATACCCCATAAGTCCCGTAGCGATGAATGCTGGACTAATTTTAATCCAATCATTCCCTACGGAAAAGCGTCCCAACACCAAGGCCATTGCCATTAGCATTGCGAGGTACACCAAATTACGCGTCGTGAGCTTGGGGCTCGACAGACTTACTACTTGCATATTGCCATCTCCCTATCGGAGACGCCTTTTCAGGCGAATGCGAACCCAGCACCGCACCCGAAGGTTTCGTCCGGTGTTCACATTCCGTTCCACCGACACTTAACGCGCTGCGTCCTACTCCTTATTTTTAGTAAGCGCATTGCCTACTTGTTAACCATATCACGAACAGGAGGGCTTAGCAAGAGTGAATCATGCGACTTTTGTGCAGTATACACGGTGAAGGGTTTCACCTTTGTTCGCATCAACATCGCAGTACTCATGGTCAAACTGGTAGCCTTGCTTCCACATTGTCCACAAGCTATTCAGTGCTTTGCGGCGCAGTGCACTGCTACCACCGATGATAATGAAGATGCGTACCTCCTCGCCGCTTTGCTGATCAACATACGTGAGTGTCGTCAGCACGCGGCCTGGATGCGCCATCACCGCTTGCAAAATGCCATTAATCCGCGACCAGGCGCTGAGTAAGTTCAGTAGCGTGTTCAAGTTAAACTCATTGTGCATTTTTGGGAGTTCTGATTGTTTCATTGGACATCTCCAGTTCTCCCCCCACGTTTCATTATAAATGTAATCGTGTGGTTAAATAACGCAGCTTTTGTAGAATACCATGCAGATTTTTTTGCTCACAAAAATAACCAGCGATTGCTGGCTATTAGTTGGTATTTAGTGGCTGGTGAATTAGCCCTAACTTTCAGGCAAATCCGCGATAACTTTGTAATCAATCTTCACCGCAGTCTTATTCTTTTTGGCAGTAATCGAAATTGGTCTACTTAAAACTGCGAGAAGATTTTCCAAATTCGCCATGACCAC
>NZ_RHNR01000084.1 GCF_003946025.1 Lacticaseibacillus songhuajiangensis | reverse complement strand
TGAAACACCAAAGCAGCGCAGTCCCGTGTGAATCATGGGATTGCGCTGCTTTTTTGAAATTCTATGAATAATCCAGGTGCTGGTATAAAAGGCACTGGCAATACTGATGTCTTGCGGGTTAGTGTCGTCATTAATGTCTGTCGTTGCGCGCACAGTCAGTGGTGTGACGACGACGGTTTTGCCTAGTAAACTACCTGTTGCGACGCCCTGCACAGCGTCAGCGACACCGCCAGTAATACCATTCTCGTCAACCACACCAGATCCAGATAAGGATCCAGTTGGGTCGGCCGTATTCACAACAGATTCTAGCTTGTCCTCAATCAGTTGCACCACGTTGATGCTGCTCAGATCAACAACGAATTTGCTGTAATCACCATTCGCCAATTTTGAATCAGCCACCGGTGTTACGGGCACGAGCGTGGAAATGGTTGTGATATCTTTAATTCCTTGTAGAACATCTGTCACAATGCTATTCAGGCCAAGACTCAGAATTGACGAAACCGGATTATCAACCAGCAATTCCAATGTGCCGTAGAACGGTACCAGGTCGGTGATACTTGGCAAAAGTTTTGCGGTCACGAGTGCGACTTTTTTGCCATTGACCTCAGTAATCTGAGCCGAAATTCCCTTGGCAAGCTGAATCACGTCATAGGTGTTACTTGTTCCTAAGATGCTGCCGCTCACCACTGAGGAATCGCTCGTGACAACATTCACCTTGACGGTATCATCCGTTGTCGCCAACTCCACCGGATCACCATTTGGCTCCCCAGTACCAGTATCCGTGAGTCCATCCTCGTCTTCAATCAGGTTGCTGAAATCACCACCAAACCCCGTCTGGTTGGACTGTACAAATTTATCAGGATCAATATCATTGGTATCCAATTGCGTTTGTGAGCGCTCGGCCAGACTACCGCTCACAATGGCGTCACGGTCATTAGTGTGCAGTTGTGCCGCACCAGCAGCCGCTTTGTCATTCTGCTCCGCACTCGCTGCTGGCACAATTGCCGTCGTGGTCAACGCTTGCTCACCCACTGCGCTGAACGTGAGTGCACCGGAAGCATGAGTTTGCCAAACGGACGTCCCCTGGTCATTCAAACGCAATGTCGCCACCGCGCGGCCCTGGTTATCCGTCACGCCCACGCTGGTGTTTGCCGGTCCAGTAACGGTCACAATCGCCTTGCCAGATTCATCAAGTCGCGTTTCCACGTGCAAAACGACATTTGCAGACGCCGCAGCATCTTGAGACGATTGAACTTGAGCCTCAGTGGTACTTGCCGTATCCGTGCTTGCCGCTTGTGTGTTACTGGTCGCGTTCGACTGCGGCGTTTGTGTTGTTGACGCCGCACTGTCTGTTGACTGACTTTCCTGCGCAGTTGTTTCTGGTTCACTCGCTTTCACGGTGTTATCAGAGCTTGTATCGCTGGCGGTATTTTCATTCGTTTGGCTGTCTAACTGCTGCGTCATCGTAGCAGTTGGTTCCGTATCATTACCAGTCGCAGCCTTAACATTATTTTGCGTAACGAACGTTATCGAAAATAACGTTGCACTGGCAATCCCCGCTAACAACCACCTCTTTCCAGACTTATACATCTTGTAATGCAGGCGTTGTTCACCCTGAAGCGCCTTGTTTCTACCCTTTTGCATAGTCTCCTCCTTACGCGTCACCCCTGACGCGTCAAAATTGCGGCGTAAACGCCACCAACCCACGAGTCTATAATAACGCCAGCTATAGTTATATTTGGACGCAATATTTGTAAGATAATCATCTATTTTTTGTTAATTTTCGGATTTGGTATACCCGATTTTTTGTGCATAAAAATAGTCTCCGCCGCGTCGCGAAGGTAAGTAACATATGTTATTTATTAATGTGATGCTTTGATCTGTCAGATTTAGATAAATGGCCAGCGCTACCCAAAAATTTCGGCAAAACTAGTTTCAACCGTTCTCGACATCAGAATCGAGAACCAAGTCATCCAGAAACAGCAGCGTTCATTTTTCTAATATTGTTCGTATTGCGCTCAGACTTCTCACCCTGTCGCTGTCCGTCAGCGTAAGTCATGAAACTTTCATCCGCAAGGATGAAAATAGTGGTTAGACCGAAGGTCGGAACTGGGCCGGATTTGCTACGCTCCCGGGAAGGGTGTGCGTGGGACCGTTCCAGCCAGCTGCGCTGTCTTCCACTGGCGATTTTGCCGCAAACCCGCCGGCAAAATCCCGCTCCTAACGAAAATGGCGGTGTACATTTCGCACGAAGTTCATGTGCGAAACATACACTGCCAT
>NZ_RHNR01000083.1 GCF_003946025.1 Lacticaseibacillus songhuajiangensis | reverse complement strand
AGTATTCGCAACGCTCCAAACGTTGCTTTCAGACCGGCCAGATGCGATTTCATGTCCCAAATACCGAGGTGAATAATCCAGGTTGGTTTAATTAGTTTGCGCGGCGGCGCAAGGCTTTATGTACTGCGACAGATGTCATCAATGTTCCTCCTCTCGCGTTTTGTTTGGCGCTTATGTGTCGGGAACTAACCCTTGAGAATCATCATACCGTTCGTTTTCTCATATTTCAAGCTATTTTTCTCATCAAAATTAGACTTTTTATCATCAAAAAAGAAGCCTGACAAAAATCTTAAGCACACTGACATTACATCGTGGTCGCGCGCCAAAAGGCAGCTACCTAACATACAAACAAGCACCGACCGGAATCCTAAGTTCGGGATTCCGGTCGGTGCCTGCTTGTATATCGGGAGCTAACCGCCTTCTGGCACAGCCCCTTCAACAAATCTTGCTGCTAGCGATGGCGGTCGCGAGCAGTACGTACTGCAATTAGGAGAGTTCTACATGGCTAGAACCATTACTTCAAAGAAACACCACGCCAGCCAGGTTCTGCGCCGGCCAGGTTTTCAACGAGACCCGTGATCTTCGGGTTCCGCAGGTAGGAGTATGTCTGCTGGAACAGTGGTACGACAGGCATGTCTTCGGTCATCTGTTTCTGAGCAGCAACCATAGCCTTCCAACGCGCCTTCTTGTTGGTACTGTTGTTCACAGTTTCCATCAGCTTGTGGTAGTTCGCGTTCTCGTAACCACCGAAGTTGTAGGTGTTACCCGTGTCTTCTAGGTTCAGGTAGGTTGCGGGATCGTTGTATTCCGCGTTCCAACCGGTGAGCACAAGGTCAAAGTTGCCGTCCATCAGGTACTGCACACGCGTGGTCTTTGGTACCGTGCGGATGGTCAGCTTCAGACCAGGCAGGTTCTTCTGCCACTGGCTCTGCAGGTATTCGGCGATGGACTTGTAGGTGTCGGTGTCGTCAACGGTCAGGGTCAGGTTAACGCTGGAAAGCCCGGTTTCCTTCAGTCCCTGCTTCCAAAGCTTAGTTGCCTTGGCTGCGTTGTAATCCGTGAGCGAGCTAACTTCAGCCGCCTTGGCGAAGTCGGTGCTGCCACCTGGCTCCGTCTGCATACCCTTGGCGGTCAAGCCGTTAGAAGCCAGTGAACCATCGGCCAGCACGTTCTTAACAAACTGCTTGCGGTTAAGCGCAACGGAGAAAGCCTGGCGAATCTTCTGGTTCTGCAGGGCCTTCAGGGCACTAGCGGAACTAGCCTTCTTCAAGTTGATGGCGATGTAGTTGCTGGAAGCTGCTTCAACTTCCTTGAACGCCTTGTTGTTCTTTTCGTTCTGAACCTGTTCGCCCTGCAGCTGGGTCTGGTCCAGCTGGCCGTTTTCAAACATGTTCAGACCGGTTGAAGGTTCCTTCACAACCTGGTACTTGACGCTGCTGAGTTTAACGGCGCTCTGGTTGTAATACTTCTTGTTTGGTACCAGTTTCCAGCTGTTGCTGGACCCGTTCCAATCAGTGAGCTTGAATGGGCCGTTGTAAGCCGTCTTCGCAGCTGTGGTCCCGTACTTCTTACCGTACTTTTCAACTACCTTTTGTTCCTCAGGCAGGAACGGTGCGGTCGCAACCAGCAGGTTCCAGTAAGAAACTGGGTGTTCAAGGGTCACAACGAATTTGTACTTACCTTCAGCTTTAACACCCAAGGTACTTGGGGCCTTCTTGCCGGCGGAGATGTCTGCCCCGTTCTTAACGGGCGCAAGCATGTAAGCGTTCTCGGCCGCGGTCTTTGGGTTCACGTTACGCTGCCAGGCATAAACAAAATCTTTCGCCGTAACAGGCGTCCCGTCGTTCCACTTCGCGTTCTTGCGGAGCGTATATGTATAAGTCTTGCCGTCTTTAGACATCTTGAAGCTCTTGGCCATGCCGGGTTCGATCTTACTGTTCTTACCAAGCAGGGACAGGCCTTCTTCAGTGTTGTTCAGGATTTCCGAACTGGTCGTGTCAACCGAGTGACTAGAGTCCATCGTTTCGATTTCACTGGCGATGGAAACCGCGATGCCTTTCTTCTGAGTGCTGCTTTGGGATGAGCTATTACCACAAGCAGCCAGTAGCAATAAAGAGCAACTAGCCGTAGCCAAAAGCAACAAGGGCTTGGCACCCTTACGCAAGGTATTCTGTTTCATGTATGTATCCTCCAAATGTCTGGTGTGACCCAGGAATGACGGATCGGTCGAACGGCAAAATTCGGCCGGTCGTGATTGCTAATATGTGTTTGTGCTGATTATCTTAACCGGACTTTATGGCAAAATCAAGCTATTTTTCACATAATTTTCTAGAAAATTCTAATTTTATTTCAGAAACTGCTCATACTGTCCGTCAGCGTAAGTCAGCGCCCGCAAGGGGGCGACCTGCTCTTTAAGCTGTTTTCATACCGCCGCAAGGCGGTGGAGTCGGCAACTCCGGTAGGAGTGCGCTTGGGCTTCGCTCCGCGGGAACTGCGTCGGCGGGGACCGTTCAGGCCTCCGTTGGAGTCCTTCACTGGCAGAATTGCCGCAAAATCGGCGTC
>NZ_RHNR01000082.1 GCF_003946025.1 Lacticaseibacillus songhuajiangensis | reverse complement strand
ACTACCCCAACATGGCATGACCTATACCGCTAACAAGAATCGGTTAAAAAGTGTTGCGCTTGATTTGACAATTGAGGGTCTTTAAAAAATAAAAATGTAATTAGCGGTAATGTTTATGACGAAATCACACGACTGGATGACCTAGTTGAAAAGCAATCGCCCATGATAAGTCAACAGGATATTGATTCTGCTACGCGTTTGTTAACTGATTATAAACACGCTGACAACAACATTCATGGCTCAAAATTACGCCAGGCCTTTGAACGTCTGAGTATCAAATCTAAAGAAGCGGTTGTTTCTGGTGATAAGGAATTAGACTCGTTTCACCAATACTTGCACGTTGTTCGTCCGATTGAAACTGAGTTAGAAGAGGTATTTAGCGAGAAGATACCAAGCCAACCGCAGACGTTAACTCTGATTGTGGGCAATGTGGGAGATGGGAAATCACATTTGCTAGCCTATGAAAAGAATCAGCGTCATGATGATTTCATTAAATATGGTATTAAGGTGCATAACGATGCGACAGAAAGCCTGGACCCACAGAAAACGGCAATAGAGTCGCTTCAAGATACGTTAGCGACGTTTAATCAGCCAAATGGTAAGTCGGAGCATTTAATTGTTGCGATAAACCTTGGTGTGCTGATTAATTTTGCAAAACAAATGCGCGAACAGGGGGAATTTACGGAGCTGCTTGCGTTTCTTGATGAAACAGAAATTCTGCGTAAAGAGACGGCGACAACAAACATTCAAGACCGCTTCCAGCTGATTACGTTTCGTAATTCGCCAAGCATTAAGTTTGTTAATGGTAGTGCTGAGAGCGAATTCACACGTAGTCTGCTTGAAAAAATCACGAGCCAGAATGATAAAAATCCTTTCTATAGTGCATATTTACAGGATAAACATCAAGAGAATTTGCCGGAAGTGATCAATTATCGACTGTTGCTCAATCGAGCAGTACAGGCTTCCTTGGAATCATTACTAATCAAAATTCAAATTCAATATGGGCAGATGCTCTCAGCACGCCAAATTTTGAATTTTATTCATGATGTGGTTATCCCTTTACCTGGAAATACGACTTATAAGGCATATCTGCCGTCGTTATTGTTTACCGGTAGTGATAGGTCGGTGATTTTGAAGTATATCGCTAAACTAGACCCAATTCTGAATCAGAATAAAGAAATTGACCGCATCACTTCACGTTTATTTAATACCCTCAACTTCACTGATGAAGCCAAAGCAATTTTTACCGAGATGAATCTTGAAAATGAGTTTGCCGAAAACGAGCGACAAATAAATGGATTCAAGGGTCTAAATGAACAAGATGAAGACAGCGAATTATGGGGACAGGATATCAACTATGTTCTGAGGTTACTATTCCTTTTGAAACATCAATCTGTGGCCTTTTCAAAGCCTGTGTATACAGATTATGTTCGTATTCTGGGAGCCATTGATAATAACGATCAAGAGCTAATTCACGAATTTATGAAGAATGTAAGTCAAGGAATGTTGTTGTGGAATGGGGTTACGCCGATGCAACAACATATATTTACTGATGCAACGGAGCAAAGCATCGCGATTGAAGTAAATCCACGATTTGATCGAGAGTATGGACTTGTAAGGCAAGGGACAAATATATATTTTGCTGTATATGCACAGAATGCAAAGCCAATTCGAATGGCGGTGGATTTCCAGACATACAGTCTGTTACGAAAGATCATTAATGGCTACAACTTGCGCCGCGCCGATGTTCAAAGCGCTGTAGATTTCAACCAATACGTACAGCAGTTAGTTGCGAGTGCAGATTCGAGGTCAGCTGTAGTGCGTATCCCGAATACGAATCATTTTATCCGTATTATGGACAATGACTATGAATATACAGTAGAAGAGGTCAACCGATGAAAAGTGCACAGGAACTAATGCAAAGTCTGACAAAAGGGGACAAGATAAGATTCAACCACGACCAGCGTGGGAAACTCTTACCTTACTTCACACGTGAACCAGAGCGGGCGAAATTTCTGAATGGATTTCATCCAGTTGTTGGCTCTCTTGTGCGGCGTAGTTTGGATTTAAGTATGCCTGCAGAATTTGATGACGGTATAGTTGATCGCGAAAGATTGAGTGCGAATGTGAACTTCAATGGAATGTCTATTGAACGATTCATGCAAGTGTTTTCGGATGTTGCGATTGAACGAGTGCATTTGCCACGATTATTAGCTTACGTGCCGTTGAGCGATGGTAACGAGGCAAAAGGTGACATTGCAGTTGCTGATTATCTTTACCAGCTGTATGGATTCGACAACAATGCCACCTGGTCAGCATTTTTAAAAAACGAGAGTGCAACGAATCCGTATGAAAGGTTAATTCTCAGCAACGCAAAGCAACTCGATGTGCTAAAAGATAAAAAAAGTCAATTTCAGTTTATGCAAGTGAATGAACTACGGTCTAAATTCACTAATGATTTAGCCAATATGCTGAGTAGCCGTCAATTCTTTGATGAGCATATTGATACATTTCTTTCCTTCTATTACTTCACTTATTCTGTAAAACTCATTGCATCGCTGGAACGCACCGATCACAGCGGAAGCCAATTTAAGCCTTATTATGCGCTGGAATCTGAGCGCCTTTCACAGTCACGCCGAGCTGCAGGCAGTCATTCATTCCGAAGTTTACGTATGAGTGCAAAGAATCTTTTAGTTGAGACAGATATTTTGGATTATATCAACATCTTGCTGGATCGTGATTATATGTTTATGCCCGAAATCATGGCGTTGAACGGCCCTGAACGCAATGATTTGGAGTACGAGCTGCGTGTATTTATCACGCAGTTTAATTACGGGATGCCGGAGAACAACATCAAAAGTCTTGAAGTTGAAACTGCAGATTTGGGTGAGTTAATTAGTGGCTGGTGAATAATTTGTCCAAGCTATCTGTAACAGTTCCTTAACCCGTTATCGTTGTATAATAGATGCATAGG
>NZ_RHNR01000081.1 GCF_003946025.1 Lacticaseibacillus songhuajiangensis | reverse complement strand
TTTTTAGAGTTTCTAATAGAAATTCGATCGCGACCAGCAACATTATTTGTTGTTTAGGTTAAGTTACAAAGGGCGCACGGTGGATGCCTTGGCACTAGGAGCCGATGAAGGACGGAACTAATACCGATATGCTTCGGGGAGCTATACGTAAGCTTTGATCCGGAGATTTCCGAATGGGGGAACCCAGCCTGAGTAATCAGGTTATCACGTAGTGAATACATAGCTACGTTGAAGGCAGACGCGGGGAACTGAAACATCTAAGTACCCGCAGGAACAGAAAGAAAATTCGATTCCCTGAGTAGCGGCGAGCGAAACGGGAAGAGCCCAAACCAAGAAGCTTGCTTCTTGGGGTTGTAGGACTGAACATTGGAGTTACCAAGTTAGAAGATAGACGAAGTCAGTTGGAAAGCTGCACGATAAAAGGTGAAAGTCCTGTAGTCGAAATCTTTTAACCTCCGTTCAGGATCCTGAGTACGGCGGAGCACGTGAAATTCCGTCGGAATTTGCGAGGACCATCTCGTAAGGCTAAATACTACCTAGTGACCGATAGTGAACCAGTACCGTGAGGGAAAGGTGAAAAGCACCCCGGAAGGGGAGTGAAATAGTTCCTGAAACCGTGTGCCTACAATAAGTCGGAGCCCGTTAATGGGTGACGGCGTGCCTTTTGTAGAATGAACCGGCGAGTTACGTTATCATGCGAGGTTAAAGTGAAAAGCTGAAGCCGTAGCGAAAGCGAGTCTGAATAGGGCGAATGAGTATGATGATGTAGACCCGAAACCAAGTGACCTACCCATGTCCAGGTTGAAGGTGTGGTAAAACGCACTGGAGGACCGAACCCGTACGTGTTGAAAAACGTTGGGATGAGATGTGGGTAGCGGTGAAATTCCAAACGAACTTGGAGATAGCTGGTTCTCTCCGAAATAGCTTTAGGGTTAGCCTCGGATGATGGATAATGGAGGTAGAGCACTGTTTGGACAAGGGGTCCGTCAAGGATTACCAACTTCATATAAACTCCGAATACCATTTATCTTAGTCCGGGAGTCAGACAGTGAGCGATAAGGTCCATTGTCGAAAGGGGAACAGCCCAGATCACCAGTTAAGGTCCCTAAATCTATGCTAAGTGGAAAAGGATGTGGCGTTGCACAGACAACTAGGATGTTGGCTCAGAAGCAGCCACCATTTAAAGAGTGCGTAATAGCTCACTAGTCGAGTGACACTGCGCCGAAAATATACCGGGGCTTAAGCATAGTACCGAAACTGTGGATGCGACCGTAAGGTCGTGTGGTAGGAGAGCGTTCCATAGGCGTTGAAGGTAGATCGTGAGGACTACTGGAGCGTATGGAAGTGAGAATGCCGGCATGAGTAGCGAAAGACAGGTGAGAATCCTGTCCACCGTATGACTAAGGTTTCCTGGGGAAGGCTCGTCCTCCCAGGGTTAGTCGGGGCCTAAGGCGAGGCTGAGAAGCGTAGTCGATGGATAACAGGTTGAGATTCCTGTACTAGTTTATTTTGTTTGAACGATGGAGGGACGCAGTAGGCTAAAGTATGCATCCGGCTGGAAATGGATGTCCAAGCGCTAAGTCTTGAAGCGAGTGAAATGCTTACTTCTTTAAGGACAAGACGTGATGGGGAGCGAAATTTAAGTAGCGAAGTACTTGATGTCACACTGCCGAGAAAAGCTTCTAGTGAGAAATAAACTACCCGTACCGCAAACCGACACAGGTAGTCGAGGAGAGTATCCTCAGGTGAGCGAGCGAACTCTCGTTAAGGAACTCGGCAAAATAGCCCCGTAACTTCGGAAGAAGGGGTGCTGTCCGCAAGGACAGCCGCAGTGAATAGGCCCAAACAACTGTTTATCAAAAACACAGGTCTCTGCTAAATCGTAAGATGACGTATAGGGGCTGACACCTGCCCGGTGCTGGAAGGTTAAAAGGATGAGTTAGCGTAAGCGAAGCCCAGAATTGAAGCCCCAGTAAACGGCGGCCGTAACTATAACGGTCCTAAGGTAGCGAAATTCCTTGTCGGGTAAGTTCCGACCCGCACGAAAGGTGTAATGATTTGGGCGCTGTCTCAACGAGAGACTCGGTGAAATTTTAGTACCCGTGAAGATGCGGGTTACCCGCGACAGGACGGAAAGACCCCATGGAGCTTTACTGTAGCTTGATATTGAGTGTTTGTACCGCTTGTACAGGATAGGTAGGAGCCGTAGAAATCGGAACGCTAGTTTCGATTGAGGCGTTGGTGGGATACTACCCTTGCTGTATGAACGCTCTAACCGTCGCCACTAAGCGTGGCGCGAGACAGTGTCAGGTGGGCAGTTTGACTGGGGCGGTCGCCTCCTAAAGTGTAACGGAGGCGCCCAAAGGTTCCCTCAGAATGGTTGGAAATCATTCGCAGAGTGTAAAGGTATAAGGGAGCTTGACTGCGAGACTGACAAGTCGAGCAGGGACGAAAGTCGGGCTTAGTGATCCGGTGGTTCCGCATGGAAGGGCCATCGCTCAACGGATAAAAGCTACCCTGGGGATAACAGGCTTATCTTCCCCAAGAGTCCACATCGACGGGAAGGTTTGGCACCTCGATGTCGGCTCATCGCATCCTGGGGCTGTAGTCGGTCCCAAGGGTTGGGCTGTTCGCCCATTAAAGCGGTACGCGAGCTGGGTTCAGAACGTCGTGAGACAGTTCGGTCCCTATCCGTCGCGGGCGTAGGAAATTTGAGAGGAGTTGCCCTTAGTACGAGAGGACCGGGGTGAACATACCGCTGGTGTACCAGTTGTGCCGCCAGGCGCATCGCTGGGTAGCTATGTATGGCAGGGATAAACGCTGAAAGCATCTAAGTGTGAAGCCCCCCTCAAGATGAGATTTCCCATTCCTTTATGGAAGTAAGACCCCTGAAAGATGATCAGGTAGATAGGCTGGAAGTGGAAGAGCAGTGATGCTTGTAGCGGACCAGTACTAATCGGTCGAGGACTTAACCAAGCAGTCGCAAATGCGCTGTTCGAAGCAAA
>NZ_RHNR01000080.1 GCF_003946025.1 Lacticaseibacillus songhuajiangensis | reverse complement strand
GCCGCCGTGCGCGGCGTGCAGCGCGAAAGCCGCTAGCGCGAGCGGCGGCGGTCGGCGTTAGCCGACCGCCATCAGCCCCCAGTGTCTAATAGGGGGGCGATAGTATGACGGGATAAACCTTCTAGGCAGAAATAAACCGCGTAAGACCGGCGTTTCGCTAGAAATATGACGCAAAATTAGCGCCCGATTAGTTCACATCGAAAGGAATGACAAAATGCAAAAGGATTTAACTCTTGTTAATCCACAAAGCTACTCGTGGTTAGATGAGCTGGAAGAATTCAAAGATGCCTACGGCATCACACAGCAACAATTAGCCGATACAACGGGATATAGTCGCGAGTACATCAACGCCTTGATTAAAGGCCGGAAACAGCTCACAGCGCAAGCTAAGACCAAATTAACAACTGCAATGCGCGTGCTGACCAAACGGAACAACCTAGATTTCTGTATCGACTACTTCCGCGTCACCTTTAAGTCACACGATGCTAAAAGCATCATTCAAAAGATATTTCAGATTAGGCCAGAACACTTCTATCGTGAGGACTGGGCGTTTTACGGCTACACGCATAAGCTGGTCTGTGGTGAGCTAACGGTGATGCTCTCACAACAACCAGAACGCCGTCACGGTGAATCAGAAGAAGCGTGGCTAAAACGGGACAAGGGCACAATGATTGAGTTGAGCGGTCAAGGCTGTCGCTATTTGGAAAACTACCTTAGCGGGCAAAAGCGCTCATGGTATGACGTCTTCATAGCTTGCCAAGAATTGCATGGTCGCTTCAAGCGAATTGACCTCGCTATCAATGACCGTCATGGCGTCCTCGACATTCCAGAATTGATTGAGAAGTATCGAAACGACGAATACCGCTCGCGTTTCAAAGGTGGCAAAATTCATCGCTCGGATCGTGACCACAAGGAGGGAAACACCTTAGAGTTAGGCTCACGCCAAAGTGGTGTCCACATGGTGATTTACGAAAAGGACTTTGAGCAGTGGCAAAAGCAAAACGTGTTACTAGAAGACAAGTTACCGATTGAAGAACAACCAATTAAGAATCGTTTTGAAGTGCGGCTAACTGATGAACGGGCTGATTCAGGTATTGAGGCGTTACTGTCAACTCGCGACCCTGAAAAGGTTATCTTCGGCATCATCAACCATTATATTTGCTTTCTCACCCCTACCAAAAGTAAGAGTAAGCAAAGCTGGCCGATTGACCCACGATGGGCAACCTTTATTGGTGCTAATCGGGACAAGTTATCCCTAACCGTTGACCCGCAACCCTTCGACTTTACGACAACTGTTGGCTGGCTCAAGAAGCAAGTGAGTTCCTCGCTGAAACTGATTGTGATTTTAGACGAGATGTTAGGAACGCACACGCTTGATGAAATTATTGACGCTGGCAAACTAAGTCCACGGCAAATCGATTTGATTCAGCATTATCAAAATGGCAACTGTGGCGCCTACCTAGACGATTTTGAAGCAAAAGAAAAACAAAGCAACGAATGAACGCGATTGCCGCGCTGACCCGAAACTTTGCCCTAGACAAGCTAAGTATATCATGGTCAGTAAAATGCGGCGATCTCCAATTTGAAAAAGGAGAATATTATGCCAGCATACCTGACCCTGACACGGGCTGATTTAATCAAGCTGGGATACAGTCCAGCGCAAGCAAGCCGTATCATCAAAATGGCAAAAGAGTTGTTGCTCAAACGTGGCCTTGGATGGTACGCTAAGAAAGGCGTAGACCGTGTTCCAGTGGAAGCAGTAGACGCAGTATTAGGCTTGAAACTAAGCCAACTTGAGGGTGCACCAAGTGGCCTTTCCGCAGTTAAGGAGGAACTATCTTGACTACGAAAGACCATATTACAAAACAAGCGGACGGCACTTTTAGCTTCCGCGTGAGCTTAGGAACTGACAAACGGACTGGCAAGCGAATTCAAAAACGCGCCAGCGGCTTCAAAACGAAAACGGAGGCGAAAAAAGCAAGAGTTGCAATGTTGGCAGCTGGGGTCGACGATGATGAGGACATCAAGAAGACGAAGTTTGGCGAGTTTATGGAGGACGTGTTCAAACCTTGGTACAAAACCCAAGTGAAACCACGCACCTACCGCCAACGGTTAGTTTTGATGAACACCGATTATCTGACTAGGTTCAACGACATTATCATTGACCAAATTCGGCCGATTGATGTGCAACATTGGCAAGTCAGCGTACTCAAAGACTGTAAGCAATCCTATGCGCGTACCATCAACATTATGTTAGGCCAAGTGCTTGAACGTGCTAAGGCGCTTGGTATCATCACTGAAAATCCCGTGCGGGTCGTTGGCCTCATCAAAAAGAAGAAAGCAAAAATCAAGTTCTGGACGCAAGCTGACTTCCAAAAGGTACTCGCCAAAACGAATACCGATACGTATACAGGACGCTTTGATCACACGATGTTGTGGTTCATGTTTATGTCTGGCTTGCGAAGCGGTGAAGCACGGGCATTAAAGTGGACAGACGTTGATCTCGAAGCTAAGACCGTGAACGTCAATAAGACGATGGACTATCACAACCGCAACTGGTTTGAAACGCCCGCGCCAAAGACTGCCGCTAGCCGCCGCACCGTGGCGCTTGATGACGATACCGTTACGTGCTTAGGCGCGTGGCAGGACGCACAAGCGGTAATGGTGAATTCCGAGTGGGTATTCTCACTTAATGGAATTCCGTGCTCTGACCAGCAATTTATCGCCATTGTGGACACTTACAGCGATGCGGCCAAGGTTCAGCGGATTACCGTGCACGGCCTCCGCCACTCGCATGTGTCGCTGTTGATCAGCCTTGGTGAAAATCCACTCCAGATTAAAGAGCGTCTGGGGCATGAGGATATCGAAACGACACTCGGCACTTACGGTCATCTCTACCCAAACAGTAACTTTGAAGTCGCAAAAAAGCTCAACGGGATATTCTCCAAAGAGGTGCCCGATGAGCCAAAATAATTTGAAAAGGGTCAAAACTGTGCCACCGTAAAATCGATGGTGCTAGAAACGTTGATACCACGGGACGGGCGCGAAATGCGCGATTGTTCCCGGGAAATA
>NZ_RHNR01000008.1 GCF_003946025.1 Lacticaseibacillus songhuajiangensis | reverse complement strand
TACGCCGAAACGAAAAAGTAGCGAAGATAGATTCCGTCGAATCAATCTTCGCTACTAAGGTTAGTCTGTTTTTGCCAGGGGCTTCGGCAAAAAGTTTAGCGGTAGCCGAGCTTGCTCGGCGTGAGCGACCCTGCGCCACCTACCTGCGGGCACGTAACCAAGCCGCCCCAGTCCCGACCTTCGGTCTAACCACTATTTTTCAAACCGAGCATCCTTGCGGATGAAAGTTTCCCGACTTACGCCGACGGACAGTATTAGTGCTTGTCGAACCAGTCTGTGATGGCTTCCATGCGTTCAATCCGCAGCGCAGGAATCCCGCTACGTGACAGTTCGTGGTTGCTCTTCGGGAAGCGCACGAATTCAGTCTCAACACCGTGGAGCTTCAAACTGGTGAAGAACTGTTCGCCCTGCTCGATTGGGCAGCGGTAGTCCTCTTCGCCATGCAAAATGAGAATTGGTGTCTTCGCCCGATCAACGTAAGCCAGTGGGCTGAACTTCCAAAGCGTTGCTTGGTCGCTGACATCCCCCTGCATTTTGGCTTCCATTTCGCGGGGGCCAAAGCTAAAGCCGATGTCACTAGTGCCATAGAAACTGGTCCAGTTGCTGATGGAACGGCAGGTCGCAACCCCGGCGAAGCGGTCGGTGTGTGTTTCAACCCAGTTGCTCATGAAACCACCGTAGGAACCACCGGCGCAGTACAGACGTGCAGGGTCAATCGTCGGGTCGAGCTTCTGGGCTTCGTCACACGCTGCCATCAGGTCCTGGAAGTCTTCACCACCGTAGTCACCAATGACGGCCTTCTTGAAGTCGTTGCCGTAGGTCGCACCACCACGTGGGTTGAGCGTAATCACGCCGTAACCGAGACTAGCCTCGTACTGCAATTCGTGGAAGAAGGTGTAACCATATGCCGCGTGCGGGCCACCATGTACGTAAAGGACTGCGGCATGCTTGTCGGCCTTGGTTGCGGGCGCAAAATACCAGCCCTGCAAGGTCTCACCGGCGCGCTGGAAAGTGAACTCTTCGGGCGCAACGATGGTGTGACGCTGCTCGTAATCCGTGTTCGGGTTGTAGAGCTCCGTTGCCTTGCCGCTTGCCGCATCGACGTACACCAAGCGGCTGGCCTGCGTCTGCGAGCTGACGGTGGCGTAGACACCACTGCCATCTGGCTGCGCGACAAAATCAGTCACGTGCATTTTACCCGTGAAGAATGGTTCAAAGTCGGCGTTCTTGTAGAGCTCAACCGCCCCCCGTTGCGCGGTGGCCACCAAGTAGTCATCGCCGAGGTAGGCTGCAGCCGTACCACTCAGGTTCTGCTGGGCATCACCAACCACCATGCCGCCAACTTCAACGTCAGTATCCGTCTGCGCGGTGCTGAAGGTCTGCGCCTGAAAATCATATTCGAATACGCAGGTGCGCAGATCTGTGGCTTCAGTGTTGGGTTCGCCGGTGAAGAGCGCCTTACTGCCATCAGCCGTAAACGCCTCTGCTGCGAATTCACCGTGTTCAAAGCCCGTCTGCACGTGCGTGGCCGCACCAGTCGTCGCATCGAGTAAGAAGTTGTCCGTGGCGGCGTTGTTGTCGTCCTGGGGGTCCGCCTCAGTGTGCAGCGCCAAGTACTTGCCACTGGAATCGGTGGCGTCAAAACTGAACTTATAAGTCTGGTGATAGAACTCACTGGCAGACTGAGTTGCCGCACTCTGACGCATCAGGTAGTAATCTTCATCTTCCGGTAGGTAACCCTTGCCGTTGAACCGGTACTGAACGCGGGTATAGCGTGCACCGGTCAACTTGTCACTGCGGCGCGGATGGCGTGTCTCTTGATAGAAGAAGCCCTGCCCGTCTGCTGCCCAAGCGTAAGTGCCAACGCCAAACTCACTGCTCGTGAACTGGCTGGCACTGCCGCCTGCAACGGACTGGGTGAAAATTTGGCTCTTCCCATCAGCGTCTGTCGCTGTGAACGCCAAGGTCTGGGCGTCGGGACTGAGGCGTGGTGCCCCATCGTGCTTACCGTCGGTGCCAAAACGCTGGCGGGCACCCGTCTGCCGGTTATAGGCGTAGATGGCACTACGATATTCACCCGAAGCCTCATCGATTTCATTTTCGTTGAAGAAAACCGTGTCGCCGGCCGCCTGGGGCTGGCTAAGTGTCTTGATGGCGTATAAATCCTGCGCTTTTACTGCTTGCATATGTATTTCCTCCTAGGACTAGAATACGCTTAGATTAATCTTTACTTAGAAGCTTGTCAACATGGTATCTCGCCACTATATTGTGACTATATCAACGTTTCACTCGCCCTGTTAATTTTGCAACCGACTTTTAACATTGCGGGGCTTGACCGTCATCACATTTAGTTATAATGTTGCTGTAATCTAAAAATTGAGGTGGAATTATGACAACAACAACTTTCTCCAACTGTAATTTCTTTGCCGGTACTGAGGACAGTATCACCCCCAACGCGTGGTTTACCGTCGATGACGCGACCGGTCGCATCACCGCGACGGGTACCGGCAACGCGCCTGCTGCTGACCACCAGGTTGATCTGGATGGCAAGTACGTCATGCCGGGCCTCATTAACGCCCATACCCACATCACTTCCAATCCCGGTAGCGGTAGCCTCGATGGTAAGGATGATGCCACTAGCGCAACCGTACGTTCAATCGATAACTTACATACTTTGCTTAAGTCAGGCGTTACATATATTCGCGAATGCGGGACCTCTTACGACGTCGATTTGACCCTCGTCCAAATGGAACGTAAGGGCATTTTGGCCGGCACGCCCGAAATGATGCCATCCGGGATGGCCTTCTCCATGACGGGTGGTCACGGGGACTCCAAGCACTTCGGCCACAAGGTCGACTCCCCCGACGAGATGCGCAAGAAGGTTCGCAGGGGCATGAAGAAAGGTGCCAAGAATATCAAGCTCATGGCGACCGGTGGTGTCATGACCCCTGACGACTTCATGGACGACGCGCAGCTCAACACTGACGAAATGCGTGTGGCCGTTGAGGAAGCCCACAAGCGCGGCCGCATCGTTGCCGCCCACGCTGAAGGCAACCCTGGCATCATGAACGCCATCAAGGCCGGCGTGGACTCCATCGAACATGGTTTCTACGTCACTGATGAAGAAGCCGACATGATGATTAAGCAAAATACTTACCTCGACGCGACCTTCGTTGCCGACTGGGCCATCCCCGAATACGGCCAGGGCAAGCTCCCTGACTGGGAAATCAAGAAGGCAGCCGATGCGCTCGATGACCTCTACCACAACATCATGCGGGCTTGGAAGCGCGGTGTGAAGATTGCCCTCGGGACTGACGCCGGCACGCCATTCAACGACTTTTCAATGACACCAATTGAACTGCAACTGATGGTGCAGCAAGGCGCCACACCTTTCGAAGCGATGCGCACATCTTACAACTCCGCAGAACTGATGGGCATCAACAAGGACTACGCCACCCTCGAAGAAGGCAAGTTCGCCGACTTCTTGGCCCTCGACAAGAACCCACTTGAAGACATCAGCGCGGTCGCGCAAGCCGACAAGCAGGTGTACAAGCTGGGGAAGCGGGAATACTAAGGTAAGGCTGCTGCCAAGGACGCTTAGCTCCCGTCACATAAGGTGGAATCAGCTTAAATCCCGTACTTAGGATTTAGGCTGATTTCGCCTTATGTGCTAGGGAACTGTCCTTGGCAGCGCGACTGGGCAGTAAATCCCGGTATGCAAGGAACCTGTCCCCTGAAGCGCGACTGCGCAGTAGCTTACCAGCACCACCCAATTTGATATTAACTTCATAATACAAAAGGGACTGTGACAAAAGTATTTAGCGCACGAACATGACACTGTGGTCGCGCGCCAAAAGGCAGCCAGTCGACCTCGTGCTTTAGCGCGTAGTGAGACGGACACCGAAGGGCTCCCTAACATACAAGCAGGCTCCGGCCAGAATCCTAAGTTCGGGATTCCGGCCGGAGCCTGATTGTATATCGGGAGCTAACCGCCTTTTGGCACAGCCCTTTATTTTGCTATTCGGCTTCCGGCCACGTCCTGCCGCGGTTAATCTCGTGTTTTGCCCGAATTAACTTCAGCGGGTCCAAGCCCAGGCGCGAGCACATGAAGAAACTGTAGATCATCACGTCCGCGAGTTCCTCTTCTGCGTGCGCCTTGTCCTTTTCCGTAACCGCCTCGCCGTCACGATACCAAGTAAAGATGTCACTTAGCTCGCTGGCTTCAACGTTCAGCGCCATCGCCAGGTTCTTGGGCGTGTGGTATTCGCCCCAGCCCTTTTCAACATCGCGAAAATGTTCGAGGTCTGCCATCATTTTGCGGGTCCACGCCTCACTCTTGTCGTCGAGTTGCAAATTGGCGCCATGGCCTTCTGGGTCCAGGTTGTGAATGTGTTGATTCATCTTGTTAACCACCTTTGCGATATGGATGTGCTCATCATATCACTTGCCGGTGGTGAAAAAAATTCCTGCAGTTTGCCCCAAGGGCTAACCGCAGGAATCCGCTACTACTGATTCAGGTACTGGCACAGGCACTCGCCGATTTGCCGTTGCAAACGCATCGCTAGGCCGCGTTGACCAACAGCGAACTGGGTGAGCAGCACGCAATCAGCATGCTGCCCATTCACCATTAGCCGCGCGGCATCGTGTTCAACATCCGCGAGTTCGCCCGTTTTGTTGGCCCACGTCCCGGCAAATTCACCGCTGGCCAGCGGCAAAGTCAGTTTGAGCTGACTGGTCTGGTGCCGCAGCGCGCGCTGCACCACCTGCCAATAGGCGTCATCGGCATTCAGGCAATCTTGCAAGAGGTGTAAGGCCGCCGTCGCCGACACCAGATTCTCACCAGCAGGATTGGGGGCCATCAGCCGGCGCTCTAACTGAGCACCAAGATAATGTGCTTGTAGCCAGTCATTGATGGCAGTCATCCCCCAGCGGTCAATCAGCAGATTGGTCGCCGTGTTGTCCGATACCGTAATCATCAGCGTTAATAAATCCGCCACTGGATAGCGCTTCGGCGTTAGCAAGCGAATCAACCCAGCCCCACCGACAATGTCGGTAGAGGTCGCCTCAACAAGTGCCGTCAAGCTCTCCTGATGCGCTGTCCAGAGCTCGTGGCCGTATGCGGCGATGCCGAGTTTGATGATGCTGGCGGCTGAAAATTGGTAGTCGGCATTCAGCGCGAACTGCTCCCCACCAACATCAACTGCCAATCCCGTCGCAAATGGTGCGGCCGTGCATAGCGCTGTCAACTGCGTTCGCAAGTTCTCTAACATGAGCGACCCTCCTCAGGCAAAAGTCAACTTGGCGCCATCAATCGTGAGTCCGGGCTGCGGCACCTTAACCATGTAGGCAGCATCGAGATCCACGAACTGCACGTTAGCATTGGCCGCCGCGAACGCAACCGCCGCGCGCAAGCTGGTATTCGGTTCAATCATGCACCCGACCATGCAAGCGACACCGCGCGCCGCGCAGGCCGCATTAATTTTGCTCGCTTCAGACAAACCACCAGTCTTCATCAGCTTAATATTGATGTAGTCCGCAGCCCGACGCTCCAGAATGTTGAGCGCGTCTGCGTAAGAGAACACCGCCTCATCGGCCATAATCGGCAAGATGTGCAGACCGGTCAGTGCCTGCATCCCCGCCACATCGCGCGCCGGCAACGGTTGCTCAACGAAATCAATCGGCAGGTTGCGCGCCGCGAGTGCCCGCAACGCCGTCGCCGCTTCCGCCACGGTCCAGCCTTGGTTGGCGTCTAAGCGCAAGCGGTGCCCCGGCCCCAGTGCATCGGCAATGGCTTCAACACGGGCCACATCATCTTCGAGCGTGCCGCCACCCACTTTAATTTTGACCGCTTTAAAGCCGGCCGCCGCGAACTGCTTGGCTTCGGCCACCATCTGCGGCAGTGGGTGAATGCTGATGGTCATGTCGGTCGTCACGCTAGCCAGCTGGCTGCCCAGCAATTGCGGCAGATTAACGCCGTAAAGCTGTGCACGCAAATCATAGAGTGCAATCTCCAGTGCTGCCTTGGCCGGACCATTGTACGTAATCAGGTTCTGCACCCGTCCCAGCAAAACATTCCAGTCTGCTAGGTCAGCGCCAATCAGCGTTGGTGCCAATTCACGTAGTACGGCGCTCAGTGACGACATCGTGTCGCCGGTTACCACTTCATTCGGCGTTCCGGCACCATAACCGATCATGCCGTTATCCAGCTTGATGGCAACCCGCACACAACGCGCCGCATCCACAACATGCCGCGACGTGGTGAAGGGTACTTTCAGCGGCAACGACTGGGTGTCAATTTGAATGTCTTGAATTTTGCTCAATCTTGCCACTCACTTTCCTGCCCGAAGAATGCCGTCAGCATCTGCCGCCGCACCGCCAAAAAGGCGCGGTTCGTGCGCGTTGGGTACACGCGGTTCGTCAGGCACACAAAACCCGTCTGCTTGTCGCGGTCAAACGCTATCGATGTGCCGGTGAAACCAGTGTGCCAATACTGCTGGCCGTGCGACCACCGCCGCCAGCCTAAGGTGCGGCCGCCAACATCGTGGTCGGCCAGCAACTTGAAAACGGCTGGTGGCAAGACCGGCGTTTTCGTCAGGCCGGTCATCGCCCGGGTGAAAATGGTCAGGTCGTCCAAATTACTGAAGAGACCTGCATGGCCGCTGACCCCGCCCATGAGGTAGGCCTTGTGGTCATGCGCCTTCCCGCGCACGATGCCGCCGCGTTCAGGCCGGTTCTCAGTTGGCACGAAACGCGCCAAGGGGGCCTGCAAATTGTAGCCAGAACTCGTCATTCCCAGTGGCCGCAGCACCTGACTGCTGACGCTGGCGGCAAGACTGCCATCGATAGCGGCAATGACCCGGCCGAGCAAAATGTAATTCAAATCCGAGTATTCGGTGACAGTTCCGGGCGTGTAGTGCGGCTGCGCGCTACGCACGGCAGTGTCTAGTTGCGCCCGGTTCATCCCGTGGGTACCCGCAACGTCAGCCGGCAAGCCGCTGCGGTGCAGCATCAGCTGCTCAATCGTCAGCTCTGGCGCCGCGCAGCCACCGACATATTGGCCAACAGTGTCGGTCAAGTGCAGCTTGTGCGCCGCCAGCAATTGCAGCAAGCGCGTCGTTGTGCCCACAACTTTGGTCAGTGACGCCAAGTCGTACAGTGCTGCACCAGTCAGCGGCAGGTGATCTGCCCCCTGACCTTGAAAGCCCAACGCGTGGCCGGCGTTCATGTCGGGACCGAACACACTATAACTAATACCAGGAACGGCAGCGTCGCTAAGCGCCGCTGCCGCCAATTCATCAATTGTTTGTGTCATGCTCTGCATTCCATTTCGTGAATACCTGGGTGATGCTACCATCACTATCCGCCAGCAATTTGGCCGCTGTTTTAGCATCACTGCCCGTCTTGGCAATGACGATGGCGACGGGTACCCGTTCACCAGCAGCCTTGAAGGCAGCCTGCGCCGTGGCCGCGTCAACTTCGGCAGTTGCCGCAACGATGCGCTGCGCCCGGTCAACCAACTTCTGGTTGGTTGGCAAAACGTCAACCATCAGGTTCTGGTAGACCTTCCCCACTTTAATCATCACACCAGTGGATAAGGTGTTCAAAATTAACTTTTGTGCGGTGCCCGCCTTCATCCGGGTCGAGCCGGTCACAACTTCAGGACCAACGACTGCGTTGATGGCGATGGTCGCCTTCTGGCCAATCGCGCTGTCTGGCACGCAGGCCACGGCGATGGTCAGGGCGCCAACGGTGTTCGCATAGTCGAGTGCGCCCAGCACGTAGGGGGTGCGTCCGGAAGCGGCGATGCCAATTACGACGTCGTCTGGCGTCAGCTTGAGCGCGAGCAAGTCATCCGCACCGAGCTGTGCGTTGTCTTCTGCGCCTTCAACCGCGCTGAACATGGCCGAGCGGCCGCCAGCAATCAAACCAACTGCACGCTCGGGCTTAATCCCGTATGTTGGTACCAGTTCCGAGGCATCCAGTACGCCGAGACGACCAGAGGTTCCGGCCCCTGCGTACACTAGCCGGCCGCTCTTCCGATAGCGTTCGGCCGCACCGTCAACCGCCTGCGCAATCGCAGGTGTCACTTGCGCAACCGCAGCTGCCACCGTCGCATCCTCAGCGTTGATGGTCTGCACCATGTCCAGTGTGTCCATCGCATCGATGTGCATTGTCCGCGGGTTGCGTTGTTCCGTTTGTAAATCAGAAATCATTTTGCATCCCCCTCACCTTCCTTGAAGTGCCCGAGCAGCGTGCTGGTGTCGCGGTAATTGGATTCCATGTTCGGAATCCGATCCTGAACCGTTCCCAGAAAAAGCAGGTTGCCCAGGAACGTTTGCGAATAGACCGAGGTGACGGCCCCGATGCGCAAAAGTTGCTCAGTGGGCGGCAATCCAAGCACCACCGTCGCCAGTTTGCCCAGCGGATTCGCAATCCGCCGCGTAATGGCAATGACCGGTGTATCGTTGGCGAGTGCTTGCCGGACCGCGAGCAGCACTTCTTCCGTCTGCCCCGAATAGGAGTAAGCAATCATCACGTCTTGACGCTTGCTGTAATAGGCATGTTCAACCGCAGTGTGCAAATCGAGATCGTAATGGACGTCCCAGTCTGCACGCACCAATTTCAGGTATAGATCCTGCGCGGCTAAACCGGAGGCGCCGACGCCTTCAATGTACACGCGCCGGGCATGCTTCAGCAAACTGGTCGCCTGCTGCATTGCGGCAACATCCAAATCACTCTCGAGCTCCTTAGTGGTATCAACGTATGCCTGACTCAACTTAGCGGCGATAGTTTCCGTATCATCGCTTGCCTGCACCAAACTCGTTAGTGGCGCGTGCTGCGGCGCATTTTGCTGCGCCAGTGCGAGCTTAAAGCTCTGCAAATCCTTGTAGTCCATCGCCCGCACGAAGCGAATCACGCTGGCGGATGAGGTCCCGGCGCTGGCCGCGATGTCCGCCACTGTCTGGTGCAAGAACTTGTCCGGATTGGCCAGCACGTAGCGTGCCACTGTTTGGTGCACACGCGTCAATTGCGGCAATGCATCCTTAATATCACCAAGTACTGTCACTTAAACCATCCTCAATCGTTCAAATAGGTTTCAACCGAGGCGTTAGACTCGTTCGGGACCATTTGGGCGGTAATCTTAATTCCCGCCGCCAGTAGTCGCCGCAAAGTTGCGACGTCTTCATCCGTCAGGTTCACAGACGCCTTAATCTTCTTGGAACCCGGTTTGGCCGAAATATTACCAATGTTGAATTCCGGAATCGGTGCCCCGCCATCAATCAGCGCCGCCATGTCGGCCACGTTGCGGGTAATCACGAAGACGCGTTCGCCATCGTATTTTGCCCCTGGCTGCAAGTTCACCACCGCTTTGTCAATGGATGAAATGGCCAGCTTCTTACCAGCAGGCCGCGCCATCTTCAAACCGGCAATTTCCATGTCGTCGTGAACCACCTTGTCATTTACCACCATAATCCGCTCGGCGCCAACGGTGTTGCTCCAAACCGTGGCCACCTGGCCGTGGATCATGCGTTCATCAATTCGTGCTGCTACAATCGTCACGATGAATCCCTCCTTTGTTAGGAAACTATTGGCTTAGCCAAACAGACCGCCGAGCCAGCCGAAGATTGGCTGCAAGTTGCCCAGAACCATGCCGACCGCAATCAAAACGAAAATCAAGCGGGTCGAGTTCATGTGCTTGCGGCCAAGCAGCCAGTAGGAAACCATCGCGATAGCCAGTGGAATCAGGCCCGGCATGATTTTGTCGAGCATCGCCTGGACACTCATCGTAACCTTCCCGACCTTGTAAGTGAGATCAACGTTGTAAGCAATAACGGATGGAATCATCCCGCCGACCACGGTCAGCCCGAGAATCGACGCGCCTTCAGTGAAGAGCGACATGCTGTCCGCAAAAGTCGTCGCCAAACGCTGCCCTTGCGCAATCCCCATGCCGAAGAGTTTCCAACGGACCCAGGTAATCGCACAGCACCCGATTGGTGGAATCAGCAGGCCAATCCACTGACCGGACATGCACAGGTATGCGGTAATGGAGAAGATGATGGCGTTGTAAATGGCAACGAAGACCGTGTCCCCGACACCAGCGAAGGGACCCATCAACCCAGTTTTGAGACCGGCGATGGCCTTTTCACTGTCATCGTTCATCCCCAGCTGGTCTTGCAGCGCAATGTCGGCACCGACAATCAGGTGGGCCATTTGTGGTGTGGTGTTGAAGAAGCCCATTTCCAGGCCGAGCGCTTGCTTCATCTTGTCCTTATCGTTCTTGTACAAACGCTTCAGGGCTGGCATTACCGCGTAGGCGTAACCTAGGCCCTGCATCTTTTCGTAATTCCAACCCAATTGCAGTCCGAGCCAAGTCCGGACAAACACTGAGCGGACGTCTTTTTTCGTGAGTTTGGTTAGTTTCATATCAGACATCGATCTCCACCTCCGCAAGTTCTTCCGTTTCCGCGTGACCACCATCATCGTGATGCTCGTTGTTGTCATTGTTCTTCCGGTTGCCCATTACGTTGTAAACGTGAATGACAGCCAGTGCGAGACCAAGGAGCGCGGTGCCCAGCAGTGAGAATGTCTTGGCAAAATATGCCATCAGGACAAAACCGATGATGAAGTATGGGAAGTAGCGCTTGATTGGCAGGTAGCGCAGCAGGATGGCAATCCCCATCGCTGGCAGGATAATGCCGGCGGTCTTGAGACCGTTCATAATCCACTGCGGAATCCAGTTGTTAATCGCCTTAACAACGGCGGAACCAAAGAGCAAACCGATGAAGACTGGAATACCACGGGAGAGCATCCACGGAATCGCACCGAAGATGTTCATGCGTTCAACGCCCTTGTAGTTACCTTCCGTCGCGTACTTATCAGCACGGTGCTGGAAGAAGGTGTTGGTCAAGCGGCCCAGAATATCCATCTGGGTCAGCAGTAGGCCGATAGGAATTGCAAGCCCAATCCCGTAGGCTGTGCCCCGACCGGAGAGAATCGCAAAGGCGGTCCCCATGATGGAGCCGGATAGGAAGTCGGGCACCGTTGCACCACCATAAGTCGCAACACCGAGTGTGGTCAGTTGCAAGGTCGCACCAATCACAAGCCCAGTTTTCAGATCACCCATGATGAGGCCGGTGACGGCCCCACCAAAGACGGGCGAGAACAAACCAATTTTGGCTGACAAGGCATCGAGTTGCCCGATACCAACGTAGATTGTCAGGAAAATCAAGGTGAACCAGGATATTGCCATCGAAATCTCCTCCTTCAAAACGTTCCAAATAATTGCAAAAATCTTTCAACACTGAAATTGTAGTTCAGCAATCAACCGCTTACAAGCGATTTTTGAAACATTATTTCATTAATAACCCTTATTACGTAGATTAATGAAATTCAGATTCGCAGATAATGTGTGAATTCGGTGTCCGTTATTAGTAAACAGGTGTCTGGCCGGCTTAAAATTGGTCTACATAAAAAAACAACGCCGCGGCGTTGTTTTTCTTCAATCATGTAAGTTAAGCTAACAAGTTAGTTGGCCTCAACAAATTGCTGAACGTGTGCCAAGGGGAATTCGGTTGGTTCGTCCGCATTCAATAACTCTTCAGTGAGTTGTACCTTGGTAATGGTCTGGTCGTCGTATGGCTGCATGAAGTAAGTCCGATCACTTAAGGCCGAGTAGCCGCGGTACTGAGAGTAGTCCAAACCGCCATCTTCCATCACCTTGACGCCGCGCGGAATGTCGACGCTGTTCATCAGGTGACTCAAAGTGTTAACCGCTGCGGCTTGGCCGCTCACCTTTTCACCGTTTTGACGCAAGAAGGCCATGCGCACGAAACGCGAAACCGAGGTGTAATCCCCAGGCAGACCTACGGCGCCGGTGCCGGCACCAAAACCCTGTGCGGCAAGGTTGCCGTACTGCGCACCTGCAGCCTGAGTTGGCCGCAGCTGAGCGTAGTTGTTCAGGTTCTTCACGTGCCAAGTGAAGTCGGGACTGTTGGTCATCACCCCAACCGGGTTGTCGTAGAGCTGCAGCCCGTCATTTTCCATTTCGAGCACGGCGCAATCACCACTATCGTCGGCTACAATCCAGTGCAGCGGTACAACAATGTTACCCATGAAGGCGTTCGGTACCGCCACGATGTTCAGACTGTCGAGCTGATCGCGCAGTTCGCCAACTGTGTGAAAATGACCCAGCAGGTAAGACACCAACTCGTATGATGCCAGGTTGGTTTTGCCAGCAACAGGCGCGTCGCTGTACTCGGACTCGGTGAAGTACAAGGTTGCGGCACCGAAGCCAGCCTCGTTCACGCCGTCAACCGTAAAGTACTGGCCCACGTTGCGGCCGGCCCCAACAAAGCCGAGTTCAGCATTGAACTCAACCCCGTCGACGCCGCCCTTAAAGTGCCAGCCCCGCGGAATGACAACTGGGCGTCCGCCCAATTCAAAAGTGAAATCCATTGTCCGCGAAAGGTACCACTTACCATCGGCATCCTCGTATGTAAAACTTGTGCACATGTGCGCTACGCTCCTTCGGTTTAGTTGTAGTTAATAGTGTTTATTATGGCGCTTTTTAAGGGAAAATGCATGTGTGTTTTCATCGAGGATGAAATAGAAAAGAACGGCATTCCTCGATGAAACCCGGGAATGCCGTTCTTTTCGTAAAATTTAGCGTCTGTACATTTTAAATCGTAGCCTTTACTTATATAGCAGGCTTCACGCGGCCGATGTACCGTATCTGTCCCGCATTCAGGCGGTTATCCACAGGGTGGCCATAAAAATAGCCCTATCCGAAGATAGGACTAAAAATATGTAGCAGCGAGCGCGAGGTGCCTAGCACTGACTATATATATAGCTCTTCACTCGCTTATCAGGTATAACCCGTGCCTATATAATACCATTAACGGCACTAAATGCAACCGTCCGTACGCCATTTATTTGGAAGCTTTAATGGTGGCTGAACGTTTTTCGATTTTAACAACGTTTTTAACGCTGGAAAGCTCTTATTGTGATACTCATACTTTGAGTTAGCAAAAATGTCGCAAATCTGGATGTGTGCACTTTGCTCGGAATCCTGAAATTTGGCCTTATAAGGTGCTGGTGACAAGAGAAACGACGAATTTTTGTATTCGTTGTGCATTCTCTTATTCAAGTACCTCTCAATAGAATCAAAGTTTTGTAAGGTGGTTTGTGACTGATTATCCATCACAACATTAACATCTGATACCGAAACGGTTTCTCCATCATGCCTTTTCTCTCTCACGGCTTTTTCAACCAGCCGCAATATCAAATAGTTTTTATGAAGCTGAACTGCTTGCTTGTTGTTAAAGTCTACTTGATTAATATTCGGAACGTACACGGACTCGAATATTGGGTGAATCTTTCCGTCCAGCTTGTTCAATAAGCGACGGATAATCTGCTTTTTTTGAGATTTGGTCATAGAACTAGCCTTAGTTTCCTTACTAGTGTGAAATATTTGTCGATGAACCACCTTGTACGTTTTGCCAATTGCGTCAATCGAATCAGACAAACACCAAAAACCGGCATAGACAAAGAAATTGCTTTGGGGGTAATTTGGATGAAGTTGGCCAGCATCATCAATAAAAATGTACATTTCCATGATCAAATCATCTGCTCTCAAATTAGTGTATTAATTATATCATAAGCAGCAATCTGAAAATTACACAAAAAATAGCCCCACCCTCCGCAGAGAGTGAGGCTACTAATGGGGTCGAATTCGACCCCTTTACATGTGCACTTTATATTTATCAGTGCCACTGTAATCCGAAAGGCTTATTGCCATTATATTTTGTCATCACGGTTTGGATACTTACTTCATGTATCCGAATCAACATATTGATTTAATCATGCACAACGGACCGCACAAAAAATAGCCCCACCCACCGAAGCGAGTGAGGCTACTGTTACAGCATGACCTTGACGTGGTCGGCCTGTACCCAAGCACCGCCAACGTCAATAAACGCATTGTCCGGCTTGCTTAGGTCACCATATGCGCCAAAGGTCTTCCACTTTGTGCCCTTGGTTAGCGGCGTATTGGAGCTGGCCGGTTGCTTAGGCAGCGGCTTGGCCTGTTTGTACACGTCCTTAGCGACTTCTACCACTGCCCCGGGCTTACCGTCCAGCAGCGGGTTGAGTCGTACCAGCACATCAGCGCCGCTTGCCCAGGAGTTAGTCCCGAGCTGGACTGCACCGCCCTTGACGCTGATGACGCGCCAAGCAGTCCGCTTGCCGAGCTGCTTGCCCGTTTTGTGCTTGAGCGTGGCATCGGTGTAGATTGGCACGGCACCGTCCGTGTACGCCACCCCGACAAAATCGAGGTTGCGCGGCTTAGCTTGTGGCATGTAATCATCCTCCTTCTTGGCGGCCGTCTTGGCCGCCTTTTTGCTGGCCGTGATGCCGGTGAGATCAATGTCACCATCTGTCCCCGCCTCGCGTCCATACTTGTCGGTAAACTGCCAGATGGCAATCCCGTCCATGCTTGGGAAGTAGCGCATGTCCGGCTTAGGCACGGCGTGGACAAAAGGATAGGCCGCAATCCACAGGCACGTGCCAAACTCGCGCACAATGGCCGCAGAGTTGATGTGCGCCAGTGTGTACGGCTTGTAGCTGTAGTACACCGGCGTGTACCCTGCCATTTTGATAGCGCGCATGGCAGCAATGACGGCATTGGTGTTAGCAGAGACGGAGTTAGACGCCCCGGCCTCGTAGTCCACAGCAATGATGCTACCCTTGGGCGCCGTCACATATGGCAGGCAGTAAGCCACGGTCTGGCGGGCGAGTGACACGGAGCCACCGACCTGGAGCCAGATGTACGTGTGGGCACAGCGACCACGGGACTGCACGCTGCGAATTTGGCTAGCGTAGGTGTACTGCCGGTAAAAGCGGCCGTTGTAGCCGCCTACTTGGCAGATAGCAAAGGCGTCCACAGCTGTGCCCCAGACGCCCGTGTTGCCCTGATATTTAGCCCAGTCAGTCCCCAGTATCGTCATCGTCGGTCACCTCCTGCGGATCCGTGGTGGTCACAGTAGGCTCCGCCGCTGGTTTACTGGGCGCCGTGGTGTCACTGTCCGTACCGCGCACGGACACACCCCATGCAGTTTGTGTGACTGCCTCTGTACGTGGATTAAAGCTCACACCCCACACACTGGCCAGCACGCTCACAATCGCAAAGGGATTGCTGAGCCATGCCCCAAAGGCGTGCATCAGTGCAGGCCAGGTGGCCATGCTGGTGTGGATATCCTGACCGCCATATGTCAGCACGGACAGTGCCAGCACCCCGGCCAGCGTCCACCAGTAGCTAGGCTTGCGGCTCTGGAGTAGCTTCTGCATCTGTCATCACCTCCCCACCGTCAGTAGTGCCGTCATCAATCGTGGGCAACGTCCGCCCTTGCGTGTAGATTACGACTGCTTCGGCCACCTTGGCCTGGAGTCCAGGCTCGACATTTTCGATTGTGGCGCGGCCTTCGAGCACGTCCACAGTCCGCAGCAGTACTGCTGTACTAGTCAGTTCCATTGTTTTTACCCTCCCGATTGTAAAGCGTCTTGATTTGCTCGTGGTGCCGGTCAAGCCGTCGGTCATGCTCATTGACACGCCGGTCGAGCCGGTCGTAGCCCTGCTTGATGACATCCAGAGATGCCTTGAGTCCGTCCACGCTGGCAGACAGCTCCTTGATGCTGGTCTGGATGGGCGCAAAGACCACGTAACGGAAAAACGCCCCGACCAGTGACACCACGGCGACGATGATTGCGGTGAGCGATGCCCACTCACCAATCGTCATGCCGCCCCACACGTGTGGCGGGGCTGTTTGATACACGGCTGCTGCAAGCAATTACACCGCCTCGGTTTCCGTTGGTGCTGGGGCGATAGCGGCATCGTATTCGGCCTGCGTCAAGCACAGACCTACGAAGACGTGCAGGTCATCAGCCGTGTAGATGTCAGGGTAGCAGGATAGTACAAAGTCTTTGTCAAACATTACTTAGCCTCCTCTGGTTCGGTTGCTGTGGTGTCAGTGGCGGCAACTAGTGTCGTGGTAGTATCAGCCTTAGCCTGTGCTAGGGTCATCATGGCCACCTGCTTTTTAAGCGTGGTTGTTGCAGCATTGGCTTGTGCAAGCTGGCCAGTCAGTGTGGCCACGGCGCTAGTTGCGTCAGTCAGCTGCTCGGTCAGGTCGGCAATCTTGCTGTCACGCTGAGCGTCAGCGCTCTTGGCCTCTTCCTCACTGGCATCGTACCAGCCAAGCGTCTCCGTGTTCCAACTGTAGCCGAGAATCACACCATCCTTTTGGAGTCCTTCTGGGATTGGTCGGTCAGTCATCGGGTAGGACGGATTGAAGTCCTCCGGTGCCGTCAGCGTGCTCTTGATGCGGTCACGCTCGATATAATAAATTGTTTTTGCCATTAATTGGTCCTCCTTCTAATGCCGCCACGCTGACGGCTAGTGCTTAGTAAACGATGTATCTTTTAAGAGGTTACGCCCCCAGAAATTTTGGATTCGAGGGCGGAAATTCTGTTATTTAGCGTGGCGAGGTCACTATCCATCAGCGCCCTATGCCAGCCTGACCAGGCGCTGCCATTATATACAGCTTGGTAAAACCCGGCTGCAGCGTCGTCTGGTGCAAAAATCATCATGTCACGAGCATCACCATCAGCTATCACCGCAAGACCCACAAACAGCACACCCGTGTTTGTCGTCGGCATGTTTGGGGTATTTGCATTAACGTAATATGCACCAGACGACAGCACTAACTTAGTTGGGTCAGACGTAATTTTCAAAATATCGCCAACCACCTGTGGGACTGACGTAAATTTTTTATCCCACTGATAGTCTGCTCACTGCTGGTATCCACCACCTTGTCCCACGTCGCGTACCCACTCATGTTAATATTCCCGTCCACGGGCTTCTGCCCGCCGACGGTGCGGACAACCTTGTCCTTTAAAATCCTTGCAATCATAGTAACTACGTTCATTTACTCACCCGCTTCCTGTGTAACCCACGCCGCTAAGTCGGCGTCTGTAATGATCGCGATGGACTTGTCCGTTGCGCCCGTAGCCGCTGCGTCTATCGCTGCTTTTGCCTTTGCTGCCACATCATCCACGGACTGGACGGAGGCGGTAATCTTGGATTTGCCGTCGGTAGCAGCCTGATCCACAGCCTGCTTTTGCTTGGCTACTTCGGCAGCCACTTGGGTCTTGGCATCAGAACCGAGATTTTGAGCAGACTGCACTTCGTCAGCCAGGTAGTCCAGGGACGACTGTACAGCGTCCAGGCTAGGCTTACCGACAACCTCCACAATGCCAGGTGTCGGGTCTATGTGGATGTGAAATGTGCTGGTTGTGTCGATAACCGCACCGTCTGCATTCTTAAGCAAAAAGACCGCATCAAAGCGGTCCATGCTGTTGTAGTAAAGCTGTTCTGGCCACGTGGACGTAAAGCGTCCGCCCGGTGCATCAGTAATCTTGTTATCCTCCCCGGCGATAGGACCGCCGGGGCCGCTTACCCGGAATTCGATTGTGAGGCCGGTCAGATCATACGGCTTGCTGGTCGTAGGGTCAGCAAGGACTTCCCACTCTTTACTTAGTCCGCGGCTTGCCGTGCTTAGACTTACTGTGGTTCCGGTTTGGAAGTACTGCGACTGCTGAGTCGCGATGCTTGTCGCCATTTAGGTCACCTTCCTTTTTTAGCGTTTGTACCTGAGCTTGGAGCAAGGCCACTTGCGGCTGGAGAGCCCCCAGCTTGTCAGATATGGCCCCCTTGTCCTTTTTGAGCTGGTCACGTTCATTTGTAAGGTCGGCATTTTGCTGCTCCAGCTGCTGGATACGAGCCGTGTAGGCATCTTCCTTGGCTTCAAGCGTGCCGATTGTCACCAGTGCAGACGCGATGCTGTTACCTGCCTCTGTAGCGATATGTGCATATACCCGTTGTTCGATTTGTGACATGTTAAATTCCTCCTGTGATTAGGTAGCCTTTGCGTAGGCCACATTTGTTTTGCCTTGGTAATTGACAAGACAGTATGACCCGCCACCGAATGTGACGTACAGGCCAGCCCCATCAAAGCCATTGGCAAGGTACTTAACATTGACCCCGTCACCGCCGTTAATGTCGGTGCTGGACGCAGTCTTAAAGTTGACGCCGCCGTGTATAAAGGCATCACCAAAGATGCCCAAAATACCATTTTTTTTGGATGGTGAGCCAATCTGGATGGTTGGCTTACTACCGCCGGTGACCGTCACACCAAAGCGGCTAATAGCCGTCCCGGTGCCGGTACCCGTGCCATCGTCCATGGAGAGTGAGCCGAGTGCTTGCAGGTTGTTGGCAAAGGCCTTGGCCACATTAAGAATGGCTGTTGAACCGGTCTTACCGTCACCGCCTTGGATCATCAGGCCGATGTTGCCATCCGTTCGGTCCTTGACCACAAGTGAGATGGACCCGATACCGTCTTCGACCTTTTGGTCGATAAGTGCCGTGACCTGCGACTTTGTATCCCGAATTTCGGACCCGATTTCGTTCTTCATCTGCAAGATGCGGCTGTCCACGGTGCCATCACCGACACTGCTCTCGATACCATCAACCATCTGCGCTAGCTTGCTGTACTGCCCGTTGACGCCAGTGATTTTGTCTTCGATGAGTGACTCGGTCTGCTCACGGAGACTGGTGAGATCATCACCGGTAACTTGTGTTTTGATAAGATTAGCAAGCTGCCGACTAAGACTAGATAGACCTGTCGTGGGGTCTTGGACAAGCGTCTGCACCTCACTAATGGTCTGCGTAGTTTCAGATAGACGCCCGTCCAACGCGGATACCTTGGCATCAAAGCCGGTCTTGTACGTCGTAAACTTAGCGTCAATGTCCTTGTCAAAATTGCTTAGCTCGTCGCGTAGATCTTTATCCCGCTTGTCGGCAGTCTTCTCTGCCGTGGCCACCCTATCTTCAAAGGCGTCCGCTTTGGTGTTAAAGCCGTCTACGACTTTACCGAGCTGCTCATCCATCCACTCTTGCATGGCGCTACGCGAGGCGTCCACAGCGGCCTGTGCGGCCGCTTCTGCCTGACTCGTTGCCGAATTGGCGTTGTCTTCCGCGTCCTTAGCGTACTTTTGCATGAGATTGGTTATTTGAGCTGGACGGCTGCCAATAGAGACGCTAGACGGCTTGTGCCGGTTCACGTCCCACTCAACGGCGATTACTTCGCCTGCACTGTCACCCGCCATTTGTGGCAGGTAGACGACTACTTGGTCGTACATACCCACCTCGGATAGTCCGGCAAACTCGCCGGTAAACTCTTCAAAGGTCACAGTCAGTGTGTAGGTCAAGTGACCGACTTGGTTGTCGGACATATAAGCCTTGGCCACCTCTCGCAAGGTGTCCTGGTCATACACGCCGTAACCGGATAGATCCACAGCCTCCAAATGCTGATGCTCGTACTTTTCAGCACCTGCTGCCGTCATCATGACCTCGTCCAGCGTGACCGTCTGTTCTTCTGGCTCCGCACCCGTGCCGCCGCCCGTGTTTGGTTCCACGTCCGTTGGTTTGTCAAAGGTCATGTAGTTGGCATCAATCCACTGACTGCCACCCAGGTTGTACCAGGTGCCATCCGCGGTTGTGGCTTGGCCAAAAATCTTCCACTGTGTTCCTGACTTGATCTGCTTGCCAGTCGGCTTGCCCTTGATGCCTGGGTTGTCATACACGATGGCTACGCCAGGTTCTTGCTCATCATCTTTTTTTTCAGGTGCCTTGGGCTCAACGTCCTTTTGCCCGTTAAAGCTGACGTCATCATCCTTGACCCACTGACCACGGCCCAGGTCGTACCAGGTGTTACCGTCACCACCATCAGCGACGCCAAAGACGCGCCACCGGCTTTTGACAGGTAGCACCTTACCGGTCTTTTTACCAGCAGAGCCAGGCTTTGTGTATACCTCGGCACCGACTTGCGTCTTGGTGACCTTTTTGGTGGTCTTGACCTTGCCCTTTTTCTTGCCGGACTTGTACCGGCCAGTGACGACTACGGAAGTCGTTTTGACTTGATGACCCACAATGTGCAGGTACCCGATGCGGGCATCACTTGCAATCTGAGTTTCGTAGTCGTTCGTTTTACTAAAGACTAAGTAGTTGGAGTCTATCCACTGACCACGGCCTATGTTGTACCAGATGTGGTCATTTTCGTCAGTTGCATGCTGAAATACTTTCCAGCTGCTCCCGTTGGCCTCGTACTTGATGACTTTGTGCGGCTTAAATGGGTTGTTCCAAACGGCCACCTTGCCCTTACCGGCATAATTCACCGTGCCGACAGCGCGCAGGTTAGAGATATGCCGCTTAGACTGGGCGTTATCAAGATTGTACCCGATTGTGCCCTGGCCAATGGCCTTGTTGGAGGCCAAATCAATGCTGTAATCACCCGATTTACTAAAAGTAAAGTAAGTCGCATCAATCCACTGGTTACCACCAAGGCAGTACCATGTTTTGCCGTTGACACTGCCTTCGCTGACCACCGAAAAGGTCTTAAAGTATGAGCCGTTTTGCAGCTCTTTTCCGGTCTTCTTTTGCCCCTTAAATGGGGTGTCCCAAATTGGTACTGATCCTTTGCCGACCCATTGCACCGTGCCGACACCTGAGTAGTCCGCAATGTTGGACTTGTCACCTGGTGCACCATCCTCACCCGGCGTGTAAGTCGCATAAGGGTAGATGGCAGTGACGACATCGTCCAGCGTGTTGCTGGAACTGTACGTCAGCATGTTTTTACCAGGGCGGATGAGCATCTGTGTGTTTTCACCCGCCGAGTGGTTAAAGGTCATGTTGTAGTTGTCAAAGGACCACTCACCGTCGTACAGTGTCTCCATATCGGTGCCACCAGCAGAACGGCCGAACATAATGTCCTCGATGGTCGTGCCTTTAGTCCAGTTGACGTTGGCCATGGTCATGATGTCACTGGTATAAGTCACCCGTGGCATTGGCTCGACCAGCGCGTCCAGCACCGCAGAAAATGCCTGCGTGGCCGTGGCATTGGAGAGCACCACGTCCTTTTTGAGCACGTTGTTGAGGATGTCACCAGCAACATGCGTCGCCTTGACCTCGACTGTGGCCTCACCGCTAGACGGCACGTTTGGCTCGATGGTGTCAATCCGAAAAAGCTGACGTTTGAGCTTATACCCTGCGTCAGCCATGATGATGCGGTCCATTTGGAGCTCGTTGGCATCCGGCCCATTAAGTGGGTAGGACAGCTGTAACGTATACGGTGCCGATGTAGCCTCACTGACGGTCGTTGTGGCCTCACTAAGTAGTGCCAGTCCCGTAGTCAGTAAATCAGCTGCGGACGTCTCGTAAAGCGTTGGGGCGTCCATCCAGTCCATAGAGGCGTAGTCGGGTTTATCCTCCGTCGGCGAATAATTGCCAATCGCGGCCACGTCCGTTGCGGGCGCATCCTCGTTGTCGTTTGCCTTAATTGGATCAGAGTCGATAACGACCTGAGTACTACCAGTGCTGGTAGTCTGCTTTACCAGTCCCAACCCCTTTAGCTGGTCGTCCGTCAGTGTGGCAGTGTCGATGTCAGCATAGCCGTCTGTGACCTTGCTTTTGTCGATACCCAGCCCTGCGAGCTGAGTATCAGTAAAGCCGGTCACTTTAAGGTGTACCGTGGGAATTGACCCCGGCACGACCTCGTTGAGTAAGGCACGCTGCGCGGTCGTGAGTGAGTCAATGTTGATAGAAACGTACCCATCTGTGGCCGTGCTCTTGTCGATGCCAAGCGTGGCCAACTGTTCATCGCTAAAACCGGTAATCTTGATATTAAGTGGGCTTACAGTAGCCTCCGCCATCGTGGCATCACCTCCAAACTTGTTACGCCATCGCTGTATGCAATTTTGTTGTCGCCCGGCAATAACACCGGAAAGTCGTAGTCAGGGAGCACAACCGACTTAAAACGCTGCTTGTCAGCGTCATAAGCCTCCTGTAGATCGCTATCTAGGTACACATCCCCGGCGGCATCATTAACCGTGTAGTCGATGTCGTTGATGGTCACTGTGCATGTCCCCGTACCTACTAGATGGATAAGCGGCCGCGACTCAAAAGCCTCTGGATTGACGATGAGCGGTGCACTGGTGTACACCTCACCACCATTCCGGTATGCCCAGGGCTGACAGGAGAAGTCGAGCGTGAGCTTGCCTCGCCATGCCGCCTCTCGCGTCAGGTCGCCGTTAGAGTTAGGGACTGCCATCATGTGGTAATCTGGCAGCTCCGAGAAGTCTAATCGCATATAGTCATCAACCGGCTGGAGCCAGTCGCTGATGGCCATGCGCTGTACAAAAAGAGAGCTGCCAATGCGCTGTAGCACAAATGGAAAGCTCTCCGTGATATTTTCGTATCGGTCTTCGCTATAAACGCGATCAATAGACAAATTCGGCACCTGTGTCAGGGTGCGGGTTCGCGGAGGCGACTTCCACACCATTTGATTGTCCAGGAGCCGCAGGCCGTACTCCAGGCTGGAGTGCCCGTTGTACGTAATATCGTATGGCTTACCGGTCATTAAATCTTCCCCTTCCTTTGCCGTGCCAAGAATTTTGCTAATGCTTCGCTAGTTGCCTTGGCAGTTGCCTTAGCAAAAGCCCTCCCGTCAATATTTAGTGTGCTGTAGACTTTTAGGCTACCAGCAACTGCGCCAACTGCCGAAGCAGTGTCTGTACCGTCATCATTCGACGTAGTGCCGCTTGACTTGGTACTTGTGTCACTGCCACCCCACGTAAAGCTAGGAATGGTCGCGGCAGCTTGTGTCTGCTGTGCCTGCGCACTGTGCACATCCGCCAACGTCTTGGCAAAGAAGCCGTCCTGGTCATACTTAGCGCGCTCTTCGATAGCCGCGGCCAGTAATTCGTCCGCATTTGGCTTGGTGACGTTGATAGCGTACTCGGTGCCATCTTCGCCAATGACTGCCGGTGTCGCCTTATCAAAGCGGCCACCCCATGCGAGGCGACGACCACCTTGAGGGCCAGAATGCAGCCAATCGACCTTATGTGTACCCCAGATGGTTGTCCACCCGATGGAATTGCGCCAGTCCGAGTTGTTGAAGAAGGCCAGCAGTTGGTCGTAAGGACTCCAGATGTTGGTGTGCCCCTTCGCCGCGTAATTCATGAACGTGCCGGGCACGTACTGCAAAATGCCCCGAGCCTCGTTGCCGCCCGAGTTGCGGTCGTGGATACCCTGCATGACGTTCTTGCCGCCGGATTCCGACTGGATAGTCGCTTGCAGCAGCTTGATGAAATTAGCGTCAGGACTCACGCCCATGGCCGCAGCGGCCTTTTTAATCATGCTTGGGCTGTAACTGCCCTTGGCACCTTCGGCGGAGTCCTCTTGGTCTTCCTTGGCCTTTTTAAAGAGGCCAGTAAAAGTCTTAAGAAAGCCGGACTTGATGTCTTTGACCGCGCCAGAACCAAATTCATTTTTCATCTTGGCCATCTCACCACCATTTTTGGTGATGCTGGTCAAACCGGTCTTATCCTTGACCCAGTCCCACGCGCCAGATACACCCTTGGAAATAAATTTGGCTGCCGACCCGATGCCGGACGCAATCTCGGAGCCGATGCCAGAAACGGTCTTCTTAGCCTTGTCCCATATATCTTGAATCGTGCCGAAAACACCATCCGCGTGATGCGGCAGTGCTCCGGCCATTTCCATGAATCGTTCGGACTGGGCATGTGGCAGGATACTGGTACCCTGTGGCAAGAATGTTGTCTCCATGCCGTTTACCCCGACTGGGAAGATACCCATGGACGGGTGGTGCGCCAGCTCAAAGCCTTCTTCACCGACGACTGCAAACTGGTCTTCTTTGGTGCCGCCAGTACCAACGGCATACCGTTTCCAGTGTCCCGTGGCCTTCTTGCCCCACAATTTGCCAATCCAGTTCCAGGCATCAATGAGCTTGTTCCAAATGCCAGCCACCGAGTCCACAAACTTGTCCCACAACCCCTTAACCTGTCCGGTCTCGGAGTTGACTGATTGTACATGCTCACCGGCCTGCTTGGTTGCTTGCTCCACAACCTGCTTGTGCTGCTCGTTTGCATGCTTGACGACTTTGTCCTTCTGATCCTTGGCAGCACTAACAGTATCGTTGCGTTCCTTCTTGGCATTACCGACAATCGCGTCATACTGCTTCTTGGAGATTGTGTGGTTCTCGTAGTACTCCTTATCAGCGGCGGCCACGGTGTCCTTGTACTTCTTGTTGGCCGCGTCCTTGACCTTGTCGTAGGTGTCGTTAGCAGCCTTGACGACTGCATCACGTTCCTTAGCGGAGGTAGCAATGGCTTGCGTCATCGCTTTCTGGGACAGCTTCTTCTTGGAATGAGACAAGTCATTGAGTAGGTCTTTCTGCTTACCTGCGTTCACCTTCATGGCGGCGTAGGTGTCAGAATCGGCCTGGGACTCAAGCGTCTTCATGTTCTTCTTGTAGTTCTTGGTCAGGGCAAGTAGATCCTTGTCCTTCTTTTCCTGGAATTTCTGTCTTTCAGCAGCAACCTTTTCAGCTGTCTTCTTGTCGAATGCATCACGCTCGGACTTGGTACGCAACTTGCCGATGCTGATAAGGTAGTCCTTTTCACGCTGACGCACAGACTTGATGTAGTCCACGGCCTTTTTTTCGGACTTCTGGTCTTTCTTGGAGAGCTTGTCACGGTCTTTGTAGTACTTGGCCGTTTCCTTCGACATGTTGGCGTAGGCATTTTTCATGCTCTTCGCGCCTTCGGAGTCCTTCTGCTTTTCCTTTTTGAGTTCCTTGTCAGCCTGTTGCTGGGTGATTGACCCATTCTTGACCAGCAAAGCGAGGTCTTTCTTGGACTGCAACTCCTTGCCCTTGTAGTACTTGTCCACGTTTGAAGACATGCCGGACAAGGCTTTGTTGAGATTGTTTTTCGTGGTCTCAGCGGACTTACCGGACTGACTGCCCAGCAAAATCATGTCCTTGTTGATCTCGTTAGTGCCGTCTTGGTAGGACTTTACAAAGCCCTTCATGCCGCCCTTGAGCTTGTTGGTGGACTTAGTCACACCATCATCGAGCTTGGGGTGAAATGCTTGCTGCACGCCGTCTTGAATTTGCTTGCCGAGCTTCTTGCCGACTGACGTTCCGGCCGCACTGCCGATAGCAGCACCAAGGCCGCCAACGATTGCGGTACCTATGCCAGGCAAGATGGCGGTACCGATAGCAGCACCCGCAGCACCGCCACCGTACGCGGCACCAGCACCACCAAGCACACCACCGGCGTTTTTACCAATAGTCTTTTTAGTGGAACCGAGCAATGTCGTTAGGCCAGAGAGTGCCGTAATAACCGCACCGACGCCTGCGACGCCCTTAATGGCACCACTAAATTTAGACACGCGTCCCAGCGTGCTGCTGCCTTTGGATACGTCCTCCATGAGGTCAGCACCCTCGGAAACAGCCTTGCCACTGCCACCCCGGAAAAAGCCGGTAATCTTGCTTAAAAATCCTTTGCTGGTTGCAGCACTCTCGACCACATCTTCGGCCGCCCCTTTAGCAGCACTGGTGCCCGCCTTTTTGCCAAAGCTAGGCAGGCTGATGCCGCCACCAGAGCCATCACCAAAAATCTTTGTAGCAATGCCCATCTCAGTGATAGCCTTACGTGCATCATTGACGGTCTTAATCCAGCTTAAAATTTTGCTGGTAACAAAAAATGCCAACCAAGTTTTGGTTAGCATTTCGATACCCTCGCGGTGTGCGACTAAGTTTTTGAGGATTTCGTCGATTGTCTCAAGTGGGTCTTTTGCGGACTTACCGCTCTCATCGACTAGTCCAAATGCCTTGGCCAGACTGGTGATAAATTCGTAGGCCGTGTGCCAGATGGTAGAGCCGATGATGCCGCCAATCTTAAAGAGGTTACCGATGATGTCCACCAGCACATCTTTGTTGTCAGCAACGTAGTCCAGCAACTTGATGATTGCGCTCAGCGCTATTGACATCGCCTTAGAAATGCCAGACGCATACTTTTCCATCATGTCATCTGACAGGAGCTTCTGGATGTCAGTCATTGCCGACTTCGACATTTCAAAGGCCGAGCTAGTGATTTTACCCATCAAAACGCTAAATTTTGAGTGGATAAACATCCCCATGCCCATAAATGAGGTCATCGCTTCTTTAGTACCGCTGGCGTACTTCTTACCCAGAAAATCAAGTGTTTGGGTGAACTGCTCTGCAGAGAGTTTGCCAGCTGCGGACATAGCGTAGAGTTGCTTCATGCTTTTGCCGGTCGCCTGCTGTAGAGCTTCCCCAAACATCGGGAACCGGTTAATCATGACGGCCATATCTTCCGCAGAGGCCTTGCCACCCGCAACAATCTTTGCAAATTGCTCACCAGATTCGGCCAGTGCGTCGTTTGACATGTGCAAGGTAGACCCAAGGGCTACGAAGGCGTCTGTCCAGTCCTTGGTCTCTTTAACGTTGGAATGGACATGGTAAAAACTCTGTGCCATTTCGTTAATAGTGCCTGTGGAGTAAATGGTGGACTGACCCAACTTGTTTATGTAGTCCACCAGCTGCTGGCCGTCCTTAGGAGCTTCCGTGGTCAGGGACTTCCACACGGTGCGCATGGTGTCCTGCTCCTTGTTGTAGTCCATCCCAGCTGTATAGGCTTCTTTCAGCCCCGTGGTGATTGCACCCAGCGCATTTTGGATAAGACCTGCAGCAAGTGACCCAGCCATGATCTCTTTGAGATGCTTAAAGCCGGAGCTAGTCTTGTGGGTTTCCTCGCGCACATTTCTGAGCGGAGCGGAGGCCTCGTCCTTTGCCTTGACCGTGGTTTCGGTGTGCTTGGGAATTTCGTGAATTAACTTTTTAAAGTCAACGGCCTTGCCGTCTTGCACCTTGGTCAGGAGTTCGACCTGCTTAGACTTTGGTAGACGCTTTAGCTTCTCGTCAAAGTTCTTGATGCCGGCTTCTTTGGCCTCGGTCAGGAGCTTAGTCTTAACCTCTTTGGGGATTTTGTTTAGGGCTCGAATTGCAGACTCGGCATTCTTTTTAGCGGCCTCGTCCATCTTTGCACCGGTTTGTGAGCCAAAACTTTTGAGTACTTTGTCCACCTGCTTGGCATCGCTAAGCAACTGCTGCTTATTTTTGAGTTCGACCTCAATGCTGATTTTGCCTTCATCTGCCATACGTAATGCCCCCTTTCTTTACTTTGGTTCTGCTGTCGCCGCCCACGCGGACAAGATGTCATTCATCTGCTGGTTTTGCCGTGCAACTGAGCGATACTCGTCCAGTGCAAAGTACTCTTGTGCCTGCACTAGGTTGGTGAGTTCTTCACCCTCCAGGCCAGTGCGCGAACGCTGCCGAATCGCAATGATTCGCTGGAAATACGACGAAGAAGGCAAGCCGTCCAAGAGCGCTTGAAACTTCGCCCAGTGCAGCTTGCCTTCCTCTCTTTCTAAATCTATTCCGTACTCCGCCAAAATGGACGACCAGATAGCTGGAGCGTCCTGCGTGTACGAGTAGCTGCGTTCGTCCGCATAATCGCCTGACGGGTCTGCTACGGCGTCCTCAGGCAAGTGATATGGCCGCTTGCGGATGTAGTCGCCAATTTCAACGATTGCTTTCTCACGACCCTTGGCATCCACGTCACTTGCATTGACAAACATGCGCCACATAATCACCGCGCGTTGACCATCGGTTTTGCTCTCATCATCTAGCAGCTGATACCATCGCAAAACATTGTCAAAAGTCATGTTGACCTTGTACTGCTTACCGTTGATTGACCAGTACCACGGCAGTTGGCGCGTCAGACTAATCATTGCCGTCAAACTCTGGGTAGGTTGCTTCCTGGGCGTCTTCAATGGCCTTGTCGGATTCGCGCTTAACCAGACCAAGTACAAACATCAGTCCGTTCGTGGACTTGCCGAGATCCTTATAAAGGGTTTCTGCCTTCGTCTTCCCAATCTGGGACACAAAGTATTCCATGACGATTTGATGCTGCTTGTCCATGGCGTCAGTGAGCGCGTTAACCTGCTCTTCAACTGGCTTCTTGTCCAGCTCGCCTTCGTCCTTACTAAGCTCCGTAGCATACGCGGTGGCCTTAATCCATACTTCCTGCAAAGCGCGGTCGCTGGCATCGTCAAACTTAAAAACGTATTCCTTGTCCTTGTATGTGAAGGTGGCTTCCGTCTTCAAGATGTCGTTCAAGTCAATAATTTTACTCATATGATTACCTCCTGTGTGGTATACCCGCCCGCTTGCGCGTACTGCTGTCATTGGTTAGGCGGTGTTTTGTCTGCTAGAGAGTTGCGTCCCCGACTTTAGCCGAACCGACAGTCGGGGTTACGCTTTTGGGGTCGTCTCCGTGCCGTCGCCAGCCGGTGTCACGTCCTTAGGCGTGTATACTGGCTTGCCGTTGAAGGCCATATTGAAGGACAGCGTCTGCTTAGCCCCTGGTGCACCACCAGAGGTCACAATGTCGGAGAGCGTAACCTGACCAACGATTGTGGCGCCGTCAGTCTGGGTCCAGCGGCCCAGAGTCTTGAGCTTGTCCCCGATATCGAGTACGTGACTAGCGATGTAGTCCTGCGCCGCGTTGCCTTCGAGACGGTGACCGGTGAAGGCAATCTGGAGCCGCTTGCCGGTGACGTCAGTAGAGCCGAAACCTTCGCCGTCCATGTAGACGTCATTAGTAGCCGTCTCGTTCAGAGACGGGGTGAAGTTGTTGATACCAGCAGCAAGCTTTTCCCACTTGGCATTTTCGGCCTTCGCGGGATCCTTTGTGCCGGAAACGTCAATTTCAAAGCCGTTCTGCCAGTTGAGGGCAAATCCCCCAATATTGGTTGGAGCAGCAGATGTATCTGGAGTTGCCATTTAAATCATTCCTTTCTATTTTTGGTACTTGTTGACCATGATATTGACCGCAAAATCGAAGCTGTAGACCACGTAGCCTTGCAGATCGGCCTGGCTAATCGCTGGTTCTGATGTGGCCTCCGCCCTCAAAAAGCGGAAGCTGTCAGAAGGTAGGTCAGTCAGCTGGTCGATGTAGGTTGAGACTAGCCACATAAGGATGTTGCCCAGCCCTTGCTCCTTCGTCCGGATAGCGGCCTCAAAATAAAGTCGTTTCTCCTGGTTGCCCGCAAAGTCTTCGTCCACGGTCTGCCCACTCTTAGTCGGGTAGAGACCAAAAGCGTCGTCTGCTTGCAAAAAACCCGGCTTCACCTTTTGCGGTAAGTCGGGTTGTGCGTTGATGCCGTCGACCAGCATCTTAAAAACGTCGTTCATATTCCCAGTCCTTTCAGGTAGGCTTCTTTGATGCGTGCCATCTTCTGGTCGTTTTTCTGAATGGCCTCATCCCAGTGCGGTCCCGTGCCGGGCTCCGTATAGTGGTGGAATTCGACCTTGGTGCCATTAGCGTTGGTGTAACCGCCGTTAAACTGCGCGCGGGCGTATGGCTCGTTGTACTCAATGCCGGTGTCTCCGGGTGTGGAGTGGTCACGCAAATTGCCGAGGTCTTTTGGTACGACCCCGGTGCCATTGTCATTGAGCTCAAAGGCCACCTGTGACACGGCTGCTGTCATGCCTTTACCGAACGTTTGCTCACTCAGCTTGTCCATGACACCAGCAGCATCGCTCATATCGACTGTGATGCCCATTACATCACCTCCAGCTCGTAGCTAAAGACGTCTTCCGAGTCTGTGGCCGTGTTGACGATGATATTAGTCAGGATGTGCGGCTTACCGTCATAGACGACCTGAGCATTGAGCCAGTCATCATCGAGGTACGGCACCCCTGGACAGTACTTGGGGTATACGTAGACCACAGCATTTGCAGTCTTGACTCGGCTATTACCGGAGCCGGAGTACACAGCACCCTTGTCGACCCGCACCTTTGGCAGCTCGATTGGGTCAGCGTACTTTTGACCGTCCCAGCCCTCCGAGTCCACTGTTTTAGCGATGCTGGCCATGTGGACAAGCCACTGCGGATTAATATCGAGCATACGGGATCCCCCTATACAGCAGTCCGGTGCCGCTTAGTGCGGCAATGGCGTCGGCGCTGATGACAGACATAGCTGTGGTGTCGAGGCCACCTGCAGTCTGGTAAGTTTTTGTGACGGTTGTCCGTCCCATGACCTGCTGCTCGCTGGCCTCTTGCCGTGATGCCTGGTCTTGCGACGTAATGCCGCTGGTGGCCATGTACTCAATTTGCCTCATTATCGCCCGCTTAAAGCGTGTTGCCCGCAACGGAAAACGGTCATCTGCCAGCTCATGGTAGCGGTAGTAATTGCGAGTGAGGTCATCGAGGTAGTCTTCGGCACGCGCCTCCAGCCGGTCAAAGCCATCAGGCGCGTCTACTACGTGCATTGCCTGGATGTACTCATCCTGAGTGACGTATGCCATTTAGACCGCCTCCTTAGCCCGCTGCGGCTTCTGTGACGGTGATGGCCACCGTGGACTTGTCACTGAGTGTGGCAGTTCCAGCAGTCACCTTGCCGTCCGTAGTCGTGAGTGCGATGGCAGTGATGGTTGGGGCATTCTTCCCCGCAGCACCTGGGTCGCCCTTAGCGCCTGGAGCACCATCGTCACCGTCTTTGCCTGGAGTGCCGTCCTTGACAGCACCTACGCCCTGTTCGAGCGCATTGAGCTTGTCGGCGGTGATGACGTCACCGTCTTTCCATGTGTTTGGTGTGTAAGCCATACTTACTTACCTCCTAATTTTGCTGTTCCGACCTTAGCAGCCCCGACAGTCGGGGCTAGGCTTTTGGGTCTTCTGTTCCGTCACCTGCGGCTGCTGGTTTGTTGACTACTAGTGCACGCGTGTCGTTTTGCAGCCATACGCCGTAGTACTCGTCTACGTTGACCTTGGTGGTCTTGTAGTCGATGTCGCGCTCAGTTTCGACTTGCACTCCACGCTTCATGGTGATGGATAGCGCACCCTGCTTTACGGCCAGGTACGTACCGACCGGCACCTTGCGGCTGGTCATAATCTGCCAGCCAAAGATTTCGCCGAGAACACCGCTCACCAGAATCTTGTCACCGAGTTCGCTGTTACGTGTCCAGTCGTCAGCCGCAGCCTTTCGCAGCTTTGCGTAATCCTTCTTGTTGATAATCAGGACGCCGGTGTCAGAGTTGGCACCTTCAAAGTTCTTTTCATCGGTGTCGTCTTCAAACGCAGCTTCAATCGCGTCGAAAAGGTCGAGATCAGGTTCGGGGTGGCTGATGCTAAGACGCGCATTAAGCAGTGCATCAAGGCAATCGTTGTCCACCTTGGATGCGATGGACATGGAAAGTTGGCGTGCAGCTTCGGTCTTCGGCTCACCGTAGCCAGTCAGGACAGCCATGTCAGAAACTTCGGTACCCTTACCGGCACGCTTGATTGTCGTGGTGGTGGTACCGTTCTTGAGCTTGCTGTAGTCAATCTTTTCACCTTCTGCGAAATCTACAGCATCGCCGATGTATTCCCAGTGTGGGACAGTGATTGTGCTACCTGGTACACCGACAAGCTTGTCGTCAGTTGTGGCGATGCCGGTAAACTTAATGGCCTTAGGCAACTGGGCCACAATCATTGTGGCCATGACCTCTGGGTCAATTTGAGACGTAGCATCAGTAGTATTTGCGTTTGGAAATGCCATTAAAAATCAGTCCTTTCTATTCTTCGGAACCACTTGCCAGTGCCGCTGCTACTTCTTCGTAACTGGCACTAGCAAAGTCAATTTGGTTTGAACCTGCAGGTGCAGGGTTACCGGCGGTGGTGATTGGTGGAGTGTTTGGCTGTGCTGGTTCAGCAGGCTTGGCTGGTTCTGCTGGCTTAGCTTCGGCAAACAAAAAGCTGGAGTCATCACTCGTCTTGAGTGCCTCCAGCTGGTCATCAATGCCTGTCACCTTGCCGTCATCGCCGACGTCCACCTTGCTCATGTCGAGCAGTGCACGTGCGGCCGTTGCGTTCCGTGCTCCGGACTTGGTCAAAGCAACCTCGGTAGCCGCGTCAATGCGTGTCTGCTTGAGTTCGGCGGCGCTTGACTTCTTGAGTTCAGCAATCTGCTGTTTCAAATCGTCGTTGCCTTCGTTGTCCTTCTGGAGCTTGGTCAGCTGACTGGTCGTGGATTCCACCTGCTTCTTGTAAGCATCACGGTCGCCTTCTGCGGCTGTAAGCTGCTCCTTGAGTGGGTTGATGTCTTGGCCATTCAGTGCCATCACCTTAGTAATCTGCTCGTCAGTAAGTCCTGCATCTTTGAGTTCTTGAGTCTTCATGTCTATCTCCTAAGCCGTTGGTGAGCGGGTCGGCTCCCGCATGGATTTGGGCACAAAAAAGAGCAGTTTATTAGGCTCGTGCTCAGGAGCCGATTTGGGTACAAAAAAACGCCCGCAAAATCGCAGACGCTACATATACGGAACTATGTCCTTAATATCTTTTAATGTTTTCTTCACACGTTCCATCATCGTGTTGCTAAATAGATACTCAATACCTTTCACGGTAATGCTTACACCGCTAGTATTAAGCTCCGGTCCTGAAAAGGATTCGGTATATTCGACTCCACTAATGTATCCTTCATCACTCAGCGTTCGAAGAATGAACATCCAATAGCTTGGGACGATATTAGCACCGAACTGCATTAGTTCAGCAGCCGACGCTGCGGTTTCACCTTTTTTCAGCCGTGAATATAGCCACCCCAGTAATTGATAAGCAACAACGAAATAATCATCTTTCGCCATGTTAGTTCACCTCGATACTGATAATTTCGGACTCAGTGAGTGTTAGTGGATTGTTAGGAAATTGCTTTGTGTGATAGATGTCGAGACTCGGAATTCCATCATCGGAGTCTTCCGCGCTTTCGTATACCGCAGCGACGCCCTCGAACTTTTGGCCATCTGTGGTTGCTACAACAACATTCTGTCCAAGAAATTTACTTAGATCCATTACTATCACCTCCACGATTTATCTTGATTGGAACAATGTGAGTACGAGCTTTCGAGTGATGAATTTTCATCCACTGCACTTCTTCACCTGACTCAGCATCAATGCCAAGCACGTGATTGGTTTGAACTGTTTCCACATTGCCGAGCTTGCCATCTTTCTGAACGTTTAACTGCCCCGTCCCAGAATACTCGTCCAATAGTTGCTGAGGATTCTCGGAATCAAAAAGATAACTTTTGCCGGGCAAATGTGTCGACTCCATATGTGGTGCCTGTTTCTCGGGGTTTATTAACTTGCCCCATGCGCCACTTGCAATTTGTGCACGGACATGACGAGCACTGGCTGAGAGCCGATTGCTATCTGTACTCTTATTATACCCCGGTTCAGCCTTCTCACGTGAATAATCTCGACGTAAAAAGTCATTATCTTTGACAAGCTTTCGGACTGCAGCCTGATTGCGGCGAACAAGGAGTTGATAATGCTTCTTTCCCTGCTCGTCGCCCATATCACTGGCTAGCTCCGCATTTTGCTTATACTTGCGGATTTGGCGCTCAAGTGCACGCTGTCGAGCCTGCGTCTCACCGTTGGCCACCGCTTCTTGTGGATCATACTGCGTCAGGCCATTCGTATTGACCCCCGGCACATATGCCCACTTGGTATGGCGGCAGTTAATACCGAATGTGCCCCCGGGCTCGCCGTAGCCCCAGTTGTCCAGAGCGTATACGTGCTCGTGGGTGTCAGTCTCAAAGTCTTCTGGTCGTGTTGTGACCAGGTTGCCTTGTATCGTGGCACAGGCCTCACGAGACGCGGCATGCGAGGACATCAAAAAGATGTCGATGCCGTTGTCCTCAGCCGCTTTGTCACGCACCGCCTGAAATGCACGGTTTGTAGTAGTGCCCACGACTAACCGCGCATAAGAAGCGATGCCCCAATGGTGGCCACCCTTGTCAATCAGGCCAGTGTCCAGCCCCTTTTGCTGCCACTTGAGCACTGTGTCCCAAATGGCTTGCTGCGGGGTGCGCACACCAGTGATTGCATCAGCAACCGACTCTTTGACAATTTGCTGATACGTGTTGGTCACGGCGTTTTCACCGTAATTGGTTGTCAGCAGCGTCTGATTGACGGTGTTGTCGAGCTCCAGAAAAGTCTGTTTGAGGTAACCGCCCATAAGTTGGTCAATATTAGCAGGCTCGACACCGCTACCTGTGGCGTCGCTAACGCGCTTGTACTCGCCTTGGGCATATTTGTACCCGAGGTCATTAAAAAGGTGCCTCAGCTTGCGCTCCGCGATGCCTGTGGTCTTACTGACCTCGGTCACCGCTTCCCTATTGAGCATGTGCAGCTCACTCAGGCGGCTAATCTGCCACTTGAGCACGTCCGTGGTGCTGGCGTCATCCTTGGGCACCCCGTTGCGGGTCAGATACTTGGCAAATAGCCGGAACATCTTCTGCTCCAGGTGCTCGTATAGATCTATGGCGTCACTTTGGACTAAATCGAGTTGGCGCTGGGTCGGCTTGGCCATTAGTCATCGCCTCCGCCATCCTGCTGCCCGTCTGTGCCGTTTGGACTGTCGGTGTCACCAAACATGCCAGCCTCGTGCGGGTCTACCTCAGCGGCTGTTTTATCGGCAATCTCGGCAAGCATCTCTTTAGCACGCTCCTCGCTGATACCAAGGATGCGAGCGGTGGCCACATAGTCAGGCACAATGCCCGCAGCCTTAAGCGCGATCCAGTAATCGGCTGTGGCCTTTTTGTCGGTAAAGACACCATCGTCAAAGTCCACCGACACCTGGTCAACCGTCGGCAGTGGGCCACTGTATAGCCGCTGACCGTCGATGACAGTCCCAGATGCAAGTTGGCAGATGCTGACACACAGCTCTTGGATAGCGCGCTCGACCATGGTCAGGTGCGAGTTACGAGTCTGGTACGTCTGTGAGTCCTCACTGACGACCTCTGTAGCAGTCTTGAGCCCGCCTGCACCGTCAAAGCTAAAGGTACCGACGGACAAACCAACCTGCATCTCCAGCGTCTTTAAAAAGTGATTGAGACTGGCAATGTAATCAGTCGCACGGATGTCAGACGTCAGGTCGGTAATCGTGTCGTTGTCCATGCCAAGATTGGCCTTAAGGAAGACGTTTTGGTCAGGGTCAAAGACCTGTTCGAGCTGCTCTTTGCCGTCCTTGGTCGTGGTTTGGAATGTCTGCGTTGTGGACTCAGGCACTAACACCCGCCGCTGGCCCATCTTAACCTCCCAGTTGAACTGGTCATAGGTGTCGTTGATTTGCCGTAGTGTGTTGCGCGCGTTATCAGCGATACCCACGCCAAGGGGACTGGACAAGTTGCGGTTGTTGAATCCTGCCGGTTTGAGGTACACGAAGAGCGGCCGTGTGAAGACGCTGGTGTCTAGGTTGGCCGTCTCTGCTAAGTCTGGGTAGATGTCGCCTAGTGGAACCCGCAGCCCCACACTGGCCTTGCTATCTGAGCGGTACAACTCATTAGTAATCGTGTACTGGTCAGCCTGCCATTCGTGAAACTCAAGCAGTGTGTAGTACGCCTGCGAGCCGTTTTCCGTGCGCTCACTGTGTGTGGCAATGGCGGCGCTGCTAATGTTGTTGGTGTTAGCCTTAAGCGGGTAGAAAGTTGGTGCCTGTGCCCATGCCAGCTTGATACTCTTGGTCACGGGATCTACATACGGCCGAATGGCCAAGCCCCCAAGTGCCAGACAGCTCTCCAAGTAGTACTCAAAATTTTTATTGAAGTCATTGTCGCCGAGTACCTTCTGCACGAAGTCGTTAGCGGCGTCTTTGATATCGGCTTTAGCGTCATCGCTGTCACCACTCGAATTGGAAGTGTCCACGGTGATTTTGGCCTGCTCGTTGTACAGGAGACTTGCCATGCGTCGACAGATAACCTGCAGCATGTTGAGACTCACATATGGCCGCTTTTTTAGCTGGTGCTCCGTGTTGAGGTAGTGAATCAGCTTAAAGTCGCCCTCAAAGTAACGTCGGTCGGCTGCAATACGGTCATACTCACCAGCGTCCATATCAATCTTTGGGTGGTCCAAAATGGACCCAAGTTGGTCTACCATACCTAGCTTTGCACCTCCTTTGCGCAATAGATTTTTGACAAAGCTTACAAGTCCCACGTGCTCACCCCTTTAGTCTTAGTCGGTCAGCATTGTCCATGACCATGTACTTAAAGCCATCGACCGTGTGGTCATCCTTTTTGACAACCTTGGGGTTGTCCGACTCCATAGTCTTCTCGTCCCACTGGTAGCGCCGGTGCTCGTCGATAAAGACGGCATTGTTCGGCGTGTCCAGATAGTAAAAGCGTCCCTGTGCTAGCAAGGATTGTACAAAGTCAATCATGGTGGCCTCGTCTTTCTTGGAGACGGGGTGCCAGCGAATGCCGTAATCGTGATAGTACTGGTTACGCAGCGCGCCTTCGGCCGAGTCAATCGTCATGTTGACCAGCTTGACCCGTGGATACTGCTTGAGCACGCCATCAATAAACGCGTGCACTTCGGGTGATAGCTCGCTGGGTGCCTTTTTGACTGACTGCCCTGCTGGACTGTAGTAGTACGTATCCAGCAGAATGACTTTGCCCTTAGCCGTGAGTCCGTATACGCTGCAGGCCGTAGCCGACTGCATATGTCCCACGTCAATGCTGGTAAATAAGCACGACAGCGGGTCATCACTCGGCAACTCCTTGATTGGGTGGAAGAGATCCATATTATAAATGGTCGTTCCCAGCCCAATCTCTTTGCCCAGATACAGCCACGAGTAGTAATCGTAATCGTTATCCTTGTACTTGGCGATGAGGTCAAGCTGCTGCTTAGTCGTAAAGCCAAGCGCATCATCTAGGTACGTGCTCTTGTCCACCAAATAGTCGGAGTCACCTCGCACGGAGTCAACCCACTCATTAATCCAGTCATACGGGTTCTTGGGCGGGTTGTACGTCCAGATAACTTCCACGTGATCTACGTAAGGTGACTTCTGCCGGATAAACGTCGGGTTGCTCTGGTCAAAGACTTCTGGCCCCTTAAAGTTGGCCGCCTCTTCGTACCACACCGCGATGATGTTACCAACTGTATTGGACTTGAGCTTTTCAGGCTTATCGGCACCGTAGAAGTAAAAGGTCGAGCCGGTACGCTTGTGCGTAATCGTCATCGGGCTGACACGGTAGTCAAACTCGGCTGTCATGTGCAGTTGCGTGATAGCCCAAATAATCTGGTTGTACACGGAGTCGCGCAAGTTGTTGGCATTCTCACGTACTACAATGACGTTGGCCTTGTGGCCAGCCTGTGCCATGCGCTTAACCTTACTTACAAGCTTGAGTGCTGTGGTCGATGACTTAAAAGAGCCACGACCGCCTAGTAAGATGCTGTACGGCCGCTTGGTGCGCCAGAACGTGTAAAAATGTGGCTGCACCATCGCGGAGAGTTTAAGCTCAGTCTTCGGCTGGCGTGGTGTCTGTGTCATCTGTGTCTGGGATGTCATCGACAATGGTCACGCCTCCGTCCTGGTCGTCATCGGTAGCATCAGCAGCACGAGCCTCTGCAATATCAGCTTCTGCTTTAGCCCTGCGTACCTGAGCCTCAAGTAGTTCGTCGCTGTCTGGGTACCGTTTTAGCAGTTCTTTGCCAGCTGCCATGCGATCCTTAATCGTGGGTGGATTGTCATCAATGGTAACCACACCGTCTGATGTGCCGACGTTGACGCTCTCTGTCGCCTCGCCACGAAGTACCGTGGTCAAGTACCGCAGCACCTCATCAGCCTTTGCAATCTTGGCATCCTCTATCTGCTTCATGCGGTCGGCAATCGCCGATTTAATGTCAAGTTTTGCCAAGTTTTGAGAGCCGACTGTCCGTGCAGTCCGCTTGCTGTACCCCGCGTCCAGTGCGGCCTTTGTCGCATTTCCAGACTCAACATAAGCACTGACAAACTTCTGCTGTTTTACTGTGAGAGTCATCACATATCACCACACCTCCCGCGCTTTTTCTTGTCTTCCTGAGCTTTCTTCTGAGCTTCCTCTTTTGCGAGTTTCCCGATGATTGAGGCCTCAGCCTTCGACATGTAGCCGAAATTTGTCATTACCATTTGAGCCATGAAATCACCTCACACATAGTAAATGGCACAGGTATCATGGTCGCTGTATTCGACCAACTCAAACGTTTTGTGAGCAACCACGCCAATATCATCAGTCCATTTGTCGGCTGTCTCGCGTCTGGTAAAGCCTTCAGAGGCGAGCTTCCTAATGTCACCGATCTGTTCATCTGTCCATTGCATCTACTCGCCTCCTGAAATATAATAATTGTGAGCAGTAGCTTTGATTCCCAAAATCGATCGCTACTGCTAAATTTCATTTTTCCCATTCCTTTGGCTCTCGGTCCCCCAACCGAGGGCTTTTTTATGTGCCTATTATAAGTATTGTGTTACAATGACTTAGTGAGTTCGTTCTCACACTCCAAAAAAGTGATTGGCCTTCGTTTTCCCAGAGCGAGGGCCTTTTTGTTGCACAAAAATAGCACCTCACCGTTTGGCGGAGTGCTATAAGTTTTTCTATGATTCTGTTTCTAAAACCCAAAAGCAATTTTTAACAGACTGTAAATTATAGGTGCGCCAATAGTGACTATTGCTACATTCCGTCGATCACGTTTATCTCGGTCTTTTTGTAAATCACCAATGGCATTTTTAAGATTTTCAATTGTAATGTTTTTAGTTTCATTTTCGACCCAGTCTTTTGTTGGTAGCTTATCAAGGCTTACAATTATTGAATCGATTTTCTTGTCCATTGAATCAACTCGCTGAGAAAGCCTGCCGTAATCAATGGGGTCAAAGCTATATGAATCATTGTTCCCATTCGAAGATTTAACATCCTTAGCCATCACATTCCCCTCCGGTAAAAAGCTGATTGGTTTATGCCAAGCACTATTGGTGTCTTCTATAGTAATCATCCGGCCAGTATTAGTGGTAATCTGACTCGGTTGGTTTTGCCCAATCATAATGCTCGTTGCTATGATAAGTGGTGTAGCAGCCTTCATAACTGGCATGTTCAGCCAAATTGTTCTACCAGTACTAGTCTCTCGAAATGTCTTTATTTGTTCCATTAGTTGAACCCGTGTTTGTTGTCCAGAAGGTATCTCGTGCTACTTCCTTATCATTAAGGGAAACAAGAACATCGTATGCTCCAACTTTATGAAAAACGGTGTTATGCACTCCGAAGTTAAATACCATCGTTCCAACAGGACCTGTCATCGCCGGTAAATTGCCAGCTATCGTCTGAATACTTTCAGTGGGCTTATCGTGGCTAATAATGGATAACTGAAGCTTTTGAGGTTCTGAAAAATCCATTTTATATGCCAAAACTGCTACATTGAATGAAAGAGCAGTTGGCACAACAGGCATATTAAGAGTTAACGTAGGGCCAATTATCATCGGCGGAGTGCCCGGCTGACCCGTACCTTCTACACCATCGGAAACTATAATCTTGAAAATTGCCTTTTCGTTATCTGTCATTGAATTTTCCTCCTAAAAAAATAGTACCCCAGTTGGTTCGGGAATACTACAAAAAAGGAGTACCTGTGGAATTCAGTGGCATAATATCGCTGGTCGGGATTTGCACCCGACATGACACATTGTAGATGACTTAGGAACGGATATGGCCACAATTGACTAACTCCACAGGCGAATTACTATTCATCTACTTTTTAAGGCTGGCAACTACTCAGTCCATTTATGTTCCGCCATTTACCGTTGCCTTGACACCAAGCCTTCGTCTATCACCCATAGCGTCTACCTATTCCGCCACAGCGATCCGCTCGCTCTCCCAGTGTCAGATGGGATCATCGCAAACTGTTAGTCCGGTCGCTAAACTGGACAATGTGGCATGCGGGAATCGAACCCACCTGGCTATATCGGCCAGTCCATTTGCCACGCCTTACCATCGCAATGGCCTCGGAGGAAAAACGCGGTGTCTCAGGCTCATCACCTTTGGCACGATACAATAATAACACACAATTTTAGAGTAGATGTCCACTCTTTGTCTACTCTTTGTCTACTAACAAGCCATGGCTACCAGCCGGCCATATACTGGCAAACGTATACAATGCGTCTTTTAGCGCAATATAGTATCCGGCTTTACTATATCCAGAATCAGCAATCAACAGTTCAACAGCAATTGGTCGCTTAATGTAATAGTCTATCAGTATGTTTCGCCTAGTATCATCTTCGATACACTCGATTGTCTTTTCGCATAGATCAACATACACTTCATCGTCTAAATTGTTGGTAATTTTTATTTCCATAGTGTTGTCGATTGATGATGATCTTGGCATCCCATCAAGCGATGGCGACTTGAGCAATGATTTCACCCGTGACCGCTGCTTGCGTCTGCGATAATCTTCCAAAACATGGTCGGCTTCAACCACAGAAGCGTCGTAATCCCACGGGCTCACAGTGTTAGCTGCTGTCTTTCTCACTTTCGCATCACTCCTTTCCCAGTTAGCCCAGAACCACACGCCCACCAAAGCTACGAATATCATCACTTCAATCAAAGATCATGCCACCAGTTGCGAAAATAATTGTTAAGGTTCATTCGACTTCCTCTTTACTCAAACGTTTATCTCTGTGCATCCATATAACGGCCTGTGGCTGGTTCAAACTCAACCGCGTCTAATCGTGTTGGTAACTCGACAAAACCCGCTAGGCGCTCACCTGTTGACGCTACGACGTGGTGCAGATACTCGCGACCACCGGGCGCACGACTTTCTGGGCGGTATAGGCGGTAACGGGTCAAACGATTAGCCCCCGCTGTAATGCCATCATTTTTAAGTTGTGCAGTTTTTGCTCAGATTTCATTTCAGCCACGATAAGGTCGCGGTCGGCGGGAGTGATACTAATTACGTCACCGCAACGCATCACAAGATATTGATCGTCCCCACCTTTAATTGAGTCCACTGCTTCCGTGTTGATGTAGTCCCCGCTGTCTAGCTTTACTAATGTCATTTCGACGCCCCCAGCAACTCCGGATTTTCAAAGATGTTACCGATGACCTCGCCATCTACATCTAATCGTTGCCAAATGCCGTGGCCCTCATTGTCGAGTGCGTATCCAGCGAGATATGCTTCGTAGCTTACCGGGGCCACTACCGGCTTGCCGTCCTGATCTCGGAGTCCAATATCTAAAATATCGCCCTCGTAGATTTCCCGGCCGTTCTTGTCGTGTAGGCCGGTGTATTGCATTAACGTCATCAGGTCTCTTTGGAAAATGTCTATTGCATCGTATTGTTCTAGCAACTCTTCCCACGACTTCATGCGCGGATTATCATAATATTTAGAATTTAGAAACGCTCTGAACTTAATCTCTCTCATTGCTAATATCCCATCCTTTCATACAGGGCGTCCTCATAAGCCTCTAGTGCACAATCGCTTGAGCAGTAAGCCTCACCGTTGTCTTCTTGGTAAGGCCACCCATACCTCAAGAAAAAATTGCGATTGCAAACGAGGCATTTAGTCCAGTATCCATGTCGCTTACTCATTTCTCTGCCTCCAAATTCACGATTTCGCCGGTTTCCTCAACACGCCGGACAGCTTATCGCCTGCCACCTGCCGCCCTTCGACCTGTACCTGCAAACGCCGAAGATACTCACCAGCCTTCACTAGGTCCTCAATGCCGTTTTTTCCTTGGTAACGGCTCACGTACTTCACGATGTTGCCAACCATGAAGATATCGGCGTCGGCGCCATACTGGTCGTATAAAAAGTCGATCACGTCAAATTTCGCGCCTTTGTAGTAGCTAGGCTTTGTGATAAGACTCGGTGTTCCTTTACTCATCACGTCCCGCTTCGTTTCATTGTTCATCGTCAGTCACCTCTTCTTTCTCGCAGTCTTGCAGGCCGTAATGTTCGATCTCTGCTTCAGTGAACTCGCTGCAAAGTTCTTTATCCGAAATCGTCCGCAAATCTGAATTCCAATACTTGTAATACCAAACATCTTTGGTATGTGGCACCTTTACGTTCCACCGCTTCGGATTCTCGGCCGTCCATCCGATCACGTAGGCGCGCATGAGGCGGTCTTCATTAACCGCAGTGTGCGTATGGGCGTATATATACCCATACGGGTGTCCTGACGTCTTGGCCATCCTCAGTATCTCCGCTTCCTCTTCGCTCACCTCGACCGGCTCCAATTCCGCCAGTGGGACAACGTGGCCACCCGTCTCATTGGCCCACATTTGAGCATCCCTTTCACTCAACACACAGTCTGCATTCAATTTGCCAAACACCGGCTTGTTGCCGACCAAGCTCGTTAGATATTCACTCGCTTCGTTTTTGACTACACATGGTCTCATTATTTTTCTTCCTTTCGAAATGTGAACTGCACATCGCCCCAGTCATCACGGCGATAATCGGTGTCAACGGTGTAAATCTTTTCGTCCATTTCCGTGTCGCCATACGATCTGCGAAATGCCTCCGATGTCGGCCGAAACCGGTTTAACCGATGCTTACGGATGACTACTTGACCGGCGTCGTCATATTCACCTAGCAAATCGGTGAGATGCGCATCAGATAGCCGTGAAAACGTCCCGGCCATGCCGACGGCCTTTTCGTGAGTGTCGAAAACACCGAGTGTGATTTCTTGGTAATCGGAATAGTCCCCACACGTGTAAAGAAGCTGATAAACGTCTTTCATTTCGTGTCCTCCTCGGCATACCAACCGTGAATCCAGGCCTCGGCAAACTGGTCTTGGTGGGTCGTAATCCAGAGCCCCGCGCGATAATAGAGTGGAGTGTAGCGATTATCGGCTTCTTGAAGCGTCCACGACAGGTTGCGATGTGCAGCTTGTGCTCCATCTATCGCCTTTCCCACTTCCCGCGGTACCGCCACCTTGCCAGCGACAGCGTGACGGGTGCGGTATTCTCCGGCGGTCAGAGCGTCACCGTAGTAGCCGTGGTCTACGGCACATCCAAACACTTCATCGTAGTCGCGCATCACGGCTTCAAACACATCTTGCTTACTTTCATGCTGCTCTACTTGTTTATCCATTCGACTTGCTCCTTTTGCCAGCGACGTTCTGCATCAATCATTCCCTGCCCGAATCGGCCGCTTGTCATCGTCAACAACAACTTTCCAAACGCAACGTTGAGTTCACTAACCGACCAATAGAACGTGTTAGTCAGTTCTTTCGGAGGGGTGTTTTCTGCCTGCGGCTTACTCATTGAGTTTCCTTCCACACATGGGGCAATAGTGAATCGGTACGGTTTCTACCGGCCCATATTCTGTTTCCATTTGCAGTTTTGGCGTGTCTCCGTACAAATTCACCCAGCAAAAGCAAATGCGGTCTGAACTGACCTGTCCGTCTTCGTTTGCTCCAAATACCTTAGTGTCCAGTGGGTCACTCTCCGTGCCATGACAGTACGGACAGTTGTCCTGTGCCCACCGGTGTTTTGTTTCCTGCGGTGTCAGTTCAGACATTTGCTAGCACCGCCTTCGCGACTAACAGAGTCTTCTCGCGCTCTTTGCGTTGCTCCTTGTATACACGTGACGGCGTAGGCAACGCGTCGACTTTGTCAGGCAGTGAGCCGTCTGCTGTGGTAGTTCGTGCGGCTGCTAGGTAGCGTGCTAGTGTACTTACACCGATGCCAACGGTCTTGGCTGCCTCTGACTGATTTTTGCCTTCGCGGAGCAAGCGCATAGCCCAGTTAACGTCTTCGGCTTGCTGCCGTGGCACCTCCTCCTTGGTGTGGCCGCACTTGGCTAGGTAGCTGCGCAGCGTATGCTGGGTCAAATGGTACTTTTCGGCGAGTTGCTCATTTGTCATACCGGTGTCTTTGTCATTACGTACCGCGATGACGCGGTTGCTTGCACGTGCCTTGGTGGCAGCCATCGCATGAGCGCGTGTGCGATCAATGCCCTCAAGTGGCTTGTCCTCCTTGGGAGCGTGCGGTACGCGGATGACAACCTTGTCGATTGCACGCCAGCTAACGATATAAAGCTTGTTCAGCTCGACCTCCAACCCGTGGCTCACGTCATCAACGCGGTATGAAACTGAATTAGCGTACTTTTTGACTACTTTCCAGCGATGCACGCCGTCCAAACCTTCAAACGTGCTTTGCAAAATGCGCGCTTGCACAATGTCTCCAGAACCGATTGTTTCAAAATTTTTGTGTGTGATTGGCATAAGCATTTCCTCCTAAAATGGCAGATCGTCGTCCGAAATGTCGATTTGCTTACCGTTGTTTGCGAATGGATCAGGCGCAGCACTGGCAAATGGGTCAACGGGCGCCTGCTGTGGCCGTGTCGCCGCCTGTGGTGCGCTCTGCTGCGGCTGGGCGTAATTATTCGGCTGTTGTGGTTGTGCTGCCTGTTGCGGCTGCTGGTAACCACCTTGGTTTTGGTTGCGCGGTGTCAGGTTGTCAAAACTGGCAACGTTGACGCGCGTGGTGTGAACCTTCTGGCCTTGCTGATTTTCGTAAGTACCCGTCTCAATGCGGCCGGTGACAGCAACCAAGTAGCCCTTGCGGAGCCAGTTTGCGAAGTTGCTTGCCGTGGTGCGGTTACCGTTGTCCCACAGCTCAAGCTCGATGAAATCCGTCGGCGTGTTGCCGTCGCGGTCTCGGTAGTTCCGGTCTACCGCCAATGTGGCGCGGCAAGTACCACCGCCGTTTTGCATCTGCCGATATTCTGGGTCGCGGGTGAGTCGGCCAACGGCCTGAAATGTGTTGAGCATGATCTATACCTCCAAACTTTCGTGAGCACGCATGACGAGCGACAAATGCGGGTCGTCCTCTTTCAGCGCGTAGAATTTGTTTCCGCTGCAAATGTGGACGCTGCCACCGATGTTCATCGCGACTACGCCGCTGAATCGAAGCTCCCCGTCATCGTAAGCAGCGGTGTCGCCGGGTTGTAATGGCTCCTCTTTCTTAGGCACGGGCGAGCACCTCCAACCATTTTTCGTTGACAAGGATAATTTTCCCGCCGTCAGGCCAAGGCCTAAGCCTAGCCAAGCCGTAATCAACGCGGCGCACCTCGAAAATCTCTCCCTTATGTGTTCCCTGCTTGACAATGACAATTCTCCCCCACGTGACCTTTTCCGCCTGTGCTTGCTGCATTACTCTTCCTCCTGCAGTGTTTTCGCGTACTGCGGCCGGTCATCATCATTCAGGTACACCGTGCATTGCTGAGCGACTTCCAAAGCGTCATATTGAACCATTTCAGCCGCCGTCATCTGCAGAAAATCGTGAATAGCATGTTTGTGCATCTCTACAGCCACCATGGCACGAATGTCGCCCTTCGGAATCTGGTGTTCTTCAGCCTTAATGATCTCGAGCAACCAGAGCAGTGATTCGTGGATATCAACCAAACGGAGGTTGATTTCGGTGGACTTGCTACCCGGCTTTGGTGTGCCATTTATTGTGCTTTGTTCAGTGTTCATTTGTTTTGATCTCCTCAATTTTCATTTCGATTCTTGGCGTGTCACTGTACCTTTTACTGATGACAGCGACACAAATTTGGTTATCGTCAACCCACGCAATGCCTTTGACAGCATCGGTGACGGCTTTAAAAACATTGTCGATATCAGGTTTAACAACCGGTAAAACATCGCCCGCGGCTTTGGCGGCACGCAAGGCTTTACTTCCTGATTTCTGGATAGGCCGGTAGATGTCTAATGTCACCTTGACCGGCTTTGTGTACGGTGCTTTGCACACTCGTCGGGCAGCACGTGCCACCTTTGCCTTATACAATCGTGATTTGGGCGGGTCGTAGGCATGTACAAAGCGGCCATGAGTCGTAAACTTGGGTCGTCCTTGCCCTACCGGCTCCCCCAAAACGACGATGTTAACCAAGGTGCATACCGTCGAAAGTATCCGCTCGCCCGAGGCCAGCAAAGATGTCGGTAGCTTGGTCTGGCTGTGCAGTGTCTTGCTGAACGCTAGGCTTGTGTAAGCTGGCAAGCTTGGCATCTAGAGCCGCTTGCTCAGCAGGTGTTAGCCGCTTGCTTGGCGCAGTGTGGTCTGGCTGCTCCCATGACGGCTTGTCCTCTACAACGGGCTGCTTGCCGTAGTGTGGCCGCTGATTGGCCTTACGCTGACTAGCAGCAGTCTCCATGCGTTGGCGGTGTTGCTCCGCCTCGGCTTTTGCTTGCTCCACGGTCGTGATGCCCGCGGAACGGTAGCCAGTAAGCACGCGATCAAGGTAGTTGTTAGCAGCCTTGGCTTGCACGTTGCGACGTGCGGCATAGCTGATGACGTAGGTAACAAGGTCATCACCAAACTCAGTGCACCACTCCGTTAAGTCTTGCAAGGCAACCGCGTTAGGGAAGCCCCAGAGATTTTCCCATGCCTGAATAGACTGCTGGCGAGATACACCGTGCGCGTCTGTCTGACTATCTTTATTTTTATTTACTTTACTTTCCTTTACTTTACTTTGTGCATTAATGTATACATTAACTCCCGTTGAAGTGGGGTTATTGTCTACATTTATCCAGTACAGTGTGGGTTTCTGTGATTTTCGCCTCTTTGTGGCGTCCAGATACGTCTGTTGGATACGTTGAGACGATAGAACCTCAGCCGAGTTGAACAGTCCCTTGTCAAAGGTTCCATAGGCAACCAAGCGGTCTACCACTTGCTGGACTAGCTCTCCGGTCGCGCCATCAACGCGATTTGCAAGCTGGTTTTTAGCAAGCTCTGTCCACTGTAAGAAATACCCTTTTCGGTATATCGCCGACAGCAGATATATGAATATCAACGTTCCTTTCGCTCCGAACTCTCCCATAATGGCTTCCGTTTTCTCGTTGGTGTCGAAATCCACGTCAAATGGAAAGTAGTCTAGTCCCTCTTTGGTAGGCCTAGCCATCGGTTAAGCCCCCTCTCATTACTGTGCCACCGCCTGCAACTTATTTGCCTCGGCAACGATTGCTGTAGCATCGTCCTGCGTGAGCTGATCTAAGATTGCAGGCGAGTAAGTCTTACCCGTCTTGGCGAAGACTAGCTGTGCGACTGTCGCCATTTGGTCACCGGTGCGATCTGCTGCGGCCTTGACCGACTGCACTACACGGTCGCGTGGACTTGGGCCAGCAGGTGCAGGCTGGGCGGCGGGTGCTGGTTGTGCGTACTGTTGGTTCCGCGGCCGCTGACTGCGATTCTGACGGTTACTCGGTGCTGTGGTGCGTTGGTTAGCGCTGCGGTTACCCATTCCCGCCGTGGCGCTGTTACCGTCGTCGTCTTCCTCACTGACAATGCCGTATGCTGCTGCCAGTGAGTAGCGGCGCGCATAGGTTTCGGCGCTGCCAAAGGCTTGTGCATCCGTCTTAGCAGCAGGCACCGCGAATGGGTCAAACTGCATGTACGCCCCCGAACTGTGAATGATGTAGGTTGTCACCTTTACTAGCCGGTCATCGCTGGTAACTTCTTGCAGGTGGGCAACACCGCTGCCTTTCTCGGCATTGGTGATTGCCCGTTCCATGTCGTCAAGCGTGACGAACGTCCCATAATTAGCCTTACCCGCCTTGGCCGGTTGCTCAATGGCCTCACGTACCTTGGTGAACGCCTCGAATAGTTTTGCTGGGTTTTCACTGAATTTCATCGTGCTTCCTCCTTTACCGTGACGAAGTAGCCGCTTAGCACTGCCTTAGCTGCCTGAATGGCCTGTTCAACGTCATCTGGGGTGCCGGTGAGTGTCAGTGTGCGTGTGACATTGACTATTTCGCCGGTGTCTTTGTCTACGAGTGCGGCGCGTGCCTGCTGCTCTTTTTCTTCCGCTGCTTGCTGCATCTCATTAAAAACGCGATCAGTGTCGTAGCCGTACAAGTCTAAGGTGTGTAGCCACCCGCTTGCTTCAAGGTGTAGCTTTTCAGCAAATGCGATTACTTTCTGATTCTGCTCCTCGTGGAATCGCTTGCCTTGCTCGGCATCGGCGGCAGCTTGCTCAATCGCACGCATGCGCTTCATTTCGCCAAAACTTACGTTAGACCAGCGTGGGTCAATCGTGATTTCACCAGCATCGAGGCCGTGACGTTCAGCAGCAGCCTGCACCAGCGTCTGAATCATTTGCTGACGCTCGGCTAACCGTTTGGCTGCCAGCTTTTCGAGACCGTCTTTGATGCCGCTACGTGCCTCGGTGAGCGGCTCGGTGATGCTTTTAACCTGCGCTTCAAACTTGGTCAGCGGTTGCTGGTACAGAGCCTTCATCTCTTTGCGTTTAGCGTCCAGTGACTTAATGACGCCGTTTAGCTCCTTAGATGTCGCCCTTGAACTCTTTTCTGTGGTCTCGGTGACCACTAGGCCGGAATAACGTGCTGCGAACTTGGTGGCAAGCTCCTGTAGGTCGTCCGCGTTCTCAAGGTTGATTGTGCCCGGGTCGAACGCGGTTTGAATGTCTTCAAGCTGCTCCGGGTACAGTGCTGGTAATGCTGCTTCTAAAATTTCCGTGTCATCAGTCATCCCATTCCACCTCCGGGTAACCAGCTCCAATTTCGAGCTTGTCTGTGTGGTCAAATGCCCAGCTGTACTTGCGGTTGAGTCGTTCGATCGCTTCTCGCAGTTCGGAATCTGGCAAATTGATAATAGCTGCCAGATTATCCATCATGTCCGCGGCCGCCAACGAAGTCATAAGCGCGTCACGTCCGTCTAGAATGATTGAATACCCGTCTGGTGTGCGGTATGATTTGGGGGTAGAGATTTTATCAAAATCCCGAATCGAACCACGTTTCGGTATGCTCACGAAGGACTCCACTCCTTGGTGAGCTTTTTTATTTAGGCGAAATATCGTCATCATTTCCATTCACTCCATTCAATGTCTTTTTCGTCCAGTCCAAGTTTCTTTGTCAGCCATGCACCGGCGTGGTACTTGACGTGGTGCCATACATAAATGCCTAGCGGAATCGCTAGCGCAAGGTACACAATCCAAAATGTCTTCATCTCGTGTCTCCTATTCGGAATAATTCTCAAGAAACTTGTCAACCGCTCGTCGGTCCCAGCGCCGTTCGCTGCCGATGTGGTAACTGGGCAAAACTTCGTCAGCCAGTCGGTCAAGGTCTGCCTTGGCCATGCCGCGCGTGCTGTTGCTGGTACGCAGTCGCTTGGCCAGTTCTCCGCGATTCATCGCTGGCGGCGTTGGCATCTGGTCTGCGACAGCTTGGCGAATCATCTCGCGTAGCACCGGCATCGCCTGCTTAGTCATCTCAGCAGCAATGGCTTTGGCCATGCCGTTTTCTGTTTCCGGTTCCAGTGTCATCTGCATTTAGCTCACCTCCTTCAAGGTCAGTCCCCAGTCGGTCATGATGGCCGCCTTGTAGTTGCCCTTTTCTTCTATTTCCTCGTCCAGCTCCTTGAGGTACGCAAGCACCCGGCGCCGGTCGTCCTCCGTACGCTCGTGCTTTGGCTTACCGAGCAAAATAGTAAACTCACCGTCTAAACGCTTGCGGTCGTCTTCTTCCTTGGCTTGGCTGAAATACCTAGCCTGTGGTGTGTCTTGCACGTGTGCCTCACTGTGTACCCGCACCCCGTATGTGTACTCTGCACAAGCAGTACGGAATTCATAGTCGTCCAGAATGTCAGCAACCAGCTTGAGCTTGTCGTCTGGTATTTTGTTGTCACGATGGATCCAATGCGTGATGGAACTCTTACTAATGTGAATCGCCTGGGCCAGTAGTGAGTATGTCCAGCCTGTGCGTTCACGCGCTGCCTCAAATTCAGCGATAACGTTAACTGCCATGTCTTCACCTCCCTTCAAATGGAATCGTTGCACGTCGCATGTTGACGGCGTTTAGCGGCATAATTACATCATGGCCACCTGGTCAGCAGTCTGCTGCTCAATCTGGCGACGTACCAGCTTCACCTGCAGGGCAAGGTTGGCATCGTCGAACGTCTCCCAAAAGTCCCGGTTGACGTCTGGACGTGCAACGGCCAGGAAATTCAACATCTGTGTCCGTGTCTGCTTCATCATGATGTCACCTCCTCATCTGTACGCGTATCGCGTACCTCGGTTTCAAAAAAAATCGTCCAACTAATATTCAATTCATCAGCGAGACGAGCCGCCTGTCGTACGCTCGGGGTTCGGTTGCCCTGCTCGTATCCGGCATAAGTGGTAACAGGGATCCCCAGAGTTTTTGCAAATTCCTCCTGGGTCATTCCCTTATCATGTCGAATGCCTTTTAACCACTTTCGCAAATTGTTGTCCTCCCTTCTACGCGTTTCGCGTTCCTACGAGTATTACTATACTACTCATTTCGCGTAATGCAACACTTAATTACTCAATTCGCGTATTTTTTACCAACTACGCAATTTGTGTAGTATCCTACTCGTGAGGTGTAATCAATGGAATATAAAAAACTAAGAGAGCTTCGGGACAAGCGAGGCCTCACTCAGGCCGATGCTGCCCGCCAGCTTGGCATTGCACCAACTACTTACGCATCGTATGAGCAAGGAAAGCGTGAGCCTGACGATGCTACAAAGATGAACATCGCTAAACTCTATGGTGTGACGGTCGATTACTTGCTGGGAATTAACCGGACGCCAGAATGGGCTACTGAAAAGCAGGTCACCGACCTTAAAGAGTGGCTTAATGATCCCGACGCGAATGTTGGCTTGTCATTTGGTGGTGCCGAACTTACTAAAGAAGAAAAAGAAAAGCTCAAGATGAGCGTCACACAGATTTTTTGGGATCGTCTCAAACTTGAGCGGATGCCATTGCCTAATGCACGTTACATGCGAAAAGATGGTGATGACAAGTAATGGAAGAAGAATCAATGCCGGAAGTCCCAATCAAGCCGGAGCACATGGCCATGTACATGTCCAAACTGCACGGCACATCGAACCCTTGGCAAATCATCGAAGACCTAGGCATGGACATTGATTGGACGGACGAATTGCACGGCGACAAGCTGGGCCGCACGAGCTACATGCCATTTGGGATGCCAATCATTCACATGGCGGCAGAAATTAGACACGAGCCAATCAACACTAGAGTGCTGGCGCATGAGCTTGGCCACGCACTGCTGCATGACGGTGTAGCTAATTTCTACCGTCTGTCTGACCACGGCTATGATAAATCGGAGCGCGAGGCAGAACGCTTTGCGGCACAGTTGCTTACTCAATACTATGTTGAGGAATATGGGCGATTGCCAGAAACGTTGGAAGATATTCACATGCAATATGGATTATAAAAACTACTTGGGGGAAATATTATGGATAAAGCAGATTTTGCCAGCAAAATGCAGGCGCTTGGCAAACGCATAGACCAGTTAGCACCAAATCTCACAACCGAGGAAGCAACCAAAAATGCGCTCATCATGCCGTTTTTCCAAGCGCTCGGTTTTGACATCTTTAATCCGCTTGAATTTGTTCCTGAATACACCGCGGACGTCGGCATCAAAAAAGGTGAAAAAGTAGATTACGGTATTGTACTTAATGACAAACTCAGTATCTTGGTTGAATGCAAAGAAATAAGCGAAGATTTGAAGAAACATGATTCGCAGTTGTTCCGATACTTCGGAACAACTGAAGCACGCTTCGGCATTCTTACTAATGGTCGCATCTACAAATTCTTCACCGACCTGGATGAGCAAAACAAAATGGACTCGACTCCGTTCCTCACCATTGACTTGAGCAGCTTAAGAGATGCGCAAATCACCGAACTATTCCGCTTCACTAAAGACAACTTTGATGTGGACAAAATTTCAAGTACTGCGTCCAACCTGAAATATGTGGGTCTCGTCAAAGAGTATCTAAACAAGGAAATGGTCAATCCAAGTGACGATCTTATTCGACTTGCTCTTGATGACTTTTTCGACGGTATGAAAACGAAGAAGGTTATTGAAAAGTTCCGTCCAATTTTTGTAAAGGGCTTCAACCAGCTCATTTCGGAATCTGTGAATGACAAGCTTTCGCACGCTCTCAATTCATCTGTCTCATCCAAAGTTGAAGACGACGAAGACGTTGAGGACGATCCAGATGACGGAATAATCACAACGCCGGCCGAACTCGAAACATATACCACAGCAAAAGTTATCTTGTCCAAAACGGTAGATATTACTCGTATTTTCTACCGTGATAACAAGTCCTACTTCAATATTTTGCTGGATGACAATATTCGTAAGTGGCTTTTCCGTGTCTACTTCACAAATTCAAAAAACTGGATTGAACTGAACGATGACAACCATTCAAAAATCGAATTTGTTTCACCAATCGATTTGGTTGACCACTCACAAGATATTATCAACGCAGTAATGCCTTTTATTGAGTAACTCGCCACGGAGGACAACAAAATGAGTAAAAAAGATTCAGATATAGCTTCTCAAGTAGCTGACGGAGTACGTAAGCAAAAGGCACGGGAAGGACATGCGGGCTGGATTGTACTGCTGGGATTGGTGGCTGGTGTAGGCGCACTAGTATTTTTCAACAGTTTGCTACTCGGCATCATCATTTTTATCGCGTCCATCGTTTGGGCACGTATTGGCTACTGGAAGTAATAGTATCGCGGCCCCTTTTGGGGCTTTTATTTAACGGTTGCTCCGAACGTCAGTTTGTAAATTTCCCAACAATTTGTTGACAAAATCAGAAAGGACTTGATGCCATGCGAAAGTGGTCACCCGTGGATAAGCACCCGAACGTTTTTTTATACGAAACCAAAAAAGGCAAGCGCTACGGCGTCCGTCGTAGCTTTACCAACGCCTCCGGAACATACGAAGAATTTAGCCGTTCTGGCTTCGTTAGTTGGCGTGACGCAGAGTCTGTACTAAAAAGGTTTGAGGACGATTTAGTAAACGGGAGCATTACTGCGTTGACTGGCAGCAAGATTAGGCTTGGCGATTACTTCGACAAGATGTCAGCCCGCAAGCTTAAATATCACCGCTGGCGAGACTCCACCTACGACACTAATAAGCGCAATTTTGACAACCACATTCGCCCTGCTTTTGGCACAAAGCGCATGGCCGACATCAAACGCAATCAGTGGCAGGCGTTTCTGGATAAGCTGGCCGACGAAGGACACGCGGCGTCCTTTAATCGTACAATTCACCGCCTGATGATGACCACGCTAAATGCCGCCGTCAACGAAGACGTTATCGACAAGAACCGTCTTCGCGATATGGACATACACGGCACAGATCCAAAACCTGTTGATATCTCGCCTGAGCAATACAGCCTGTGGATGGACACCGCAGAAAGAATGCTGACGCGGTATGACCTTACTCTTTTTATGGTACTTGGACTTGGCCTACGCCGTGGTGAGTTGATGGGGCTACGCACCACCTCCATCACTTTTAAAACAGCTAAGGGCGGCCGCGAACTGGCAGCTCTCAAAATTGACCTGCAGCGTAATGCCGACTACCCGAATGGTGGCCCATTAAAAAACGAGCCATCATATCGTACTATCTGGGTTGATGGTGACATTGTGGACAACCTACACTTTGCGATTAAGTATGCAGACAACATCCGCATGATGAATGGCATAAAACCTGACGGAAAAATTAGCAAGCCCTGGCTGTGGGTGTCCCGTACTGGCGCCGGTGCTTGCTATACTTACCTGGACAACAAATTAAAGGACGTCAACACTGCAACCGGCTTGGCTCTCCGTCCACACATGTTTAGGCACTACTTCGCCACGGAAGCAACAATGAAGTCAGCACCGCAAAGTGAGATCATGCACTGGCTAGGTCACAAGAATGTGCAGATGACCCACGACTATACCCGGCCGACTGAGCCAGGCATGCTGACCGTATTTGATTCATTTGGCGGTGGCACACAAAACTAGATAGTTTCGGCACAAATTCCGGTACAAAACTATGTACCGGAATTTTTACCGGAATTCTGACGAAAATCAACTAAATTCAGCGTAAATCGGACCACGTAAAAACGGCGCCGGCGGAGGCTTTTACTCCGTCTGACGCCGTTTATTTACGCTCTAAAATCTCATCGCCTGTACATTTTAAACTCAAGGAACAGATCGTTGTACACCCCGACAATCCGTGGATTCAAATCCTTATAAACTTCCAGGTGATCCATGGTCGTCTTGTCTGGATAAAACTGCTTGTCGTTTTTGACGCTCTTTGGCAGCAGCTTGCGCGCCGCGTCGTTAGGCGTTGCGTAACCTACGTACTCGGCGTTCTTGGCCGCGTTCTTAGGTCGCGTCATGAAGTTCAAGAAGGCGTAGATGGCCTTGTAATGCTTGGCCGTGCGCGGAATCACGAAGTTGTCGAACCAGAGGTTACTGCCTTCGCTCGGCACCACGTAATGCAGATGACTGTTCTCAGCCAGCATTTCGCTAGCTTCACCGGACCAGTCAACAGCTAGCGGCGCTTCGTTGTTTTCCATGTACATCTTGATTTCGTCGGCAACCACCGCCTTGACGTTGCCGGACATGGCATCAAGTTTGGCCTTGGCGGCTTCCAATGTGGCGGTGTCAGTCGTGTTCATGGATTTGTCGAGGGACACGAGGCCCATCCCCATGATGTCGCGCGCCGAGTCAATCAGCATGATGGAACCCTTGTATTTCTTGTTCCAAAGATCATTCCAGTGCGCCACGCTACCGGGCTTCACAAACTTGTCATTGTAGATAATCCCCAGCGTGCCCCAGAAGTACGGGAGCGAGTATTTGTTGCCGGGGTCAAAACTTTTGTTCATGAAGTAGTGACCGTAATTATTCAAACCGTGCAACTTGCTCTTGTCGAGCGGCACGAGCAGGTGCGCCTTGGTCATCTTCTCGACCATGTATTCACTCGGCACGGTCAGGTCGTAGTGCGTCCCGCCCTGCTTAATCTTCGTGAACATGGCTTCGTTGCTGTCAAAAGTTTCCAGATTAACGTGGTAACCCGACTCTTTTTCAAACTGCTTCACTAAGGACGGGTCGATATAGTCCCCCCAGTTGGCAAGGTTGAGCACCTTATCACCGCCGGCACCCTGGGAGGCAGCCAGCTGGTGGCTGGTTGCCCCGAGCCCCAAGCAGATGACGAGAATGACCGCCACGTAAGCAATTAACTTCTTCATCTTAGCGGCCCCCCTTCTTCTGCTTGCGGGCAGATTGGCCCTGCTGAATGAAGTAGTAACCCACCACCAGCAGCAGTGCGAACAGGAACATCACGCCTGACAGCGCGTTAATTTCCAGGCTAATCCCCTGGCGCGCCCGTGCGTAGATTTCCACGGCCAGCGTCTGGAAGCCGTTCCCGGTCACGAAGAAGGTGACCGCGAAGTCGTCCAGCGAGTAAGTAAACGCCATGAAGAAACCGGAGAAAATACCGGGTGTGATAAAGGGCAAAATGACATCGCGCAGCACCTGGAAGTTCGTCGCACCCAAGTCTTGCGCTGCATCCAGCATGGTGCCCGGCAATTCCTTTAGTCTTGGCAGCACCATCAGCACCACAATCGGAATTTCAAAGGCAATATGACTGAGTAGCACCGACAGAAAACCCAGCGGCACGTTCAGCGCGGTGAAGAAGATGAGAAAGCTGGCCCCGATGATGACGTCGGGACTCACCATCAGGATGTTGTTCAGTGACAGTACCGTGTTGCGCACCACCGGCTTGACCGTTCGGTTAATGGCCATTGCCCCGAACGAACCAACGATGGTAGCAATGAGTGCTGATAGCAGTGCCAGCAGCAAGGTATCCAACACAATTTGAATCATGCGCGGATCGTTGAACAGTTCGCCGTAATGGCGGAAGGTGAAACCGGTAAAGTGGCTCATCCGCTCGCCATCGCTGAAAGAGTAACCCACTAGGTAGAAAATTGGCAGGTAGAGCATGATGAACACGAGCACGAGGTAAAGGTGCCCCCACTTGAATTTACGCATGGTGCTTGCCCCCCTTCTTCAGCTTGTTACGCTCACCGGTCAGGAACATGATGATGACCATGGCCACAATGAGGACAACCCCAATGGTGGAACCCATCCCCCAGTTCATAGTGGTCAGGAAGTGTTCCTCAATGGCAGTCCCGAGCGTGATCACTCGGTTTCCGCCAATCAGACGGGTCAGCATGAAGAGACTCAAGCTGGGAATGAAGACGGCTTGCACCCCACTTTTGACCCCGCTAATCGTTAGCGGCCAGGTGACCTTGGTAAACGTCTGCCATGGACTGGCGCCGAGGTCGCGGCTGGCGTTGATGAGCCCTTCATCCAGTTCCTCAATGCCGTTGAAGATTGGCAGAATCATGAACGGAATTTCGATGTAGGCCGCCACGAAAATGAAGGCCGCATCGGTGAAAAGCAGTTGTTGCGGTACGATGCCAAACAGCCCGAGGAAGTTGTTGAGCCCGCCGTCACGGCCAAAAATCCCGATGAACGCGTAGGCCTTGAGCAGCAGGTTAATCCAGGTTGGCAGAATAATCAGCAGCAACCACAACTGTTTGTGCTTCATGTAGTGCAGGATGTACGCCGCTGGGTAAGAAATCAGCAGCGTCACTGCGGTAATCAGGAAAGCATACCAGACCGAGTTGAAAGTCATGGCTAGGTAAGTTCCCGACTGAAAATAAGTCACATAATTGCCAAGTGTGAAGTGGCCGTTAATATCAAAAAAACTTTGGTAAAATATCAGTAGCATCGGGGCAATGACAAAGAGCGCGAGCCACAGTACGTAGGGGACGTAGAAGGCGACGTTACTATTTTTGCGCATGGCCTATTCCCCCTCGTAACTCTCAAGTCGGGCATCGAAGTCCTCTTCGGATTCGCCAAAACGCATGACGTGAATGTCCTCAGGGTCAAAGTACAGACCAACGAGCGTGCCGTCCTCTGGTGCTGGGTTGGTGGAGTGAATCAGCCACTCATTTTGCCCGTCATCGTAAGCGACGATTTCGTAAAAATCACCGCGGAATAATTGCGTATCAATCGAAACCGTCACTTTGCCCTTTTCGGCAGGCACGACGTCCAGATCTTCCGGCCGCAGCACAACTTCGACATGCTCGTCGGGCTTCATGCCGGCGTCGGAACATTCAAAAATTTTGCCATTAAACTTTACCTGGTAATCTTCAACCATGCGGCCGTCGATGATGTTACTCTCGCCGATGAAGTCGGCAACGAAGTGGTTAATCGGTTCGTCGTAAATATCAACGGGTGTGCCAGACTGCTGAACGACCGCGTCGTTCATGATGAAGATTTCGTCGGATAGTGCCAGTGCTTCTTCCTGATCATGCGTGACAAACAGGAAGGTGATGCCCAGTCGCTGCTGCAAGTCGCGTAATTCGTACTGCATGTCCTTGCGCAACTTCGCATCCAGCGCGGACAAAGGCTCGTCCAGCAGGAGCACTTTTGGCTCCAGCACGATGGCTCGGGCAATGGCGACCCGCTGCTTCTGGCCACCAGAGAGTTCACTAATTTCGCGATTGGCGAGGTTATCCAGACGCACCATTTTGAGGGCGTCGATAACGCGCGTTTCGATGCTGGCCTTATCGACCTTGCGAATCCGCAGGCCGTAAGCCACATTTTCAAACACATTCATGTGTGGGAACAGGGCGTAGTCTTGGAAAACCGTGTTGACTTCACGCAGATTGGCGGGAATATCGTTGACCCGCTTACCGGCGATGAAAATGTCACCGCCACTGACGTTCAGGAAGCCAGCAATTGCCCGCAGAATAGTGGTTTTACCACTACCTGAGGGCCCCAGTAAGGTATAGAACTTCCCCTCTTCCAGTGTGATGTTGATGTCTTTAAGGACGGTGGTATCACCGTAGCTCTTATTCACATGCCGCAATTCAACAATTGCTTCGCTCAATCCTGTCGCCTCCTCATAATTTTTAGGCCGCTGCGACTACACAGATCCGCAAATCTGCAATCGCGGCCTCACAAAAAGGACCACTTGCAACCAAGTGGTCCAGTCAAAATTATACGCATGTGCAGTGGTGATTTCCAGTGCAGCGGCTGGCAGTTTCCTGCAAAAAGGCAATCGGGTTAACGCCTTGCCCTGCAATCTAAGTACAGCCGGCAAGCCGCGGTAATGACTAACAGGGAGGGGCTGGTGTGATTGAGCGGAGCAGCTGGGGGTGGCCTGGCGAAAAGAAAAATACGGTGCACGCCCGGCGTTTTTCCGGGCATGCACCGTATTTTTCTCGGGAGCGCGCATTTTGACGCGATTTTAGCGGCAAAATCGCCAGTGAGGAACTCCGGAGGAGGTCCGAACGGTCCTCGCCAGGCCACGCCCAGCGGCGGAGCTCATTCACACCGGCCCCGGTCTCACGTTAAATCTCCGCGTCGGAATCCGCCGCCCGCAGGCTCACGGCATTCTCGCTGTATGAAATGTCCGCGCTCAGCCGTTGCGCGGTAATCGGCGTGATGTAGGACTGCTCCATCAACTCATGCACCGCACTCCGTTGTGCCGCGTACGCAATCATGCGCAGCCGCTGCATCTCGGCTTCGTACACCCGCCGCTTACCGCTACCAAAAGACTTCACGGTGGCGATGCGGTTGCGGTAGTGCACAATCTGGGTGCTGATAACTTGTTTGTTGAACTTGCGGTGCTTGTACGCTGGACTTTTGAGGGTGGCGTTGATGTTGGCCAGTGCGCCCTTGGCCGTCACCTTAGCCACAAAGCGGTACTCATCCCCACGTTCTGGTCGGCCCAGAATCTGCAGGAATTCCACCCGGTGGCGAATGCGGCCGTGCAACTGTTGCCAGCGCATCCGCCAAGTGCGTTTGCCGGCGTGAGCAAGCATGTAATCCAGGTCGGTGAGTTTGCTGCGGTAGCGGCGGCTCAGCTTATCAAAAAGTCGCGTGCTTATTTTGCCGTCCGCGCGGAGTTTCTGGACCGCTTCGAGTTCACCCTGCGTGCCCATCTTTTTAATCTCCAGTTCGTCGCGCAGCATCGGTGCCATCACAACGTCGCCGCTAACGCTGCTCAGTTGCAAACGCCGCGACTGCTGCTGGAGTTCACCGATGAGGTCTAGTGCTGGTTTTTGCAGGCTTTCTTTCTGTGCGGTCTTCACCTGCGTCATGGCGCTCCGCAGCAGATAGTCTTCTGCCTGCACCAACGTCAGGTGGGTGTTTTCGCCGTTCTTAACCTCGGTCTTGGCGTTCGGCAACAGGCGCACGAGCAGCGGCAAGGTGACACTGGCCACCACCAGACTGAGCACCGTTACCCCCGCCGCAATGAACAGCATCAGACTGCGCTGCGGAAACAGATTCCCGGCCAAGGTCACCGTTGGTACACCGAGTACCCCGACCACGGTAATGGCCCCGCGCGCGCCGGCAACCGCCGTCAACATGGCGGATACGACGCGCGGCTTGTGCACATGGTGCTGGCGTTGCGAAATGAGGTCGTTCACGTACACCCACACAAAACGCAGGCCAATTAGGACAACGTAGATGATGACCACGTACATCAGCGCGGACCATGTGCCGACTTTTGTATCGTGAATCGTGCCGCGCATCGCCACTGGCAATTCAATGCCCAGCAGGATGAAAATCAGGCCGTTGAGGACGTACACCAAAATGTCCCAGGCGTGGCTACTGACGAGCTTTAACCGGGGCAGTGCGGTCATGTAGGCGTTGTTCTTGGAGTTACTCATCAGCCCCGCAATGACCACGGCAATGACGCCGGACGCGTGCACGAGCTCATCCGCGAACAGGTAAATGATAAATGGTGTCACCAGCTGCAAGACAGTGTGGACGATGGTATCGCCAATCCCCTGACTCAGGAGCAGCTTGCGGATGGCATTGATCAGCATCATCAATCCCGCACCGGCAATAGCCCCGACGACCGCAACGTAGAAGAAGTCCGCCGCGGCGTCTTTGATGATAAAGGTCCCCGACAGTGCGGCAGCGATGCCGTACTTAAAGCCAATCAGCCCGCTAGCGTCGTTGATGAGACTCTCGCCGGCAACCAGGTGCAGTACCCGTTTGGGCATCCGCACGCGCTTGGCAATGCCTTCAACCGCGATTGGGTCCGTTGGTGCAAGCAGAGCCGCCAGCGCCACGGCGGCCGCAAAGGAAATCTGTGGCACTAGCGCGTGAATCAGGAAGCCGCCCAGAAACATCGTGGCAAACACGAGAAAGACGGCATTGCTGACAATTTGCCCGCGCAACGCCCAAAGCGCTCGCCGCGGAAAATGGCGGCCATCGTTGTAAAGCAATGGCGCAATGAACAGCAACATGAACCAGTCGGTATCTACCGGCACGTTGATGTGCACCACGAGTGCCAGCAAAAGTCCGAGCACAATTTGAATCAAGGCGTCCGGCACCATGGGAATGAAGTGGCCAATCACGTTCCCCAGCAGAACGATGCTGACCAGCAGGATTGCCCCTTGAATTAAAGCCATGGACGATTAATCGAAGGCGCCGTCGTGGTGAACAACGGCACTTTCATCAGGTTCTGCACCGATGATGCGCACTTCTGGATGCAGTTCGACATCGAACTTTGCCTTGATGTGCCGCTGGACGTAATGAATCATGTCCACGTAGTCGGTGGCGGTGGCGTGGTTAATGTTGACGATAAAGCCCGCGTGCTTCATCGAAATCTGGGCACCACCAATAATGTGACCCTGGAGTCCTGCCTCCTGGATCATGGGGCCAACGTAATGACCCTTTGGCCGCTGGAAAACACTGCCGCAAGATGGCAGTTCGAGTGGCTGTTTTGCGGCCCGTCGCGCGTTGAGGTCGTCCATTTTGGCCCGAATCGCGTGCTTATCCCCAGGCGTCAGGTCAAAGCTAGCGCTCAAAACGATTTCGCCAGTTTCCTGCACAACGGAGTGGCGGTAGGCAAACTGCATCCCCGCATTCTCGTAGGTGTGCATCTGGCCGGAGCGGCTGATGACGTTAATGCGGCTCACGCAGTCCTTGATTTCACCATCGTACGCACCGGCGTTCATGAACACGGCACCACCAACGGAGCCGGGAATCCCGGCGGCGAACTCCAGGCCGGACAATCCTGCAGCCCCCGCGGCATCGGACGTGTCGATAATGCGGGCACCGGCATCCGCCGTCACGGTGTTGCCTTCGACCTTAATACTGCGCATGTGGGTCAGAATAATCACGAGGCCGCGAATGCCGCCGTCCCGGACGATGAGATTGCTGGCATTCCCGACAACAGTCAGCGGCACCTTGTTTTCGTTAGCATAATCCACGAAAGTTTGGACCTGCTCGACGCTTTCAGGGAAGGCAAGCAGATCAGCTGGACCGCCCGTCTTGGTGAAGGTGTAGTTTGATAAGGGTTCGTTCTTTAATGCTGGCAAACCCGCCAGTGTGGTCTTTTCTGAAGCCACAATATCACGTCCATTCTTCCAAAAATTAGATAGCTTTATTTTAACACAGATGTCGCCCCGCGCACGGGTGGCACCCCGCCGGTCGCTAATGTACAATCGACATAAAAGGAGCTGATTTTTTGAAATTCATCTCGTGGAACGTTAACGGCCTGCGTGCCGTTCTCAAAAAGAATTTTTACGATGTCGTCAAAGACACAGATGCCGATTGGTTCTGCATTCAGGAAACCAAAATGCAGGCGGGTCAGGCCACACTCGATCTTCCCGGCTACTATCAATACTTCAACTATGCTGAGCGCAAAGGTTACTCCGGCACCGCCATCTTCACCAAGCATGAGCCCCTCAGCGTGCACTACGGCATTGATGTGCCCGAGTACGACACAGAAGGTCGCGTCATCACGCTCGAGTACCCGAACTTCTACGTCATTACAGTCTATGTGCCTAATTCGGGCGGTGAACTGAAACGCCTCGAGTTCCGGCAGGGTTTCGACAAGGCCTTCCGCGCCTACACCAGCGGCCTTTCCGCCAATAAACCCGTGATTTACTGCGGTGATCTGAACGTCGCGCACGAAGAAATCGACTTGAAGAATCCGAAGACCAACCACCACAGCGCAGGCTTCACGGATGAAGAACGTAGCGGCTTCACGCAGCAGCTGGCGGCCGGCTTCACCGATACTTTCCGCCACTTCTACCCAGACCAGACTGGCATTTACTCCTGGTGGAGCTACCGCGGCGGTGCTCGCAGTCGCAACGCTGGGTGGCGCATCGACTACTTCGTCACGAGCACAGCCCTCGATGGCAAGTTGCAGGACGCGGTGATTCACGATGACATCATGGGTTCTGACCACTGCCCTGTCGAACTGACGACAAGCAACCTGCTGGAGGATTAAGCATGAATTTTATCGCGATGGATTACGAAACCGCCGCCGGCCAGCGGGCTTCTGCATGTTCAGTAGCCCTGGTCGTGGTGCGCGACAGTAAGGTTGTGGATTCCTTCTACAGCCTGATTAACCCCGAAACCAAATTCAACCCGTACAACATCCGCATCCACCACATCACGCCAGACATGGTCGCGGATGCCCCAACCTGGCCGGAAGTTTGGTCGCACATCAACCAGTTCTTCACGCCGAACCAGCTGGTGGCAGCACACAACGCGCCCTTTGACGTCTCCGTCGTGCGCAAAAGTCTTGAGCGTTACAACCTGCCGGCTGCATCTTTCCAGTATGTAGACACGGTTAAGACGACCAAGCGGCTGATTACAGACCTGCCGAACTACAAGCTCGACACCGTCAGCGACGTACTTGGCATCACGCTCAAGAATCACCACAATGCGCTGGCCGACTCCTACGCCTGCGCGCGGATTCTGATTGAAGAGGAGCAGCGTTTCTCCGCCAACAGCATCAAACCGCTGGTGCAGATTGCGTAACGCTGTCCGTCAGCGTAAGTTGTGAAGCTTCCAATCAAATCATCCGCAAGGATGAAAATAGTGGTTAGACCGAAGGTCGGAACTGGGCCGGATTAGCTTTGCTCCCGGGAAGGGTGTGCGTGGGACCGTTCCAGCCAGCCCTACGGTGTCCGTCTCACTACGCGCTAAAGCGCGAGG
>NZ_RHNR01000079.1 GCF_003946025.1 Lacticaseibacillus songhuajiangensis | reverse complement strand
CGGCAATATCCCCAGTGGAAGACGGCGTAGCCGGCTGGAACGGTCCCCGCTAACGGAGTTCCTGCCCGCGAAGCCAATCCGCACCAGACCCGACCTTCAATCTACCCCACTATTTTCAATTCCTGCATCCTTGCGGATGAAAATTTCATGACTTACGCTGACGGACAGCAAAACAGGCGCAACGCCGAAGTGTTGCGCCTGTTTTCAAAGGCCTTGGTTTACCAGCCCTGTGCCACCATGGCGTCGGCAACCTTCGTGAAGCCGGCGATGTTTGCGCCAGCAAGGTAGTTGCCATCTTCACCGTATTCGTTCGCAGCGGCAACGCTGTTGGCAAACAAGGTCTCCATGATGTCCTTAAGCTCGCCGTCAACGGTCGCGAAGGAATCGCTGACCCGACGGGAGTTCTGGCTCATTTCGAGTGCGGATACCGCAACACCACCAGCGTTCGCAGCTTTCGCAGGTCCGTAGAGAATATCCGCTGCCTGGTAGGCAGCAATGGCCTCTGGCGTGCTTGGCATGTTAGCCCCTTCGGCAATGGCGAAGGCGCCATTAGCAATCAGCTTAGCTGCCTGGTCACCGTTGATTTCGTTCTGAGTTGCACATGGCAATGCGACGTCATACTGCACGTCGGCGTCCCAAACACTACCTTCGTGGTAAGTTGCACTTGGCACAGCATCAACGTATTCCTTGATGCGCGCCCGGCGCACTTCCTTGATGTCCTTGAGGACGTCGAGGTTAATCCCGTTTTCATCGATGACGTAGCCGTTGGAATCAGAGGCGGAGATGGCAATGGCGCCGTTTTCTTCCGCCTTTTGGATCGCGTAGGTGGCCACGTTCCCAGCACCAGACACGAGAACTCGCTTGCCATCGAGGCTCTTGCCGTTGGCCTTGAGCATCGCGTTCGTGTAGTAGATCAAACCGTAACCAGTGGCTTCGGTCCGGGCAAGGCTCCCCCCGAAGGAGAGACCCTTACCGGTGAGGATACCGCGTTCGCTGCCGTTAAGGCGCTTGTACATGCCATAGAGGTAACCAATCTCGCGGCCACCGACCCCGATGTCACCGGCGGGCACGTCGACGTCGAGGCCAATGTGCTTCTGAAGTTCAATCATGAAACTCTGGCAGAAACGCATGATTTCGGCGTCGCTCTTGCCCTTCGGATTGAAGTCAGAACCACCCTTACCCCCACCAATTGGCAGGCCGGTCAGGCTGTTCTTGAAGATCTGTTCGAAACCGAGAAACTTGACGATGGACAAGTTCACAGATGGGTGGAAACGCAGGCCACCCTTGTACGGGCCGATGGCGGAATTGAACTGGACCCGGAAGCCCCGGTTCACCTGCATGTTACCGGCGTCATCCTGCCAAGCAACCTGGAACTGAATGGCGCGTTCTGGTTCCACCAAGCGCGCCAAAACGTTGGCCTTGATGTATTCGGGGTGCTTCTCGAAAACAGGGGTGATTGTCTTCAGAAAATTACCAACCGCTTCCTGAAATTCAGGCTGGTTGGGGTCGCGCTGCTTGAGCGTGGCCGCAACTGAATTAATGTAATCTGTTGCTTGCGTCATCGTATCACCATTCCTTTTTTTAGATGTTTTTAGATTACCACAAATTATGAGAAATTGATGCAGTTACGCTGAAAATCTATTAATTTATATACTTTAGTCACAGCTTTTATACAATTTGCACGGAATCCAAATAATTGGCTGCCCACTGACTTTTGACCAAGCAAAAGGCGCCTGGAAGCTTCACATTGGAGCTTCCAGACGCCATTGCATGACAGGTTTACTTACGGATTTCGGCCAAGCGGTCGTCAATCTGGCTAAGCACGATGTCGATGTTGCCCGCCTTCTCCAGGTCGTACTTCTGGAGGTCAATCTTCATCTTCGGGCTCACATCATATTCGTCAAACCACTGCTTGTAAGCCGTCCACATTTTGTAGTAGTAGGATTCAAGTTCAGGATTGTTTTCGAACTGTTCGTAGTCACGACCACGCTTCTTAATCCGGTAGAGGATGGTATCGAAATCAGTCTCGGCGTAAACGAGCAGGTCTGGTGCCTTCTTAGGCATCTGGGTCAGTTCGTTCATCATGTTGTCGAGCAACTTGAGGTACACGTCCAGTTCGGTGTCGGTGATATTACCCTCGGCGTTGTTCTCGCGGGTGAACAGCGCATCTTCGTAGATTGAACGGTCAAGCACGTTGTTGTCGTCAGACAGCGCCTTCTTGATCATCGCAAACCGCTTGTTCAAGAAGTAAATCTGCAGTAAGAACCCGTATTCCTTAGGATCTTTGTAGTACAAAGGAAGAACTGGGTTCTCCCCAACAGGTTCGAAGAACGCCTTCGTTCCCAAATGGTCAGCAATCTGCCCAGTCAAAGTGGTCTTGCCTACGCCAATCATGCCAGCTGTAATAATCACCATGGTGGCCCCTCTTTACGTAAAATTTTAAAATCAATGCTTATATCATACTACATCTTGTAGCCAAATTCTGGTTCTACACAAAGTTTATGTCCACTATTAAAAATCAAATAAAAGAAGTAAAAAGTCGTTTATTATGCAAAATACTGAGATTCGATACTTTAATATATAAATAATGCTCGCTTGGCTTTGAAAAGAATAAACACAGCCAGTTTACGGCTTAGTGTTACAATAGACTCGTAGCTAACTATCAAAATAAGGAGCGGTTATTTGTATAAAGCGATTGTTTTCTTTGATCTCGATGGCACATTATTACTCAACGACAAGTCACTTGCGGCGGACACAATTCGTGCGGTACAGGAACTCAGACAAAACGACATTTTACCCGTAATCGCAACAGGCCGCAACCTGTTTGAGGTGCAGTATGTTCTCGACGCGTGCGGCATCGACGCTATCGTCAGTGCTAACGGCAGTTACGTGCAGTACGCCGGCCAGATGTTGCACGCCGAATACATCCCGCAAAAGCTGATGACACGCTTCAACACTTTTGCCAAGCACCAGGGCGACCGCGTCGGCTGGTTCAACAGTCAGGCTTTCGCGCTGAACGGCCGCAGCGAATACACGGACGAGAATTTTCACTTGCTGCACCTACTGCCACACGTCGACCAAGATTGGTACCAGCAAAATCCGGTAAATTTCATGTTCGTTTTTAACTTCAATAAAGAAAAACTCTACCAGCAGCATTTTGCTGGCGAACTGACCCTGGTACGTAACAACCCGCGCGGACTCGACACCATGCTGGCGGGCGTCACCAAGAAAACAGGCATCCGGCACCTGCTGGACAAGGCCCACCTGACTGGCATTCCGACTTATGGCTTCGGCGACCAGCTGAACGATTTGCAGATGTTCGACATGGTCGACCACGCCATCTGCATGGGTAACGGCAATCCCGAGGCCATGCGCCGTGCCGAGTACGTCACTGGCTCCAACATGACCGGCGGCATCCGGCAGGGGCTGCAGCACTATGGATTAGTGCGATAGTTGTCCGTCAGCGTGAGTCCGCGCCCGCAAGGGTGCGACCTGCACTTTAAGCAGCTTTCACAACGCCGCAAGGCGGTGGGGTCGGCAACTCCGGTGGTGGTGCGCTTGGGCTGCGCTCCGGGAACTACGTCGGGCGGGGACCGCTTCAGCCCGCTGTCGCGGTCTTCCGCTGGCGGAGTTGCCGCAAGAACAGCGTCAACTCCGCGCTCCCGAGATGATTGTGTGAAGCCACGACGACAAATACGGCCGTCCTGTCTCCAAACAATCATCTTTTCGCCCAACTCCGTTCCCTGCGCTTCGCCCAAGCACACCACCACCTCCGTAGCCGACACGTTACTGAGTGGGGACAGTACGACTAACGATTACGCGACGGTTACAAGTCACATTGACCTCAATTAGAGATTGAAATCACGGTGACAGAAGGTGTTGGGTCATTGTCACTGTGTCTGCCGGTTCGTTGATGTATCACACCGCAATGATATGAAATCATCGAGTTAACGTCGTCCAGAAATAACACCACCACAGTATCGTGAATGCACTTAGGGTCTGGGGTGGATTGGCGTAGCGGGCAGGGACGGAGTTAGCGAAAATAAAATTGGCTGTGTATTCCCGACATGATTTTCGTCGGGGTTACACAGCCAATTTTATCGGGAGCGGGATATTGACGCTGGGCTTGCGGCAATATCCCCAGTGGAAGACGGCGTAGCCGGC
>NZ_RHNR01000078.1 GCF_003946025.1 Lacticaseibacillus songhuajiangensis | reverse complement strand
CCCCAGTAGAATACCGGGAGCAGGCCACGGTTGCTTAACTTAAATTTTTAAGTGTCTAACTTTTCTATTGCACTTCACCTGCGGTCTATTTTCACAGAAGCCATCCTTGCGGATGATATTTTCAATAAATACGCTGACAGACAAGCTTTACGCGTACTTGTGGGCCATTTTACCGGCGACTGCAGCGGCAATGGCGCCGACAATGTCGTCGATGAAGGTGTTGATCTTGTCACCAGAATTGTCCAGCTGACCGATGATGTTAGGTTTCGTCCGGTCGACGTAACCGTAGTTCGTAATCCCGATGGAGCCCCACAGGGTCGCAATACCGGAAGCGAGCGTCTCGTCGACACCGAAAACGCCGGCATCGTTTGCCACGATGCTCTGCAGCGGTTCGTCAAGCAAGCCTTTGGTGGCCAGCTTGTCTAGTTGCAGGCCGACCATGGCATTGTTGAGCAGCTCCCGTTTGTGCATGACGTTGACGACTTCTTGCTCATAGTCTGCTAGCGTCGCGTCGGGCAGAAACTTGTGCTGCAGGCCGTATGTAATTTCGGCAATGTTGTGCAACTGGACGCCTTTTGCTTCGAGTTCGCGAACGACATAATCATATGCTGCGGTGTCAGGGTATTTATAATTTTTGTTCATTACCATAGTTATCATCACTCCCTAGTGCCATTTTGCACCCGCGGTGGTGATAAACCAATAGCAAGACGGGATTTTCTCCAGTTACGCGGGAACTTGCGGAAAATGAGCCATGAATCAGCTTAAAGCGCCTTCATTGCAGTCTTGACTATTGTTTTGCTTAATTTTTGCAAATACATATTGCGATGGCCCTTAATGAAGGGCAAAATTATGGCTTATGTGGGTTCTGTTGCCACAACCGCGTTAGGTGGCGTGGTATGATGGAATTGATACGTGATTTAATTTGGGTGGAGGAACGAATATTGGCAAACGTAAGCCACGAGGTGCTCATTGGCACGCTCAAAAAGTTAAAGCGGATGCTTGCACGCTACAATGTGCAGTATTTCCTAATTGGTGGCTCGGCCATCGGCGCGTTGCGGCATCAGGGAATGATTCCTTGGGATGACGATATTGATATTGGCATTAAGCGGGAAAATATTCAGGCTTTTATCGCCGCATTCAACGGTGCTAACGTTGATGCCGATGTGCGCCTGGTTTCTCCTGGTGAGCCCAATTATTATCTTTCAACTTATAAAGTATTGAATTCTGCTGAATCTGTCTACGATGAGGTCGACGCGGGAACGGGGCTGCACGGGGTCTTTATTGACGTGTTCGCGCTCGATAAGACTTTCCGCTGGAAGCCACTGCGACGCGTGCACCAGCTGATTGTGCGCCTGGATCAGGTGGCGATGGATATTGCGGGGGGCAATCACGATACCGGTAAGCACCTGGGTATTTTCCACAAGTGGGCCGAATTCGTGGCCGCACACCGCAGTAAGAGCGATATTGCCGCGATGAACGTCAAGCACATTCAGATGTTTAACTGGCTGCCGGGTGGCTACATTTACTATAACTTTAGCAGTCCCTACGCTTGGGACCGCGAAATGTACTTACCGGCCGAAATCAAGTCCGCCAGCATTCAGAATTTTGAAGGGGAGAAGTTCCCCGTTGCGGTGGGTTACGATGCCATTTTGACCCGGATGTATGGCGACTACATGCAGCCGCCGAAGGAAGCAGAGCGGAAACCCCGCCATCTGCAAGAAGACAAGTAACGAGGTAAGTTTGTGCGCAAAACAATGGTCAACATCGTCTACAACGCCCTCTACCAGGTGATGGCACTCATGCTGCCGATTGTCGTGCAGCCGTACATCACCCGGACCTTGGGCCGTGAGGCGGTCGGGCTTAATGCCTATATTAATTCGATTCCCGTGTTGCTTGCAGTCATTATCATGTTCGGGATGAACCAATTCGGGGCCCGTGCCATTGCGCAGGCCAAACCGGAGGAGTTGCCTAAGCGCTTCGCCCACCTGTGGTTTATTCAACTGACGGTTGGTACCATCACCATTTTGGGTTACGTGGCGGCCGTTTTCCTGTTCCTGAACCACAAGGCTTACTTCCTGCTTGAAGTACCATTTCTAATCGGGTACATCCTGGATATTTCCTGGCTGTTCATTGGTCTGGGCGAGATTAAGTCGGTGGTGACGCGAAACACCTTCATTAAACTCGCCATTACGGCCAGCCTGTTCATCTTCGTGCACAAGCCGAGTGACCTGTGGATCTACTTGCTGATTAACTCTGTTACCTACCTGGCGAACATCGTCTTCTGGCTGGGGCTAGATAAGAAGCTCGGCCGCCGCTTGAAGCACACGGATTTTGCATTCGACAAAATTTACTTCCGCGGCGCCCTGATGGTGACCATCCCGTCCATTGCGGTGCAGCTTTACATTAGTTTTGACCAGACGCTCGTCGGCCAGATTGCGGGGAACACGCAACTGTCGTATTACGGGCAGTCGCAAATGATTGCCCGGGCAATTATTACCGTGGTGGGTTCCGTCAGCACGATTCTGATGCCCAAAATGGCGCAGATGATGGCTAACGATACCGCGCATTCTGAGGTTGTGAAGCTGATGAAGACCGCGCTGGACTACACGATGCTCATCAGTTTGTATTTCACCATCGAGCTCATGCTCAATGCCAGTAAGTTTGTCGTCTGGTTCTGGGGTAATGCGTACAAGGACGCTGGCCCAATTCTGTTTGTCGGTGCGCTGATTGTCGTGCTTGTGAGTTACGGCGGCGTGTTTGCGAATCAGTACACCTTGTCGCGCGGTCTCTTTAAGGAGTTCGCAATTCCGTACTACGTCGGTGCGGTGCTCTCGATTACACTGAACCTGCTTTTGCTGCCATCAATGGGCGCAATGGGTGGGGCCATTACCATCGTGCTTACTGAGGCAACAGTCTGCTTCCTGCGTATTTTCCTGGTGCGCCGCGAACTGCCGCTCAAGCAGCTCTTTAGTAAGCAGTGGCAGTTGTTGCTCGCTGGGGTCATCGCATTAGCAATCGGACTGATTACTAGTCGGGCAATCAACACCGGCTCACTCTTTGTTGATTTGGTCATCCAGACCGTTGTGAGTTCGCTTTGCTATCTGCTCGCGCTTATCGTGCTACGCAACAGTACGGTCACCAGCATCTACGCCAGGCTGCACCAACGTTTTGCCCGCTAAGCCAACGGTTAAAAAATGATGTTGTTTCGCGGATATGCAACGAAATCACCGCAAATGTTCACTATCTAGCGGTTGTGAGCGGGAGTTTGCGGTGGTGTTGTGGGCAGTTTAATATTATATTATTACTAGACTAATTTTTAATACGTGGCGCCTTTGGCGATGCGGAGGGTTGTGACTCATGAGAAGCGGCCATAACCAACATGGAGGAGAAACCGTGGCTTCTAAGCTCAAAAAGACTTTAATTCTATTTATTATATTGCAGCCATTTCTGGATATTTTCTGGCTGTATCAGCCACCAATCTCCAATTTTTTGGGAATGTCACCCGCGACGATTATTCGAATCCTGTTTATCGCCGTCATTGGGGTTATGTTCCTAATTGCGGATAGTAGCAAGAAACTCAACTTGTTCTTTGGTGCGTATATCGCGCTATTGCTGGTTTACTTTGTGTTCCACCAGTGGAATGCGGGGCAGTTTAATTCGCTGGTTCCGGGGAATTTTGCCTACTCAACCTTTGGCGAACTGTTCTACATTGTCCGCATGGTCATGCCATTATTCATGATTATAGTGGTCTACCGCACCGAGTTTAGTGACTCGACGCTCGAGACCATCGTGTCCTGGCTGTCTGGTTTGACCGCGGGCTCAATCGTGGTGTCCAACGTACTCGGCATTAGCCTGGGTTCTTACCTGCACCAGTGGGGTAAGGGGAACATCTTTGAACAGTACAGCCGGCAGCACATTACCGGCAGTATTTTCAGCTGGTTTACCGCTTCTGGTCGTGGTAACTACTACGGCCTGGCGTCAAAGGGTTTCTTTAACCACGCCAACACGGTTAGCGCCATGCTGCTGATGCTCACACCATTGGTGCTCTACTTCCTGTGCACACATTTCAACGTGAAGAACGTGATTCTGGCATCTTTGCAGGCACTTGCCGGTCTGGAACTGGGGACAAAAGCGGCAGCTTACGGAACAATTGCCATCTTCGGGCTGTTCGTTGTGCTGTACCTTTACTTCGTGTTCATCGCCAAGGAATTCCGTTTCCGCGTGGCCAGCATCGTGTCGCTTCTGGCCATCATGCTGGTGATGGTGGGCCTATTCCACTTCTCGCCAAACGGCAATCGCCAAGTCTCTGAAGAACAAACGGCCGATATTGCCGCTAACTTGGACAAGGATTCACAAAAGGATCAGGAAAACGTGTACCACCACCTGAAGGTTCTGACCAAGCGGGGCAACGACAAGAAGACGGCCAAGTACATCGAGAAACACGCGGCTGAACTGGCGCTCAATCCAGAGTTTGCGACCAAGTCTTACCCTGTCCACAACGATTTGAAGTTCTGGCAGGGTATCCTGAAGTGGCCAGTCTGGGAACGCATGAACTACCGCTCCTTGCAAAATGCGATTTGGAAGCGAGTTGCGTCCATTAACGGTAATTCAAAGGACAAGGTACTGGGCTTTGGTTACACCCGCTTGAGCAACATGGGGCTCATTGAACGGGACTTTGTCTCCCAGTATTACGCAATGGGGATTGTCGGCCTGATTTTGCTGGTTCTTCCTTACGTCGGTATTCTGATTTGGGCGGCACTGATGATTCTGATGCACTTCCGCCGGCGCTTCACGATGCGCAACGTGGCACTGGGTGTCAGCTGTGGCCTGACGCTCGGCCTCTCGCTATATGCCGGTTACGTCATGGACTACCTGACGGCAACGCTGTTGCTTGCCTTCTTCATGGGTCAGCTGTTGCGCGGCGCAATGGGTAAGGACGAGAAGACTTACGGCGCTAGCAATACACTTGCCGGCGGTCCGTTCTACAGCATTAAACATTAATCACCTCGCAAAAGATCGCGCAAGCGGTCTTTTTTGCTGTCCGTCAGCGTAAGCGCTGAAAATACCATCCGCAAGGATGGCTTCTATGAAAATCGACCGAAGGTCGGGCCTGGGGCAGATTAGCT
>NZ_RHNR01000077.1 GCF_003946025.1 Lacticaseibacillus songhuajiangensis | reverse complement strand
AAAGTACTGCTGTATTTGATCATAAGAAAAGCCCCACAATTATTAGATTCTTCGTCTAACAATTCTAGGGCACTTCAAGGTCGGGTCTGGTGCGGATTGGCTTCGCGGGCAGGAACTCCGTTAGCGGGGACCGTTCCAGCCGGCTACGCCGTCTTCCACTGGGGATATTGCCGCAAGCCCAGCGTCAATATCCCGCTCCCGATAAAATTGGCTGTGTACCCCCGACGAAAATCATGTCGGGAATACACAGCCAATTTTATTTTCGCTAACTCCGTCCCTGCCCGCTACGCCAATCCACCCCAGACCCTAAGTGCATTCACGATACTGTGGTGGTGTTATTTCCGGACGACGTTAAGCTGATGATTTCATATTCATGTGCGGTGTGATACATCAATGAACCGGCAAACACAGTGACAATGGCCCAACACCTTTGTCAACGTGATTTCAATCTCTAATTGAGGTCAATGTGACTTGTAACCGTCACGCAATCGTTAGTCGTACTGTCCCCACTCAGTAACATGTCGGCCACGGAGGTGGTGGTGTGCTTGGGCGAAGCGCAGGGAACGAAGTCGGGCGAAAAGATGATTGTTTGGAGACAGGACGGCCGGATTTGCCGTCGTGGCTTCACACAATCATCTCGGGAGCGCGGAGTTGACGCCGTTCTTGCGGCAACTCCGCCAGCGGAAGACCGCGATAGCGGGCTGAAGCGGTCCCCGCCCGACGTAGTTCCCGGAGCGTAGCCCGAGCGCACCACCACCGGAGTTGCCGACCCACCGCCTTGTGGCGGTATGAAAACAGCTTAAAGTGCAGAGCGCACCCTTACGGGCGCGGACTTACGCTGACGGACAATAACACACAAAAAAGCGCAGCCGTAGCTACGCTTTTCGATGTTACTTCTCAATGTAGGCCGTCTTGTAACCCCACTGCGTACCAGCGGTATTGTGGACGATACCCTTAACAGAGGTCTTCTGCATCCAGGAGTAGACACTCTGGTACAGCGGCGTGATTGGCTGGTCCTTGGTGAGCACCTGGCTCGCCTTGACCATGTCCTGCCAGCGGGCTTCGGCGTTGTTGGCGTCGGCGCCCTGCGCCTTGGCAATCAGGTTGTTGTATTCGGTGCTGTTGTACTTACCGTAGTTGTAGGAAGAATCACGAGTCTTCGTCTGCAGGAAGGAGATTGGGTCGTTGAAATCGGCACCCCAACCGGCTAGCGCAAGATCCCAATTACCCTGCTGACGCTGCTCAGTGGCACTTGCGGAAGGCATCATGCGGATAGACACCGTAATGCCGGGCAGGTTCTTTTCGACCTGCGCCTTGATGTACTGCACGACGGCTTTGGTTGCCGGATCGTCACCACTGTCAGAGCCTGCGAGTAATTCCATTTTGGCACTCTTAATGCCGGTTTCGGCCTGCGCCTGCTTCCAGAGCTTGGCTGCCTTGCTTGCGTTGTAGGTGTCAGCACCCGCAACCTTTTGCTGCTTGGCAAAGTCTTCGCCCGTCTTCGGGTCACTGGCCAGGTTAGTTGAAACGTAACCTGTTGGCACGATGGTGTTCACGCCCACAACCTTCTTAGCAAGCAGTTTGCGGTCAAGCGTTGCGGAAACCGCCTGGCGGAACGCCTTGTTGCTGTAAAGCTTCTTGAGTGTGGCGTTCTTACTTTGCTGGTTGTAGTCGAGGTAGCTCACGTAGGAGTACGCGTAAGTCTTGTAGTCCTTCGCACCAGCATAGTTGTTGACCTGGTCAGCCGTCAGCTGCGTCATGTCGAGCTTGCCGTTCTGGTACAAATCGAGGCTGGTACTGCTATCGCCGACCACAGTGTAGTTAATCTGGTCGAGCTTCACGACCTTCTTGTCCCAGTAATCGGGGTTCTTGACGAAGGTCCACTTGTTACCCGTCCCGTTCCACTTGCTAATCTTGAATGGTCCGGAGTAGACGCTGTACTTAGCGTTAGTCCCGTACTTCTTGCCGTACTTTTCAACAACCTTCTGGTTCTGGGGGCCAAACAGCGGGTAGGCCATCAGGACCTTAAAGTAGGCGATTGGCGAGTCGAGTTGAATCTGCACAGTGTGCTTATCCAGCGCCTTAATCCCAATTTTGCTTGGATCTTCCTTGCCGCTCACGATGGCGGTAGCGTTCTTGATACCTTCAAAAAGGTAGGCGTATGGCGAGCTCGTCTTCGGGTTCACCGTCCGCCGCCAGGAGTAGACAAAGTCCTGGGCGGTGATGGCGTCACCATTACTCCACTTGGCGTTCTTACGGATCTTGAAAGTCCAGGTCTTCCCGTCCGCACTCGTCTTGCTAGATGCGGCGAGACCAGCGATGGCCTTCCCATTCTTGCCCAGCCGGTAGAAACTCTCGTAGACATTCCCTGTCTGGCCGTACCCGGTCGACTTGGAAATATCAATCGTGTCGAGCTGTGCGGATGCAGGCAACTTCAGCACCTGCTTGGCATCCTTGCTGGAAGAGTTTGTTCCGCAAGCCGCAAGTACCAGCGCTGACAAGGCAACGGTGGCGGTGGTGGCGGCAATCTTCGTCCAGTTATTCTTCTTCATCGTGTTTTCTCCCTACTCATTTGCGAGCACGGGACACAAAAAGTGCCAAAAAGTCGGGGCCACCGCGTCAATTCCGCTAAGGAATTGACACAGCACGGACCTCCACCTTTTGGCACGCGACTGCGCTTGGGAGAAAAAACTCCCAGAAGTTTTACGTCCAGTTCGCCGATGTAACTGGACACAAACACTCGTGTTAAGGTGCTAACGCGCTACGCATTGTGTCATCGTGCCATATACGTTTACATTCAGTTTTGGCGTCATACAACAACAACACATGCGCAACCAGCTCCTTTTCGCTCAATTTAGTCGCTGCACTCGCAACGACTGATGCACCGCAATTATTACAAAAATGCTTACCATTCGTCAACACTTAATTTAGCACCAAGGGATTCCCCAAAGCCGCAAAGCCTTGGGGCCGTTGCGTTAACGCGATTAACTTTTTTGTATAAAAGGCACCTCACAACTGTGTATCTGGGGATTATTGTGAGCTCACCTTGATTGTATCCACGGGCATTGCGTTACCACTCACAGCGAGTGATCGCATAAGGAAAAGTTGGCCGCATTGTTATTACTGAACGACGCACACACATACAACAACAGCTTGACATTACCAGACCACCCCCAGTGTTTTACCGATTTCAGTTGCGTTCGCCGCCGTACCGGCAAATGCCTAGAATAACAAAAAAGCGTCCCCACACTTCAACATGAAGTGCAGGGACGCTGCCGCGCGTTACCACCCTAATTCGAAACTATCCCGATGCATCAGGCACCGCGACAATTTCATCTCTTTGGTTCTGGACGCCAACACGCCCTTAAACCGTAGTCGAGTAACGCCGACTGACGGACGATCAGCTTGCACCAACCGTCATGCTCCGAGCTCATGGGCGCAGCAATTGCGTCGGGGTTCTCACCTTATCCCCGTCTCTGCAGACGCGTTTTGCCGGTTCTTCTCATCACCGCAAAAGTTATTCTATCGAACTGATTGCCACTGATTATGAACACCTGCGCGCAGAGAGTCAACAACAAAATTGAAAAATAATCGACCGGTCACCTGCACAGCCACCGCTTATGTCACAGCGGCTAAAATATTCATCGTAGCTGCAACGCTTGATTTTAGCTTGCCCACGAATCGAAAATGTGACGTAAAAATTTAGCAATAAAAAAACGTGGCCCACATCAATTACTACTCGTGTCCACGTCCGCATAAATTGCTAGATTAATTAATTGCTTTTTGCAATTACCGTTCCCGCCGCCGTCTAAGCACTGGCCGAATTTTGCTAAATACCGCCTCCGCAATCACAAACCCGACAGCTAGTGCAACCGCAATGGTGAGTGTCTTGATGAATCCTTGAGTTGCACTTCCCTCATGGCCGAGGGTGAATTGTTGCATACTCTTGTAGATGATGGCACCTGGAACCAGCGACACCAGGCAGGGAATGTACATGACGTTCACGGGCGCGCGCACGATGATGGCGGCAACGTTCGCAACAATCCCAATGGTCACCGCCGCCAGCAAGTTAGGCAGAATGAGGCCGTGCGTTTGTCCGGCCATCAGTAAGTAAACCACCCAGGACAGTGCACCGGTGATGCCCGCCGGTAGCAGAGTGCGTTTGGGAATATTGGTGATGATGCCGAACCCGAGGCTCGATGCAAAACTTAAGATGAAACCCACTAGAATTTGCATATTAACCCCCAATTAGGTGCACGACGGCGGCACCCACGACCACTCCGGCGCCAATTGCGCCGGCGGTCATGATGGCGTCCAGCGCCCGCACCATCCCCGAAATCGTGTGCCGCGCAATGATTTCACGCAGCGAATTGGTAATGGCAACGCCTGGTACCAGCGGCATCAGCGCACTAATGATGATGTAATCAGCGCTGGTCCCCCAACCCACTACTTGCAAAATATTGGCCAGCAAACTGATCACCAGTCCGCCGACACCAACGGCGATATAGGGCGTCGTGTTGATGTGCCCAGTCCACTGTGCAGCCAGGTAGCCAGCAATGCCGACAAAGAAAGCCCACGCCAAATCCTGCCAAGTGGCCACAAACGCCAGCATCGGTGCCACGGACACCAGTCCGGCGCCAAGAATTTTACTCGGCCAACTGTAGTCACGCCGGCGGACGTTAACCTGAGCAACTGCCTGTTTCAGCTGCGTGTAATCAATCTCTGCCGCCACGAATTGGCGAGACAAGGTATTGATGGCATCGACCTTACGCAGGTCAAAGTCACCGGTGCGCACCTTCACGAGGTGCGTGAGCGGATTATCGTTGGCGTCAACGAAGATGGCGGTCATCGCGGCATGGCAGGACAGGTCCACGCCGGCGGCCTTGCCAATATACTCCACGGTGCCCTCAACGCGCGCGGTTTCGGCGCCGTTTTCCAGCAAAATTTTGCCAACCTTACCGCACAGTTCAATCACGTCTTTTTCCTGTTCCAGCTCCACAGCGGCACCTCCTCACTTCCGTTCATCATTGTACCGCAACCGCCCTGTTACTGTCCGCCAGCGTAAGTCATGAAACTTTCATCCGCAAGGATGAAAATAGTGGTTAGGCCGAAGGTCGGAACTGGGCCGGATTTGCTACGCTCCCGGGAAGGGTGTGCGTGGGACCGTTCCAGCCAGCCCTACGGTGTCCGTCTCACTACGCGCTAAAGCGCGAGGTCGACTGGCTGCGCTGTCTTCCACTGGTGATTTTGCCGCAAACCCACCGGCAAAATCCCGCTCCTAACGAAAATGGCGGTGTACATTTCGCACGAAGTTCATGTGCGAAACATACACTGCCATTTTCGTGGGCACGCACACCCTTCCCGTCCGCTGCCGCGAATCCGACCCAGTTCCGACGCGCATTCACATGACTATGGTGGTGAAAGTTTCAGACCACGCTGGCGAAAACACCAAACACATGGACAAGTACTGGGAAATGTCGACGCAGGAATCAACATGTCTGCTTACCGCACACATTGAGAACCGTTATCGCGGCCTTTAACAGTGGTGGAAGTTCGTCGCCCAGTCTCTGTGGGGGTTGCCACTCAGTAACGTGTCGGCCACGGAGGTGGTGGTGTGCTTGGGCGAAGCCAGTCGACCTCGCGCTTTAGCGCGTAGAGA
>NZ_RHNR01000076.1 GCF_003946025.1 Lacticaseibacillus songhuajiangensis | reverse complement strand
GGCCCGACCTTCGGTCGATTTTCATAGAAGCCATCCTTGCGGATGGTATTTTCAGCGCTTACGCTGACGGACAGCGTGCACAACAAAAGCCCCAGCTTACGCTGAGGCTTTCCGGCACACATTAACGTGCGACGATGTTGACGAGCTTGTTAGGAATCACGATCACCTTCTTGATGTCCTTACCTTCGACAAACTTCTTGACGTTGGCTTGGTCCATCGCAATCTTCTCGGTGTCTTCCTTACTGGTGTCCTTAGGCAGTTTAACCTGTGCACGCAGTTTACCGTTAACCTGCACGACAACGTTAACTTCGTCAGAAACCAGTGCGGCTTCATCGTAAGTTGGCCACTGAGCGTAGGTGATACTGCCCTTGTGCCCGAACGCAGCCCAGATTTCTTCCATCAGGTGTGGTGCCACTGGTGCCAGCATCTTGACGAAGCCTTCGCAGTACTCGAATGGCAGTGCGTCAACCTTGTTGGCATCGTTGATGAAGACCATCATCTGCGCGATGGCCGTGTTGAAGTGAAGAGCTTCGTAGTCTTCCGTGACCTTCTTGACGGTTTCGTTGTAAACCTTGGTCAGCTTACCATCGTTGATGGTGGTGATGTGATCACGCATTTTGCCATCCTGGTCAACGAAGGTGCGGTAGACACGGTCCAGGAACTTGTGCGCCCCTGCCAGACCGTCCGTGCTCCAAGCAATACCGGCGTCCAGTGGGCCCATGAACATTTCGTAAAGACGCAGAGTGTCGGCACCATATTCAGCCACCACATCGTCAGGGTTGACGACATTACCCTTACTCTTACTCATCTTTTCGTGGTTGTCACCCAGAATCATCCCCTGGTTAAACAGCTTCTGGAATGGTTCCTTCGTTGGTACAACCCCGATATCGTAGAGGAACTTGTGCCAGAAACGGGCGTACAGCAGGTGCAGAACGGCATGTTCGGCACCACCGATGTACAGGTCAACGTTCATCCAGTACTTGAGCTTCTTCGGGTCGGCAATCAGACGGCCGTTGTGTGGATCACAATAGCGCAGGAAGTACCATGAAGAACCAGCCCATTGCGGCATGGTGTTGGTTTCGCGCTTCCCCTTGCGGCCGTTTTCGTCAACCACGTTCACCCAGTCATCCAGGTTAGCGAGTGGTGATTCACCAGTACCGCTTGGCTTGATGTCGGCTTCTTCAGGCAGGCGCAGTGGCAGCTCGTCTTCTGGAACCAGTGTGGTTTCGCCGTCTTCCCAGTGAATAACAGGAATTGGTTCACCCCAGTAACGCTGCCGAGAGAAGACCCAGTCGCGTAGCTTGTAGTTCACCTTGGCAGAACCAACACCTTTGTCTTCAAGCCACTTGATCATGGCATCGATAGCGTCAGCCTTGTTCATGCCATCCAGGAAGCCGGAGTTGATGTGCACGCCATCGCCAGTGTAGGCCGCGTCGGTCACATCATCCCCGTCAATAACTGGGATGATTGGCAGTTCGAACTTCTTGGCAAAAGCAAAGTCGCGGTCATCGTGAGCAGGCACAGCCATGATGGCCCCAGTCCCGTAGCTCGCCAGCACGTAGTCAGAAATCCAGATTGGAATCTGCTTACCGTTAACTGGGTTAATAGCGTAGGCACCAGTGAACACACCGGTCTTGTCCTTGTTCAGGTCCGTCCGGTCCAGGTCCGACTTGCGGGAGGCTTCTTCGACGTAAGCGTCAACGGCAGCCTTTTGTTCTGGCGTGGTGATTTCGGCGACCAATTCGTGTTCAGGAGCCATGACGCTGTAGCTTGCCCCAAACAGCGTGTCTGGACGCGTTGTGAAGACGTCGTAAGTCTTGTCGGTGCCGGCAACCGTGAAGGTCACCGCAGCACCCTTCGAGCGGCCAATCCAGTTGCGCTGCATCTGCTTGATGGATTCTGGCCAGTCGAGGTCATCCAGGTCATCCAGCAGGCGGTCAGCATAAGCCGTAATTTTCAGCATCCACTGGCGCATTGGCTTGCGGATAACTGGGAAGCCGCCGCGTTCGGTCTTGCCATCGATAACTTCTTCGTTAGCCACAACCGTCCCCAGGTCAGGGCTCCAGTTAACTGGAATCTCGGCTTCGTAGGCGAGACCCTTCTTGTACATCTGTTCAAAGATCCACTGGGTCCACTTGTAGTACGACGGATCGGTGGTGTTGATTTCCCGGTCCCAGTCGTAGGAAAAACCAAGGCTCTGAATCTGCCGCTTGAAGTTCGCAATGTTCTTGGCGGTGAATTCCTTCGGTGCGTTACCGGTCTTCAAGGCGTACTGCTCTGCAGGCAGGCCAAACGCATCCCAACCCATTGGGTGGAGCACGTTAAAGCCTTGCATCCGCTTCATGCGGGCAACAATGTCGGTCGCGGTGTAGCCTTCTGGATGGCCAACGTGCAATCCCTGCCCAGATGGGTAAGGGAACATGTCGAGTACGTAATACTTCGGCTTCTTCGGGTCCTTGCCCGTCTTGAACGTATCGTTTTCACGCCAATATTTTTGCCATTTCTTCTCGATGGCGATGTGGTCAAAAGCCATGGTAAATCCTCCCGTTTTTTCTCTGAACGCAAAGAGCCGCCCTAACATTGTTAGGACGGCTCAAGCCGCGGTACCACCTAAATTCCGTACGCAAAACGTACAGCACTTGTCTGGATAACGACAGCCCGGTTGCCCCTACTTACTTTTCAGGGCCACAACTGCAGAAGTCAGTTCACGGCAGTTCACGTTCGGCTCACAGTCCCGCCGACTTCCTGGATGCAAAGCATACCGCTAATACTCTTCTGTGCGTTTAGTATTAGGCTTAATATAGCATGCAAACGCCCATTCGACAAGTTTTCTCTTCCTAGATATGTGCTAAACTATGAACATCGTTTGAACGGAGGAATCAGATTAATGATTGATGCCAACACCGCGTTTAACACTCGCTCGGCAGCGCTGCAAATCATGCGCCATTACATTTGGCGCCGGCCGGCGTACTTCTGGATCGTCTTCCCCATCTTGTGGGCTTTCGTTCTCTTTAAGCTGCACATCATTTCGGAAACTCAATTTATAGCTAAGCGCTGGGGGTTCTTGCGCCATAAGCCACTCACAACTGCCGAATGGCAGAATCTGCGCCGCAAGTTACCTCTGCGTCCGCAGTTCAAGTATGCTGCTGACCTTACTGTTGCTGATCAGATTCCGCAATTTTTGCTTGCTATACTACTGAGCGGTAGTAAGTTGCGCCCTGCTGGTTGCGCAATTGATGCAAACGGGAACATCGGCAAAATTACGGCAATGGCCAATCATTACGCGCAGACCGCACAGTCGCCGCGCATCGTCAGTCCCGACTTTTACCGTCACTACCTGCACCAACTAGACAGTCGCCGCAGTGTCCGCATCTTCGACGTCAATCGTGAATTCAGTACTTACCACAAGTACCAAGCACAACAATTACTCTGGCATCTGCGTAACCTGATTGTTATTGCAGTTGCGGCGGTCATTGTCACCGTTATTGCTCTCTACATTGCTTACAACAACTATGATGCCGATTATGTCATCGAGCTTTTCCACAACGGCAAATTAATGCTTATCAACATCATGCCCGTCCTCGGACTGATGCTACTCGTCTACTTCATCACCAACTCCACAGCCTGGGCGGTTGGTCTGGGCGGCTTACCATTTCCACTGCTTGCCCTTGTCAACTTCTTCATGCTTGAGTACCGCTCCTTCCCCTTGGAATACCCGGATCTCTTCTTGGCAAGTGAAGCGGGCAATATGGGCAAACGTTACAGTTACGTGCCACCAAAGCTCTACGCTTTGCTGATTGTTGGCATTGTTGTGCTTGGCATTATCTGCCACTACTTCCTGAAATCACCACGGCGCGGGTTCGGTTGGCGCTGCAGCTGGACTGCGCTCACACTGATTGTCGTTGTCATGGGCACCAAGAATTTCTACCTGAACGATACAAAATTCAACAACAGCGCGCGGATTACACACGGTAATATCTGGGACAAAGCCAATCGCTATGCAGCGCATGGCTTTGTCTACTCATTCATGAACACCCTGAACAAGGGGCAAGTTCAGGCGCCCAAGGGGTACACTGCTGCCGCGGCAAAACAAAATTTGGCGCAATACAAAAATAAAAACATCCCCGCAAACAAGAAAATCAATGTTATCACCATTCAGCTAGAGGCCTTCCAGGACTTCAGTAAGTGGTCCCAAATTGACATCGACCCATCTGTTTACGCCGGCCTGCACGCAGTTGAAAAAGAAGCCTCATCCGGCGAATTGTCCACAACAATTTTTGGTGGCGGCACCGTCGACACCGAACGCAAGGTGCTTACCGGTTTTTCCACTCTCCCCAACTTACGTACGAACACGAATGCCTTCACGTACTATTTCCGCCAGCAAGGATACAATACGTATTTTGCCCATCCTGGTTACGCCTGGTTCTACAATCGCCAGAACATCGATAAGTACCTGGGCTTCCCAGAAACTCTGTTCAAGGAAAACTATTACGACGCCAACGTCTCTAAAGCATCCATCATTCCAGACTCACTGGTCTTCAATGACCTATACAAACACTTCCAGCAAAAGACTAAGAATGGCAAGTACCTCTTCAACCAGACGGTTACCTACCAGAACCACGGTCCTTACCCGACCACCTTCTCCGGCACACCGCTGGTCAAGTGGCAGTCTGGCTACAACAAATCCGACTACGCCATCATCAACAACTACCTCACCGGTGTGAAGAAGACTTCCGACGCGCTGCTGGCACTGGTTAACAAGTTCAAGAACAGTAAGAAGCCGGTCGTGCTTAGCTTCTGGGGGGATCACAACCCATGGGGCGGACTGAACAACAGCACCTACAAGATGCTTGGCATCAACCTCGACCAGGGTACCCAAGAAGGCATCAACAACTTCTACGACACCCCGTACGTTATCTACGCTAACGCTGCCGCTAAGAAGCGCCTGCGCACTCAGTTCCAGACCAAGGGCGCAACCATCAGTCCGATGTACGTCCTGCCAACCATTTTCCAGCACGCGGGTTGGCAAGGCAGTCAGTACATGCAGGCCGTATCCAAAATGCAGCAGACCATCCCCGTGTTCGGTCTCAACAAGGACATGTACAAGGGTAAGTTCACCGGTGCAGGCGACCTGCCGGCAGACGTCCAGAAACAGATTCAGCAATTCCTGATTACGCAGTACTATGTCCAGACCAACTTCAAGGGCGAGGCGCGTGACTTCACCAAGTAATTCCAAACAAGGAGCAAAATGCATGTCCAAAAATGCCAAATTAATTTGTGCCCTCATCGCAGCTGTCATCTTGGGCTCACTGATGGCGGGCGTGATGACAGGCGCAAGCTTTATCCCCGGGATTGACCACACTGTCATTAGCGCCGTGGTTCACCACAGCCAGCCACTAAACAGTATCGTCATCGCAATCACCAACCTGGGGAACCCGCCAGTCATCACTACGTTTAGTATTTTACTGGCAGCATACTTTCTCTACCGCAGGCAGCAGCGGATTGTGGCATTCATCGCCACCAACATGATTGTGGTCAATCTCGCCAACTTCATCGTCAAGAACATCGTCCAGCGGCCCCGGCCGTTCGTCCAGGACAGCAGTATCACACCGCTGGTCCACGCCGGCGGCTACAGCTTTCCAAGCGGTCACTCCGCCGGTTCCGTGCTGCTGTTTGGCACCATCTTCATCCTGCTGGGTCTCATGGCCAAGCACGTCACCTGGCGACGCGTTCTGCGCACACTGTGCATCCTGATGATCTTTGCAATCGGCCTCAGCCGCATCTACGTCCAGGTGCACTTTCCAACGGACGTGCTTGCTGGCTACTCACTTGGTACCTGCGGCCTAATGCTCAGCTGGGCCTTCATGGCCCCGTGGCTCACTAAAGATGGTTTACCACTGAAACTGCATCAATAAACAAAAGACCGCGCAACCACAATGGTTGCGCGGTCTTTTACTGTCCGTCGGCGTAAGTGTTGAAACTTTCAATCAAATCATCCGCAAGGATGAAAATAGTGGTTAGACCGAAGGTCGGAACTGGGCCGGATTAGCTTTGCTCCCGGGAAGGGCGTGCGTGGGACCGTTCCAGCCAGCCCTACGGTGTCCGTCTCACTACGCGCTAAAGCGCGAGGTCGACTGGCTGCGCTGTCTTCCACTGGCGATTTTGCCGCAAACCCGCCGGCAAAATCCCGCTCCTAACGAAAATGGCGGTGTAC
>NZ_RHNR01000075.1 GCF_003946025.1 Lacticaseibacillus songhuajiangensis | reverse complement strand
TGGCTGTGTATTCCCGACATGATTTTCGTCGGGGGTACACAGCCAATTTTATCGGGAGCGGGATATTGACGCTGGGCCTGCGGCAATATCCCCAGTGGAAGACGGCGTAGCCGGCTGGAACGGTCCCCGCTAACGGAGTTCCTGCCCGCGAAGCCAATCCGCACCAGACCCGGCCTTCGGTCTACCCCACTATTTTCAATTCCTGCATCCTTGCGCATGAAAGTTTCCCGACTTACGCTGACGGACAGTGAAAGTGGGGAAGAAAGCGCATTACGACGCGATTTTGTTTACAATTATGCTTGTTTCGGGTATCATAACAAAGTATGCATTAGCAGCGTCTGCAAAAGACGCTGACAACACAATGTCGGAGGGAAACCATGACTGCAAAGTGGAACAAAAAGGACGCCGTAACCGGCGAACTTACTTTTGAAATTGATCAGGATCAGATTAAGACGGGCCTTGATAAGGCTTTTAACCGTGTTAAGGGCAACATTACTGTACCCGGCTTCCGTAAGGGTAAAGTAAGCCGTACTATCTTCAACAAGATGTACGGTGAAACAGCGCTGTACGAAGACGCCTTGAACGACATCTTCCCAGAAGCTTACGAAGCAGCTGTTGCTGAAGCAGGTATCGAACCTGTTGACCAGCCTCAGGTAAGCATCGAAAGCATGGAACCAGGCAAGAACTGGGAAATCAAGACCACTGTTACCGTTAAGCCTGAAGTTAAGCTTGGCGAATACAAGGGCGTTGCCATTCCTAAGCAGAACAAGCGCGTATACGCTGCTGATGTTGATAAGGAAATCGAAGAAAAGCGCCAGCAGATGGCTGAACTTGTTGTCAGCGAGGACGCTGCCAAGAAGGGCGACACCGTTGTTATTGACTACAACGGGACCATCGATGGTAAGGAATTTGACGGTGGCTCTGCTAAGAACTACAGTCTTGAACTTGGTTCAGGTTCCTTCATCCCAGGCTTTGAAGACCAGCTTGAAGGTCACAAGGCCGGCGAAGACGTGACTGTTAAGGTGACCTTCCCAGAAGACTACCAGTCTAAGGAAGTTGCTGGTAAGGATGCTGAATTCGCTACAACCATTCACGAAGTTAAGGTTAAGGAACTCCCTGAACTTGACGACGAATTTGCGAAGGATGTTGACGAAGACGTTGACAGTCTTGACGACCTGAAGAAGAAGGTTCGCGAAGACCTCAAGGCCAAGAAGGCTAACGAAGTTCAGGAAGCTAACGAACAGGCTGCCCTCAAGGTTGCGGTTGACAACGCCACAATCGAAACCATCCCAGACGCCATGATTCAGACTGAAATCCAGCAGCAGATGGACCAGTTCTTCGGCAACATGCAGCGTCAGGGCATCAACCAGGAAATGTACTTCAAGCTGACCGGCACAACTGAACAGCAGATGCGCGACCAGTTTGCTGGTAACGCTGAAACCCGTGTTAAGACCAACCTCGTGCTCGAGGCCATCGTTGCAGCTGAAAACATTGAAGCTAGTGACGACGAAATCGCAAACGAAGTTAAGAGTCTGGCAAGCGACTACGGTATGGAAGAAACCGCCGTTCGTAACGCGCTTTCCGACGACATGCTCGTTCACGACATCTCCATGCAGAAGGCAATCGCTTTGATTCGCGACAGCGCTGTTGAAGAAAAGAAAGACGACAAGAAGTCGGACGACTAATTCCGCTTTTTGAGTCAGGAAGAAAGGTCCCCAGTTTGGGGGCCTTTTTTTGCCCGCGGGGACATATCAAACCTGATGTCCAGTGGTCAGAGCAATACCGCTGTGTTACCATAGCCTAAGCATGGAAAAGACTATTGGATGTCTTGTTTCCATAGAAGAAAGGGTTGAAAAGATTGTTTGATAACGTAGATTCTAAGGGTCCAGTTACCTGCTCGTTCTGCGGCAAGTCACAGGATCAAGTAAAACGAATCGTCGCCGGCCCTGGCGTGTACATTTGTAATGAATGCATTGATCTCTGCAAGCAAATTATTGATGAAGAATTCAAGGAAGAATCCATTCAGAACCTCACCGAAGTGCCAAAGCCGCTCGAAATTCTGAAGATTCTGAACGATTACGTCATTGGCCAGGATGCCGCCAAAAAGGCCCTCGCCGTTGCAGTTTACAACCACTACAAGCGCATTAACCAGATGGCCAGTGCCCAGGATGGCGAAACTGAGCTGCAGAAGAGTAACATTGCACTCATTGGGCCTACCGGTAGTGGGAAAACCTTCCTTGCCCAGAGCTTGGCCCGCATTTTGCAGGTGCCATTCGCGATTGCCGATGCCACTACGCTGACCGAAGCCGGCTATGTTGGTGAAGACGTTGAAAATATTCTCCTCAAGTTGCTCCAGAACGCCGACTTCGACGTTGAGCGCGCGCAGAAGGGGATCGTGTACATCGACGAAATCGACAAGATTGCCAAGAAGAGCGAGAACGTCTCCATTACGCGTGACGTTTCCGGTGAAGGGGTGCAGCAAGCGCTCCTCAAAATTCTTGAAGGGACCATTGCCAGCGTGCCACCACAGGGCGGTCGTAAGCACCCCCAGCAGGAATTGATTCAGATTGACACCACGAACATTCTGTTCATCGTTGGGGGTGCCTTTGACGGCATTGAAACCATCGTCAAGAACCGCCTGGGTGAAAAGACCATTGGTTTCGGAACTGATGAAGGCAAAAACGTTAACCAGAGCGTCAGCCTGATGCAGCAGATTGTGCCGGAAGACCTGATGAAGTTCGGGATTATTCCGGAATTCATTGGCCGGATTCCAATCCTGGCAGCATTGGAAAAGCTGACCGAGGATGATCTGGTGCGGATTCTGACCGAACCTAAGAACGCGCTTGTCAAGCAGTACACCAAGTTAATGGAACTGGATGGCAAGAAGCTTGAATTCACGCCAGCGGCACTGAAGGCGATCGCCCACGAAGCCATTGTGCGCGATACTGGTGCCCGTGGGTTGCGGTCAATCATTGAAAAGGTGATGCAGGGGATTATGTTTGACCTGCCAAGCCGGGATGATGTCGCTAAAGCGGTCATTACGAAGGAAGCAGTCCTGGGAACAGCAGAACCAAAGCTGGTTCTGAAGGATAAGGAAGCTTCATAAACCGAGACATTCACGAAAAGCGCGGCGAGTCGCCGCGCTTTTTGTATACGCCGGCAAAAGTTGCGGGGAATATGGTAAGATGTTGAAAGAGAAAGAGAGGCATTGAAGCCATGAAAGTAACTGACGTCAGCCTAAGTATTAGCGCCGTGCGTGAGGCACAGTACCCAGACACTGAATTCCCGGAGATTGCCTTCGTTGGCCGGTCCAACGTGGGGAAGAGTTCCCTCATTAACAATTTGTTGCAGCGTAAGAAGATGGCTCGCACCTCCAGTGTGCCGGGCAAGACCCAGACGCTGAACTTCTACTTAGTGAATCAGGGACTGTATTTTGTCGATGTGCCGGGATTCGGCTACGCCCGCGTGAGCAAAAAGGCCCGTGCCGAGTTCTCCGCGATGATTGAAAAGTACCTGGAGACCCGCCAGCAGTTGCGCGGTGTCATTCAGCTCGTCGATGCGCGGCATGAACCGAGTGAACTGGACATTTCGATGTACCAGTACCTGCAGTACTACAAGATTCCAACGCTGGTTGTTGCCACCAAAATCGATAAGGTGAAGAAGAACCAGTGGAACAAGGCCGAATCCATTCACAAAAAGAGCATGGAATTAGACCAGGCAACTCAGTGGGTGCCATTTTCCGCGATTGACACAACGGGAACGCAGGAAATTTGGGATTGGATTGAAAACAAGTTCTAGGAGGAGCACAGCATGGAATTCAACGATTATCAGAAGCTCGCAAACCGCACGCTTGAGGGTAATGAGCACGTCCTGACAAACCTGTCACTTGGTCTTGCCAGTGAGTCGGGGGAAGTTATCGATCTTATTAAGAAGTACACTTTCCAGGGAGCCGACCTAGATCAGGAACAGCTCAAGCACGAAATGGGTGATGTCTTGTGGTACCTCAGCCAGATTGCGTTGTGGGCAAACGTTGACTTCGATGAAGTGGCCAAGAGCAACATTAAGTCCCTTGAACAAAAATATCCAAATGTAAAACGGTAAATATACATTACTAACTGAATAAAGAAGGGGTAAGCACGCATGTGCTTACCCCTTCTTTTCGCTTTGTTGCTGAAAAACAGTGTGACCAGCGGTCGCTTACTTGTCCTTCTTAGCGTTCTTTTCCAGACGTGCATAAGCGGCCTGGCGTTCTTCTTCTTTTTTAGCTTTTTTAGCATCAATGTCCTCGGGGTTAATCTTACCCTCCGGAATTGTTGCGAACTGATCGAACAACTTGTTCATATCGTTTTGTCGGTTTACCTTAAGTCCCATGGTGAAGCCTCCCTTCGCCGGTATTATAGCATGAATCGTTGTTTTTACGGTATCACTATCTGCATTGTAGCGGGAAAGTATGTATTATCTTGCAAAAAATCATGAATTTTTCACGCATATTACTTGCATAAATATCTATATGCGCGTATAGTTATCAACATCGACAAACGAAGGGGATCGTTAAAGATGAAGAAGATTAAACAGCTCGTGCTGACATTCGTGCTCAGCCTGCTCGCCGTACTTAGTTTTGCGGGTGCCAAGCAGGTTAACGCAGCGGACAACAGCCTCCAGCAAATTAAAGACAAGGGTACCATCATCATGGGTACCAGTCCTGACTACGCACCATATGAATTCCTGGTCAACGTCGGCGGGAAGAACCGCGTTGAAGGGATGGACGTCGAGGTTGGTAAGCAAATTGCCAAGGACCTCGGGGTCAAGTTGCAGATTAAGCAAATGGATTTTGACCAATTGCTCGTTGCCCTGGAAACAGGCAAGGTCGACATGGTCATCTCCGGGATGTCACCAACCAATGAACGTGCCAAGAGTGTTGACTTCTCGCACGTCTACTACCAAGGTGGGCAGGATATTCTGGTCAACAAGGCGGATGCCAAGCTTTACGCGAAGGGGCACACCGCACTGCAGGGCAAGAACGTTGGTGCCCAGACCGGGAGCCTGCAGTACACGCTTGCTAAGAAGCAAATCAAGGATTCTAAGGTTAAGGGTCTCGGCAAGGTGACCGACCTGATTCTGGCCCTCAAGAGCCACAAGGTTGACGCGCTTAACGTTGAAAAGCCAGTGGCTGAAGCCTACGCGGCCAATGATAACCAGTTGGTTGCGATCGACGGGAAGTACACGCTCGGCGATGACATGCAGGGGACTGCGATTGGCTTCAAGAAGGGTTCCAAGACCCTGGTTGCGTCAGTTAACAAGACCCTGGATCACATTAAGAAGCACAATCTCACCAAGCAGTACCTGCAGACCGCAGGGAAGTACATGGCCGGGAACACGGCTAACACCTCCATGATTCACTACTGGAAGTACTTCGCATTAGGGGTTGGCTACACGCTCCTGATTACCGCCATCGCGGTTGTCTTCGGGATTCTGCTCGGGATTCTGTTTGCACTGATGCGGATTGGTAAGAACAAGGTGCTCCACGCCATCGCGGTTGCCTACATCGAATTCATTCGGGGCACACCACTCATGGTCCAAATCATGTTCGTGTACTTTGGTATTGGGATGATCGTCCAGATTCCAGCACTTGTTTCTGGGATTATCGCCGTTGGGATTAACTCCTCCGCCTACGTGGCTGAAATCATCCGTTCCGGGATCAGCAGCATCCCGGTTGGGCAGACCGAAGCCGCACGGTCATTGGGGATGTCCCAGCGTCAGGCTTTGACTAACGTCGTATTGCCACAGGCGATTAAGAATATTTGGCCAGCACTTGGTAACGAGTTCATCTCACTGATTAAGGAAAGTTCCATTGTTTCCATCATCGGTGTTTCCGACCTGATTTACCAACTGAAGGTTGTTCAGACCGCAACCTACCGTGGGATTGCACCAATTGCCGTTGCGATGGTTCTGTACTTCGTCATGACATTCACGCTGAGCAAAATTCTTGGACACTTTGAAGGGAAGATGAAGCATGAAGGATAACGCATTGCTTGAGATTAAGGACGTTAAGAAGTCCTTTGGTAAGACTGAAGTTTTGACGGGGATTACCGAGACCGTCAACAAGGGTGACGTGATTGTTGTCATCGGGGCATCCGGTGGTGGTAAGAGTACCTTTCTGCGTAGCTTGAACTGCCTGAGCAAGCCAACTTCTGGTGAAGTGCTGTTCGAAGGCACTGACCTCGTGAAGTTGAATGACAAGCAGCTCGACGAAGTGCGGGAAAAGATGGGGATGGTATTCCAGAGTTTTAACCTCTTCCCCAACAAGACGGTGCTCGACAACATCACCCTCGCCCCAATCAAGGTGAAGGGTGTGGCCGAAGCCGACGCCCAGAAGAAGGCAAAGGAATTGCTCGCCCAGGTCGGCTTGTCCGACAAGGCGGATGCTTACCCAAGTAGCCTTTCTGGTGGCCAGCAGCAGCGTGTGGCAATTGCCCGCGCGCTGGCGATGGAACCGGACGTGATGCTTTTCGACGAACCCACCAGTGCGCTGGACCCCGAAATGGTCGGCGAAGTGCTGAAGGTTATGCAAGATCTTGCTAAGTCCGGGATGACGATGATTGTCGTTACTCACGAAATGGGCTTTGCCCACAAGGTTGCGGACCAGGTTTGGTTCATGGATGGTGGCCAGATTATCGAAAAGGGCACGCCAGAACAGATTTTTGAGCACCCAACGGAAGACCGTACCAAGGACTTCCTCAGCAAGGTTCTCGAACAGTAATTCAGGAAAAGCCGTGGCGTGCCGCGGCTTTTTTGCTGCATACGCTGTCCGTCAGCGTAAGTCGGGAAACTTTCATCCGCAAGGATGCTCAGTTTGAAAATAGTGGTTAGACCGAAGGTCGGGACTG
>NZ_RHNR01000074.1 GCF_003946025.1 Lacticaseibacillus songhuajiangensis | reverse complement strand
GAACACAGAAGTTAAGCTTCTTTACGCCGATAGTAGTTGGTGGGAAACTGCCTGCGAGGGTAGGAAGCTGCCGCGCTAATTTATTCCGGTTTAGCTCAGTTGGTAGAGCACCTGACTGTTAATCAGGTTGTCGTCGGTCCGAGTCCGACAACCGGAGTTTGTTTTATGGAGAGTTGTCCGAGAGGCTGAAGGAGCATGCTTGGAAAGCATGTATACGGGTTTTGCCTGTATCAAGGGTTCGAATCCCTTACTCTCCGTTTTTTTATACTCATATGAGTAGATATGGGGGTTTAGCTCAGCTGGGAGAGCACCTGCTTTGCAAGCAGGAGGTCATCGGTTCGATCCCGTTAACCTCCATCTCAAGTAACCGTTCCTTAACCGGAACGGTTTTTTTGTGCTGTTTTGACGGCAAAATGGTTGCATAAACGAAAATCCGTTATTTTTCTTCACGAAATATGACTTTTGTTATTGAAAGCACGCGTATATTCCAGCATAATGGCTGTATTGTTTAATACTTATTGCAGTAATTGATGGAGGAACGACATGAAGAAGCAAGTATGGGTCACGCTTGGGGTTGCGTGTGCATTACTCGCTGCGGGGACACATCCTGCAGCCGTGCACGTAGCAGCAAGTACGGCGGTCAATGCGACGTCCGTCACCCCCACTCAGGCTAGCGGCTGGGTGCAGGCAAAAGGGACGAACGCCGAATTGTACGATAACTACACGGCAAGCAAAAAGGCTCTGAACAGTACCCTTGCGGCAGGAAGTAAGGTGCAGTACACCGCAACGGCAACTGTGAACGGAACCAAATGGTACGAAATTGCCACGAACAAGTGGGTGTCTGCTGAGGAAGTCAGCGAAACTGCTGCAGACTCAAGTTTGAGCACGAACAATGCCGCGACTACAAGCAGTAGTTCTAGCCAGACGACCAAGACGTCCAGCAGCAAGTCAAGCACAACGCAGAAGGCTGCAACTACCACCACGACCAAGAAGGCAGCCGCACCTAAAGTGGCGGCTAAACCAGCCAAGGCTGCAACACCAGCTGTGAAGACCACTAAGTACAAGGCAACAATCTACATTGCCTACGTGCCTGGCTACGGTGTGCGCACTGCAGCGACACCCGGTGGCAAGACCGCTGGCAAGTACCTTAAGAACGGGACGGCGTGGAAGGTTAACTCTGTGGCCACCGTCAACGGTACCCTGTGGTACTGCTTGGGCACTAAGAATTGGCTTCCAGCGACGTACGCCAGCTTGAGTAAAACCAGCAGTGCGGTGAAGTACACCAATGTCAAACTGAACATTGTGCGCACCTCCACGAAGGCCACGGTTTACAACAATGCACTGGGCAACAGCGGCAAGACTCTGAATAAGGGTTCCGTATGGAAGTACACGAGCAAAAAAGTTGCTGGCGGGCTCATGTGGTACGCCATTGGCAAAAATCAGTGGGTGCGTCAGGGACAGGTAACTGAAGCTTTGCCTTACCAGAACCCTAGCAAGTATTTCCAGATCTCCTACACCCAGATTAAGCCAACCGGCAAAGTTGGTTACAATATCGGCTACAACTATGAAGGTATCAAAACCTGGCTGGTGCTCGGTAAGCTAGGGCTCAGCCGTCATTACGCCAACATGTCCTGGGCAGACGTAGCCGCTGTGAAGTCATTCCAGCGCCGTCACGGCCTGAAGGCAACCGGTGTGGTGGATCTGAAGACCTGGACCAAACTGGGGCTGAGCAAGTCCCTGTGGACCAGTATCGACAGTTACATTCAGCCACTGCGTACTAAGTGGTACAGTACCCGCTCTGAGCACATCGAGGCCATGATTGCGGCTGCTTACACTTACCTTGGCAATCCATACATCGTGGGTGCGTCTACCAGTGCTGCATACGGTAACGACTGCTCCGGTTTGGTTACCCAGGCACTTTACGCCGCCGGAATTAATCCACTGCCAGTATCTTCCATCCAGCATGCACATCCTGGTAACGAATGGAACAGCCGCATTTTGGCTGCCAGCAGCAAGTTTAAGACGGTCAGCTACGCCAACCGCCAGCGTGGGGACCTCATCTTCTACACGAGCCCTTACGACCACCGCGTCTGGCACGTTGCCATCTACCTTGGTAACAACAAGGTCATCGAATCTTGGCCACCAAAGGTCATGGTTGCAAGCATTAAGAACAGTCAGCGCAGTTGGGTAACCCGTGTTGCCCGTGTGTTTAACTAAACACGATGTCTAAAAAGAACGCCCGCGAATTCGGTCTGAATTCGCGGGCGTTCTTTTAGTTTACTGGTCATTCTTTGCGGCGCTGGCGCGCAACGTACAACTTGCGGAAATCCACTTGCATCAGGATGATCGCCAGTAGGATGAGCAGGCCGCCCAGCAGCAGGTTGATAGTGAAGGCTTCGAAGCCAAAGGCCACGGAGAAAATGCTCCCGAAGACGGATTCGGTCATCATAATGAGACCAGCCGGCGTCGGATCCGTGAATTTTTGGCCGATGAGTTGCAGGCTTTGGGCACCGAAGGAGGAGAGCACGCCCAGGATGAAGACGGGCAGCAGTGCCGCCTGCCAGTTGATGGCGCCGTATGCACTGTGCTCAAACACGCCGGACCAAGTGAAACCGCCCACCCCCTGCACGAGGCCGAGCATAAAGGCCGTTATCCAGGGGTTAATGCTGGCGGCAGTGGACCCGAAGTAGACAATTTGAATGGCGTAGAAGACTGCGGAGAGAATCACCAGGATGTCGCCGAGCTGGAAGTTGAAGCCGTGATTGAAGATACCGGTCAGTTCCATGACGCCAAGCATGCAGATGATGATGGCCAGGTAACTTTTGGGTGCGGGGGTCTCGTGAAAGACCAGCCACATGATGAACGGAATGATGACAACGTAGGTGGCGGTCAGGAACGCGTTGTCGCCTGGTGTCGTGTACTGCAGGGATACCGTTTGCAGCTGGTAGGCGACCAGGTTGATGATGCCGGCGATGAGGCCAATTTTGAACTCGGCGCGGGTCATGTGGCGAATGACTTTGCCGAAGAAAATATAGACTAGCACGGCGTAAATGAGCCCGCGGAAGCCGTTAATCATTCCGGCCGGCATGTGCGCGTTAGTGGCCAACTTGGTAAAAATATAGCCGCTCCCCCAAATGATTGCGGTGAGGGTGAGTACCAGGTTAGCCTGGGTTTTGCTGAGTTTCATGACAACCTCCTAAAAGAGGTCACGACCGCGCTGGCCGTGACCTGTTAGTTTGTTAAATTTAGCCGTGGAGCATCGTCAGGTGAAGGGCCACCCCGACGATGAGTGCGGCGGCGAGCCAGTATGCCGGCCACCAGGCCTGCTTGCGCTTGAGTGGCAATAGGGCAAGCACGATGCAGACCAATGCGGTGATGATGGTGAACCGCTGCGTTGCGTAGGCCGTGATGATAATGACGAGTTCGCCGATTGCCACCATGAGGCTGGGCAGCCGGCGGGCGAAAGCCGCCAGGATGAAGGGCAAAAGTTGAAAAGCAAGATCTAGCAAGAAGGTGTGGGTGAGAACATGGCTTTGACTCATGGTAACGGCAACCTGCATGAAGCCGGCAATTAACAGTTGGCCAGAGACGCTGACGTCGTCTGTCAGCTGCTGCGTGCTCAAAATGAGCGCCAGACCGATTTGCGCAAGCAGGAGGGGTAAGAGGACCCATTGACCGTAACTTGCCAGCAGCGCTGCGACAAGGCCAATACCGGCCAGAATTTGGTAATGCCACTGCATCTGCATCAGCGCCACACAGGCGGTCAGCACGATGAGGGCAATGAAGCTCATACTCCAGACGAGATGGCTGCTGCCGACTGAAATAATCGGGTAAGTCAGGGCGAGCAGGAAGAGCAGCAAACTGCTACTGCTACGTTTGATTAATGATTGCATGCGAATTTCCTTTCTTCTAATATGCAATGCTACCCGATTCATCTCGGGAAGACAATTATTTACCCAAATGGTGGCGCTTGCTAGGACAAAATTGCAGCTTTGCGTTATGTACGCCCAGATGTTTGTGCTAAGATGGGGAAGTTGCAAACAATTCCCGATGGGGGGGCTGCGGTGAGTACGCGCTAATTAGCGTGTGAGTACGGTGCAATAACCGTGCAAGTGATGCTCATTGCAAACCCATGCCTTGTAACCGACTATTTGAAGGGGGAAATTCAATTCCATGCAAGAACGACACTTATTTACGTCCGAATCCGTTTCTGAGGGGCATCCTGATAAGGTTGCTGACCAGATTAGTGACGCGATTCTCGACGCCATTTTGACCGAAGATCCACAAGCCCGTGTAGCTTGTGAGACGACGGTAACAACTGGCTTGGTGCTCGTCGTTGGGGAAATCTCAACGACGGCCTACGCCGACATCCAGGGTATCGTCCGCGATACCATTCGCCGGATTGGCTACACGAAGGACAGCGGCTTTGACCCTGACTCCGTGGCCGTGCTGGTTGCACTTGATGAGCAATCACCAGATATCGCTCAGGGTGTGGATGAATCACTTGAAGCGCGCGACGAAGACGGCGATCCGCTCGACAAAATTGGCGCGGGTGACCAGGGGATGATGTTTGGTTACGCTTGTGACGAAACACCAGAACTGATGCCACTGCCAATTGCGCTGGCTCACGCCCTTATGCGGCGGACGGCCAAGGTCCGGCACGAAGGGATTCTGAAGTACCTGCGTCCTGACGCCAAGGCCCAGGTCACCGTTGAATACGATGACAACGACAAGCCGCAGCGGGTGGACACCGTGGTGCTCTCAACGCAGCACGATCCAGACGCCACGCTTGACCAAATTCGCAGCGACGTTGAAGCGCAGATCATTCGCAAGGTCATTCCAGCCCAGCTGCTGGATGCCAACACGAAGATCTACGTGAACCCAACCGGACGTTTTGTCCTCGGCGGCCCAGCCGCCGATTCCGGTCTGACTGGCCGGAAGGTCATCGTGGATACTTACGGCTCATACGCCCGTCATGGTGGCGGTGCGTTCTCCGGTAAGGATGCCACGAAGGTGGACCGCTCCGCTTCTTACGCCGCTCGCTACATCGCCAAGAACTTGGTGGCAGCGGGTCTGGCCAAGAAGGTTGAAGTTCAGCTCGCTTACGCCATTGGGGTTGCACGGCCAGTTTCTATCTCCGTGAACACCTTTGGCACGAACGCCATTCCAGAAGAAGCTATTACTGCCGCAATTCGGGACAATTTTGACCTGCGTCCTGCAGGAATTATCAAGATGCTCGACTTGCAGCGTCCAATTTATGAACAAACCGCGGCTTATGGTCACTTTGGCCGCACAGACATTGACTTGCCTTGGGAACACCTCGACAAGGTTGATGCACTGAAAGCATTACTTTAGTGATCGATTGGTGGGGGGACATTTTTAATGTCCCCTATTTTTGTGGACTGGAACGACTGCGTTCTGGTTTCGGCTGGTGGCGCCCGCAAAAAATAAACGACAGGAGTAATCTATCTTGCACCAGAGAAAAACAAACGTGGCGGTTGTGACGGCCACAATTTTTATTGCAACATTCATGGCTGCCATTGAGGGCACCATCGTCAGCACGGCGATGCCAACGATTGTGGGGGCACTGCACGGCGTGAAGGTGATGAACTGGGTGTTCACCATGTACCTACTCACCTCGGCCATGGCCACGCCGATTTACGGCAAAATGGCGGACCGCATCGGCCGCAAGCCGGTGATGATGGTGTCGCTGGGCATCTTTGTGATTGGTTCGCTTTGCAGCGGCCTGTCGCAATCGATGCCCGCGCTCATCGTTTCCCGCGCACTGCAGGGAATTGGCGCCGGTGGCATTATGCCGGTGACCTTTACGATGATTGCGGACATTTACCCCATTGAAAAGCGCGCCCGCGTGTTGGGGCTGAACGGTTCCGCCTGGGGTATTGCCGCAGTTGTGGCCCCGCTGATTGGGGGCTTTATCGTCGACAAATTGTCCTGGCACTGGGTGTTCATTCTGAACGTGCCGATTGGGCTGGTCACGATGCTCTTGACCTACATTTTCTTCCAGGAAAAGCACGTCGCTGAAAAGAAGCCTGTGGATATCATGGGGACGGTTTGGCTGGCATTAACCTTGCTCTTCATGTTGACTGGCTTCCAGATGCTGGATGGTGCCAATGGCATCGTGTACGCGCTGTTGCTGGTTGCGCTGGCAGTGGTGACACTCTTCTTGTTCATTCGCCAGGAAAAGCGGGCAGTGGATCCCGTCATCAGCCTCGAGCTGTTTAAGTCGCGCACGTTCACGATTCAAAACGTGCTGGCTGCGCTGGTGTCCGGCATCGTCATGGGCCATGAAGTCTACATGCCAATGTGGATGCAGGGTATTCTCGGCCTCGACGCTTCCATGGGTGGCTTCGCGGTGACGCCAAGCAGCCTGATGTGGGTACTGGGCTCCTTCGTGGCAGGCCGTATGATTGTCAAAATGCGTCCGCAGCGAGTTTTGATGGTGGCCCTGGGGATTATCACCGTCGGCATCTTTATCCTGGCGAGTGTGCCCGCGTCGACACCGTTTGCCTTCTTCCTGCTGTTCTCCGCCATTTTGGGGAGCGGCTTCGGGATTGCCATCACGACAACAACGGTTAGCTCACAAGCGGCCGTGGGGCAGGACAAAATTGGGGTGGCAACGAGCTTCAACACCCTGAGCCGGACACTTGGGCAGACCGTGATGGTTGCCGTGTTTGGCCTCATCTTCAACGTGCAGGTTGCCGCTGGCACCACGGGAAAGGCGGGGCTGAGCACCAACATGATGAACAAGTTAATCAACCCGCACACCGTACACGAGTTGCCACAGCAGGCAGTCCCGGCATTGCGCCACGTTCTGTTCGAATCGCTACACGGCGTGTACTTGGCGTGTGCAGTGGTCGTTATCCTCGGCATCGTGCTGAACTTGCTCGACCGCAAGAAGGCATAGGGGGCTGTCGCTGTCCGTCAGCGTAAGTCCGCGCCCGCAAGGGTGCGCTTTGCACTGTAAGCAGTTTTCATACCGCCGTAAGGCGGTGGTTGGCAACTCCGGCGCGGGTGCGCTTGGATTCCGCGATTGAGGGCTACGCG
>NZ_RHNR01000073.1 GCF_003946025.1 Lacticaseibacillus songhuajiangensis | reverse complement strand
ACTACCCCAACATGGCATGACCTATACCGCTAACAAGAATCGGTTAAAAAGTGTTGCGCTTGATTTGACAATTGAGGAGTTTATTTCGAATTCAAAATTTCCGTGAATTAGACCAGGACTGGAGTCAAGCAATTCTTGATAGCATTAATAGAGCACCAATATTTGGTTATTTCTCCAGCAGTCCTGCGATTTGGAGTGATAGCTATTCAATTTCATCAGAAGAATTTTTTCGCCGGGAGGAAGAAGATACTAGAGCCGAAAGTATTCGTATTTCAATCCTGTCATTGAGATCGTTACGGGCATCTGACACCGGATGGGTAATCCGAAAGGTGCGAGATTCGCTGTCAACGCTATCAATAAAATTTAACTCGATTACGAACAATTCAATAATCACCGCCAAGAGTATCCAAGGCTATGTTCGATTGCTGCAAATGGTTACGTACGAGGTATATAAAGAGCGTCAGTATGGGTAGAGTAGGCTATGACGTTAAACACATTTAATCAGTTTTATATTGAATCAACTTCAAAGATCTTCCTTGATTGTAAGGGAGATCTTTTATTGATTTGTGAGTTGTTACCGACTAATCATTGTTAAGAATGTGTAACAAAAAACGTTTCTGTTTCAAATCGCGTCCTACAAACCGTCTGTATATGGTGAGAGCGAAAGTTCTCACAGACCTTCCGGAAGGGTCTTGCAACGTATGCCGCCGTGCGCGGCGTGCAGCGCGAAAGCCGCTAGCGCGAGCGGCAGCGGTCGGCGTTAGCCGGCCGCCACAAGCCCCCGGTCTCTAATAGGGGGGCAAATATTAAAGACAAAATACACGTAAGTAGGACGAAAGCGCCGGTGGCAAGCCACTTTGCGTAGGCAGATAGGTGGCTTTGTTGTCAGGTCGCTTCGAAAGGAGCTAACATGCTGAAAGATTTGAACTTAGTCGGCGGGATGACGAATACCGACTGGCTAAACCAGTTTCATGATGAGATGCGTACGCATAAGATTACTCAGGGACAATTAGCGACGACGGCTGATTACAGTCGGTCGCATTTGAACCAGTTGCTGACAGGGAAGAGCCCGATTAACAAGCAAGCGCGATTGCGGTTGACGTTGGCGCTGCGGTCGCTGACCGGGCAGAACAACATTGACGTCTGTATTGATTACTTGGGCGTTACCTTCAAGTCGCATGACTATGAAGAACTGGTGACCGAACTGTTCCAGATTAACCTCAATCACTTCAATCTCAAGGAAGGCGCACGCTATGGTTACAGTGCGACCTTCAAGTGCGGTGAAATCGATGTGTTGTTGTCGCCGTATCAAGATGTGACTGCAGACGGTTATGATCCAAGTGAAGACAGTGGCACAATGATTGAGCTGAAGGGCCAAGGCTGCCGCTATGTTGAATCTTATTTGCGCCAGCAGAACCGGACTTGGTACGACTTCTTGGAGACGTGCATTGCGCTTGACGGTCACTTCACGCGGGTTGACCTCGCCATCAATGATCGTAATGGTTTACTCGATGTGCCGACCTTGATTGAGAAGTGTGACCGCGATGAATTCACCTCGCGTTTTCACGGCTTCCGAGATAATCGCACGAAGCAGTGGGAGGTATCCGGCAGAACTTTGTATCTGGGGTCACCGCAAAGTGAGGTGTACTTCTGTATTTACGACAAGGCCTTTGAGCAACACCAGAAGCACCCTGAGATTGCGATTGAAGATCAGCCGATACGGACACGCTTTGAAGTCCGATTACGTCGCAAACGCGCCGCTGCGGCAATTAAGAATCTGTTGGCAGAGCATGATCCAGAGAAAGTTGTGTTCGGCATCATCAACCGTTACCTGCGCTTCTTGACGCCGAGCCACAAAGCCAAAAGTCAGTGGGCGACAGATCCGCGTTGGGATGCTTTCATCGGCAATTATCGCGACAAGCTGAGGCTCTCAACCAATCCTGAACCATTGAGTTACGAGCACATTACCCGCTGGCTGAAGAAACAAGTTGCGCCGTCGCTGAAGATGCTGCAGCTGATTGATCAATATAACGGCACCACTGAGCTGAAAGCGATTATTGACGGCGGCAAGCTGACGCAACGGCACTGGGACTTGATTCATCACTATCAGCACCACTGTAATGGCGTTTTGACGGATTCAGAACCAAGTGAGACATCAAAAGAGAGCGACTACGCCGACCAAAGCAAGTAGTCACCCTTCACAGATAAGATTTGGGTCCTATCTGGTTTGATTATCTCACTTCAATCAATGAGAAGGAAGTGACGTAATTGGATAAGAGCTTTGTCTGCTATCAAGATCTGATGGCATTAGGATTTAAGCAGCATACTGCGCGCGATATCATTAGACAAGCGAAACAAAGGATGGTACAAAAGGGTTATCCCTTGTATCTCAACCGAAACTTAGGGCGCGTGCCGCGTTCTGTCGTTGAGTCCATTCTCGGATCACCGATGAATGGAGCTGTTGAGAATGAGTAAAACCAAATATCCAGGCGTGTTCATAGACGCCAAAGGTAACTTCTACTATGAAACCGAGTTAGGCACCGATAAGATGAGTGGTAAGCGCGTCCGCAAGAAAGGGCGGAAGGACAGTCAAGGAATGCCATTCAGCACCGCGTTTGCGGCGAACAAGGAACTCACGCGGGTGAAACGCGAATATCATGAGGCGCATGGGTTTACGAACTTCCGCATGACTTACCGCCAATTCATGAAAGACTCGTATATCCCAGCGTACAAAACCGACGTGGAGGAAAGCACCTTCGCCGTCCGTAATCGCAGCTTTGATATCTGTATCGCGCGGTTTGGCGACTTGCTGCTGCGTGACATCGATATCACCGACGTGCAGAACTTCCGCACGTGGTTGCTCACAGATGAGAAAGACGGCGGTGCGGGCTACTCGCAAGGCTATGCTGGATTGGTGTTCGGCTGTTTCCGCAAGTCCCTTGACCACGCGGTGCAGATGCAGTATCTGTCCAGCAATGTGTCGAAGCGCGTTAAGGCGATCCCCAAGGCCAAAAGCAGCGTACCATTTTGGACGAAAGCCGAGTTTGAACAAGTTATCGCGCAAATCTGCATTGATGATATCTACGGGCACCTGAACTTCGTGATGTTGTGGCTGTACTTCCTGACTGGTGTGCGGGTCAACGAAGGTACAGCGCTGTGGTGGCGGGATGTTGATCTCGCCAAGAAGCAGCTACACGTTGACCACATGCTGGTGATGAAGAACCGGCATGACTGGGAACGCCACAACTACACGAAGACAGACAGCGGCAAGCGCATCTTGACGCTCGATGATGACACCGTGGCAATTCTACGGCGCTGGCGTGAGGTGCAGAAGAGTTTCGGTCTGGGTGGGGTTGATGATTTCATCATGACCTATGACGGCTTGCCGATGACCAAGTCCACGATTTCGCGGATTATCCACCGCTACGCCAAGTTGGCGCATGTGCACCCGGTCGAAGGCAAAGGGCTGCGCCACAGTCACGCGTCGTATCTCATCAATGAGTTCAACGTCTCGGTGCTGGTGTTGTCAAAGCGCTTAGGCCACTCGTCACCTGAGATTACGCTGAAGCACTACTCACACTTGTGGGGCGGGCTAGATGCTGACATCGCCGAGCAGATTGCGGGTAACATCACGATCAAGACGGCGGGTCAGAATCAGGTGCGGTTCGTGGGGAATCAGGCGGTAAAGTACGATCAATTAAGCCCCGCCAAACTCCCCGCCAAAACGGCAGTTGAGGCATAGAAAGCCATTGATGACGAGGGTTACCGCCGCTGAAGATACGCTCGAATGGGAATAATGGTGATACCCAACTTGCAGTAAAAAGGCCGGTTTAAAGGCAATTTGGATTTTTCTAAAGGGCCTAGAAACAGCTTAAATTCACCTAAAAATAGGAAATGCTCCGTACAACAAAGACGGCCTGATGATTTTGAAATCAGGCCGTCTTTTTTGGTGGGTTGGATTGGGTGTGACCGGGGATTAACTGTGTTTGTGATTATTTTTATGGCGTTGTTGGCAATTTTTTACTGGTATGGCGCTTTCGTTCAAAAACAACGCGGTAGCAGTGTTGTTGACAAAGATAAACTTGACATTTTCTGAAAATATCCGATATAATAACTACCGGTTAGTCACAAACGAATGTCAATTTGACATAAAAAAATCAGAATCGTAGTAAGCTGGTCGCCATTCCGGCTTACTGCTCACCCGAGTGCAGACTCGGTATCGGCCATTAAGGCCCTTTTTTTTTGCTTTCGTTTAGGTTTTGACCAGATTTGATCACGGAATTATCAGTTTGAAAACAGACACCAACATTGGAGGTTTTATCATTTGGATACAGAGCAATTAAAAGTCACACCACGGACCTTATTTGCCATTTTTGGCACCACGGCATTGGCTTTTTGTGGGGTCTTAGTTGAAACGTCGATGAACGTCACGTTCCCAACTTTGATGCAACAATTTCATACGTCGATGAACGCGGTGCAGTGGGTCACCACCGCTTACCTGCTCGCAGTCGCTGCCACCATGGTCATCGCTGGTTACGTTCAATCTCGTTTCACGGCGCGCAGTATCATTTTGACTGCGGGGGCGGCTTTTGCCATTGGTGGGATTTTATGTGCGGTCGCGACGAATTTGCCGATCATGTTGATTGGGCGGATCATTCAAGCGGTCGGTACCGGCTGTGCCATGCCGTTAGTGTTCGCCTTGATTATGCGCCAGATTCCGCAACGCAAGCAGGGAATGTACAACGGGTTGGCCGGCATGGTGATTGCCTTAGCCCCATCGCTTGGCCCAACTTACGGTGGCACAATCGTTGAATTCACCACTTGGCGGCTGATTTTCATCATCACGCTGCCAATTGGCGTCATCGCTTGCTTGATTGCCGCAAAAAATGTGAAACAACCATTTGCAGTCCAAAAGTCCAAGTTTGCAATCGATCAGTTTGCGTTGATTTTTATTGCATTGATTGCCTTGACCTTGGCAGCTAATACCTTAGGGACTGCAGGTCCAGCAAGCGTTGGCTTCATCGTGGCGTTGATTGTGGCAGTGCTCGCTTTTGCCGGATTCATTTTGCGCTCCGTAAAATCTGAGCATCCGATCCTTCAAGTGACCATTTTCAAGAATTACTTTTTCGCCCTGGCCATCACGATTTATTTCTTAATTCAATTTGGTCAAATCGGTTTCACATTCTTGTTGCCAAACTTTGCCCAGTTGACGTTGGGGGCCAGTTCAATGGCTTCCGGGGCAATGTTACTCGTCGGCAGTATCGTATCCGCAATCGTATCGCCGCTTGCTGGGCGGTTGATGGATTCAATGGGGATCAAGCACCTGGTTCGCATTGGAAGTGTGCTGTTGGTTATTGCCACTGCAAGTTTCAGCCTGCTCGCAAGTCGGCTGACAGTCGGGCTGATCACCGGTATTTTCACGATTTACTTGGTCGGCTTTGCCCTCATGTTCAACACCTTACTCACGTTTGGTTTGCAGCAGTTGGCTCCTCAACAAATGGGGGATGGTAATGCCGCTTACAACACGTTGCAACAGTACTCCGGTTCAATCGGTACTGCCATTATGGCAGCGTTGCTTGCAACTGGCGCGCGCATGGCACCGCACGCCAATGCCGCGCATCAAACCCTGAAAGGCGCGCAACTTGGCTTTTACTTTGTCACTGCGATCATGGTGGTCGTCTTAGTCCTGAGTTGGATCATCACCAGCAAAAAGCCTGAAGCTTCCGAATGGGAATAAAACTAGCATTGCGTGGCTAGTCTAATCAGATAGAATTACACTTGAGTTGGATATTTGGACAGAAAGCCGCTTCTCAACTGAAGCGGCTTTCTGTTGTTTTGGGGACCAGTATAGGGAGATAAGCATGGAAATTTTTTAGTAGCAGTACTGATTATTTCAGCAATCGTGGTATCGGTTAGTTTTGTGTTGACGATTGTATCGTTTGTGATGATGCGCCCTGCAATTTTGTTGCTTGTTGGTTTATGTGTGCTTGGGGGTGGATGTTCTTGGAATTGCGAAGTCCATACAGCACGAAGAGGCAGTTGAACAGGCGCAGATTGATGAACAGGAAAAAAGGATGCAAAGAGCTATAAGAAATTCAACAGTGCATATTTCAAAATGCAGGCAGGAACTTATATTTCAGCTGCAGGTTCGGAGAAACTTGCAAACAAAGTTCAAAATACATGGCATGATGCGATTTTTAATGATGCAGGTGCAACAGTCGTAGGTAAACAGTACACAGACTTCAGCACGGCAATCGTAAAGTTGATTGCCAGTGAAACAACGCTAACAAAGGATATCAGTACTGGAAATGACGTAATGGACGAAGCTTTAGCTAGTGTGAGAGCAGATGTAACAGATAATGCAAGTGATAAGCTTAAGAAAGCAGAGAAGCTCGTAAAGTAAGCAAAAAAACTTAAGGAAATGGTTACCTCACCGTCAGGCACTTACCAAACGTTTGGGCAAAACTTTAGTGATCAGGATGATGTGGTGTCCGATTTACTTGATTAATCCGTATATCAATATAAAGAAAAGCCGTTTCACTTAAGAAACGGCTTGTTGATTCGAACGGGCCAACAAGAGAATAGCAAACAAATGGTGGTAAAATGTGATTGTATTAAAAAAAAGATTGGGGGGTAGCGGTTATTCTACCGTTAATAAATTATGAAAAAATCAGGTACAGGGTGTCTAGGTACGGCAATTATCGTAATGCTTATTGCGTTGGCAATATATTTCTGGTGGATTTTACTTATTGCGGCGGTATTAATATTAGTGATTTTCCTGATAGCAAAAAAAACTGGTAAATCATCAAATAAGAATACGAGCAGTTCGAAGGAGTTCATCCCAGATGATTCATCAGACAGTAAAGTGATGAAAAAATCATCCGAGGAAGAATCAAGTGAAATCCCTATTCCAGTGCTTTCTGACGTCGAATATAAACCGAGTCCGGTAGTGCACAAGCTACGTCGCAAGTTGCATAGTTACGTGGTGTTTGATATAGAGACCACAGGACTGAACAGATACGAGGATGAAATTATTCAAATTTCTGGAGTAAAGGTGCGTGCCGATGAAGTGGTTGGTACCTTTAACTCATATGTTCAACCAATTGAGTCAATTCCAGAAAATATTACCTATCTAGTGGCTGGTGAATTAGCCCTAACTTTCAGGCAAATCCGCGATAACTTTGTAATCAATCTTCACCGCAGTCTTATTCTTTTTGGCAGTAATCGAAATTGGTCTACTTAAAACTGCGAGAAGATTTTCCAAATTCGCCATGACCAC
>NZ_RHNR01000072.1 GCF_003946025.1 Lacticaseibacillus songhuajiangensis | reverse complement strand
GGCTGATGGCGGTCGGCTAACGCCGACCGCCGCCGCTCGCGCTAGCGGCTTTCGCGCTGCACGCCGCGCACGGCGGCGATGCGTTGCAATACCCTTCCGGAAGGTCTGTGAGAACTTTCGCTCTCAACATATACAGACTGTTTGTAGGACGTATTTTGAAACTGAAAGTTGAACTGTAACAGGATCTTAACATGAACCTGATTTATTCATAGGTTTGTGAAATACAACCATAGGCTCAATAGCGACACTAACTTCGCCATGCCGAATCAATACACCTTGATTTTGGCCAACTTATTCAGAGTCGGCGTCGCCAAATAGACCGAACGTATTTCAACATTTCGGCCAGGCCCGACCATTTAGTTGCTTTGGTCACATTTGCAAAATATCGTTCAACACATTGCCTATAAAGCCACTAAAAACTTGGCTTGAAGCTAAATGTAGGACGATTCGGTGCGCGTGATTCGTGATCTTACCCGTAACATGGAGCAATTCAAAGCGCAAGGTTGCGATTGTCTTTCGTGCGTCAAAAGGTATCAAAATGAGTTTGAATAGTTGAACGATGTTGTAAGCAACAGCACTGATCAAGGCCCTAGCAGCGTTCATCGTAAACGAGTGACTGTCAGTCTTGTCGAAAGCAAAACCGGCTTTCAATTCTTTGATCAGATCTTCGACTCTTCCGCGTTGACGATAGCGGGTGATCAATGTTTCACACGGAATCTTCGTATCATTAGTGACCAACCAAGTATGATGGTCCCAAAGAAAAGACTCAGCCTTACTTTCAGAATGCACGATCACGCGATAATTATCCGCCCAAGTTTTAACTTGATAGTCCAGTTCGTGGTCTTCACTTTGAAAATCAGTCGTCATCTCAGTGGCTTGAGTTGCCGTTGTGGTGAGTTCGTTAATGCGGTTATTCTTCTTCAGCCGGACAATAAATTTAACACTGCGCTTGGCACAGGCTGCATAAAACTCTGGCTTGGCAAAGCCTGAATCACCGCGGACTGTGATGTTCATATCAGGGCGTAAGGCTTTAAGATGATCAAGGATCGGGGCGATGAACGTATCAGCATCGCTACTGGTATAGACGTTACCCGGGCGCAACTGCGCACCTAGTAAAAGCCCGGTGGCATCATCAAAAACCAGCAGAGGATGATAGCCATTAGCTGAATAATGACCGTTATAGGTTGCGTGTTCTTGATGGCCGAAGGTATCCGAGTGTGTGGAGTCGATATCAAGGATCATTTCAGTGCGTGAAGGATCTTTAAGGACCACATCAGCCAGTTTCAGCAACAGGTTTTGGATTTCAACCAGATTATCTTGAGTCAGGCTTGCGATGAAACGTGAAATAGAAGCTTGAGAGGCCACACCACACTCACCTAAAGCAGTCCTAATAGCAGGATCCTGACGCCAAGTATTTGCCGCAGAGTCAGTGCAATAACCGGCAATCCGGAGCATAAGCGTAAATTCAAATAGATCTACGAAAGAGATCTTGGCAAATTTTCGCTCATCATTAAAGAAAATCGTATTACGAATCAAGTTTTTGAGGTGGATCCGATTGGTAAATTCAATTTGTAGTATCATTCCAGCATCATTGGATAATTGTCCGGCGTCGTTGATAACAGATAAATGAGGATTGCATTGAAGTGAAGTTGCGCGTAGTCTAAGCATTGTGTTATGGCCTTCATATTGTTGGTTTTCAGCGACTCTACAATATCACAAGACCGCACCCAGTGGGTGAAAAACACAAAGCAGCGCAACTTCATGCCAGTCATGAGGTTGCGCTGTATTTTGTCGTGTTTAAGAATAATCCAGGCTAAATGTTCTCCCGCTCCGAAGTCTGTTATACTATGCTTTATCGTATAAATTTTAAATTTTAATGAATTTCTTTAGGGGGAATAGGTAATGCTATTTGTAAAGGATATGTTCGTGCTACTAGTCGCCGTTGAGGCATTGCTGATAATGCTTCTCGAGATGTTTGGCACCCAAACAAAAATGGCCCGTAAGGCTTTTGACTTGTCAAAAGGATATCTTGCCACCAAAGAAGCCAAATCATCGATGGCAAACCAAGGACTATATAATGGATTTATCGGTGTAGGCTTGTTATATGCTCGATATTGGCTCAGTGGTGGTGCCTCCTACCACGTTCAGATTTTATTCGTGGGTTTTGTCGTGCTTGCTGCCGCTTTTGGATCACTGACAGCTAACAAGAAAATCATATTTACACAGGGTAGTCCCGCAATCGTAGCGCTTTTTATGCTTATATTTGTACACTGATGTGCTCCTCATAGTAAGATAAACTTTGGCTCCTAGAGAAACGGTAAGAATCGTTAGATATGCCAGTTAATTCTGATGAGGATAAGCTATTGAAAGTATTATTGGCCTGCCATCCGGCGGGCTTTTTGATTGCAAAAAAATAAGCCCCATATAGGGACTAGGGTGTACTAATTGGTATGCACATGGTTGGTACACGTGACTACTCTGTGGTCTTTCATGACGTGCAAGTTATATGGGCCTCGCCTCTAGAATGAGTTATTATTGAGTGCCACGGGTGCTCAAAATATCGGTATAAAAGCATTTCTAGTTTTGGGCTTGTCACTGATTTGCACTGATTTTCAAACCTAGGTGATTATCTAAATAGCTAGGCAGACGCCAGCCAATTCATTATGAGGCGCTATTTTTAATTTTCAGAACGTCCCCACTCTGCTATACTTCTTTTCGTAACATAAAATTTGGAGGCATTCAAAATGATTAAAGAATTTAGAGACTTCATTATGCGTGGCAACGTTCTAGATCTTGCTGTAGGTGTCATTATTGGCGGTGCGTTCACCGCTGTTGTAACTTCCCTGACCAAAAACTTGATCAACCCAATTATTTCTATGTTTGTAGGTAAGGCTGATTTAAGTAAGCTATATTTTACAATTTTGAACGCAAAATTTACGTATGGCAGCTTTCTTAACGACGTCATTAACTTCTTGATCACTGCTTTTGTAGTCTTTATTATTGTCAAGACGGTTAATCGTATTATGCCGTCTAAAAAACCTGATGCTCCTGTTGTTTCGAAGGAAGAACTCTTACTTACACAGATTCGCGATTTACTGCGCAATTCACAATGAGCTATCGTAAGTAGTAAGAGGGAATAGATATCTTCGGCTTTCTTTTTGGCCTTAACTCCTGTATACTTACAATTAGTAACAAAGAATATATTTAATGGGAGGGATTTACATGCACTTCATTTGGTCACTAATTGTTGGCGCAATAATCGGTGCTATTGCTGGCGCTATTACAAGCAAAGGAAAATCGATGGGTTGGATTGCAAATATTATTGCTGGGCTCATCGGATCATCTATTGGTGAAGCACTACTCGGCCATTGGGGTCCTAAACTTGCTGGTATGGCAATGATTCCATCGATAGTTGGCGCAGTGATTGTCGTAGCGGTTGTATCATTCTTTGTTGGTAGATCTAAAGATTGATTGGAGGTCATATGCATGGATGCTTTAAAATCAATTTTTACATTTATGGTAGCCAGCACTTTGCTGGTTGGAGGAGCTCTGGTAGCTGGTACAATTTTGGCAGCCAAGGAAATAGATAAGGCTGGGGATAAATTGCAGGATTCGATTCATGACTAATGATATACGGGCCGTCTGTGATAGACACACGTTCGCAAAATCCTGCTGAAAGCGTAACTTTCAGCAGGATACGGTACGGTTGAGGTACGAGAAGACTTGATGCTACACACGGAAAAGGGTATCGTGGTTTAAGATGCATCGAAATTAACCCCAGCTCGGCATGTCAATTGGCATGCCGAGTTTTTTTACTCCCTCAATTGTCAAATCAAGTGCAACACTTTATAACCAATTCTTGTTAGTGGTATAGCTTATGCCATATTGGGGTAATAGTCGCAAGGACGAAACCAGCCCAGTGAGCGCCTTGGGCGATGATTCAACGCCGACTGTGCTGGCTGGATCTCATCAAGGGTTACGTTCTTGAATGACTTTCCTTTTGGGAAATACTCACGTAGAAGGCCATTAGCATTCTCATTTGATCCACGCTCCCAGGGTGAGTACGGATGATCAAAGTAAATCTTCGTGCCAGTCACGCGAGCCAAAGCCGAGAACTCTGAACCATTGTCGAACGTAATGGTATCTAACTCCCTGGCCCCATAAGAATCGATTGTCTCCTGAAGCGCCCGACGGCAGGTCTCAGCGTGGTAGTCAGGTAGCTTAACGATTATCTCAGTACGGGAGTACCGCTCTGTCAACGTCATCAGTGCTGGGTCACTTTCAACTCGCTTTCCCTTGACCAGGTCGCCCTCCCAGTGGCCGACTCCTAGACGGTCGTCAACGGCCTTTGGCCGATTCTCAATCGACTCACCGAGCTTATGCTTGTTAGTGCGAGCGTGGCGCAATCCTGGTCGCTTGATGCGACGCCGTAACTTGACGGGTAAATCTAGGTTGGTGATTGGGAGCAGACCTGCGTCAACCCTTGCTACAAGCGGACTATCACAAATGCAAGCTCGACAAAAACATAACTAAATATCTATTGCCCTTATGATGATATTTTAGCAAACGAGAAAAACTAGTCCGAAATCTCATCATAAGAGCAAGTGTGTTAATCAGTCCGTATTAGATAGTTTTCCGTCGACAATTTTGTAGACATTATCAGAAAACTCTCGCAGACGATCATCGTGCGTGACGATGACGACTGCTTTTTCCTCGTCATGCGCAATATTGGCAAAAAGTTGGCCAACTTCTTTGACACGTGCCGTATCTAAGGCTGCCGTAGGTTCATCGGCTAGGATGATCGCCGGGTCTGTATAAAACGCACGGGCAATTGCAACGCGCTGTTGTTGACCGCCAGACAATTCGCCAGGGTATTTGTTTAATAATTTTTGAATGCCTAGCGTTTCAATAATTTTGTCAAATCCATCTTGACTGAGGTTATTGTTAGGCTTTACCTGGTCAACAAGTTTGAATTGGTCTGCTACGGTTAAATATGGCACAAGATTGTACGCCTGCAAGACGAAACCGATTTGTTCAAGTCGTCTTTTTTCGGCTTCTTTGGTACTCAAATCACTGATATCGTGGCCATTCAAACGAACTGAGCCGTCTGTTGGTGTTTGTAACCCGCCTAAAATGGTTAGCAAGGTACTTTTACCAGATCCTGAAGGCCCAATGATAAGCGACACCTCACCAGCTTTAAACGCTAAACTGACGTCTTCTAGTGCCGTAACTAAATTGGTTTTCTGACCAAATTGTTTCGTCACGTGTTCAAGGGCTAGTTTTTCTTCACGCATCTTTTTAACCTCCAATTACTGATACCGGATCAATCTTACTAATCACACGAATCGGAATGATTGCACCCAGTAACCCGGTTACCATCAATCCGACCGCAATGAGTACCATCAATCCCCAATCAAATGCCATTGGTACGCTATCTGGAATCCCAAATTCAGTTAATGCCGATAGTAAGGCACCAACGACGATACCAGTTGCCATGATAAAGAACGTCTCAAATAACGTATTTTGGGCCAAAAAAAGATTTGGAATGCCTTGTGCACGCAAAACTGCCAAGTTAGGCAATTTTTGAACCGTTAGAATGTAGAGGAAGATGGTAATCACAATCAATGAAATGACAATCAGGAATCCAATCATGAGACCAAACGTCGCTTTTTGCGGTGTATAACCTGGCAATTTATTGATAAAGGCTTGGTATGAATAAGTCTTTAATGCTTTATCATCGACAGATTGTGACGTTTTTGAAGCAACGACGCTACCCTGGAATTGATCTGACACGCCCTTAATGATACGCCATTGCGCTAACTCGCCATAAATAACAGGTGCGGTGTTATACGTGGCATTTTTCGCATAACCCACGATTTTATATTTCGTATCAGATAACCCAATCGAAATTTTATCCCCCATACCGTAAATATCCTTATCAACTGAGTCAGCGAGGACGACTTCGTTAGCTGCCTTTGGCAAGTTCCCCTTGGTTAATTGTAGGTTTTTAGCGATGTACTCGTCGTTATTCATCCCAACGAATTGTGCGGATTCACGTTTTCCGCCAATTTTCATATTAACTGGTGTAATGCCAAGTGTTGCGGTTTTGTCGTCGCTTAACTGATCAACCTGTTTCGTTGTCAGTAATGACTGTCCGGCATTACCATTAGCGTCTTTGGTCATTACAAACGACTTAGACTGCCAGCTGTCCACCGCTGCGGTGTTAGCTGTTGCCAGCCCGAGCGCCAGGGCACTTAAAATGAAAATCAAATAACTGATTAAGACGACGACTGTTAGAATCAAGCCGTACCGTAGTTTTTCTTTTTTAATCTCTCTAATTGCTAAAAACATTTGTTCCTCCTGTATTTGTTGAAGTTCAACAAACTTACTATACACAAGCATACATGATATTATGATGAGATTACAAAATGATTTTTCTAGGATGTGTCTTCAAACTATCTAGTCATTAACACTATTGACGCAGCGTAAACAAATGTTCGGAACACATATGACGTCTTATCGTAGCAAGTAGCTACCCGTCTAACATGTTTAAGCCGATTAAAGAAACACTCAATTGAATGTCTTTCTTTATATATCCACCAGTCTACTGACCATGGTTCTCGATTATTCTCTTTTGGTGGGATTGTATACTTTCCGCCTTGGCTCGTGATGAATTCTCGAATTGCTTTACCACCGTATGCTTTATCGGCAACGACATTAACCCCAGTCAACTGAATGGTTTTCAATAATTCAAGCGCTACGGGACCGTCATGACGATTGCCTTCTGTTAACATAAATTTAACCGGGTTTCCCAATGCATCGACCAGCGCATGTATCTTAGTTGAATTACCACCAACGGAACAACCAATATTATTGCTTTCAAGTTTAGGACCGCTTTGTTTAGCACCGGCACTATGCTGATGCGCAATAACAGCCGTCGAATCAATATGCAGGTATTCCATATCCGCGTCCTAGCGAAGCGCGCGGAAGATACATTCCAATACACCATCGCGGCCCCAGCGGGAAAGCCGTGTATAAACCGACTTTCATGGTCCAAATCGTGCAGGTAAATCACGCCAAGGCGCACCAGTCCGATTGATCCACAGAATCGCATTTAACATGGTCCGATTATCTCGTAATATTGGACGACCTGTACTTTATGGTGGAAATAATGACTCGATCTGGGTCCATTGCTCATCAGCGATCTCATAGCGATGAGTAAGCATCACAATCAGCCCTTTACTCCAACATATCAGATTCAGGCCGTTTCGTACAACTAGTAGGCAATTCGCGAATATTTTTGAGTTTGAAGACACATCTTAATTTACCTGGATTATTCACCTCGGTATTTGGGACATGAAATCGCATCTGGCCGGTCTGAAAGCAACGTTTGGAGCGTTGCGAATACT
>NZ_RHNR01000071.1 GCF_003946025.1 Lacticaseibacillus songhuajiangensis | reverse complement strand
AGTATTCGCAACGCTCCAAACGTTGCTTTCAGACCGGCCAGATGCGATTTCATGTCCCAAATACCGAGGTGAATAATACAGGTTGACCCTTATGTGATTATGAAAAATCCCAAAGATTCTGAATCACTGGCTATTGATATTCTGACATTCCTTACGGGGATTTCCTCTCGTGATGGGGAACGCTTCCCAATCCTTAGAAAAGCCATTCGTGCAGTAACCAATAGTGAAGTACGAGGGTTGATGAAAGTGATTGAGGAATTACGGGTTGAGAATACGCCACTAAGTACCAGTATAGCCGACCATATCGAAAGTTTTACAGACTATGACTTTGCACATTTATTATTCAGTAATGGTTATGTGGAGCAGTCTATCAGCTTAGAAAAACAACTGAACATTATACAGGTTGCGGACTTGGTACTTCCCGACAAGGAAACTTCCTTTGAGGAATATACCACTATGGAGCTTTTATCCGTTGCTATGCTGATTGTCATTAGTACCTTTGCTTTAGACTTTATCCATACAGACCGAAGCATTTTCAAGATTGTAGATTTAGACGAAGCATGGAGCTTTTTACAGGTAGCACAAGGAAAAACACTATCTATGAAGCTGGTTCGGGCTGGTCGTGCTATGAACGCTGGGGTATATTTCGTGACCCAAAATACAGACGACCTCTTAGATGAAAAACTGAAAAATAACCTCGGCTTAAAATTTGCATTTCGTTCCACTGACCTTAACGAGATTAAAAAGACCTTAGCCTTTTTTGGTGTAGACCCAGAGGACGAAAACAATCAGAAGCGATTGCGTGATTTGGAAAACGGGCAATGCCTTATCAGTGATTTATATGGTCGTGTCGGTGTGATACAGTTCCACCCTGTATTTGAAGAACTGCTCCATGCCTTTGATACCAGACCACCTGTGCGAAAAGAGGTGTAAATGTGAAACCATCAATAGTAAACAGAATAAAATCAAACTGGACGCTGAAACGTCTAGGTAAAGTGGCAATGACAGTGGCTTTCACACTTGTGATTGCCATTTTTCTTTTAGCCATGCTGGGAACGGTGGTTCAAGCTGCGGGCTTGGTAGATGATACGGTCAATGTGGCAAATGAATACAGCCGATACCCACTTGAAAACTATCAACTGGATTTTTATGTGGATAATAGCTGGGGCTGGCTTCCGTGGAACTGGTCGGACGGGATTGGAAAACAGGTCATGTATGGACTATATGCCATTACCAATTTTATTTGGACAATCAGTTTGTATGTTTCCAATGCGACAGGTTACTTAGTACAGGAAGCCTATTCCTTAGACTTCATTTCCGCTACAGCAGATTCCATTGGTAAGAATATGCAGACCTTAGCTGGTGTGAGTGCAAACGGATTTTCAACAGAGGGTTTCTATGTTGGATTCCTCTTACTCTTGATTTTGGTTCTTGGGGTTTATGTTGCCTATACGGGACTGATAAAGAGAGAAACCACAAAGGCAATTCATGCCATTATGAATTTTGTGCTGGTGTTTATCCTATCGGCTTCCTTTATTGCCTACGCTCCCGACTACATTAAAAAAATCAATGACTTTTCATCAGACATCAGTAATGCCAGTTTATCACTTGGCACGAAGATTGTCATGCCCCATTCCGATAGTCAAGGCAAGGACAGCGTGGACTTAATCAGAGATAGCCTGTTTTCCATACAGGTTCAGCAACCGTGGCTACTGCTTCAATACAACAGTTCAGACATTGAAAGTATCGGTATTGACCGTGTGGAAAGCCTGCTCTCCACCAGCCCAGATTCCAACAATGGCGAAGACAGAGAAAAAATTGTTGCGGAAGAAATTGAAGACAGAAGCAATACCAATCTAACCATTACAAAGACCATTAACCGTTTAGGTACAGTCTTCTTCCTATTTGTCTTCAATATTGGGATTTCCATATTTGTATTCCTATTAACAGGAATCATGATTTTCTCGCAGGTACTTTTTATCATCTATGCTATGTTTCTGCCTGTGAGCTTTATTTTAAGCATGATTCCATCATTTGATGGTATGTCAAAACGAGCCATAACAAAGCTCTTTAATACCATTTTGACACGAGCTGGAATCACATTGATTATTACGACAGCATTTAGTATTTCAACCATGCTCTATACCTTATCGGCTGGTTATCCGTTCTTTTTGATTGCTTTTCTACAGATTGTGACCTTTGCAGGAATCTACTTCAAGCTGGGCGATTTAATGAGTATGTTTTCTCTACAGAGTAACGATTCTCAAAGTGTGGGAAGTCGTGTGATGAGAAAACCTCGTATGCTTATGCACGCTCACATGCACCGTCTACAGCGGAAACTTGGACGTTCCATGACTACTCTAGGGGCTGGGTCTGCCATTGTTACAGGTAAAAAAGGACAGTCGGGTTCGGGGAGTTCTGCAAGGACACAAGCAGATCACTCCCGACCAGACGGAAAGGAAAAATCAACACTTGGAAAACGTATCGGTCAAACCATCGGTACAGTAGCTGATACCAAAGACAGAATGGTAGACACTGCTAGTGGTTTGAAAGAACAGGTTAAAGATTTGCCGACCAATGCAAGATATGCAGTATATCAAGGAAAATCCAAAGTAAAAGAGAATGTCCGTGATTTAACCAGTAGTATTTCTCAAACCAAAGCGGACAGAGCCAGTGGACGCAAGGAACAGCAGGAACAAAGGCGAAAAACCATTGCGAAGCGTCGCTCTGAAATGGAACAGGTCAAACAGAAAAAACAGCCTGCTTCTTCTGTTCATGAAAGACCGACTACAAGACAAGAACAATATCATGATGAACAGACCTCAAAACAGTCTAATATTCAGACTTCATATAAGGAATCTCAACAAGCCAAACAAGAGCGTCCAGCAGTTAAGTCCGATTTTTCAAGTCCAAAAGTGGAACGCCAAGGCAATACCGTTCAAGAAAAAACCGTTCAAAAGCCAGCAACTTCAACCACTACAGCAGATAGAACTTCACAACGTCCAATCACAAAAGAACGTCCGTCTACTGTTCAAAGAGTACCACTACAAAATACAAGAAGTAGACCACCAATCAAAACCGCCACCATTAAGAAAGTCGGTAAGAAACCATGAAGTTGAAAACTTTAGTGATTGGTGGTTCTGGATTATTCTTGATGGTCTTCTCACTGCTTCTGTTTGTTGCCATTTTATTTTCAGATGAACAGGACAGCGGAATTTCCAATATTCATTATGGAGGTGTGAATGTTTCCGCAGAAGTGCTGGCTCATAAGCCTATGGTAGAAAAATATGCCAAAGAATATGGCGTTGAAGAATATGTCAACATACTTCTTGCGATTATACAGGTGGAATCGGGCGGTACTGCGGAAGATGTTATGCAGTCCTCGGAATCCCTCGGTCTTCCACCTAATTCATTGAGTACAGAAGAATCCATTAAGCAAGGTGTGAAGTATTTCAGTGAATTATTAGCCAGTAGCGAAAGGCTCAGTGTAGATTTAGAATCGGTTATCCAGTCCTACAATTATGGTGGTGGTTTCTTAGGGTATGTGGCTAATCGTGGAAATAAATATACCTTTGAACTGGCTCAAAGTTTCTCAAAAGAGTATTCAGGTGGCGAAAAAGTGTCTTACCCCAATCCCATAGCCATACCTATCAATGGGGGCTGGCGATACAACTATGGCAATATGTTTTATGTGCAACTGGTAACGCAGTATCTTGTCACAACAGAGTTTGATGATGATACGGTACAAGCCATCATGGACGAAGCACTGAAATATGAGGGCTGGCGATACGTTTACGGTGGAGCTTCCCCGACTACTTCTTTTGATTGTAGCGGACTGACACAATGGACGTATGGAAAAGCTGGAATTAACTTACCACGAACCGCACAACAGCAATATGATGTGACCCAGCATATCCCACTATCGGAAGCACAAGCTGGCGATTTGGTTTTCTTTCATTCTACCTATAACGCTGGCTCTTATATTACTCATGTTGGGATATACCTTGGCAATAACCGTATGTTTCATGCAGGCGACCCAATCGGTTATGCCGACTTAACAAGCCCCTACTGGCAACAGCATTTAGTGGGAGCAGGACGAATCAAACAATGAGAAAGGAAGATTTAATGATGAAATTTAGAAAAAATCAGAATAAAGAAAAACAGATACCAAAGGAAAAGAAACCTCGTGTCTATAAGGTCAATCCTCATAAAAAGGTTGTGATTGCCTTGTGGGTACTTTTAGGGCTTAGTTTCAGCTTTGCGATATTCAAGCACTTTACAGCTATAGATACTCATACTATTCACGAAACAACTATCATAGAAAAGGAATACGTTGATACTCATCATGTAGAAAATTTTGTAGAGAACTTTGCGAAAGTCTACTATTCATGGGAGCAATCCGATAAGTCCATTGATAATCGAATGGAAAGTCTAAAAGGCTATCTGACAGATGAACTTCAAGCTCTCAATGTTGATACAGTACGCAAAGATATTCCTGTATCGTCTTCTGTAAGAGGATTTCAGATATGGACGGTAGAGCCAACTGGCGACAATGAGTTTAATGTAACCTACAGTGTAGACCAGCTCATTACAGAGGGAGAAAATACAAAGACCGTCCACTCTGCTTATATAGTGAGTGTCTATGTAGATGGTTCTGGAAATATGGTACTGGTTAAGAATCCGACCATTACCAACATACCTAAGAAATCAAGTTATAAACCAAAAGCCATTGAAAGTGAGGGGACGGTTGATTCCATTACAACCAATGAAATCAATGAGTTTTTAACGACGTTCTTCAAGCTCTATCCTACAGCGACAGCCAGTGAACTTTCCTACTATGTGAATGACGGGATATTAAAACCAATCGGAAAAGAGTACATCTTTCAAGAACTGGTAAATCCTATTCACAATCGTAAGGATAATCAAGTCACGGTATCGCTGACAGTGGAGTATATCGACCAGCAGACCAAAGCAACGCAGGTATCTCAATTTGATTTGGTACTTGAAAAGAACGGGAGTAATTGGAAGATTGTAAAATAACAAATATTGGTACATGATTACAGATACTTTGTAATCATGTACTCTTTTTGATAAAAAATTGGAGATTCCTTTACAAATATGCTCTTACGTGCTATTATTTAAGCGACTATTTAAAAGGAGTTAATAAATATGCGGCAAGGTATTCTTAAATAAACTGTCAATTTGATAGCGGGAACAAATAATTAGATGTCCTTTTTTAGGAGGGCTTAGTTTTTTGTACCCAGTTTAAGAATACCTTTATCATGTGATTCTAAAGTATCCAGAGAATATCTGTATGCTTTGTATACCTATGGTTATGCATAAAAATCCCAGTGATAAAAGTATTTATCACTGGGATTTTTATGCCCTTTTGGGTTTTTGAATGGAGGAAAATCACATGAAAATTATTAATATTGGAGTTTTAGCTCATGTTGATGCAGGAAAAACTACCTTAACAGAAAGCTTATTATATAACAGTGGAGCGATTACAGAATTAGGAAGCGTGGACAAAGGTACAACGAGGACGGATAATACGCTTTTAGAACGTCAGAGAGGAATTACAATTCAGACAGGAATAACCTCTTTTCAGTGGGAAAATACGAAGGTGAACATCATAGACACGCCAGGACATATGGATTTCTTAGCAGAAGTATATCGTTCATTATCAGTTTTAGATGGGGCAATTCTACTGATTTCTGCAAAAGATGGCGTACAAGCACAAACTCGTATATTATTTCATGCACTTAGGAAAATGGGGATTCCCACAATCTTTTTTATCAATAAGATTGACCAAAATGGAATTGATTTATCAACGGTTTATCAGGATATTAAAGAGAAACTTTCTGCCGAAATTGTAATCAAACAGAAGGTAGAACTGTATCCTAATATGTGTGTGACGAACTTTACCGAATCTGAACAATGGGATACGGTAATAGAGGGAAACGATGACCTTTTAGAGAAATATATGTCCGGTAAATCATTAGAAGCATTGGAACTCGAACAAGAGGAAAGCATAAGATTTCATAATTGTTCCCTGTTCCCTGTTTATCACGGAAGTGCAAAAAACAATATAGGGATTGATAACCTTATAGAAGTGATTACGAATAAATTTTATTCATCAACACATCGAGGTCCGTCTGAACTTTGCGGAAATGTTTTCAAAATTGAATATACAAAAAAAAGACAACGTCTTGCATATATACGCCTTTATAGTGGAGTACTACATTTACGAGATTCGGTTAGAGTATCAGAAAAAGAAAAAATAAAAGTTACAGAAATGTATACTTCAATAAATGGTGAATTATGTAAGATTGATAGAGCTTATTCTGGAGAAATTGTTATTTTGCAAAATGAGTTTTTGAAGTTAAATAGTGTTCTTGGAGATACAAAACTATTGCCACAGAGAAAAAAGATTGAAAATCCGCACCCTCTACTACAAACAACTGTTGAACCGAGTAAACCTGAACAGAGAGAAATGTTGCTTGATGCCCTTTTGGAAATCTCAGATAGTGATCCGCTTCTACGATATTACGTGGATTCTACGACACATGAAATTATACTTTCTTTCTTAGGGAAAGTACAAATGGAAGTGATTAGTGCACTGTTGCAAGAAAAGTATCATGTGGAGATAGAACTAAAAGAGCCTACAGTCATTTATATGGAGAGACCGTTAAAAAATGCAGAATATACCATTCACATCGAAGTGCCGCCAAATCCTTTCTGGGCTTCCATTGGTTTATCTGTATCACCGCTTCCGTTGGGAAGTGGAATGCAGTATGAGAGCTCGGTTTCTCTTGGATACTTAAATCAATCATTTCAAAATGCAGTTATGGAAGGGATACGCTATGGTTGCGAACAAGGATTATATGGTTGGAATGTGACGGATTGTAAAATCTGTTTTAAGTATGGCTTATACTATAGCCCTGTTAGTACCCCAGCAGATTTTCGGATGCTTGCTCCTATTGTATTGGAACAAGTCTTAAAAAAAGCTGGAACAGAATTGTTAGAGCCATATCTTAGTTTTAAAATTTATGCGCCACAGGAATATCTTTCACGAGCATACAACGATGCTCCTAAATATTGTGCGAACATCGTAGACACTCAATTGAAAAATAATGAGGTCATTCTTAGTGGAGAAATCCCTGCTCGGTGTATTCAAGAATATCGTAGTGATTTAACTTTCTTTACAAATGGACGTAGTGTTTGTTTAACAGAGTTAAAAGGGTACCATGTTACTACCGGTGAACCTGTTTGCCAGCCCCGTCGTCCAAATAGTCGGATAGATAAAGTACGATATATGTTCAATAAAATAACTTAGTGTATTTTATGTTGTTATATAAATATGGTTTCTTGTTAAATAAGATGAAATATTTTTTAATAAAGATTTGAATTAAACCTGGATTATTCATAGAATTTCAAAAAAGCAGCGCAATCCCATGATTCACACGGGACTGCGCTGCTTTGGTGTTTCA
>NZ_RHNR01000070.1 GCF_003946025.1 Lacticaseibacillus songhuajiangensis | reverse complement strand
ATGATTGTTTGGAGACAGGACGGCCGTATTTGCCGTCGTGGCTTCACACAATCATCTCGGGAGCGCGGAGTTGACGCTGCTCTTGCGTCAACTCCGCCAGCGGAAGACCGCGATAGCGGGCTGAAGCGGTCCCCGCCCGACGTAGTTCCCGGAGCGTAGCCCAAGCGCACCACCACCGGAGTTGCCGACCCCACCGCCTTGCGGCGGTATGAAAACAGCTTAAAGTGCAGGTCGCACCCTTGCGGGCACGGACTTACGCTGACGGACAGCATTATTGCGGCGTTCCTTGACCAAGAGCATCGGCTTCGCGCTGCTTCAGCTTCTTCATGGTACGGACGTAACTGGCAATCAACACGGAAACGGAACCGATCCACGCAAGCGGGTTGGCCATCGATGCGCCCATGAAGCCAAGCAGTGGCACCAGCCCAAGCCCGGTCACAATCCGCATGATTAGTTCGAAGATTCCAGCCAGCGTCGGCACCATCGTCTGGCCCAGCCCCTGCAGTGCGTAACGCACCGTAAACAGGATAGCCAGGAACCAGTACATGCTGGAGTTAAAGTGGAAGTAGGTTTGCGCCAGGTTGGTAACGGCCGGCTGGTTCGGGCCGATGAAGATGTTCACGAGCGGCTTACCGAAGAGGATGATCAGCGCGCCAAGCACGGCGGAAATGCTGCAGTTGAGCCACAGCGTCTGCTTAATTCCCTTGCGGATACGGCCGAATTGCCGAGCACCCAAATTTTGCGCGCAGTAGGTGGCCATAGTGACCCCAAAACTGGAGGCCGGCATCGTCGCCAGTTGGTCGATGCGCCCAGCCGCGGTGTATGCTGCGACGGCCGTTGTTCCCAGGGTGTTGAGCATGACCTGGATAATGACCGCCCCAATGGCGATGATGGACATCTGGAAACCCATCGGCAGACCGAGTTTCAGCTGCAAGGTGATTTCCTTCATGTCGATGTGCATGTCCTTGCGGCGTACCTGCAGTTCCGGAATATGGCGGTAGATGTACCACACACAGCAGATGGAGCTGAAGACCTGCGCCGTGACGGTTGCCCACCCGGCACCGGCAACGCCCATGTGCAGGTGCAGAATAAATAGAAAGTCGAGCGCGATGTTCACGATGCACGCGATGATGAGGAAAATCAGCGGCGTGCGCGAATCCCCGAGCGCCCGAATCTGGTTACTCAACATGTTAAAGGCCATTGCCGCGCCAAAACCCAGGAAGATGACCCGCACGAAGGCCGCGGATCCGTTAATGATACTAGCCGGGGTCTGCATGATGCGCAGTAGCGGCATTGTGCCGAGCACCGCCAATACCGTGATGATTAATGTGAGCACCAGCGAAATCCAGATACTAGCAGCAAAAGAGCGCTTGCCCCCCTTCATGTCCCGCGCACCGAATGCCTGCGCCGTTGGGATTGCTAAACCGGAGCTAGTCCCCTGTGCAAACCCGATGACAAGAAAGGTGAGGCTCCCAGTCGCCCCGACAGACGCCAGCGCGTTCACCCCGATGAAGCGGCCCACGAAGAGCGCGTCCATGAAACTATAGAGTTGCTGGAACACGTTCCCAATTAACAACGGAATCGTGAACAGAATAATGAGTTTAAGCGGCTTCCCGCTCGCCATCGAATGCATGCCAATACCCCTTTTCTTGGAACTAAAATTTTGCTTATGCCAACTACCGGTTCGCCTTTGTTAATGCCGGCTGTGCTATGATTAGGCTAACTTGGTGTTTAAGGAGATATATTAATGCCCACTACACAATCACGCCGCGCCCGGTCAACGGGTCGCATCACGAAGCGGCAACCGGCCGGCCGCAGCGGCCATCCGGGTCAGCGGCGCTTTGCCGCCTTCATGCTGACCATTGTCGCCATTATCGGTATCGGCATCGCCGGTCTGAAGGCGACGGCGCTGAACGAAAACTACACAACCCAAACGTTAACCACCGGTGAAAACCTCACGGCCATCGAGACGCAGGTGCAAAAGGCTGCTGGTAGCAGTCTCACTGACATCCCCGGCGCCAGCACCCTCGTGTCCCGCACCATTAGTGCGGACACAACCAAGGCGCTGACCACTGCGACCATTAGTAGCATCTACAACAACACGTCCGCGCAGATTGACTTCACCACCATGGATAAAGAAGTCAAGTCGGCCATCAGCAGTAGCACCGGCATGAGCAGCACCGTCGGTAGTGCTATTGCTAGCTCTATTCTGCCCACCCTGCATGACTACTTCAACAAGCAGCTCAGTAACGCCACGCTCAGTGTCCGCAGTGAATACCAAACCGTCGCAACGACCGTCCAGTCTGCAATTCTGCCGCTGGTCGTCATTGCCGTCATCCTCGCAATCTGGATGCTCGTCGCCGCTGGCGGTTTGGGCCGCTTCCTGCACGGCATCGGTTGGGTGGCCTTGCTCGCTGGCTTGCTCGGCGCCGTCGCAACGCAGCTGGCATCCAAGTTGCCGAACTTAGATACTCTGAGCAGCAACGTGCAGGAACTCGAACCCGTCATCAAGTCCTACATCGCCGACGTGGTTAACCACATCAGTGGCTACTACCTCATCGCGGCGGCAGCAGGCCTCGTCGTCCTGCTCGTCACCATTCCGTGGCGCAAGCGTTAATCGCAATTCATGAAGATTCCCATTCGGGAGTCTTTTTATTTTGCCCGCATGCGCAGTACCGGGCGACCGGCTAGTGGCTGCAAGTCGCGGTGGTTATCACCCGGGAAATAATGCTGGTACGTACTAAGCTGCTCGGCACTCATCGTCACCTTACCCAACGCCACGTACCAAGCCACCCCCTCCTGCACAGGCGGCGTGGTCAGCGATCCCCAATAGTGCAAGTAATCGCTGTCCGGCAAGAGCGGTGCCAGCGAAATCGGGTAGGCGGTGTCGCCGGTGCCAATGGCCGTCAGAATCTCGGCAAAAGTCGGGTTCGCTGCGCCAATACTCATGGGCACGGCCACCACGGCATTCTCGCCATCGGCATACTGGTGAACGAAATGGGCTTCAAAAGGTGCCCGCACACCGTCAATGACGTGTTCCCCGCCGCAATGAAAGTGCAACTGCTGGAACTGCGCCTCGCGGCCATCAAGCAGCACACTGCCATCACCACTTAGAGTTGCCGTTTTATCACTCAGCTGCAACTCGAAGCCGCGCATTGCAAAATGCGGCTGCTGCCAATAACTGAGCGTCGCCGCTGTATCCAGCGCCACCGGTGATTCCCAGGGCGCTTGTGCATGCGGCCAACTCGCCTGATGTTCGTAATCAAATTCCATTTATTCCACCCACTCACAGATTTTGCATTATGGCTTCATTATACGGGAACGAGCCAGGTTCGGCGGGATATTTTGTCCGGAATTCTGGTACAAATTCAGATGATTGTCGGTACATTAATGCCGTGCGTCTCACCAAAATCCGCCGCTACCGTTAGCATATTTTCAGAAAGATGCCGATAAACTTGACGGATTTTGCAAATACACCTTATGCTTGTAGCTGCACTGCCTAAAAAATGGAAATTCGTCATCATTTAATACGTACAGGAGGTATCATGGGTAACCGCAGCAAGCAACTGTTTCTGCTCACATACGGCATCATCGCGAGTCTCATTCTCGGCAGCATCACCGGCGGCTTCTACCTATTGCAGGGCTGGCTCATTGAACTGGTGTGGCCGGGTAACACTTTTCGGCCGATCTTCAACGCCGTTTGGTTATTGCTCGTCGGTCTGCTGATTTTTGCCACCCAGCGTACTACGGGCCAGCTGCCGAAGAGCCTCGGCCGCATTCGCGCCGATCTTGCCAATACCGGCCATTCAAGCTACCGTTACGTCCTTCTGCAGATGGTGGTGCCCGCCATCATGTTGACGAGCGGAACGAGCCTGGGTCCCGAAGCCACACTGGTCAGTTCCACGGTGCTCTACGGCATTTGGCTGAGCGAAAAATTGCGCTACCTAGAACGCCATTACCAATATATCCTCACCGCCCCGCGCGACGAACGCCTGCGCATTCTGCTGACCCCGCACCGCTTTCTTGAGCGCCGACCAGCGGCGGAAAAAGGCGGCTTCTGGACACCGCAACTGGTCACGTTCTTCCTGACGGGCTGCCTCGCCTTCTACTTAACTTGTAAATGGGGCGGCGAGCCGTCCGTCATCGTCCGGATCGGCACCTCATTCTGGCAAGGTCGCGACCTGCTCTGGTTGCTGCCACTCATGGCTGGCGCATACTTATTGGGCAACATCTACCGTCTGCTCATGGTCGGTCTGCGCAAAATTCTGCTCGGCCGGGTAACGCGCACTTGGGGATTGCTGATTATCGGCGGTATCGCGATTTACCTAGTCAGCCTCTTCTTCCCCAAACTCATGTTCTCCGGCATGCACAACTTCGTACTGCTCGCCGGATCCTGGCAAGGTAAGTCGGCGGGGTTCCTGTTCCTGCGGTCCGCACTCAAGCTCGCACTGTTAACCATCTGCCTAAATACCGGCTGGCTCGGCGGTGACATCTTCCCCGTACTTTTTGCCAGCACCATTCAGGGTATTGCCATCAGCCAATTCTTGCCGCAAGTCGACCCCATTTTCCTGATTGGCGTTGTCGCCATCAGCATGGGGAGCGCCATCCTAGAATCACCACTCGTTGCGGGTGGCGTGATGATTGTTTTCTTCCTTCCGCTTAATCTTAGCGGCATCGGTTTACTCATCACGGGCATCCTACTCCTGCTGGAACACGGACGCAAGAACGCCCGACCGCACCTGCAAACTTTTGCCAAGCGCATCGCCATGCAACTCGATGTGTAACAAAAAAGGACTTCGGCCGCTTGGGCTGAGGTCCTCTTTTTGTCTGCTTTGGTTTAGTTGCCGTAGCGCTCATATGCGCAAAAGTAGCTGTAGCCCATTTGTTGTGCACGAGCTAGGCTTACGGCTTGTGCGGCACCGTAGCGCTGCAGTCCGCGACAATTGGGATTCTTGTGGTAACGTCCCGGAATGCGGGCACTCACGTAGACCGTCTCTGACTGTCCCGTTTGTGGTACCGGCTTGTAGTCGTATGAGCGACCACCACCAGTGCGGTAGCCGTTAGTCACGCGCGAGCTAGAACTGGCACTCGGTGCGCGGTAGCTGCTACTAGACGCTGCCGGTGCCGAGTAACTACTTGAGCTAGAAGCGACAACCGAACTACTAGATGCAGACGTGGTGTCGGCTTCCTCAGTGTCGTCAGTATCTTCGTCAAGCGTATCGTCTTCATCGCTGGTCGTATCAGACGACTCGTCGGTGTAGTCAGTGTCTTCTTCCGAGTCGTCGTAGTAATCGGAATCATCGTCTGATTCGTCGTCACTTTCGTCAGCTGAAGATGCGACCTCGGTTTGACTGCTTGTATCGTATGCACCGCTAGCGGAGCCAATACCAAGAATCACGATGAAGATGAATAAACTCACACCAATAATTGTTCGTGAGTTCTTCGTGCTAAATGCTGCGCTGATAAATGCAATGATTAAAGCAAAAATTGCAACAATCGTGAATGTAATGTACATAACCCAATCCTCCATGTTGATTAAATAAGCATAGAGTATTAATTCTACAGAAGCGGCCGCCACGCGGCTACCGCAAACGTAAAAAGCGCAAATTCTGTCATTAGAATTTGCGCTTTTTGCAATTGTATTAACACTAAGCAAGCTACGAATGACGCTTAGACGCTGGCACCCCCACCACCGGAGCTGCCACCGCCGAAACCACCGCCACCGCCGCCGAAGCCGCCGCCCCCACCAAAGCCACCGAAGCCGCCAAATGGGTCGTCGTCATCATTGTCGTTCCAATCATTCGGATCATCGCGGAAGTAACGTGACCGGCCGCCACCGCCAAGCAAGTTGCCCAGCAGCAGCCAGGTCCAGAAGCTACCGCCACCGCCACCATTGCCGCCGCGTCCGGAGCCGCCATTGTTGCCCAGCAATACCGTGATTATAATCACAACGACAACCGCAATGACCGCGATTTTGATAATCAGGCTCAACCAACTACTGCCACGAGTGCCGCGGCCGCGATATTGATTGTAGTCGGCCGTGCTGACCTGGCTGGGTGCGTCTTTGAATTTGTAGTGTTTATCGACCATCGTGGTTACGGCCTTAAACACCTTCCGCAATGCGGCATTATTTTTCGCCTTATTGCTAGATTTAATACCACTCAAGTTATCATTCAAAATACGACCGGACACAGAATCCGTGAGGTAATCCTCAGCGCCGTAACCAACTTCAATGCGCATGTTGCGCTTACCGTTGTTGAGCGCGTACAGAATCAGAATCCCGTTGTCCTTGCCTTTTTGGCCAATGCCCCACTTGCTGAAGAGGTCCGGAGCATAGCTGTCGATGTCATCGCCACCGGTTGACTTAATCGCCGCCAGCACCACCTGCGGTTTCTGTGAGGTGGACTGGTAATAGCGGTTTTTGCTTTCAACAAGCGACTTGGTCGAATCGTCCAGCAGGTTAATGCCGTCATAGTAATCTGCGTCTGGTTGCGCCGGCATGCTGGCCGCACTAGCAGAGGCAGAATTGAAGCCCAAAACAAGCAAAATTGCGGCCGCTGCCGCAATGAGGTATGCGCGCAAATGACGCATAAGATCGCCTACTTCCCGCTATCGGTATCCAAATCTACAGTTGGTGCCTTGGCCGCATTGGCGTCCGCCTTAAAGTAATCCTTCTTGCCCATACCCATGGCGTTCGCAAACATGTTCTTCGGGAAGGTCACAACGCTCTGGTTGTAGCTCTCCACGGCTTCATTGTAACGCTTGCGCTCAACGGCAATCCGGTTTTCGCTGCCTTCAAGCTGCGTCATGAGTGTCTGCACTTGCGCGTTGCTCTTCAGATCTGGGTAGTCTTCCTTAATCACAGTAATCAGTGTGCCCACAGAAGAGTTCAACTTGGCGTTCGCGTTGGCTTTTTCCTTGGTCGTGTTGGCCTTCGTGTAACTGCTCCGTGCATCCGCGATAGCACCGAAGACCTTCTGTTCCTGCTTCATGCTGCCCTTAACGGCGCTGACCAGGTTTGGAATCAGGTCATAGCGCCGTTGCATGACGTTCTCAACCTGGCTCCACTTGGCGTCCACGTTCTGATCTGCCTTCGCCAAGGAGTTGTAGGTGCCAACGCCCATCAGGGCAAGGACAACAACCACGGCCGTAATCACAATCCCAGTAATGGCGCCGGTACTTAATTTTTTGTTCATTCAAAACAGCTCCTTCTCATATTCATATCTATATTGTATATGAGTGCCGTAGGTAAAAATCAGCCTTTGGACCTAATTACAAAGAAAACGTTACGAAGTCGCGGAAGCTGTCCGTCAGCGATAGCGTTTCAGTGACGAAGTCACGCTGGGCCTCTTTGGTGTTTTCATGACGCCGTTAGGCGGTGGAGTCGGCAACTCCGGTGGTGGTGCGCTTGGGCTACGCTCCGTGACCGACACGTTACCGAGTGGGGACAGTACGACTAACGATTGCGCGACGGGTACAAGTCAGATTGACCTCAATTAGAGATTGAAATCACGGT
>NZ_RHNR01000007.1 GCF_003946025.1 Lacticaseibacillus songhuajiangensis | reverse complement strand
AGTATTCGCAACGCTCCAAACGTTGCTTTCAGACCGGCCAGATGCGATTTCATGTCCCAAATACCGAGGTGAATAATCCAGGCAGCAATATATTTGAATTCGACTTCGGCGCCAACCCAGATGAGAATTATTACCCACTCAAAATTCAACTGGCCGACAAAGATGGTGACGGTAGTGCGGATATCACGGAAACTGGTGAGTCCGAGCCAAGTACGGGTACTGAGACAGGTACCGGGACTGACACGGGTACGGGCACCACAACCACGACGCCAACTTCACAGAAACTGGCTGGGACCGCGGTCATTGAAAACAACGATAGTGTCACGGTTACCGGAACCGGCGCCAAGCCAAGCGATAGCGTGTGGGTAATTAGCGGTAGCGGGTATGCCGATGCCGATGAGGCCACGAAGACTGGTAACGTCCTCGGCACCCTCGACGCACAGGCTGACGGCACCGTCGAAATCAATATTCCGGCTGCCAAAGCAAGGAACTACTACGGCACGACCGTGACCCTGCTTGACCAAGGGACGCAGGTCATTGCCCCCGTTGATATTCCGGCCAATACCGCTAGTGCAACAATTACCGGCACGCTGACTGTGAAGTACAATGGCACGGCGCCAAAACCAACGCAAGCGGATCATGCCGGCGACAGCATCTGGTCACAGATTGTCGCGGGCTACGGTGCGAATAAGTTGACTGTGAAGGTCACGGCCGGTCAGCAAACGCTGAATGTGGTGCTGCCAGATGTGAGTGACTTCACCTGGGAGCCAGGGGCGACCGGCTACGGTGCGCGCGTGCACACCGGTGATTTCCAGCTGACAGCCGCTGGTAAGGCGTTGGTCAGCGCGGCGGTGGCTAAAGCATATCCGAGTGCTGAATTCGACGTCGACGCCATTCCATATGGCGGTGATTTGGACATTCAGCCGGGCGAACTTGGCCTCACGCTGAACGGCACCATTGCGCTGGATACCCCAGCGGCAAGTTTGCCAAGCACTTACCAAGGCAGCTTGAGCGTTCAGGCAGTCAACGCGGATGGGACTAATCACGGCACACCAATTGAACTTGTCAGCGGTGATTTTGAACTTGCAGACGGCGTGACGCCGACGGATGGCGTACATCAGAATGCGTTTGTTCTGACCGCATCCGGACTGACAAAATTAACGACGGCACTTGGCGAAAATGGTGGCTACAACGTGGCGACGGCAGCAGCCGGTGGGACGCTCGCGGTGGCAAGCAGTGTGGTTACGAATTACGTCGTTCACTATGTGGGTGCCGGTGTGCTGACACCAGCGGATTACGCGCAGTCGATTACTTGGACGGAAAGCTTTGCGGCGGATGGCACGCCGATTTGGACGCCAGATGAACAGCTGGTACCAGTGACAACACCCGTAATCAATGGGTTCACGGCTAATTATGCTACTGCCTACAACAGTGGTCTAAATTCTGGTCCGGAAGAACCACAAGGTAGCACTGAGAAAATCACCTACATCTTCCAAACGCCAAAGGGAACGATTTTGCCAGATGATCAATTTATCCCGGTCAGCGGCGATACGGCACCGAATGCACAAGTGACCTTAACGACGTCAACTGGTGGCGGGGTAACCGTGACCGCGGATGACAATGGGGACTATGAAGCGATTGTGACCCGCGGCGCGGCGCCAGCAGGAAGCAAGCTGACGGTGACGGCCACGGTTGATGACGGTAAGGGTGGCAAACTGACGAGCCCAAGTTTGGAATTAGCCGTGCAGGAAGCGCCAGACGCACCGGTCGCCATCATCACGCCAGTCAAGCGCGGGGTGGCAACCGTTACTGGGAACGCTGAAAACGGCGCGACAGTTGAATTCACTGTTGATGGTGAGAGCGTTGGTAGCGCAATTGCAACAGATGCCGGGAGCTTCACCATGACGTTCGATGTAAAGAAGGTACCAGTTGGTTCAGTGGTCCAAATGACCCAGACGACCGATGCCGGGATTAGTAAAGCAACGAGTGTCAAGGTTGAACGTCCAGATTTAAATGCACCAACGGCTGAAATTGTGCTCGTTGCCCCAACCATGGAAGGTAATATCGATTAGCATTCTAATCAGTCTGAACTTATGAATGTTAAAATAACGATACGTTATTTTAACAAGCAAGCTAATTATGCATGAATATAGTTATAATTAGCAAAAATCAAACGATTAGTTTTTAAATATTGAACCAACAAAGTTAACGCTAAGGTGCATAATCAACTTGTCGGGCGGAACCGATTATTATTCAATAGTCACTTATAAAATGGGTTGAGTGGTTATTCGAATTAAATGCACCACTAGTTTTTTAATTACAATTTTGGGTTGATATCCTTGGAGGTAGTTATGAAATATGGGGTTGGCGACAATAAATCGAACGTAAAGGTAACAGACGTTAAACGGCGTTACCGGATGTATAAGGACGGGAAAAAGTGGGTAATCGCGGCGGCAGCTGCCGCGGGCTTTATTCTTGGTCCGGTGTTCATGGGTAGTGCACCGAGTTTCGCGGCTTTTGTCGCCCCAACAGTGCAGACAACGTACAACGCCAATGAGTTGGATGCGGGTGCGTTTACCGTTGATGGGACCGCGGAATACGCGCCTGATGATCCTATCACTAGCTCGGATGCGTACATCAGCGTGCGTTTGGAAAATGGTACCGAAATCGGGGTTGCGATGTTGGATGACAGTGGTCATTACAGCATCAGCATTCCACTGACTAAGGCGACCTACGGGGACAAAGTTGACGTTTATATCGTGTACGTTGACGGTAGTAAAGAAAGTAAGGGGAAGGAGGTTGCAATTCCATTTGCCCAACCAGGTCAGCCGACAGTTCACCCGACTGCCAACACGGATGGCAGCGGCACGACTGTAACGGGTACCGCAGAACCGAATGCGACCGTCACCCTTACTGATAAGGGCACAGTTGTTGGTACTGGGACAGCTAATGGCAATGGCCAGTACAGCATTGACGTGCCGTATGACAAAGCGCCACAGGGTGATTCGATTCAAGTGATTCAGGAAACCCCCGGTGGGAAGAGTAATCCTGAAGATGCACAAATTCCGTACACCGCACCAGATGCACCAACCATCGGCGCTGCGCGTATACCCGGTGGCACCAACACCACCGTTAGTGGGAGCGGGGAACCAGGCGCGGCCATCACAATTACTGATCCTAGCGGCAAGACCGTAGGCAGCGGCACAGTTGATGAAAATGGCCACTACCTGGTTTCCGTGCCACTTACCGATGCACCGGCCGGTACCGACCTGACGGCGACTCAGACGCTACATGAACTGCAGAGCCCGCCTTCAGCAATTGCCCAGGTACCATACGACAAACCAGGTAAACTCACGCCGACAATCAGCAAACCGGTCAACGGTGTCATCACTGTCACTGGTAACGCTGAACCCGGCGCAAAAGTCACGCTGACACCAGCGAACGGCTCACCAATTACAACAACCGCCGATGACAATGGCGCGTTCACCGCGCTGGTTCCGGAAAGTGCGGCACCAGAAAACAGCACAATTAATGTGATTCAGACGACCAAGGGTGGGGACAGTGACCCTGCAACACTGACGGTACCATACGCAACGCCGGATAAACCAGATGTGACACTTGGTACCCCAACAGCCACTGATCAGCCAGTTAGCGGGACAGCGGAACCTGGTGCCGAAATTACCATCACACCAAGCGTTGACGGCAAGCCGGGTACGCCGGTAACCACGACGGCAGGTGAGGACGGTAAGTTTAACGCGAACGTGCCAGTGAGTGATGCGCCTGAAGGGGCCGAAATCAGCACGATTCAGACAACGTCTGGTGGCCCAAGCCCGGCAAACGAAGTGGTGGTCCCATACACCAAACCGGGTGACCCGCTGGTGGATGTTGGTAAGCCAGAAAACGGAGATGTGCCAATCAGCGGTTCTGGTAAGCCAGGTGACACTGTAACCATCACACCTGAAAACGGCGATCCAATCATCGTTCCAATTGGCGATGACGGTCAGTTCAAGGCGCAGATTCCTGCCAATGAGGCCAAGACGGGTGACGACATTACCGTCGTTGAACACGGTAAGGGCGGCGACAGTGACCCAGTCACAAAGACGGTGCCGGAAGGTAAGCCTGATGTTCCGAGCGTTGACCTGGGCACACCAACAAATGGTCAAATTCCAGTCACTGGGAAGGGCGAACCAAACGCCATCATCACGGTAACACCTGCAGGTGGTACCCCAGTTACCACGACGGCTGACGGCGATGGGAATTTTGCAACTGAGATTCCTGAAAGCGAAGCACCAAGCGGTACTGAGGTGACAACCACGCAGACAACGCCTGGTGGCGAGAGCGACCCGGCAACGGATGAAGTGCCTTACAACAAACCGGCACAGCCAAAGATTGACGTTGGTCCGGCCGATGACGGCAACGTTCCTGTAACCGGCGTGGGCGGTACGCCTGGTGACACCGTGACGATTACACCTGCCAGTGGTGACCCAATCACCGTCCCAGTTGGCAGTGACGGTAAGTTTAAGGCGCAAGTTCCGGAAGGCGAAGCAAAGCCAGGTAGCGATATTACCGCGGTTGAACATGGTAAGGGCGGCGACAGTGACCCTGCGACCAAGACCGTTCCGGAAGCGCAACCGGATGCACCTGAAGTTGATCTTAGTACCCCAGCTGAGGGTCAAGTGCACGTGACCGGGACCGGTGAACCAAATGCGACCGTCACGGTCACGCCTGAGGGCGGCACACCAGTGACCACGACCGCTGATGAGAATGGTAAATTTGCAACTGACATTCCTGAAAGCGAAGCACCAAGTGGCACTAAGGTCACAACGATTCAGACAACGGGCGGCGGTGATAGTGATCCCGCAACGGATGAAGTGCCTTACAACAAACCAAGCACCCCAACGATTGACGTCGGTGCACCTGTTGACGGCAACATTCCTGTGACCGGCGTGGGCGGCACACCTGGCGACACCGTGACAATTACGCCAGATGGCGGCGATCCAATTACCGTGCCGGTTGGCAGTGATGGCACGTTTAAGGCCCAGGTGCCTGAAGGCGAAACTGCACCAGGCACCACAGTCACCGCGGTTGAGCATGGTAAGGGCGGCGACAGCGATCCCGCAACTGACACCGTGAAGACACCAGTGCCTGGTGAGCCAGCAGTTACCGTTGATGCACCAACTGACGGCAACGTGAAGGTCACTGGGACTGGTGAACCAAACGCCACCGTAACGATTACCCCTGAAGGCGGCGACCCAGTGACCACGACGGCCGACGGTGAAGGGAATTTTGAAACTGAAATTCCGGAAACCGACGCACCAAGTGGCACCAAGATTACCACCACGCAGACGACGCCGGGTGGCGACAGCCTGCCCGCAACTGACGAAGTACCATACAACAAACCAGCTAAGCCAACGCTTGACGTTGGCGCCCCTGAAAATGGCAATGTGCCAGTGAGTGGGACGGGTGAACCTGGCGACACCGTCACGATTAAGACTGACGGCAGCGACCCAATCACCGTACCAATTGGTGATGACGGGACGTTCAAGGCTCAGATTCCAGAAACCGCGCCGGGCACCACGGTGACCGCTGTTGAAACCGGCAAGGGCGGCGACAGCGATCCCGCAACCGACACTGTGGACGAACCTGTGCCCGATGAACCAGCGGTTACCGTCGACAAGCCAACGGATGGCAACGTGAAGGTTACCGGTAAGGGTGAACCGAACGCCACCGTGACGATTACCCCTGAAGGCGGCGACCCAGTAACCACGACGGCTGACGGCGAAGGTAATTTTGAAACCGAAATTCCAGAAACCGACGCACCAAGTGGCACGAAGATTACCACCACGCAAACCACGCCAGGTGGCGACAGCCTGCCGGCAACGGATGAAGTACCATACAACGCACCAGCAAAGCCTACTGTTAAGGTTGACGCACCTGAAAATGGGAGCGTACCAGTCAGCGGGACGGGTGAACCTGGCGACACCGTCACCATTAAGACCGCGGGCGGCGACCCAATTACCGTCCCTGTCGGCCCTGATGGCAAGTTCAAGACCCAGATTCCTGAAAGCGAAGCCCAACCTGGCAGTGACGTGACCGTTGTTGAGACCGGTAAGGGTGGCGATAGCGAACCGGAAACCAAGCCAGTGCCATACGCTGTGCCTGATGCACCAGAAGCGAACGTGGCGGCGCCAAAGGATGACTTGATTCACGTGACCGGGACTGCTGAACCGGGCGCGACGATTACCGTGACCCCAGAAAGTGGAAATCCTGTCACTGGCACTGCCGATGGCGATGGTAATTTTGCCCTCGACGTTCCAGAAGCTAGCGCACCAAGCGGCTCCACGCTGAAGACCACACAGACCACACTGGGCGGTGATAGTGATTCGGATATTGACCCAGTGCCATACCCGAAGCCAGTTGCCCAGCAGCCAACCATTGACGCGCCAAAGGGTGGCAAGGTCCACATTACCGGGACCGGCGAACCAGGCGACACCATCACGTTGATTCCAGAAACTGGCGGGCAGATTTCTGTGCCGGTTGGGGATGACGGCACCTACGACATCACCATTCCAGAAAGCAAAATGCCAGCCGAAAGCACCGTTGGGGTGACCGAAACTGGTAAGGGTGGCACGAGTGACCGCATCGATGCCAAGGTGCCACTGGCAATCCCGGACGCACCAACCGGCGTGGCGAACCCACCAAAGCGGGCCCAGGTCCACGTAACTGGGACTGCGGAAGCGGGTGCTGAAGTCACGCTGACCACCGATTCCGGGGTGACCCAGACTATGACGGCCGACGAGCAGGGGAATTACGCTGCTGACTTCCAGGCAACGGATGCCCCAATTGGCTCGCACATCAGCGCAACCCAGAAGACGGCCGGTGGTGTCAGTGATGCCACGGCTATCGAAGTGCCAGAACGTCCTGACCTGAACGCACCAGATGCCACCATCACGCTGACCAAACCGCAGATGGATGGTAACTTGGATGTCCAAGAACAAGCACGGCTGCGTTCCGCAAGTACACCGGTTCTGCACGTTCACGGCTACACCATGTCCACGGACGGACCGGTGCCAAATGCCCTGATGAGCGTCTACAATGAAGCCGGCGAGCTGCTGGGTTCGCAAGTATCCGATGAAAATGGTGAATACTACATCGATATTCCGCTCAGCGACAAGCTTCACGAAGGTGATGCCTACTACGGCCAGACGAGTTACGACGGTATGGTGAGCGAAAAGAGCGTCAACACCGTGCCTTACGCACAGCCAATCAAACCAACTATCGGTGAGATTACTAACGATGGTACCACCATTACCATCAAGGGCCACAGCTTTGAAGGCAACATGATTTCCGTCACCGGGACAACCGATGACGCCAACTCACCGAGCGCAATTGCCGGCGACAACGGCGACTTCACCCTGCTGATTCCGGTTAGCTTCGCAACGCCGGGCACCGAACTGCAGATTTACGCAACAAATCACACGGCAGTTGGGCCAGACCTAGCCATCACCATTCCGGAAGTGACAGCACCAGCAACTGATACCACGGATCCTGATGCAACTACAGAGGAAACTAAGGAACAGACGAAGGTGGCTACTGATGACGGCGGCGTGAGTGTGACTGCCGAGAATTTCTACGACAACCGGGAGACGCCAGCAACAACGACTGAGCCGGCTACCGAACCACAAACCAAGGTAGCTACGGACGACGGCGGTGTGAGTGTCACCGCGGACGACTTCTACGACAATCGGGAAACGCCAGCAACGACAACTGAGACTGAAACTCAGCCGCAGACTAAGATTGCCACGGATGCTGGTGTGAGTGTGACCGCGGATGACTTCTACGACAACCGGGAAACACCGGCGACAAGCACTGAAACGGAAACCACCGTTCCGGAAACCCAGCCGCAGGTTAAGACTGCTACCGGCGCTGCACTGAGCGTATCCCCAGATCAGTTCTTCGACAACACGCAGCAGCCTAGTGGTGCAACGACCACAACACCTATTGTTTCGACCACGCCAACGTCAACGGTACAGACAACCTTCGCAACACCAACACCAAGTGCAACGATTAGCACACCAAACACGGTAGCGACAACAGCACGTACCGTTGCAACGAGTGTCAACACGGCAAACACCCAGCCTGCTGTAAGCACAGCGACGACGCAGCCAAGCGCCACGGTCGCAGCAACGACGCTACCAAGCACGATGGGTGAAACCACTGCGGCGACGACGAAGACGACTGAGGTTGCGACTGCAACGCCTGCTACAGAAGAAGACGCACCAGCACAGATTCTGCTGCCAAGCACTGGTGACTTCGATGATGAAGACACGCAGACGGTAGCGGCGGCTCCTGCACAGAACAACGCAGGCAAGAGCGCAGCTAAGACCACATTGGCAACGACCAGCACTAAGCAGGCCGCAAAGAACCTGCCAAGCACGGGTCAAAGCACGCTGCCACAGACTGGTGACCGCGAAAGCAGCACCATGAGCAGCATCGGGTTGGCCCTCGCAGCCGCACTGGGAATTCTGGGTATCTTCGGAATTCGTAAGCGCCACGAAGACTAGCAAAAGCCAAGCGCGATAAGTATTGAGGAACAGGCGTCCGCCTAGTGCGGGCGCCTGTTCTTTGCGTGGCCGGTTTCGCGTACAAGTGTGCTAAACTTAAGTTAGTAAAAACACGGAAAAGGGGCGGAGAACCATACAGAATTTTGAGAAGTACCACCCGATTATGTCGCGGCATTACACCTTGGATTGGCTGACGGCGTTTAAGCTGAAGGAAATCTACGCGCTGCGGCGGGAACTGGATGTCGCCGAGGCGCAGCAACGTCCCGTCGATGCGGATATCACTGTGAGTGCGCACTTCGTGAACCGGGCGATGGCGCTGGTTATGGGCAATCAGGCCCTGTTATACGGGATTCGGTCGCGCGAGGAAGACACATTGCTCGCGACTTTTGGTTTCTACGGTTTCAGCACTGACCGCCAGTGCGCGACCGTGCGCATGGCCAACGCCGCGAACGCTGATAACGCGGTGCTCAGCGAGATTCTGCCGCGGATGGTGGGCTTTGCCGTGCACGAACTAGGACTGAACCGACTGATTGCCGGGCAGATTGTGCGGCCGGCAGATGAGCAGTTGTACCTTGCCAATCATTTTGAGCGGCGTAGCGACGGCCGGCTGGTGCTGCACGCCAGCACGATTTTGAACGATGAGGAGTACGATTTCTAGAGGGGATACGCGATGCATCAAGAATCATTATTTGGCGATGCGACCGAGAAGCACCGCGGCCTTGACGTACCCAGCGGCGGGTACCAGCCGCTGGCGAGCCGGGTGCGGCCACAAGAACTCAGCGAGTTTGTTGGCCAGCAGAAGTTAATTGCGCCGGGACGGGTGCTGTACAACTTAATTGAAAAAGACCAGATTAGCTCGATGATTTTCTGGGGGGCCACCCGGTGTGGGTAAAACCACGTTGGCGCAGCTGATTGCGCGCAAAACGAAGGCGGAGTTCATTAACTTCTCCGCCGTCACCAGCGGCATCAAGGAGATTCGCCAGGTAATGCAAGACGCCGAGGACAGCCGGGCGCTCGGCAAGAAAACCATCGTGTTCGTGGATGAAATCCACCGCTTCAACAAGGCGCAACAGGATGCCTTTCTGCCCTACGTGGAGCGCGGCAGCATCATTTTGATTGGCGCCACGACCGAGAACCCGAGCTTTGAAATCAACTCGGCGCTATTGTCGCGGCTGCGCGTGTTTGTTTTGCACGCACTGGGCGAAGACGACCTGGTCACTTTGCAAAAGCACGCGCTTGCCGATCCACGCGGATTGGGCGACTTTACTGTTGAGATGCCAGATGAGTTGATGCACAAAATTGCGGTGTACGCCAACGGCGACGCCCGCACCGCGCTCAACACGCTGGAGATGGCCGTGACCAATGGCCAGGTCGATGGCGACAAGACGGTGGTTAGCGAGGCCGACCTGAGTCAGATTATGGGCAAGAAGGCCCTGCTTTATGACAAGAATGGCGAGGAACACTACAACCTGATTTCGGCCTTGCACAAGTCGATGCGCAATTCCGATGTCGACGCGGCGCTCTACTGGTTGTCACGGATGCTGGTGGCGGGCGAAGATCCGCTCTACGTGGCGCGGCGACTCGTGCAGTTTGCCAGCGAAGACGTTGGGTTGGCCGATTCGCGCGCGCTGGAGATTGCGGTGGCGGCGTTTCAGGCGAGCCAGTTTCTGGGGATGCCGGAGTGTTCGGTTAACCTGGCTCACGCGACGGCCTACCTAGCGCTCGCACCAAAGAGCAGCGCGGTTTACGATGGCTACCAAGCTGCCAAGGCGGACGCTGAACATACATTGGCCGAACCCGTGCCGCTACGCCCAAGACGCGCCGGACAAGCTGACGACCATGCAAACGATGCCGGACAATTTGGTGGGAAAACATTACTACCACCCGAGCAATCAGGGCAGCGAAGTACGCTGGGCGCAGCGCCTGGCGCAGATTGCGCAGTGGCATCGTGAGCATGACCCGCGGCCGCCGAAGAGTGAATGACAATTTAATAGGTAAAGAGTGAAAGGAGCCCCGAACGTTAATGGATGCGTGCGGAGCTCTTTTTTGCTTGCTAACAGATTGGCTGCAGCGTAAACGTTACGACTGTATCGTATGCAAAATGCGCTTATAAATGTACACTAACTAGTATCAGTTTGGACGAATTTTCGTTATCTATATAACGTGAAACGCGAACGTTCATGTTTGCGGCGTGATGGTGGTCACGTCGTCCACGCTATTTTTTGGCAAAAATTGTTCAAAACTACCCGTTACAGGTGTAACGGACACCACATTTTGGCTAAAGGAGTGAATCTGCAATTGATTAAGAAGGAGTTTGCGAACATCTTTAAGAGCAAATCAGTTATGTTATTGCTCGTCGCAGTTATCGTAATTCCGTTTGTTTATTCGTTCTGTTTTCTGACTTCTGCATGGGATCCGTACGGTCATACCGGACAGGTTCCCGTGGCGGTGGTCAACGAAGATGAGCCCGCAACACTGGAAGGTAAAAAGGTCAACGTTGGGGAACAAACCATCGCGAACCTGAAGAGCAACGACCAACTGGGCTGGCATTTTGTCAGCAAGAAGGCCGCTGCTCAGGGGCTGAAGGACAACAAGTACTACACGGTCATCACGATTCCGCGGAACTTCTCCCGGAACGCGGCCACTGTCCTTCAGCCGCACCCGAAGCAGATGAAATTAAGCTACAAGACGAACGGCTCGCTGAACTACATCAGTGAAGTCATGAGTCAGGTCGGCGCTGACAAGCTGAACAGCCAGATCCGCGCCAAGGTGACCAACGCCTTCGCCAGCACGCTGTTTGCCCAGGTGGGGCAGATTGGCAAGCAAATCGGCAAGGCAGCCACCGGTGCCACGCAGCTGAGTGACGGCATCGTTACCCTGGACAACGGGGTGAACAAGTACACCGTGGGGGTTTCCCAGGTGCACGATGGTCTGCAGACACTGAAGGTGGCGGTTAAGCCACTGAGTTCTGGTGTCCAGCAGCTTACCGATGGGGGCGAGCGGCTGAAGACAGGCCTGCAGCAGTTGTATGGCAATATTCCAGCGTTAAGCGACGGGGTGGTGCAGCTATATTCAGGTAGTCAGCAGATTGTGACCGGTCTGAACAAAGTTGATAAAAAGACACACACCCTGCCTGAAAATGTTCAAAAGCTTGATGACGGCAGTAACAAAATTAGCGCTGGTCTAGGCGAACTCAACAGTAAGGCCCCGCAATTAGCAACAGGGGTTAACAGTATTTATAATGCGGTCGCTGTCGGAGACGGGTCCCTGGCTAGTGGTGCCACACAATTAAGCGATGGTACGGGTCAACTTAGCACCGCAACTAGCCAATTAACAGACGGTACAAGCAAGCTTAGTGCCGGAACCCAGCAGCTCTATGAAGCAGTTTTACAAGGAGATGCCAACACACCTTCGCTAGTATCGGCTGTGAATGATTTGGCAACGGGGATGGCCGGATTGCAGGACCAGATCATTACACAAAATGACTTGGTGGGTAAGGTCGGCAAGCTTAATAGTGAGATTAATGATAATGTGAACAATTTTGGCACAGCAATTAATTTCTTAGAGGTTATGGACTTAAAGACCGCGATTACGTCTGGGCTTGCTAAATCTGTGTTAAAAGTCGACATGACATTGCCGACAGATATCAAGTGGAATGCTGTAAATAGGGTGACTACTAAGCTGGCTGCTCAAGAAGATGCTTATAAGCAGCTTGCCCAAGCCGTTGACGGACTGCCAGATGATACCCAAACAGCTAGTGGCACAGGAAGTACAAGTCAACAGACTACAACAACTTCAAACACCTCCGGAGCCACCGCTTCAACTGGGACTACATCCGGAACTAAAGCTGACGCTACAACTAAGGCGAAATTTAAAGCATTGCTTACAAATCTTAAAAAAGCAATGGATCAAACACGAACAACGGCTACCAATAGTGCTGAACTCAATGACATCGTTTATGCGCAAATGACAACGACCGCCAAGGATGCAGCTGGCGATCCTGCAGGCTTGCAGGCTGCGGTTAGTCTACTCAACACAGGTCTTACACAGGCTAATACAGATCCAACCAACCCGTCCGGCCCCAAACTGACCTTCACGGAAGCACTGCAGAAACTCACTGAAGGTACTGCTGAACTGAATGCGAATGTCTCTGGCGGCGAGGGTGTTTCGATGTCGCTCGCATCTGCAGTTCAACAAGTGAATGATGGGATGACGCAGCTGAACGATGGAGCGACTCAGATTAATGATGGTGCTACGCAACTGAATACTGGCGCTGTCAAGCTGAACAACGGTGTGAATATTGGTTCGACCAAGACGCCGTCACTTGTATCTGCCATGACAACACTGAATGGATCTGTTCCGGCGCTGCAGAGTGGCGTTAAGCAACTTTACGATGGTTCGAAGCAGGAATCTGCTGGACTAGACGAATTGAATGGCCAGGCACCACAGCTGGCTGGCGCAATCATTCAACTGCTTGATGGTTCAACACAATTGCGTGGTGGCCTCGGTCAACTTAATTCCAAGGTACCAACATTGGCATCTGGTGTTACGCAACTACGTGACGGCTCTGTCCAGTTGGCAGACGGTCTGGAAGAACTTAACAGCCAGACCCCAGCACTCGGGAGCGGTGTTACTCAGCTGGCCGATGGTGCTGATCAGCTGAACAGCAACTCACCAGCTCTGACGTCCGGCACCAAGCAGCTCAAGGACGGCTCCGGCCAGTTGGCTGACGGCTTGGGCGATGGCTACAAGCAGGTTAACGGCGTCAAGCTGACTAACCTGACCGCCAAAATGTTTGCAGAACCAAGCAAGGCTGTGCAGAAGCGTCTGACCACCGTGCCTAACTACGGTGACGCGCTTGCACCATACGTGCTGGCACTGGCCCTGTTCATTGCGATTATCATCTTCAACTTCAGCTACCCAATGCGCCGTCACGACGGCTACAAGAGTGTCGCTGATTGGTTCAAGGCGAAGTTCGCGGTGGGCACCCTGGTTGCTCTGGCAATGGCGATCATCGAAGCAACATTGATGCTGGTCGTTGGCCTGCACGTTGACCACATCGGTCAGTTCTACGGCATGACCATTCTCTTTGCACTGGCGGCGATGTACATGACACAATTCCTGAACCTGGCGTTCGGGGGTGTCGGGATCTTCGTTGCCCTGGGCCTGCTCACCATGAGTGGATCGGGTGGTCTCTTCCCAGCCGAGACGATTAGTCCGCTGTACGAATCGACGCAACGCTTCCTGCCGATGACTTACGCGATTAACGGTTACCGGAATGCTATCTCCAGTGGGATTAGCGCATCGACGGTCGCATCGAGCGTCGCGGTATTGGTTGCCATTGCGGTAATCAGCGTGGCCCTGATGTTCCCAGCGATTAAGTACCTGCTGACGAAACTCGAAAGCGAAGCAAAAGAATAAAAAAGTGGCAGTGCGTTAGCACTGCATGTAAAAAGACGACTCGCAAATTTTGCGGGTCGTCTTTTCTTTTACTATAGAAGTTTTAGTGTACGCGCTTAGCAGGGTGCTTAGTACCGGCGGTCTTCATTTGCGGACGCGGGCGGCCAGGACGAGGCACGCGCTGGCTGACCGTTGGTGCAGGCACGACGGAATCTTCAGGGGTACCAGGTGCGACCTTACGCTTAGCGGCAATGCTGAGATCGATGTGGACGTGTTGCAGCAGAACGGTCGCGGCAGCGCCGGCTGCGAAGGCGAAAAGAACGGATTTCTTAGACATAAGACAACTCTCCCTTACTTCCTATTTGTTCCCATTGTAGTGGGCAGAAAGGCGGGTGTCACGAACTATTTTTCATAGTTTGACGCACCAATTGGTAACTCATAGAGACTGATGCAGTGAGAAAATTACCACCAAAGTAGCAAGGATGCACTGAGGATCTGGAACGAATTAACGGAGCGGACGTGGTGAGGTAGCGCGAAAAGAGCAGGAGTAGCGAGAACAACCGGCGTTAGCCGTATTATTCTCGCTACTCCTGCTCGGGGTAAACATTTTGACGTGGTTTTCGGCAAAAAGTTTAGCGGTAGCCGAGTTGACTCGGCGTGAGCGACCCCGCGCTGCCTCGCCGCGTCCGCGGAGTTAATTCGTTCCAGATCCGGACTAAACCAGTCGTACTCCTGACAAACCCGCCAGTCTGCACCCTGCATTCCCAAGAGCAAATAGGGTATACTGAACCTATCAATGAAAGCGATGCCGCGCGCCGCTGAAATATGGAGGTTTTGGAATGGCTTCACAAGATTACTCTTCTACCGAATACTTTGACCTAATGACCCGCTACTGGGAGGCTGCCAACTATCTATCCGTTGACCAGCTCTACCTCAAGGACAACCCGCTACTGCAGCGGAAACTGGTGGCAAGTGATGTTAAGCCGTACCCAATCGGCCACTGGGGCACGATTTCCGGGCAAAACTTCATTTACACCCACTTGAACCGTGTGATTAACAAGTATGGCGTCAACATGTTCTACATCGAAGGCCCCGGTCATGGTGGCCAGGTAATGGTGTCCAACGCCTACTTGGACGGCCATTACTCCGAAGTTTACCCGAACATCCCGCAGAACAAGGTGGGGATGCAGCGTCTGTTCAAGCAGTTTAGCTTCCCAGGCGGTGTCGCCAGCCACGCCAGCGCCCAAACGCCAGGTTCCATGCACGAAGGTGGCGAACTGGGTTACTCCTTGAGTCACGCGGTTGGCGCCATTTTGGACAACCCTGATGTGATTGCCGCAACCGTGATTGGGGATGGGGAAACCGAGACCGGCCCGCTCGCAGCTAGCTGGTTCAGCGACACCTTCATCAACCCAATTCATGATGGTGCCGTACTGCCAATCATCCACATGAACGGCTTCAAAATTTCCAACCCGACAATTTTGTCCCGCAAGAGCGATGAAGACGTGGCCAAGTACCTTGAAGGTGCTGGCTGGGCTCCAATTTTTGTTGAGGGTGACGATCCGAAGAAGCTCAACCCAGAACTTGCCGCGGCGATGGACCAGGCCATTGAATCTATTCAGGCCATCCAAAAGCATGCCCGCGAGACCGGCGACGCCACCATGCCGCACTGGCCAGTGCTCGTTGTCCGCACACCAAAGGGTTGGACGGGTCCAAAGACCTGGGATGACCTGCCAATTGAAGGCAGCTTCCGTGCCCACCAGATTCCAATTCCAGTCAAGCAGGCCGACATGACCCACGCCGACAACCTGACCGACTGGCTCAAGTCCTACCACCCAGAGCAGCAGTTTACTGAAGACGGTGAACTGGTGCCTGAACTCAAGGCCTTGATCCCGGCGCCAGACAAGCGCATGTCCAGCAACCCAATTACTAACGGCGGGATTGATCCTAAGCCACTCGTGCTACCTGACTACCGTAAGTTCGCGCTCGACAACAGTAAGCACGGCAAGCAGGTTAAGCAGGACATGATTGTGTGGTCCGACTACCTGGCTGAGATGATTAAGCTCAACCCAGATAACTTCCGCATCTTTGGTCCTGATGAAACCATGAGTAACCGCCTATACGGGCTTTTTGAAGCAACTAAGCGTCAATGGCTCGAACCAATCAACGATTACACGGACGAGAAGATGGCCCCATCCGGTCGGATTATCGACTCCCAGCTGTCCGAACACCAGAGCGAGGGCTTTAGCGAAGGTTACACCCTGACCGGACGCCACAGCCTGTTCACCAGTTACGAGGCCTTCCTGCGCGTCGTGGACTCCATGATTACGCAGCACTTCAAGTGGATCAAGGAAGCCGACGAACAACCATGGCGCCGGCACTACCCATCACTCAATATCGTGTCCACGTCCACGAGTTTCCAGCAGGACCACAACGGTTACACGCACCAAGATCCTGGTATCCTGACCCACGTGGCCGAGAAGACCCCGGCTTACGTGCGTGAATACCTGCCTGCTGATGCTAACTCCATGCTGGCGGTATCGCCACTGCTATTTAACAGCGAGCAGACCGTCAACATCTTGATTGCGTCCAAGCAGCCACGCCCGCAGTTCTACTCGATTGATGAAGCCACCTTGCTCGCGCAGCAGGGCCTGGGCCGCATCGACTGGGCAAGTACTGACGACGGCGTTGAACCAGACGTGGTCATGGTCGCAGCCGGGACGGAACCTAACCTGGAGAGTCTGGCCGCCATCGACATTTTGCACGCCAGTTTCCCAGAACTCAAAATCCGCTTCATCAACGTCATCGACCTGCTTAAGTTGCGGGCCCCTGAAGTTGACCCCCGCGGTTTGAGCGACGCTGAGTTCAACAGCTACTTTACGGCCGACAAGCCAGTCATCTTCGCCTTCCATGGCTACGAGGGTCTGATTCGCGACATCTGGTTCCCACGTGCTAACCGTCAACTGCACGTGCACGGCTACCGCGAAGAAGGGGACATCACCACGCCATTTGACATGCGCGTGCTGAACGAACTCGATCGTTTCCACTTGGCTAAGGACGCCATTATGTCCGTGCCGGGTTACGCCGATAAGGCCGGTGCCTTCGTCGCAAAGATGGACGCCGAATTGCAGAAGCACCACGACTACATTCGTGAAGTTGGGGAGGACATCCCTGAAGTCAGCGAATGGGAGTGGACGGATATTAAGTAAAAACTAGTCCCGAGAATCGGTTGAATAGCCTCTCGCCGCCAAGTGCGGTGAGGGGCTATTTTTTGGTACAAAAGTACGCCGTAATGAATAATGGCCGTTATTTTGACGTCTGAAAAATGACGGGGATCAGTTTCAAAGTAGAATAACCTGAAAATTATAAATGCATAAATATTACGATTGCGAAAACCAAATAAAGCGTTTGCACGAGTGTACGCTTTCGTTTACGATGATGGTGTAATAACGGTGCAATTATTACTTAGAGGTGGGAGGAGGAGTAAATATGCGCAATAGAAAACGATGGCAACACGGATTGCTGTTTTTAATTGCGATTTTGGGGCTGGTGGTCCAGACACTGGCTCCCGCGGCGCAGGTTTTCGCTAGCGGCGAACCTGCGACGACTTTACCCGTGAGTTTTGACAAGGCCGAATTGACGAAAGACGATGGGACAGCGCTGCCGGAAGCACCGGCCACGCTGAATCAGAATCAGCACGTCAACTTGGCGCTGCAGTTCAGCTATCCTGCCAGTGAGACGGGGTATGCGGCGGGTGCGAGCGCAAGCGTGCAATTACCGACGGCGCTCGCTTACCCAACGGCCAGTGACGGTAGTGCCACGAGCACCGGAACTTTCGGCGGATCTGATGACACGGCCAAGTGGACGCTGAATGCGAACACTGGCGAGCTGACAATCACTTTGCTCAAAGCAGAGACGGCTAGTCAGAATTTGACTTTGAACATGAAGGATTTGCAGTTTAAGCAGTTGAGCAATACTGACTTAACGCAAAAGCTGAATTTTGCCACGACACCAACGCCGACGAGCTACAACCTGCAGTTTGTCGCCAAGGGTGAACCGGTTGTTGCACAAAGTTTGACTGCCGACGCTGCGGTGAACCCGCGCACGATTAGTGGGGTAACCGACTTCAATGGCGACGGCGGGAACACTGGTGCCGACGGTCCGAAGTGGTCAGCCGATGCGAGTCAACGGACCGCCAACCCAGACCTCGCGGTAACGCTGGCTGCGCAAAATGCGCAGGGTAACGCCATCAGTAGCGACCTATTAGCCTTTACTGCGGATGACTTGGCGAAAGTGGTCGTGACCGCTGCCAAACTGAACGCGGACGGTTCATTCAGCAGTAGCCGCAAAACGCTGGTGCAGGGCCAAGACTACAACGTGGTGGCTGCGGATAACCAGCTGCAGATTTACCTGACGAACGGCATTGATACGCAGACCGGTTACGAAGTCGCCTACCAGGCAACGGTGCAGCGGGCCAATACGGGTATCAGCACGCTGGCGGGCGTGCGCAGCACCGGTACGCGTTACCTGACGGCAACTGGTGCGGGTTCGGATGACACGGCGCTGGCTGCCAATAAGGTGCTGGCCGTCCGCAATGCGGGCTCAATGCTGGCAAAGCAGGGCGAACTGACGGCGGCTGGCAATGCCATTAACTGGACAATCGACTGGAACTATCAGCAGACACCTTTTAAGGCGGGCCGCACCATTACCGATACGTTCGGGATTAAGACGAGCGCAACCGTGCCTGCCGCTACCGACAGCGTGAAGTATACGCAGGGCAGTTTCCACGCCTACCAAGTCGTGATGGATGCGCAGGGTAACCCCATGCTGGTCCAAAAAGACGGTAGCAGCATGCTGGCGACCAAGTCCGATGCGGTCACCAATGCGGTGGATTACACCAATGCGTTTAGAGTGACTAAGACAAGCGATAACCAGATGCAGATTGCGTACACGGGGGCTAGTGATGCACCAGCCAACGCGGCGTTTATGCTCACTTACAGTACGGACCTTGGCGCTCTGGGTAAGGACGCAACTGTGCGCAACGTGGTCCAAGAAGATGCAGACACGCAGTACGCGGACGTTTCGACTAACAGTGAAGCTGATATTTCCAAGGCTAGTGGGACCATGGACTATGTTGGTCAGGCTTTGGATTGGCAAGTTATTTTCAATTCGCAACACCGTGAAATGAACAACGCGGTTATGTTTGATGTTTTCCCGGCAGGGTTGAAATCATTGGCCACTGATCGGGATGCGGACCGCTACATGAGTGATGACAAGGTTAAAGGCATTGAAGCTGCGACAGACTTGACCAAGACCGAAGACGGCAAGAACGACGGTGTTTTGGTGATGCATTCCACTGCGGACGATGATGCCAAAAATAATGCCTACGCCTTAATTGAAGGCAAGGATTATGAGCTCATCAAGGTGCCAGTCACTGCAGATGCCAGCACCAACGCGCTGACCACTGCCACCAACGAATACCTGCAGCGTTTTCCAGGCGAATCGGTGGTTGCACAGAAGACCACTAACAGCGGTGAATATGGTTTTGTCATCAAGCTGATTGGCGATTATGCCCACACGACGGACCGTATTTGGGTCAATTACCGGGCGGATTTGGATCAAGACCAGCTGGACAACATTACGGGCAGTAATTCCAACCTGCTCGATAATAATGCTTACTTCTACTATGAGCCACCAAAGGACCAGGTCGCGGTCGCCGGTGGTTCATCAGGCTCAGGAGCTCGCTATGATCCTGCACTTTTGACGGGTGTCCGCAAAATTGGGGTTAGCAACACCGACGGCACCCAGACCTGGGGCATCCTGGTTAACCAGCGCAGCCTGCAGTACGGACTGGCTAGTTTAGCAGACACACTGCCTGTAGCCGATGGGGCGCAGTTTAATTTTGTTCCCGGTTCGCTCCAGTTCTACACGGCGGACACAAACGCCGCAATTAGTGACTGGCCGGCCGGTCGTTTAATTGATCAAGCGCAGCCTGCAGCTGACGATGCAGACCTGTTGCCGACTAACGCCGCGGATACTTGGGTGGCGGACGGCGCTGCCGGTTCTGGACAAACGCTGAACTTACAGTTCGCCAACCTCGGCAACAAGCGGGTTTGGGTCGTTTTCAAGACGCAGCGCGAAACCAAGTGGTTCTACAACTCCGCAACCGTCACGAACAAAGTCACGGTGAACGACAACGAGACCGCGACTACCAAAATTAAAGGCTACAGTTCCCAGGCCAATGTTTCTGCTGGCCAGGGGATGCAGGCCATCACGAAGCAGGGGCAAGCTGACCCGAACAACACCCGTACCGCTAACTGGCAGGTGGACCTGATTAACGCCAATGATGCCGGTCGCGGCATGATTAAGCCGGTGGTCACCGACACGCTTGCAGACAACGAAACGGGCGCCAGCGTCGACGCGTCCTCCATCAAGGTGGCGCTCCAAACTGGAACCGGCGACTTTGTCACTTTGAATGGTACGGGGACGAGTCCTGATTACAGCGTCAAAATTGATGGCGACCAGCTCACTGTACAGTTTAACCGTGATTTTGGCGGCTTAGTCACTGGCGTGGGCGCGGCCATCAACCGTTATGACGTGCGGATCACTTACAACACCTTGAGTGCTAAGTCCGGCACCGTTGCGAATGAAGCGGCGGTTGCCTGGCAAAGTGCAGCAGGCGCAACGAGTGCAGATAGCGATGACCTGCCTCTGAGTACTTGGCGTCAGGCCGAGGCAAAGGTTGATCTGAGCATCGCCAGCGGCAGCATCGATAGCGGTAGCGAAAGTCTCAACGCAACACTCAAGGTGCACAAGCAGGATGCCAAGACGCAAAAGGCCTTGGCGGGTGCAACCTTCACGCTGGAACGCGCAGATGGTACCGGCTCACCAATGCAGGCAGTAACGGATGACCAGGGTAATCTGCAGTTTGCACACCTGCCGGCGGGGTTGAAGTACATTTTGACCGAAACGGCGGCGCCAGAGGGATACACTCTGACGGACACACCAAGCCAGGAAGTCTTCTTGAACCCGGCTGCGGGAACCGATACGCAGACGGTGACGGTCGACAATACGCAGACACCGGCAGTGGTTGGGACAACACGGACGCTACGTATCGCGAAAATTGACGCGCAGAGTAAGGCTAAGCTAATGGGCGCACAGTTCCGGCTGAGCGCAGTTGATGGCAGCGTGCCGGACCGCTTCGGCGTGACGGGGCAAGACGGGATTCTGAACTTTGTCGACCTGCCGAGCGGAAAAGAATACCGGCTGACTGAAATCAAGGCGCCAAAGGGCTACGAACTGCCTAAGGAAAGCGCACAAACGGTCACCCTCGCCGATGGCAAGGACGCGCAGGTGCTGACCGTACAAAACACGGCGACCCCGAGTGGCGAAACGACGCCACCGACAACTGGTGGCGAAACGACGCCACCGACGACTGGTGGCGAAACAACACCACCAACCACTGGTACGGAAGTGACACCGCCAACTACTGGTACGGAAATCACACCACCAACCACTGGTACAGAAGTAACACCACCAACCACCGGTACGGAAGTGACGCCACCAACGACTGGCACAGAAGTAACGCCGCCAACCACCGGTACGGAAATCACACCACCAACCACTGGTACCGAGGTAACGCCGCCAACCACCGGTACGGAAATCACACCACCAACGACTGGTACCGAGGTGACGCCACCGACAACTGGGACTGAGGTGACATTACCACCAACCGGTGGCGAAACGACACCACCGACGACTGACGACAAAACGCCAACCGTGACGAAGACGCCGGATACTGGGAGCACACGGCTACCAGATACGGCCGGCCAGGTCGACAAACCAAAGACGCACGCGGCCAAGAATGCGACCCATGCCACTGCCAAGGCGCAGAGCAAGCGGGTTCTAGGACAGTTTGGTGATCAACCTGCCGTTCTTCTGAGCATGCTGGGCGCCGGCTTGGCACTGGTTTTGAGTGCGGGTCTCTGGGTTTGGCGCAAGCAACACTAAACTAGGACGAGAAAATCGGCGTGAATAGACAAAATAAAACTGGTGCAAGCAGCTCCTCCTCGGAACTGTTTGCGCCAGTTTTTTTCTATATAAGAGTTAATTTACACGTCCAGACCCATTGCCCCGCGCAAACCGCCAATGTTCAGGGCCACACTCTTTTCGCGAATCTCTTCCGGCGTCATTTTGGTTTGACCACGCAATCGCATGCGCAGCATCGTCAAGATGGTGCTGCAGGAAAACGTGAGCACCAGCGCCGCATCGTCGAAGGACAGGTCGGTGGCCTCGCTGAGTGACTTGGCCAGGGTGCGCGTGATGTCGTCCTGAAAACGGCGGATGAGCGCCGTGTACTCGTCGGCGAACATGATGTAGGAATAGAATTCCTGGTTGGCGGTGAAGAAATCGGTCAGGGTGTTGATCAGCAGGCCGCGATTAGCCAGGAACTCCTGTGGCGTGTGCTGACCGAGGCGGCCGAGCAGGTCGGCGCGCGCGTCGCTGATGTAACTGTCGACTAAGTCTTCGATGGTGTCGTAGTGCAGGTAGAAGGTTTTGCGGTTGATGCCGGCACGCTGGGTGAGCGCGGAAACCTTAATCGGCGTTGCGCCCGTCATCAGCATCTCTTCAAAAGCTTGGCGAATGGCCTTGTCGGTCCGCTGCGCTCGTAAGTCTGTTTTCGTTGTCGCCATGTGTCCACGTCCTTTTTGCTTGTTTGACCCCAATTAAACCACAAGTGGGGTTTAAACCCCAAATGGGCAGTAAGTGGGTTGGTGCAATGCAGAATCCTGGTTATCCTACTTTCAGAAAATGATTGAAGGAGCTGGTGCCAGATGTTAAAGGCAGAATTGAAATACTTGCGGAAGAACAAGTTCTTACTTGCAGCGCTGATTGTAATTGCGCTGATTCCGTCCATATACGCTGTGACTTTTCTGAAATCGATGTGGGATCCCTACGGCAAGACGGGCGAATTGCCCGTAGCCGTGGTCAATCAGGACCGGTCAGCCACCATGAACGGGAAGCAGCTGACGCTGGGTGCGGATTTGGCAGCGAACTTAAAGCGCAGTGATAGTCTCGACTTTCGCGTGGTCAGTGCCAAGACGGCGCGGGCCGGGATCAAGAGTGGCCGTTACTACGCGGTTTACACAATTCCCAGTGATTTCTCCCAGAACGCGACCACGGTCTTCAGCGCGCACCCTAAGCAGTTGCGTCTGCACTTGACGACCAGTTCCGGTCGCAACCTGTTCGCAGGCAAAATTGCGGACACGGCGGCCACCAAAATTCAGGACCAGATTAACGGCCAATTGAACAAGGCTTACACCAAGACCTTGGTTGCCGGTCTTAGCCAGGTCGCAACTGGCATGACCACGGCCGCCAAGGGTGCGGGGCAACTGGCAGACGGGAGTGCGCAGCTCACGAGTGGTGCGCAGACGCTGCACCAGGGTACGCAAACGGTCAACACCGGGCAAACCGTACTGGCGACAAGTGCCAAGCAACTGGCGAGCGGCAGTCAACAATATGCGGCCGGCGTGACGAGTGCAGCGGCGGGCGGTACCCAGTTGAGCAGCGGCCTCGATGAGTTGCAAGGCAAGTTGCCGGCATTGGCAACGGGGATGAACCAACTGCACAGTGGCACCACACAACTAGCGTCGGGTCTGAGCACGGCCGCCAGTGGTAGCGACAGTCTGGCTAGTGGCGCGCAGCAGCTGAACGCCAGCCTGACGACTTTTAATAGTAGTAGTGCGCAACTGGCCAGTAAGTCGGCGCAGTTCGCCAAGGCACTGCAGACTTTTGCCGACGAGTTGAACAAGGCGCAGGGGAGCAGTCAGACTGCTGGGCTGGCGCAATTGCTGACGGCTGTGCAGAGCAGCTTGCAGCAGCTGACGACGGCGCAGACGCAGGCAATCGCGGCGACCAAGACAAACGTAGCGACTGCCGCGGCTGGGATGAAGCTTACAGCGGCGCAAACGGCGCAGCTGCAGACGGCGGCCACCGCGGGTTACGCAGCGAGTCTCGAGAAGCAGGAGGCAGCGCTCAAACCACTGCTGACAAAACTGCAGACGGCACTTACGCAACTGAGCGGCACCAGCGCACAGTCAAGTCAACTCTCGACGGCCTTGGGCCAGCTGACGACTGGCGCTAATCAGCTCGCAAACGGCAATACGCAGCTGGCCAGTGCGGCGGGACAACTGCAGGTGGGCAGCCAGCAACTGACCACTGGCGCACAGCGGCTAAATGCCGGCAACCAGCAACTTTTGGCGGGAGCAACGCAGCTGAATACGAGCGTGGGCGCCGCATTGCCACAGGTGACCCAGTTGAATAGTGGGGTTGCGCAACTTAGTGGTGGCGCAACGACGCTGACGACAGGTTTGGCGACGCTCAGCAGTAAGGGGCAGACGTTGACCTCCGGGAGCAGCCAGTTGGCTGCCGGTGCACAAAAACTTGCCGCAGGTAGTGACCAGCTGGTGAGCGGCTCCGCCCAACTCCAGAGTGGCAGTAGCAGCCTGCAAACGGGAAGCACGACGCTACAGCAGAAACTAGCCGCTGGCGCAAAGGCGCTGCCGCAGCTGCACTTCACTACGCAGAACGCCAAAATGGTGGCACACCCCGCAACGGTGAAGAGCACGGAGCGCGATGACGTACCGAACAACGGGTCAGCCATGGCACCGTACATGGCGGGTGTCGCGCTATACGTCCTGGCGATGGCCATCAACATGATGTTCGACACGGTCACCCCGCGCAAGACGCCAAAGAGCGCCACCGCGTGGTGGGCTAGCAAGACGACCATTATTAACGGCGTTGCGGTGCTCGGGGCAACGTTAGAGTATGGCTTCTTGTACCTGATTGCTGGCCTGCGCCCTGACCTGGGCGTTGCCAGCTGGCTGGTGCTGGTCCTAACGGCGCTAGTGCTGATGAACATGGTCACCTGGCTGAACCTGGCATTAGATCGTCTCGGGGCATTCGTCGCCATGGTGCTGCTGGTGCTGCAACTCAGCAGTTCGGCGGGGACCTACCCAATTGAACTAAGCGGTGGCTTCTTCCAGGCGGTGCACCCGTACCTGCCGATTAGCTACACGGTGGACGCGCTGCGGCACACCATCATGATGAACAGCTGGCCGGCAGCGGATCTACTGGTACTCCTGAGCTTCTTTGTCGGATTCTCCGGACTCATGTGGCTGAACTATAAGCGCCGGTCACTGCGTTTCACAGAGATTGAGATGCCGGAAGAGGGGTAGCGGCCGGATATGGACAAAAAAGCAGTCAATTGAAGGTGAAAAAAACGATTAACGCGTAAAATATAAGAAGTTTTCGCGGTTATCAGCATGAATATAGTTCGTGACGTATGTAAGACATTAGTTTTAACTTTGATGGCTATCTGCGGAATATGCGAAACAATTTTGAACGTCGTTGCCAGATAAAAGTGTAAGAAAAATCCTATAATAAATGTAAGCGAGAAGCCGATATGCGAAAAATACCGGCTTTTTTTCGTGTTTTGGGGAAAAATGGGCAAAATTTTTGCGGATATGAATTCAGATAAGGTCTAGACAGATACGGTTAATATTAATATAAATCTTATTAGTATAATAATAATTCTCGAAAAATTCATAATTTTGCTAAAAAGTGGAAGATTAGTTTACGAAATGTGAACCCACAAACTGGTTTTTACCATGCATAATAAGAATGTAAACAAAAGCCACACGGTGACACTCAAATAACTCGCCGGCTAAACTCAAAACACATTTCCAGGAGGAAAATTATTATGAAGAAGAACAAAATTTTCTACAGTGTTGCAACAGCAGCGGCTACGCTTGTTATGACGGCCGCACCGATGGTTCCTACTTTTGCAGCATACACAGACAACAAGGCACAGTCCCATGCTACTTTTGAAGTGACCGAGACTACGACAAAGCCGGATGTTAATATTCCAGATACCGATAAGCCAACGAATGGTGACCTACAATTGGTTGCAGTGCCGAACTTCGATTTTGGTAAGGTTTCTACTTCTGAACTGATTGCTGGTAAGACTCTAACAGTAGATGGTATGGCTAAAAATGCGTCTGGCGCAATTGCCGATGATGCAACTAAGTCTGGTGCTAATAACGATCAGAACAACGATAAGTATCACTTGACTGTTTCTGACTTACGGGGTCAGGACAACGACTGGGATCTTACTGCCACGTTGTCGAAGTTCACCAATGACGCTGATTCTAGTAGTGCACTCGAAGGTACACTCAATCTAAGTAGTAATGCTAAGACAGTAACTGATCAATATGCTGCTGGTGCAGATGGGAATCTTGACACTGCAGACGATGCGTACACTCAAGACTACCTGACGCTCGCAGATTTCTCTGCTCTGAACAAGAGCATCACAACAGGTTCCACTGAAACACTTTACAGCACAACAAACGGACGTGGTATCAACGTCGCTGAATTTAGTGGTTCTACTCTTGATTTAAAGAAGAGTTCTACTGCTAAAGCTGGCCATTACACTGCAACCATTGATTGGGAACTGAAGAGTACCGCACCAACAGAACCTGCTGGCACAGGTACTGACACTGGTTCTGGTAACTAAGCCCAGCTTAAACTGAATCTAAACGATTAAGTGCGCGACGTTGTTCCACGCCGGTACGCACGACGACGGAAAACGGCCGGTGGGGTAAACCATCGGTCGTTTTCTGATTTAGGACCCCGAAAGTATTATGATAGTAGTATCAAGTGGGAAAATGAGAGGGAATATTCTATGAAGACACGCCGTCTTTGGTTAGCACTGCTCGCAATGGTAATGGGGATTGCCATTGGCTCCGTTAACGCAGTGTACGCCGCAAGTAGCAGTAACTCATCAGGTGCCGGTTACACCGTGACGCCAGTGATTGAATCCAATCAGATTAACGATTTGACCAGTTACTTTGATGTTCTGGTTAAGCCAGGCAGTACGCAGAATCTGAGTGTGAACATCACGAACACGACGAATGCGGACAAGAAGTTACGCGTGAGTTTGACGAGTGCGTACACGACTGATTCTGGTGTCATTGGCTACGATCCAAATACCAAAACTGACCCATCCGCCAAGTACTACCTCAGCAAACTGGGTAGCAAGCCCGTCAACGTGACGGTACCTGCTGGCAAGGTCGGTAAGGTGACAATGAAAGTCAACGTGCCTAAGAACGGCTTTAAGGGCGTTCTACTTGGGAGCGTCTACGTTGCGGACCGGACTAAGCGTGCAACCAACAACAAAGGCATGACCATTAACAATCGTTATGCTCTAGTTGTTGGTGTGCAGATGCAGACGACCAAGCTGGCTCAGCAGTCCGTACGCCCCGATCTTAAGCTAATGAACATTCAGCCCGGGATGCAGAACAACAAGCCTGCAGTTCTGGCAACCATCCAGAACTACACCCCAACTTTCTTTGGCCAAATGGACATTGTGGGTAAGGTCAGCTGGCGCAATTCCAGCAAGACTTTGTTCCAGACGAAGCAGTACAACTACGCGATGGCGCCAACTTCGCATTTTGCTTATGGAATTTTCCCGGATAAGGGTTTGAACCCAGGGGACTACACGCTGGATCTGACCGCTAAGAGTGGTAAGCGGACCTGGCACTTCAAGAAGAACTTTACGATTCTGGCGGCTGATGCCAATAGAATCAACAAGAAGGCCGGCGTGAAGGTCGATAACGGCATGCCATGGTGGGTATGGATGATCATCATCCTGCTGATTCTGCTGCTGATTGCACTGCTGGCACTGATTATCATTTTGCTGCTTAAGCGGCGTAAGAAGGACGACGAAGAAACGAAATAGCGAACTGAACCGTTCGGAAAGGTAGTGAGTTAGATGCGCAAGTTGTTAATTGCTTTATCAGTTGTGGTGACACTGCTGCTGGGTTTTGCAACGGTCCGTACCGTTGTGTATGCGGATAATTCCAACTCCAACGCCACACTGACTGTTACGAATGACAACGGTCCGAAAACGCCGACGGGGAATACCACCCCACCAGCGGGCGACGGCCATGGTAGCTTACCGGATACCGACGGCAATACCGTCACCGATAAGAATTCAGAGGGTAGCAATAACGATGGCAAGAAAGTGTACTATGCCAACTCGCTACCGGGGACGAACGGGAAGAAGTACACACGTAACTACGAATACTACGAACACGCTGACATGCACGAGCTGCCCCAGACCGGTGAAGACGACGCACTACCTGCACAACTTGCAGGTGTTGCCGTACTCCTGATCAGCAGCATGGCGCTGGGCTGGCAGATTAGCCGGCGTCGGCGGGTACATGTGTAAAACCTGAACTTGAATTAAAGATGGAATAACGAGTGGATAACCGCTGTTCTTAGAAGTATGAGGCGGGCAACCTGCTGTTTTACCGCGTGGGGACACGGAAACAAGCTGCTCGCGAAGGCGACCCCTGCGGCCGTTGCGGAGTGTAATTGAACCGTTTGACAAGAAGGCGGTGCTGATAGGATGAAAATGACTAATTTGAAGAAACGAATGTTAAAGGCGAGCGTTACCCTGGGACTTGTGTTTGGGGCGGCGCTTTTTGCCGTACAAGCGGTTCACAGTGTAGAAAGCAATGCTGCTGACGATTTGAGTTCACTCATTGGTTATTCATGGACTGATGGAAATAATCCGTATCCTGAACCGGCTAAGGATGATGATGGAAGTGACGGTTATACACCTTTTGCCGCTGATAGTGTGTCCATTTCTGCAATGATGGGAATTAAAACTGATAGAGCTCATGTTATTCCAACCAAGGATAGTAACTACGGATTAGCTGTACAAGTGAACGGTAAGCCAAGCGGAAGTAACAGTTTTGGATCTTTTTATGCAAATCAGCCACTGGATTTAACTAAAAAGTTTGAGCAATCAGCAATGGTTTATCTTGGTGACAGCAGTGTAACGCCGGGTGATGGAATGAGCTTTGTCCTGACAACCGAAAGTAGTGCTTTTACGTCTAATTATGGTGGCGCTGGTAGCAATGGCGTCTGGGGTTATCCGCAGGACCAGGGATCAATACCTGGTGGTGCTTCTACGGGTATGCAGCATAGTTTTGTAATTACGATGGATACGCACGCGGACACGGATACCTTTGATAAAAACGTGGATTATGGCAGTAGCAGTTCGAAACAGTATGTTGGATATGGATATCCCGGTCTGCCAGCCATGTACACGGGGATTGCAAGTGGAAGCTCGAAAAAATATGTGCTGAATTGGGGAGACACAGGTGATTCGGAATTTATCACAGGGGGGAACTACACTCCGGTTGATGGTACTCTGAATACTGGTGGTTGGCACATCCTAACTGTTAATTGGACCCCTGATGGTGACGGTGGTGGCACACTTGATTACAGTCTTAAAATCCGTGATGCATCTGGCGTTGTTAAGCAGACAATTCAGAGAAGCATCGCTTGGAATAAGTATGCAGTGGAAGCTATTTTCGGTTCGACAACTGCGAAACTGTATTGGGGTTATGCTGGTGCTGATTACAGTGGCAATGAACCGCATGTCGTTGCATTTAACAAGTTAGGCGATACGGCAGCATCTGTCAGTGCTACTGGTGAAACGGCGGATTCTAGTGCAATCACGTCTGATACGAAAGTTAAAGTTGGCGATCAGCTGATTCAAAAGTATACAATCGGCTATTCCAGTATTGGTAGTAATACACCATGGCCAGCTAGTGGTGACTTGAATGCTGTTCTAAAAACGAATGCGAATTACAAATTCGTAACAAATGCAGATGGCAAAGTCCCTGTCACCGTTTTTGGTAAATCATATGAAGCAGAGCTTGTTGATGATCAAACAGCCAAATTGACAATTCCTGCGATTACAAGTGATATTCAGGACGATGCTACCGTGCAGGTTGAAGCTGTTGGGACGGATTCTAGTCTAACAAACTCCTTTGACGCCATTACGATTGGTGGGGGCACCACGATTCGTAGTGCCAATATGTCGTTACCTGTACCTGAAGTATCGAACAAAACTACGACAATTCTCATTCCCAGCTTCACCTTCGGCAGCTACGGCATCACCCAGTTCATGACCGGCTTCACTGATGAAGGTACGGCGACAACCAGTAAAGATAACCAGTTGGCGGTGACTACGGATGGCAACACGAGCAACGTACGTATGACGGTCGCGCTCAACCCAGTCGACGACCTGGCACCAGACTATAATGGTGGCAAGGTCCACTTGAAGTTCGACTTCGGCGGCAACAACGTGGACTTAACGGACGATGGCACGGAGAAGCAACTCTTCTCTGAGAGCACCATCCCCGACACTTCTGTCGGCAAAACGCCGGTGCTCACCGTGGGTAAGGTGCCGAACGTCACGACTGGTGCGAAGAACGCCAGTCTCACCTGGACCGTGGCGGTAACGCCACCAGTGACTGCTGCTGCTAACTAACCCCACTCAAGCAATAACCGCTCACTTCTGGTAGAATAAAGTAACAAAGCACACGGGGGATGGCTGCACCTTAGATGACGCAGCCACTGATTGATAGAGGACTGCAAATATGAAAACAATTGTAATTGGCTGTACGCACGCAGGGACGGCCGCTGTTCAAGAAATTTTGGCTAGAGATCCACAGGCTGAGGTGCTCGTTTACGAACGCCGCAACGACATTTCATTCCTGCCTTGCGGGATTTATCTGTACCTTGAAGGCGTTGTTGACCAGCTCAGCAAGGTCTTCTACGCGACCGCGCAGGACCTGGAGAACCTCGGCCCCAACGTGCACGTCAACATGCGCACCGACGTCGTGGCCATTCACCCCGACCTCAAGGTGATTGAGGTTCAGGACCTAGTGACCGGCGAGATGATGAGCGAAAGCTACGACAAGATCATCATGACCACAGGGTCTTACCCCGTTGTGCCGTCCATCAAGGGCATCAACACGCCGGGCGTATACCTGTGCAAGACTTACGATGACGCGATGAGCATCAAGGAAGCCAGTTTCGACGCCAAGACAATTGCAATTGTGGGTGGGGGCTACATCGGCACCGAACTTGCCGAAGCACTGAGCCGCCGCGGCTTCAAGACCTCCATGGTCAGCGGCCGCCGGCACCTGCTCGGCCACTACGTCGATACCGATATTGCCACCAAAATTCATGATGACCTCCTCGCCAGTGGCGTCGATGTTCATGACAACGAGCGCGTGCTCAAGTTCGAGCCCGAAGATGACGGCGGCGTCTACATCCGCACGACCCGTGGCGAATTGCACGCCGATATGGCCATTTGCTGCGTGGGCTTCTCACCGACAACCGAGCTGCTGCGCGGCATGGTCGACATGACCGACAAGCAGGCAATTAAGGTCAACGACTACATGCAGACGAGCGACCCCGATATTTTCGCGGCCGGCGACTCGGCAGCGGTCCACTTCAACCCGCTTGGCAAAGATGTCTACGCACCACTGGCTACCAACGCGGTGCGCATGGGCAAAATTGCTGGTGCCAACATCGTCAAGTACGGCTCCGTGAAGTACATGGGGACGCAATCGACCAGTGCCCTGAACATTTTCGGCAAGACGATGGCGACGACTGGGTTGACATTAGAGAAGGCGCAGGGCTACATTCCAACGGCGAAGTCCGTGCACCTGGTGGACAACTATCGACCGGAATTCATGCCCACCAACGCTGAAATCGCGATGACCTTGGTATACGACAGCAGCAACCGCCGGATCCTCGGCGCCCAGTTCTACAGCAAGATGGACGTGTCGATGTGTGCTAACCTTTTGTCCGTCATGATTCAGAACCAGAACACGATTGACGACTTGGCTTACGTAGACATGTTATTCAACCCGAGCTATGACCGGCCGTGGAACTACCTGAACCTGCTCGGTCACGCCGCAGTGAACCAGGAAACCAGCGCGCAAGCGTAAAACTTTTGTTTAGAGTGCAGTGCTTGGTACCGTGCGTCGGCCATGGGTGGTATAGTAATTAAAAAGATTCGTGGCTGAATGCGGTCTGGCTCAAAGCCAGAAGTCATCACGGCGTTATAAGGAGCTAGAAATGAACGTTTGGAACCTGATTGGCATTGTGGCGTGGTTGGCAGTGATTGTCTACCTGATTTTCATCGTGAACAACATCCGCTCGCGGCACCTACGCATGATTGTGGTGCACGGCAAGAAGCGCTCAGGCAAAACGATTGCGATTGACATCGTGGAAGTCCTGGTGTTCCTGGCCGCAGCGTATGGTTTGTTCTTTGCGGCTTGGGTGCGGCCTGTGGACTACACGAGTGGCAACGATGTCACTGTGAAGCACAGCTACGCGCCGCTGGTCATGCAGATTGACGAGGAGCAGCAGTACTACGTGACAGTGCAGAGCCAGACGGCCAAGTCGCCGCTGCGCCACTACACCTACTGGAGCGAAGGCACCAAGGTGCAGGTGACCAGCCAGAACGCCGACGTGGCGTCTGATGCGAGCCCATTGCCAGTGAGTGCGTCAGCTTACCCATGGTCCAAGAAGAAGCTGCTTGAACTCGACAAGACGACGGACAAGGCTTTTGCCGCAACTGTCAGTGCGCGCTACAAGAATAACTTCCTGAACGGCCTGGGCATGCGTGCCGGCCGGCGGGCAGATTACTTCACGATTATCCGGGTGCCAAACAAGCAGCTGATTAACGTGGAACCACTGAACAAGTAGAATATGTACGCAAAAGGGGCTGTGCCAAAAGGCGGTTAGCTCCCGATATACAAGCAGGCCCCGGCCAGAATCCCGAACTTAGGATTCTGGCTGGGGCCTGTTTGTATGTTAGGGAGCTGCCTTTTGGCACGCGACCATGATGTAATATTCGTGTGCTAAAGACTTTTGTAACAGCCCCTTTTTACATGCTGTTAAGTTGATGTTAATTGCTTCGGCGTGTTTCTCTAGCCAGTGCCAATCCGCCGATAACCCCGGACTCTTCGCCGAGACCGGCAGGGACAATGTACTCGGTAAGCGGTGGCGTGTTCACGTAGTCATTAAGCAATTCTGAAAACTCGCGCCGCACTAGGTTGAAAAGCTGGGTTTGGTGCATCACACCGCCGTTCAGGATGATCTTGTCAGGTGCGAAAGCGAGCGTGAGGTCGACGCACAACTGGGCGATGTAGTTTGCTTCAATTGTCCAGAGTGGGTTGTCTGCCGGGACATCTTTAGCTGCCATGCCGGCGCGCTTATTGACGGCGGGGCCGGCCGCAAGACCTTCAGCACAGTTTTCGTGGTACGGACAGGTGCTGACCATGGTGTCATCTGGCTGACGATGCAAAATGAAGTGGCCGACTTCCGGATGCGTGCGGCCGACATAGAGTGCGTGCCGGTTGACCACTCCTGCACCGATACCGGTACCGATGGTGACATAAATGCTGGTGTCGTCCGCTTGTGAAACGCCGAGTGTCATTTCACCAAATGCCGCCTCGTTCACGTCGGTGGTCCAAGCGGCCGGAATTGCGAGGGCACTGCGCAGTGTCCCGAGGAAGTCAGTATTGGCCCAGCCTGGTTTTGGCGTGGAAGTCACGTAACCATAGGTGGGAGATTCGGGTCTGAGGTCAATCGGACCGAACGAGCCAATGCCGAGTGCATCAACGGGATTCTCCTTGAAGAACGCGATGGTGCGCGCGAGCGTTTCTTCCGGTGTGGTCGTAGGGAACGCAATGCGTTTGTCGATATTGAGCTTCTCATCACCGGTGGCACATACGAATTTAGTACCACCTGCTTCAATTGCACCGAGTTTCATAAGTGCCTCCTTAGATGTTTGCAGCGATTGGTGCCGTTGCAGTTTGCTTGGTGAGGGCGATGATGGCATCGCCTTTAGTAACGTCTTGCGTGTCAATCCGGTTGACGCTCGCGTAACTGCCAGTGTTGGTGACGACAACCATGACCGTGGTATCGTAGCCGGCCTTTTGCAAGGCGGACAGATCCATCGTGCCCAGCAGTGTGCCGGCGGACACGGTGTCCCCTTGCTTGACGCTGGTTGTGAAGTGCTCGCCATTCAGCTTGACGGTATCAATGCCCAAGTGAATGAGCACTTCGGCGCCATCGTCGGCCTGCAGTCCGTAAGCGTGCATAGTGGGGTAGGCAACGGTGATTTTGCCGCTAACCGGCGCGTAGACATTCCCGTCGGTTGGGATAATCGCAGCGCCTTTACCCATCATTTCGCTGGAGAAAACCTGGTCGTTGACGCTCTTGAGGCTGGCAAGTGTGCCGGCAACAGGGGCGGCAATGACACCATCGTTCACGGCGCTCGCAGGCACGGTGTCCGCGTCGACTGCTGGCGTGGTTTCATCGCTGTCAGTACTCTTGGCAAAGCGCTTGCCGTAAAGCAGCGTACCCGTGAAGGCGACTACGATGCTGAGGCCAATAGCGATGAAGAATGGCAGGTAGAATTTGACCGGAATGGAGATGAAACCGATGATACCGGCAGCGCCCAGTGCGGAGGAGCGAATGCCGAAGAGGCCAACGATGAGACAGCCAACGGCACTACCAATCATGCCGGCAAAGAAGGGGTAACGCTTCTTCAGGTTAACCCCGAAAATAGCTGGCTCCGTAATTCCGAGCAGGGCGGAAATCCCTGAGGAGGTTGCCAGTCCCTTTTCCTTAGCGTTCTTGGTCAGGAAGAAGACGGCCAAAGTAGCGGCCCCCTGAGCGGCGTTCGCCATGGAGGCAATTGGGAAGAAGAGGTCACCACCGGTTTTGGCAATGTTGGCGAGCAGTTGCGTTTCGATGGCTGGAAAACTCTGGTGCAGACCTGTAATCACGATTGGGGAGTAGACCAAACCGAAGATGGTGGAACCAACTGCACCGGAAGCGTTGTAGAGGTAAACAATCCCGTTGGTCAGACCGTCGCCGACAACCCGCAGAACAGGGCCAACGAAGGCGAAGGTGATGAAGGCGGTGAAGATGATGGTGATCATTGGGGTGAAGATGAAGTCCAGGGTTGCCGGCATGCGTTTGTGGAGCCATTTTTCAACGACTGCCAAGATGAAGGCCACGGCGAGGACCGGAAGAACCTGACCCTGATAACCAGCTTGGGCAATGTGCCAGCCGAAAATGTTCCAGTAGGTCATGGTGCCCGCGGACATCGCGGCGGAAACATTGTAGCCATTGACTAGGGCAGGCATGACCATAATCATGCCCATGGTGGCGCCGAGGTAGGCATTCCCCCCGAAGCGCCGGGTTGCGGAGAAGCCCAGCAGAATTGGCAGGAAGGCAAAAGGCGCGGAGGCGAAGGTGTTAATCATGTCCGCCAGTCCCTTGATGCCGGGGTACATCTGCACCAGCGACTTCGCACCGAAGAGGCCTTGCGACACCAGCACGTTGTTGAGGGCCATGAGCAGGCCACCCGCGACCAGCGCTGGAATCAGGGGAACGAAGATGTCTGAGAGCACCTTGATTAGCGCCATGAAGGGATTGGTTTTGCCGCCGTTAGCGCTGACCTTCTTCAAGTCGTCAGGTGTGACTTCCTTAAGTCCAGTCTCCTGGATGAGGTGGGCGTACACCTTGTCCACGTCACCGGGTCCGATAATGATTTGGTATTGACCGTTAACGCGGAAAGTCCCCTTAACGGCGGGGTCGTTGTCGAGCCCCTTCTGGTCAATCTTACTTTCGTCCTTAATGACCAGACGTAGACGCGTCGCGCAGTGCGCGGCAGCAATGATGTTATCCGGGCCGACTTCTTGGAGAATATCCTGAGCGGCTTTTTTGTGATTCATGCTGATTGCCTCCTTGTGTTCACGATGAATATGAATAATTTCATTTTGCTACAACGCCAGTGTAAGTGCTTACTAAATAATTGTCAAGCGTTTATCAATTAGCTTTTCAAAAACAGATTGAGATGCTACACTATGGGTGTTAAGCGGTTACCCAAAAGGAGATTAATTATGAAACGATGGACGACTGAAGAACGGTATGCACCTTACGCATCTTATTCACAAGAGGAACTAGCTGAGCTGCAAAACAAGCAACGCACTTCTAAGTGGCACCTCAATTATCACCTTCAGCCGCAAAGCGGTTTGATGAATGATCCCAACGGCTTTGTTTATGCGAACGGGCGGTGGCACGTGTCCTATCAGAATTTTCCATATGGTCCAGTGCACGGCCTGAAATCCTGGCACGAGATGAGCTCAACGGATTTGCAGCACTGGCAGGATGATGGTCTTGGCTTGCAGCCGCATGCGCCATACTCAACGCAAGGGGTCTATTCTGGTTCGGCCATCGCGGTGGGCAGTCATCGTTTTCTGATGTACACGGGTAATGTGCGCACGAGTGATGGCGGGCGCATTAGCTCACAACTCGGGGCGTGGGTGGCCACTGACGGCAGCATTCATGAATTAAGCCAACCGTTAATTGACGGCCAACCGGAAGGGTACACCGCACATTTTCGCGATCCCCAAATTCTGGCGCATGACGGCCGTTACTACGCGATTCTGGGAGCGCAGCGTGCAGACCTGCGCGGAACCATTCTCGTTTATTCAGCACCGACGCCGGAAGGACCGTGGCAGTTTGACGGCCCGCTGGATTTTGGCTTTGATAGTTTAGGCTACATGATTGAATGTCCCAACCTGGCTTTTGCTGATGGTAAAGTCGCCCTGATTTTCTGCCCGCAGGGACTCGATCAGAACATTCAGGCTTACGCCAATATTTACCCGAATATGTACTTGGTGGCAGACGGTATCGACTTGGCAAAACACAAGCTCGTGAATCCGGGGCCGCTGCATAGCTTGGATGCGGGTTTTGATTGCTACGCGGCGCAGGTGGCCAATTCACCGGAACAGGGTGCGCGTTTAATTAGCTGGTTGGGACTACCCGATTCAAGTTATGCGAGTGATGCAGAAGATTGGCAGGGTTGCTACAGCCTCGTGCGGGAACTACACATTCGTGATCAGCGGCTGATTCAGCTCCCCGTGGTGGATGCCCTGATTGGCGCCCCAATAGCAGACTTAAGTGCTAAAATTAAGCTCACGAGTGTATTACATCTTGAATGGGATGCGCGGACGGACGAATCCGTGTTTATTGGTAATGATCATGAGGGACTGACCGTCCACGTGACTGACCAGACAATTAGTGTGGATCGCGCAAACGTGGCTGCCGTCAGCAGCGATGAATTCGGTCACGAACGGTCCCTGCAATTACCCGCGGGGTGCCGGAGCGCGGATTTGTACCTCGACGCGTCTTGCTTTGAACTGTATCTAGCAGATGGCCGCGGCGTGCTGTCCGGACGCTACTTTCCAGCAACACCAACTGACTGGCGGGTGCAACAACAAGGGCAAGCACGGGTTCGCGTTAGCGGCCGGGAGATGGCCAGAATTTTCTAAGGAGCTCAACATGGCGAAACTAGCAGATGTCGCAGCATTGGCGGGAGTATCGGTGACGACCGTTTCCCGCGTGATTAACAATTATGGTTCGTTATCGGAAAAAACGAAGCAAAAAGTTTTTGCCGCAATGCGCGAACTCAACTACGCGCCGAATACGAGCGCCCGCTCCCTACAGGGCAAAAAGACTAAATTGGTCGGCTTGATTTTCCCCGGCGTGACGAATCCCTTCTTCGGCGAAATTGTGCAAACCCTCGAAAACATGTTGTTTGCCAAGGGTTATCGGGTGATCCTATGTAACTCGGTCAATAATGCCGATAAGGAACGTGAATATGTGCGCATGCTGCTGGCTAACCAGGTTGACGGCATCATCACCGGAACGCACAACATGACGATTGAGGAGTACGAGCGCATTGAAGCGCCAATCGTCTCCTTCGACCGCCACATCGCCGCTGGCATTCCGATTGTAAGTTCGGACAACCTTATGGGCGGGCAGATTGCCACGCGCGGCTTGCTGCGCACTGGTGCCCAGAACGTTTGGATGTTGACGGGGGCCAACCGGCCGCTCAGTCCAACCAACCAGCGACTGGTTGGTTACCAGCAGGTGATGGCGGAAGGCAGTTTGGCGCAGCACGTGTTGGAACTACCATTCAGCATGCAAACTGAACTCAAATGGGCCAAAATTCGGGAGGTTCTCCAGCACGAAAAACCAGATGGCATTTTTGCTTCTGATGATTTAACCGCCATGATGGTGCTGGAGGTTGCGCGGCAACTGGGGATCTCCGTGCCGACGGATATGCGGGTTGTCGGTTATGATGGCAGTCAGCTCATTCGTAACTACTTCCCAGATCTGGCAACAGTGATGCAACCTATTTCCGCACTTTGTGAATTGATGATTGATATTTTGCTGAAGCAGGTTGAAGATGCAGATGCTAAGGTTGAACCACAGTATGAATTGCCGGTTGAGTTGAAGGCTGGCCGGACATTATTAGGGTAAAAGAAAACGCTCATCCGTTTTGGATGGGCGTTTTACTTTGCTTGTGGCCAGAAACTCATCACCAGTACTGCAGCACTAGCACCGATAATCACGGCGAGTGCAGTCAGCATGCCCAGGTTCGTCAAACTCCGCCGCAACAGGGCGTGAATGCCGAAACCGCAGGCAACGATGATAAGCAGTAATACGAGTCTAGTGCTGATTGGATGGGTTTTAAAGACGTTCAAGGACGGTGTACTTCTCCTTACCCGCTGCGTCATCGCTCGGCGCCGCGTCACTTTCGTAGAAGACGGAAAACTTGCCGGAGTCGTCCTTTGCGACCACGAGGCCGCCCTGAATTTCATTGCGTGCCTTGTAGATCTGCGCACTGCGCCGTGCTGCTGAGTAGTCGAAGTCCCGAGCCAATGCATCGCCCTGGTTGAAGAAAATAGATTCACTCATGTTAATCCCGCCTTTCGTAGGCTGCTCGGAAGGGTGGTCAGGCTCCGGTGGATAAGGCGGAACCAGGTAAAATCCCGATTTTAGGATTTTGACTGGGTTCGTCTTATCCGCAAGGAGTCTACCCTTCCGAGCGCGACTGCGCCCGCGCAGTCCGCCTCTAACTTAGTTTTGTTACCACTTTCATTATAGCAGGGTGGCGAGTTGGTTTCAGTAGTTGCCTACTTGTTCCAGGGCAGCCAGCTCCAGAAGCCATTGCTGCTTGAGCTAGTATCATCACTGCTGGAACTGGCGGCGTTCACGTCGGAAGAACTGCTGCTGGTAGTTGAACTAGCATCTGTCGTGGCATCAGTAGTGTTGGCAGAATCTGTTGTAGTATTGTCCGCATTGGTATCATCTTGAGTTAGCCAATTTTGAATTGAATTGCTGTTGATTAGCGGTGTCTGGTTAACGACGAACTGCGCCGTCTTGGAATCGGTGTACTGCTGCTGCACCCACGGCGTGTCAATCATTAGTGCCAGCGAGAGGGTGGCAAAAATCAGCAGGTAGTTAAACGCCCCGCTGATCAGCGCACCGCCGATGCTGTTGGCCTGCTTGACGATGGGAATCCACTTGAGTACTTCCGCTAGTTTGAGCAGGAAGTGGCGCAGGATGTAGCCGATGATGATGATTACGAAGAAGGCGAAGAGGCGCGTGCCCAGATCTGGGGCGGCACTCATGACGCCGGCGAGGTCGTTGTAGAGGAAGAACGCCGCAAACCAAATGACGAAGCCACTCACCATCTCGATGATGGTTGCCGCGAGGCCACGCTGCCAGCCGCGCGCGATGGCGATAATCAGCCAGGCCGCGATGAGGATTGTGAAAATCAAAGGGGTACCTCCTTGTCTGTTAGCAATGCGAGCAAAAAGTGCGCACTGCCTTAGTGAGTAGTTTCATTATGTCAGACAAATTTGAAGAAACCATCGTACTTTGGGCCGACTAAAAGTTAAGTTTTTCCAGCCGGGCGAATTTTGTTGAAAACAGAGGGGACAGTTTGCGCCACCGTCGCCGTTTTCCGGTATACTAGAGACAACAGGAAAACTTGGAGGCCATTACTGTGAGTGAACAAAATCAGATTAGCGAATTCGCACACGAAATTATTGAATTTCAGCGTCGCAACAACATGACAGACACCGAAATGGCGCTAAACAGCCACGTTTCGGTTGAACACATCCACAATATTAAGGCGATGCGTGAGCCTGCTGAAGCTGACATTGTTGCCAGCTTGCGCGATTACATGGCACACAAGCCAAGTGGCAAGTAGCTATTATTCGGACGTCGCGGTGCGGCGTCTTTTTTTGACGAAAAAAGAATGCTTGCATTTTTTTGCAAACATTCATGGGTTAACCTGATGTGTTTTTAGAATGGAAAATCAAAGTTGAAGTAAACGATTTGAGCGACTCGGTAAAAATCTTCATCCCGCATGGTTTCAATGAATTCGATGGCGCGTTGGGCTTTAGCGGAGGCATCGAGGGAATAAATCTGCGCTGCGGCAACTTGACCGTGTGTTTCATAGCCTTGCAGTGTGAAATATCCAGGGATATTGCGAATTGTGGACGTGATTGGCGACACGATAACGAAGTGAGTGCGTTTATTGTAAATGTCGCTACTCAATACGAGTGCCGGACGCCTTTTTTTGATTTCACGACCGCGCTGAGGGTCGGAATCAATCCAAACAATATCCTTTTGCTTAGGAATGTAGGTCATTATCCACCTCGCCAAAGTCGAAGTCAGGCCACTCTTCAGTCATCTCTTCACCACGATCATCAGAAAGATATGGGTTCTTCATCCTGGGAACAATAGTGAATGATTGACCATCGGCAGATGGAATCATAATCCAGCGTTGTCCTTTTTTAAAACCCGCATTTTTAGGAAGACTTAAGGCCAGTGAGTTGCCACGTGTAACAGTTTTAACTTCTAACATATAAATCACCCTTTCTGAGCCCAAGTATAACACGTATTACGGTGTTGTACATATAAACTGGCACGATATTTTATTGTAAACAATCAGGGTATAAATAGTGATGTAAGACGTTGCTTAAAATAAAACACGTTATATAAATTTTGTTGTGTTCATTGAGGCTCATCGATAATTGCATGGCACTTTGCAGGATGTATTGACAATCAAAAGGGTGTATAATACTTATTAAAAGTAAGCGAGTCTCGATTCACGTACCCCCTGCTGTGCTATAATTTGCAGATAAAGATTAACGAGAAGGATGGAAACAATGGCTGAAACAATCAAGATTGCGTACCTGTATGAAGACCTCATGAATACGTACGGTGATAGCGGTGACGTGAAGATCATGCGTTACCTGCTCAATCAGCGCGGCTACGACGTGACCGTTGATAACATTAGCCTGGGCCGTGAGTTCAACGCTATGGATTACGACTTCGTATTCTTTGGCGGTGGCCAGGACTACGAGCAGACCGTTGTTGCCCGCGACGTGCCGCGTCTGACGGCTACGCTCCACGAGTATATCGAAGCCGGCAACCCAATGCTTGCCATCTGCGGCGGTTACCAGTTCCTCGGCACCGAGTACAAAATGGTCGATGGAACGACCATCGAGTGCACTGGCCTTTTGCCACTGCACACCGTCTTCCGTCCGGAAGCACGGATGATTGGCGACACTGAGTACGAAACCCAGTGGGGCATCGTCAAGGCCTTCGAGAACCACAGTGGTTGCACCTACTTCGATGACAAGGACAAGCTCAAGCCGCTCGGTAAAATGGTTACGGGCTTCGGCAACAACCCTGAAGAAGGCTACGAGGGGATGCAGTACAAGCAGACTTTCGGTAGCTACTCCCACGGACCAATTCTGCGCAACCGCAACATTGCGGAGGCGTTCGCAGACATGATTCAGCAGCGCCACGAACAGCGCGTGGGTGCGCAGGCGGTTGTGACGGCTGACTAAGATTTGCGAACGGGACGGAAACGAGTTGATTACGCAAGCTTGTTTCCGTCCCTCCGTGTATTAATGGGCAAACGCATGCCTGGCGTTTGCAAGCATATTGCTGAAATCAAAAAGGAGCCTTTTACACGCTAATTGTGCAAAAGGCTCCTTTAGTGCGTTCATGTTCATGTAAATATCTCAACACTACCGGGCTGGGTTGTTCTTTAGCCCATTCGGATCCGTGAAGTCGATGAAGCCCATGTTGCTGTCAATTTGGCCAATATCGCCACTGAGCACGTACGCGTTCTCGCGGTCGTTGAACTTCACCACCAGGTGTTCGTCGAGGTCTTCTTGCGAGTACCCTTTAACGCCAACGGGGCCGAGGTTGCTGTCGAGCCAGACGTCATAATCATGCACATCGGCGTCCGCCGCAACGATGTTGAGACTGAACTGCACCATCATGTGCATCATGGCGTGCTGTGAGTAAGGGCCGACGCCATCTTCAAAAGTTAAAAGCAACTTTTTGCCGTCTTGCAGCAGGGGCTGAATGCGCGCTGCGGCTTCATCCTTAAACGTAATCTGCATCATGTGCCTCCTTGCGCTAGAGCGCAATCTCGTGGGTGTCAATCTTGTGGCGCAGTGCCGTCTGAATGGCCAGCACTGTCTGCCGCGGTGCCTTCTTGAACGCTGCCAGCCAGTCGGTATCCTGAGTGGTGATGGTGGCCACAACCGCGCCGGCCACGTCGGTGATGGTCATGTCGGGGCCGTTCAGGTGGGCGCTGAAGTAACTGCCCTCGAGCCCTTCAGCGAGCAGAAAGTCTGCCCAGTCCAGTAGACTGCTTGTGATGACATCATTTTCCGTGACGTTCTTGCCAGCGGCGTTAGCCTGCTGCACCAGCTCGTCAACCTCAGCCATACTCATTGGTGTTTCGTTCATTGTGCGTACCTTCTTCTGATTTATCTGACATATTAGTGAAACTTGATTACGACTACATCTTACTTTAAGTAAGTAGTGTGGTCAATGAAAATCGGGAACTTTTGCAGAATCTATTGTTGTTGGCTAGGCCTTCGCGTCGGTGATGCAAAAGACGAGCACGTCGTCATCGTGCCAAACGTAAGTATCATCACAGCGGTACCTGCGTAGCCACGGCTGACCGTCAATCATCCGCAGGTAAAAGCCCTTGGGATACTCGACGTCTGAAGACAAGGGTGCCGAAGCAACCGTGAGTGCGCCCAGTGGTGCCCGCCCGGCGTGTACTGGCGCATCTGAAGCGGGCTGCTGCAGGTAAGCCAGACGCAGGTAAGCACCGGTCACTGACGGGCAAAGTGCAAGTCCCTGAGCCGTAGCCGCTGCAAAAATTGCGGGGAGTGTTGCTGCTTGCGGAATCCGCAGATCCGCAACGGTTCGCACCTGCAAGTGTAGAGTCAGAGGGTGCGCGTCCGCCGCTTGTAAATCAGCGCGCGCTAGCAGTTGCTGCGCGTGGACGTTCAGGCCTACGTTTTGCGCGGCCAGTTCCGCCTGTAGTTGCGGCATGGTGAAGGTGTTGATGCGTAGAGTTTCTGGGAACATTGGAATCACTCCTTTGGCGTCGTTTCGGCCCAATTATAGGCGTTTTTGTCTGCAAAAGACACGCTCGTTTCATGTGCAACAGCGGCTAGGTAAGCGGTTGTCAACGTCCGGCCGCTGGGCTAAACTAGGGAGTGACGTGAAACGAGAGATGTTCCACAATTGTGGCGGCTGGACAGGGGGCGTTAGTCGCGCTCCAGAAGGCAGAAACCTAACGTGCAAGGTGGTGACGACAAAAATCCTAAAATCGGGATTTCTATCGACACCACCTTGCACAACGGTTTCTAACCGCCTTCTGTCACAGCCTCTTCTTGAAAGGATATATACATGACTCCAGAAGAATTTGCACAAGCATTGGCCGCCAAGGGCATTACGCTTACGGATCAGCAAAAAGAGCAGTTTGCCACCTACTTCCAGTACCTGGTGAGTGAGAACGAGAAAATGAACCTGACCGCCATCACGGCAGAAGGGGATGTGTACCTGAAGCACTTCTACGACTCCGTGACCCCGCTCACCGAGATTCCGGAACTGCGCACCGCCGTTGTCAAACTGTGCGACGTGGGTGCTGGCGCCGGCTTTCCGTCACTACCAATGAAGATTTTGAACCCACAATTGCAAATCACCATTGTGGATTCGCTGCAAAAGCGTATCGACTTCTTGGACCGCCTGTGCAAGAAGCTGCACCTAACTGGTGTTGAACTCGTGCATGACCGTGCGGAAACTTTTGCTGGCAAGAAGTCGCCTTACCGTGAACAGTTCGACCTGGTCACTGCCCGCGCGGTGGCGGCCTTGCCAGTACTCGCGGAGCTGTGCTTGCCACTGGTGCGCATTGGCGGTCAGTTCATTGCGTTGAAGGCGGCGCAAGCGCCGAACGAATTGACGGCTGCCAAGCCCGCACTGAAACTGCTTGGCGGGAATTTTGACCGCGACATCGCGTTCAAGTTGCCCGTCCTGGACGAGACGCGGCACTTGCTGGTCATCGACAAGGCGGCGGCAACGCCGAAGAAGTACCCACGCAAGCCGGGGACACCGGCCAAGCAACCTATTGGAGGCTAAATTATGGCTTTGAATTTCTTTGGACGGAAAAAGAAAGACGAAAAGACGGTCACCGAGCTGCCAACCGCGGCCATTGTGCCCAACCGCTTCCAGCCCCGGAAGGTGTTCCAGGAAGAGGCCATTAAGGAACTTGCCGCGACCATTAAGGATCACGGCTTGCTGCAGCCTATCATTGTGCGCGAATACGAGCGTGGCCAGTATGAAATTATCGCTGGTGAACGCCGTTTCCGTGCGGTGACGACCCAACTCAACTGGGACAAGGTGCCTGCAATTGTGACCACCATGGCGGACGACGAATCCGCCGCGATGGCCATCATCGAAAACTTGCAGCGCGCCCAGTTGTCCCCCGTTGAAGAAGCGCGGGCATACCAGGAACTGATGAATAAGAACGCGATGACCCAGGAGACGCTGGCCCGCCAGATTGGCAAGAGCCAGTCCTTTGTCGCCAACAAATTGCGTCTGCTGAAGCTCAGCCAGCCGGTTCAAAGTGCCATCATGAACGGCGCGATTAGCGAACGTCATGGCCGTGAGTTGCTCAAGTTGGACGATACGCAGCAGCTGCAGGCCCTGCGCCAGATTGCCGAAAACAACCTGACGGTCAAGGAAACCGCGCGGCTCGTGCAGAGCATCATCGACCCTGATTCAATTTTGGCCGAAGAACAGGCCAACGACGCGCTTGCGGAACGGATTAACGCGGCCGTTGCCGCCGAGATGGCGCAAGAAGATGCGCAGACGGAAGAACCGGCCGCTGCGGCAGACGCAACGCCGACCGCTAAGCCGAAGAAGCCGCGCAAGAAGCGCATCGCCATGGCGCAGGACACGCGCGTGGCGGTCAACACGATTAAGCAATCACTCAAAATGGTCAAAGACACCGGCATGAAGGTGAAGATGCGCGAGGAAGATGACGGCGGGGTGCACCGCATTGTCATCGAGATTCCAAACCCGAAGGCACCGAAGCCGGCCGCTAAGAAGTAGGCATTGTCGCGCAGTCGCGATTTAATTAGGGAGGGAAACCATGGCACACGTAATTGCTGTTGCGAACCAAAAGGGGGGCGTGGGTAAAACCACAACCACCGTTAACCTGGCCGCATGTCTTGCCAACGCGGGCAAGCGCGTCCTGATTGTGGACGATGATGCCCAGGGCAACGCCACCAGTGGGGTCGGCATCGAAAAGCCCCAGGTGCAAAAGGATATCTACGACGTGCTCGTGAACGAAGAGCCGATTGACAGTGCCATTTTGCACACTGAGCACGATGGGGTCGATATTGTGCCCGCCACGATTCAGCTGGCTGGCGCCGAAATTGAACTCACCGCACAGATGGCGCGCGAAATGCGCCTGAAGCTCGGCCTCAAGCCGGTGCTGGACCAGTACGATTACATTCTGATTGATTGCCCGCCATCATTGGGGCAGCTGTCCATTAACGCCTTCACCGCCAGCAACTCCATCTTGATTCCAGTGCAGAGTGAATACTACGCCCTGGAAGGCCTGGGCCAATTGCTGAACACCATCAAGCTGGTGCAGAAGCACTTCAACCCAGACCTGGCAATTGAAGGCGTACTGCTGACGATGTACGACGCGCGCACGAACTTGGGCGCCCAAGTTATTGAAGAAGTGCGCAGTCACTTCGGCGACCACGTATACAGCACGGTCATTCCGCGCTTGACGCGGCTGGCCGAAGCGCCATCTTACGGTGAACCGATTGTGGACTTTGATCCGCACTCACGGGCCGCGCAGGTGTACGAAGAATTGGCTAAGGAGGTCATGGCTGCTCATGGTGAATAAGAAGGGGAAGGGCCTCGGTCGCGGGATTGACGCGATTTTCAGCGATCTCGATACCGAAGCCCGGAGTGATGACGCGGTTGTGGACCTAAAGCTGGCTGAAATCCGGCCTAATCCTTACCAGCCGCGCCAGAATTTTGACGAAAGCGCGCTGAACGACCTGGCGCAGTCCATCCGCGCCACGGGGGTTTTCCAGCCCATTATCGTGCGCAAGAGTGTGAATGGTTACGAAATCATCGCCGGAGAGCGCCGCTTCCGTGCGTCCAAGCTCGCCGAGAAGACGACCATTCCGGCCATCATCCGTGATTTTGACGAACGGGCGATGATGGAGGTTGCGGTGCTGGAAAACCTGCAGCGCGAGAACCTGACGCCAATCGAAGAGGCGCAGGCATACGACATGCTCATCAAGAAACTCAACCTGACGCAGGCGGAAGTTTCCAAGCGTCTGGGCAAAAGTCGGCCCTACATCGCCAACTACCTGCGCTTGCTGTCACTGCCGCCAATTGTGAAGCAGATGCTCAGCGAGGGCAAACTGTCGATGGGGCAGGCGCGGACGTTGCTGAGTCTGAAGGACAAGAGCAAGCTGCTCGCGCTGGCAAAGCGCACGGCAAGTGAAGGTCTAACGGTGCGTCAGCTTGAAAAACTGATTGCCGAGCAGAATGAGGGCGCCAAGAAGAAGGCTGCAGCGCAGCCAAAGTCGCCTTACCTGCGGGCTAGCGAGAATCAACTCGTCGACCGCTTCGGCACGAAGGTCAATATCGCCCAGACACACAAGGGCAAGGGCAAGATTGAGATTGATTTCACCAACACGGAAGACCTCAACCGCATCCTGAGCCTGCTGGACGTGAACATCGACTAACTCTGACCTTGTGGCATTGTGCTAATATAGTAGAATGTATTTTGAAAACCTTGTGGAGGCTGCAAAATGTACGATTTACACGATTTTGTACAAATGAAGAAACCCCACGCGTGTGGAACGAACCGGTGGGAAATCATCCGCATGGGCGCTGATATTAAGATCAGCTGCACTGGTTGTGGGCACATCGTGATGATGTCACGCCGCGACTTCGAGAAACGGATGAAGAAGGTATTACAGAGCGCAGCCGAACGGGTTGAGACCGAGGACTAAGGGGACTTTTGCGGAGGGCGCAAAGCGCACGCAGCAAAAGTTGTCTTAGCCGCAGGTCTCAGCTCGGCGGAGCTCGACTATGAACAGAGTGCAGCCGAACGGGTTGACGGTGAGGATTAACGGAGTTTTGGTGGAGGTGATGAAATCACCAGAAGCAAAACTGTGTTAACCGGAGCCTTCAGTTCGGCGGAGCTCGACTCCGCAGCAAAGCGGCATAAAGCCGTGCACCATTTATCCATTAATTCACGTACCAAAAGAAAGGATCACTATCATGTCTTTAACTGCTGGGATTGTCGGACTGCCAAACGTTGGTAAGTCCACCTTGTTTAACGCCATCACCAAGGCGGGGGCCGAAATGGCGAACTACCCATTTGCGACCATCGACCCAAACGTCGGGATGGTTGAGGTGCCTGATGAACGTCTGGCGCGGATTGATGAACTCATTCCGGCCAAGAAGCTCATCCACACGACTTTTGAATTCACCGACATTGCGGGTATTGTGAAGGGTGCCAGCAAGGGTGAAGGCCTGGGGAACAAGTTCCTGGAAAACATTCGCCAGGTTGACGCCATCGTGCACGTTGTGCGGGCATTCGATGACGACAACATCACCCACGTCACCGGCAAAATCGACCCACTCGATGACATGGAAACCATCAACATGGAACTGGCCATCGCTGACCTGGATTCCATCACTAAGCGCTACGACCGCGTTGAGAAGGTTGCGCGTTCCGGTGACAAGGAAGCCAAGATTGAGTTCGAAATTCTCAAAAAGATTAAGCCGGTTCTTGAAGAAGGCAAGCCAGTACGTAGCATCGACTTCGATAAGGACGAACAGAAGATTGTGAAGGGCTTCTTCCTGCTGACCAGCAAGCCAGTGCTCTACGTGGCTAACATCGCCGAGGAATACATGGCTAACCCTGAAGACTGCGACTACGTGAAGCAGATTGAGGCGGAAGCTGCTAAGGAAGGCGCTGAAGTCATCGCCCTTTGTGCCGAATCCGAAGAGGAAATTTCCGAATTGGATGATTCCGATAAGGCCGACTTCCTGGAAGCTGAAGGTGTTGAGGAATCCGGTTTGGACAAGCTGATCAAGGCAAGTTACCACTTGCTCGGTCTGGCCACCTTCTTCACTGCTGGTGGTAAGGAAACACGCGCTTGGACCTTCAAGCAGGGCATGAAGGCGCCACAAGTTGCCGGGATTATTCACTCTGACTTCGAGCGCGGCTTCATTCGCGCTGAAACCATGTCTTTTGACGACCTCGACAAGTACGGGAGCACCGCCGCCGTGCGTGAAGCCGGCCGTCTGCGCTCTGAAGGTAAGGAATACGTCGTTCAGGACGGGGATATTATCGAATTCCGCTTTAACGTCTAAGCGGGGCATCACATTGGGGGTCGCGGCGCGGTCGTGCCCGGATAATACGGACGCAGTGTGCAAAATTATTTTGCCAGCGCCTTAACTCTTGGGAGGAAACAATGTCTGATAAGAAGCAAGAACAGCAGGAAGTAACGCCAGCGGTTAACGTTGACGAACTGCTTCCCCAGCTCAGTAACAAGAATTCCGATTACGTATTTAAACTACGTAAGTTCCTGAAGGAAGACGGTGCGGACGACGAGAAGGAACACGCCGTTCTCGTCGAATTCCTGCCGAAGATTCTGAAGGATCAGCGCGAAGGCAAGCCGGCAACGACTGTCTACGGTGCGCCAAGTGAATTGGCCCAGCGCATTTTGAACGCGCCCAAGCCAGTCAAGAAGCAGCCATTCTGGATTGAAACCGTCGACTTGGGCTTGTCCTTCCTGGCAATCTTCGCCGTAATGTACGGCCTGATGTCCTTCTTTGCCAAGAACAAGAGCCAGGCTTCCTCAGGTGGCTTCGTGTCCTTGCTACTGATGTCCTTTGTGGCGGCATTCGTCTTCACTTACTACAGTCGCTGGATGGATATGCCTAAGGGCAAGCGACCGAACCTGTTCCTGCTGATTATCGCCGGCATGGCGCTAATCGTGCTGGTTTCGCTCGGGGCAACCTGGTTGACCGTGCACGGGAACACGTTCCTGACTGCGCAGCTGCCAGCTGTTGGCCAGTTCATCGTGGCCATTCTGGCTTACGGTGGTCACTTCTTCCTGAAGCGCAAGTACCACCTGCGCAACTTGTTCCAGGCAGCACCACGCACAACCAATCGCAAGTAATTAATTGGGGCCACGATGCAAATTGCATCGTGGCCTTTTTGTGTGGTACTCGGCAACTGCGGCAGTGGTGCGCTTGGGTTACGCTCCAGGAACTACGTCGGGCGGGGACCGCTTCAGCCCGCTAACGCGGTCTTCCGCTGGCAGAACTGCCGCAAAACCGGCGTCAGTTCTGCGCTCCCGGCATTATCGTGTGCAGCCAGAACGGAAAAGTCGCCGTTCTGTCTCCAAACGATAATGCTTTCGCCCGACTCCGTTCCCTCCGCTTCACCCAAGCGTACCACCGCCTACACAGCTGACACGATACTGGGTGGCAATCGTACTCTAAGACAGGGCGAACGAGTGCGAATTGTTTCGATTTTAAGCTGCGTTGGGTGATGTCAGCAATCGCTGAGACTGATGACCGTATAAGGCTATATTTAGACACGTACGCACTAGGTACAAGGCATACTACTCCTTGTAAGGAGTTAAATCCCACATCTGTATTGTAAAAACACCTAGGGTCTGGGGCGGATTGGCGTAACAACCGGGGATGGAGTTAGCGACAAGAAAATAAGCCATGTATGCCCGACGAGGTTTTGGTCGGGTGTACATGGCTTATTTTCTCGGGAGTGGGATTTTGACGCGACTTTTGCGGCAAAATCCCCAGCGGAAGCCCGCGCTCGCGGGCTGAAGCCAGTGGGCCTTGGCGCTTTAGCGCCATAGTCCCCCGGACACCGTAGGGCGGTCCCCGCTAACGGAGTCCGCGGTTGTGAAGCTAATCCGCCCCAGACCCGGCCTCCGTTCAACCGCAAAAAACACTTTTTCATGCAAAAACGCAACATCTCGTAATAAAACACACACGTTATCGAAATATGAATTCTCATAAAAGGTGGGACGCAATCCTGCCAAAAAGCACTGCCGATGCCAATAAATTACGCCGTGTCAGCTATAAGTTTGTTCATATTCTCATAATTAAAACGCGGACGATGAGGCTCGCGAACACTTGTTTACGTCGCACATTACTCAAACAAAATCAGATAGCAGAACGCCTGCACGTAGTTAACGTGACGCATTGACGGAATAATGCGACTAAATTCACGCAAAGTTCACAAAATTAACGAATTACCCTTGTAATTATCGCTCATTCGTCTCATAATAAGTCAGCATAGTTTAATAATTGACTAACCAAAAACAAATTTTAGTTACATAAAGAAAGCGGGTGCTATTTTATGACGACAGAGCAAGAGCAGTTCCTCAGCATGCGGAACGTCAGCACGGCTTTTAAGATTAACGGTAAGTATTACGACGCCGTTAGCAAGGTCGACCTCGACGTGAAGCATGACGAGATTCTGGCCATCGTTGGTGAATCTGGTTGCGGTAAGAGTACGCTAGCCACCAACATTATGGGTCTGCATGACCCCAACATCACCAAGGTGTCCGGCACGATCGAGTTTGAGGGACAGGATCTGCTGCAGCTCGATGAAGCAGGCATGAATAAGGTACGGGGTGCGAAAATCGGGATGATTTTCCAAGACCCAATGTCCTCACTGGACCCATTGAAGCGCATTGAGGAACAGATTGCCGAACCACTGGTTTACCACACCGATATGACCCAGGAGCAGCGCCACGCGCGCGTCATTGAGTTGCTGAACCAGGTTGGGATTGTTGATCCAGAATTGACCGCGCGCCAGTTCCCACACGAACTCTCTGGGGGGATGCGCCAACGTGTCATCATCGCTATTGCGATTGCTTGCAAGCCGGAACTGATTATCGCCGACGAACCAACGACCGCTCTGGACGTTACGATTCAGGCACAGATTCTGGACGTGCTCACTGACATCCAAAAGGAAAACCATGCCGGCATCATTTTGATTACCCATGACCTTGGGGTTGTTGCCGAAACGGCGGACCGCGTTGCCGTTATGTATGCTGGTCAGATTGTCGAAGAAGGGGCTGCCGCTCAGATTTTCAATGAGCCTAAGCATCCTTACACGCGTTCACTGCTGCGGGCAATGCCCCAGCGCGGGAGCGAAAACGACGATCTCTACGTCATTCAAGGCATGGTGCCATCACTGCAGAAGATGCCGCAGGAAGGCGATCGTTTCGCCGACCGGGTACCATGGCTGCCAGCTGATGCCCACGAAGAACACCCAGTACTGCACGAAGTCGAACCGGGCCACATGGTGCGGTGCACGTGCTACAAAACATTCGAATTTCCGGACCAAGCTAAGGGGAGTGGTGATGAATGAGTTTAATTGAAGTTAAGGACTTGAAGGTTCATTACCCTGTCCGTGGCGGTTTCTGGAACCGCATCATCGACAACGTCAAAGCGGTCGACGGCGTTTCCTTCAGCATTGAGGCTGGTTCAACCTTTGGTCTCGTTGGTGAATCTGGGTCCGGCAAAACGACGACGGGTAAGTCAATCCTGGGTCTGGAAAAGATGACTGCTGGCACCATCCTTTACGAGGGGCAAGACATCAAGGCTTCGGGGACTGCACGTACTGAGTACAACCGCAACGTGCAGATGATTTTCCAAGACTCGCTGTCCTCACTGAACCCCCGCAAGCGGATTGAGAGTATCATTGCCGAACCGCTCCGGAATTTTGAACACTTAGACAAGGAGCAAGAGAAGCTGCGTGTTATCCAGTTGCTCGACATCGTTGGTCTTGGCGCCGACGCCTTGTACAAATACCCTTACCAGTTCTCTGGTGGGCAGCGGCAACGGATCGGGGTTGCCCGGGCGGTTGCCACGAACCCCAAGTTGATTATCGCTGACGAACCAGTTTCTGCCCTGGACCTGTCCGTTCAGGCGCAAGTGCTGAACTTCATGAAGAAGGTGCAGCGCGAACTGGGTGTTTCCTACTTATTCATTTCGCATGACCTCGGGGTTGTGCGCCACATGTGCACCAACATTGCCATTATGCACCGCGGCCGTCTCGTTGAGATTGGCACGCGCGATGATATTTATAACCACCCGTTGCACATCTACACCAAGCGCCTGCTGGCCGCCATTCCGGAAACGAACGTGGATGGCCGCGCAGAACACCGCAAGCAGCGTTTGGCCATTGAGAAGGAATACGAAGAAGAACAAGCCAAGTACTACGACAAGGACGGCTTTGCACTGCCGCTCCAGGCAGTCTCCGCAACGCATGCGGTGGCATTGCCGGATGACTTACTGCACGAACTGAAAGCAAAGGGGAAAGCTTAACATGTGGAAAACAATTTTGCGTCGTGTTCTCATCATGATTCCCGAACTCATTGTCCTCAGCGTGCTGGTTTTCATCCTTGCCAAAATGATGCCGGGGGATCCATTTACCGGGTCAATTAACCCGCGGATGGGTCAGGCGCAGATTCACCACTTGATGCGTTTGAACGGACTGTATGATCCTTGGTATCAGCAGTACTGGAACTGGGTTGTCCACTTGTTCCATGGCGACCTGGGGACCAGTTACGAATACCACGAACCAGTTACGGCGCTGATTGCTCAGCGCGGTGCGAACACCCTGTACCTGGCAGTCTTCACCATGGTGCTGACCTACGTTATCGGCCTGCCACTGGGTATCTACGCTGGTAAGCACGAAGGCAAGCTTCAGGACACATTGGTTCAGATTTACACCTTCGTGACCATGTCGATTCCATTCTTCGTTGTGCTGGTTGTTGGGATTTGGGTCTTCGGCTACGCGCTGAACTGGTTCCCAACAGCGGGGTCGGTTTCCGCACAAGCGACGGGCCTCGGCGGGACCCTAATTTCTAGATTAGGCCACATTCTCCTGCCAGGCCTGCTCGGGGCGTTGTTCGGGACGGTTAACATCGTCCAGTACCTGCGTTCCGAAGTGATTGATGCCAAGGGTAGTGAGTACGTGAAAACCGTGCGGGCCAAGGGTGTGCCGATGCAGGCCATCTACCGCCACCACATTTTCCGTAACTCCTTGCTGCCAATCGCGGCGTTTGCGGGTTACTCCATTACCGGGTTGCTCGGGGGCTCCATTTTTACCGAAATGGTCTTCTCCTACCCCGGCATGGGCCTGCTGTTCCTGAACGCGATTAACTACCGTGATTACACGGTTATCACCGCGCTGGTGCTCCTCTACGGGTTCTTGAACCTGATGGGGACGCTGCTCTCTGACATCGTGCTCAGCATCGTCGATCCACGTATTCGGATTTCTTAGGAGGCGAGACGATTGGATTCTAAGTTAGATACAAGCAAAATTTCAGAAGAAGACCTGGCGCGCCTCACTAAAGAAGCCGAACAGGAAAAAACACCATCCGCGCTAAAGGTGATGTGGAAGGAATTCCGCGCCGACAAGCCGGCGCTGGTTGCCCTGGTCATCATCCTGGCGTTCTTCATCTTCGTGTTTGTGGCCTCATTGTTCATCAATGTGCCGCACGCGATGGAAACCAACATCATGTCCTACTACGCACAGCCATTCACCAGCGATTTCTGGCTGGGGGCCGACTCTGCGGGTCGCTCCATTGCCAAGCAACTGATTGTTGGGTCTCGTAATTCCATTGGGATTGCGATTGGCCTGACCGTCATCTCCTCAACCTTCGGGATTGCTTGGGGGATGATTTCCGGTTACTTCGGCGGCATGGCGGATCTGGTCATGCAGCGTGTCTACGACTTCATGATGATTATCCCAATGCTGATGACCATCATCGTTATCGTCACGGTCATTCCGCAGTACAACGCCATCACCTTGACGCTCATCCTGTCTTGCTTCTACTGGATGGGGACTTCCCGATTGATTCGTTCGCGGACCTTGGCGGAAACGCATAAGGACTACGTGTCCGCATCCCGCGCCTTCGGGACGAGCAATCTCAAAATTATTTTCCGGGAAATCATGCCAAACATTTCCTCACTGATTATTGTTGATACGACCTTGTCCTTTGCGGAGAACATGGGGGTTGAAACGGGGCTTTCCTACTTGGGCTTTGGCCTACCGATGGGGACGCCATCACTGGGGACTTTAATTGCGAACGCGAACGACCCAGAAAACATTACGAACTACTGGTGGACCTGGTTGCCAGCCGCACTGGAGATTATCATCCTCTGTCTGTCCATCAGTTATGTCGGCCAAGTAGCACGGCGGACACTGAACGCCGCACAGCGTCGCGGCGACGACTAACTTAGCAGCTATAGCACGCAGTAACTAGAGAAAGCTGCGTGGTTTAAAAGCAAACCACTTAGGGAGGTGGTGTCTCGTTCATAGCAAGCGTCCAGAGATACATCTCGAAATAATTTTATTCGTAACACAGTGAGTGGAGGGAAACATATATGAGTTATTCGAAGAAGTGGCTGACCGCTGGGGTTACCATGCTTTCAGTCGTTGCACTGGCAGCGTGTGGTAAATCCAGCAGCTCATCCGACAAGAGCACAAATAAAGTTGTAACGATGCCTTCTAGCTTTAGCGGCAAGGGCAGCGCTACAGCAGCAGCTAACAAGAGCACCCTGAAGGTTGCCGAAGTTAACGACGCACCTTTTGAAGGGATTACGTCCCCAACTATCCAGACTAACGCTGAAGACATGGACGTCTTCTCACCAGGTGGTTCAAACAGCCTGTTCAACGTTGACAAGAACTACAAGATTGTCGACGGCGGGCTTGCCAACATGAAGCTCGACCGTAAGGCCAAGACGGCAACAATCACGCTGCGTAAGAACGCAAAGTGGTCTAACGGTGACAAGGTTACCGCCAAGGACGTTGAATACCCATACGAAATCATTGCCAACAAGAACACTGTTTCACAGCAGTACTCTTCTGACTATGAAGTCATCAAGGGTATGGCCGACTACCACACTGGTAAGGCGAAGACCATTTCTGGGATTACCTTCCCAGACGGTGCTAGTGGCCGCAAGGTTGTCATTCACTTCTCCAAGATGGCACCTTCCATGGCATATGCAGGTAACTCCTTCATCTGGACATCTGTAGAACCATACAACTACATCAAGAATGTCCCAATTGCTAAGCTGGCATCCTCGGATCAGGTCCGTAAGAACCCTATCTTCACCGGTGCTTACAAGCTTGACAAGGTTGTGCAGGGTGAATCAACCAGCTGGTCTCCTAACAAGTACTACTGGGGCAAGAAGGCTAACATCAAGCACATCACCATCCAGGTTGTTTCTAGCAACAACATCACGGCTGCATTCAAGGCGAAGAAGTACGACTTTGCCTTCACCGCACCAAGCAGCCAGTACCCAACACTTAAGAAGCTGAAGGATTACAGCGCAGTTGGGACACCTGCACTGGCTTACGGCTACTTTGGCTTCAACCTTGGTTACTACGACACCAAGACTGGTAAGAACGTCATGTACAAGAACTCCAAGATGAGCAACAAGAGCCTGCGTCAGGCAATGTTCTACTCTCTGGACATGGACTCCCTGTACAAGAAGCTCGGGAACGGGATCTCCTACCGTGGGAACACCCTCATTCCACCTGCATTCAAGCAGTACAACGACAAGAGCAACCCTGGCTTCAAGTTCGACATGGCCAAGGCTAAGAAGCTTCTGAACGACGCTGGTTACAAGAAGCGCAACGGCAGCAAGTGGCGCTCCGATCCTAAGGGTAAGAAGCTTGTTATCTACTTCGGTGCTATGAAGAGTTCCGCAGCTACCGAAGCTCGTTACCAGTACGAACTGCAGCAGTGGCACAAGCTTGGCCTGGACGTTAAGATGACATCCGGCAAGCCAATGGAAATGAACAGCTTCTACAGTGTTCTCCAGGCACCTAAGCAGAACAAGATCGACATCTACAACGCTGCATGGTCTACCAGTTCCGAACCTACGCAGACTCAGCTCTACGGCGAAACTGCACCATACAACATGGGTCACTTTGTTTCCAAGGAAAACACCAAGCTGCTGAACGAAATGAACGACAGCAAGTCCTGGAACACGAAGCACCGTGTGAAGGTCTTCTACAAGTGGCAGAAGTACATGAACGACCAGGCAGCATACGTTGCTGACAACTTCTACCTTAACTACAGCATGGTTAACAACCGTGTTAAGAACTACGACAAGAGCCCTGCTAACAACGAGTTCTGGAGCAAGCTTGCTCTGACAGCATCTAACCCTAAGTAATCAGGATTGATGTTGCCGGCAAAATTGCTGACAAAGCAAAGCCCCGAGCACATTTTGTGCTCGGGGCTTTTGTTGTCCGATAGCATAAACCCGTGCCCGTAAGGCGGTGGGTCGGCAACTCCGGTGGTGGTGCGCTTGGGCCCTACGGTGTCCATTGCACTAACATCGCAAAAGCGATGAGTGCAAATGGCTGCGCTCCGGGAACTACGTCGGGCGGGGACCGCTTCAGCCCGCTGTCGCGGTCTTCCGCTGGTAGAGTTGCCGCAAAATCGGCGTCAACTCTACGCTCCCGAGATGATTGTACGAAGCCACGACGGCAAAACCGGCCGTCCTGTCTCCAAACAATCATCTTTTCGCCCGACTCCGTTCCCTTCACCCTTCGGTGTCCGTCTCACTACGCGCTAAAGCGCGAGGTCGACTGGCTTCGCCCCAGCGCACCACCACCTCCGTAGCCAACACGTTACCAAGTGCTAATCACAGGAATAGTCAGGGTGATTTCTGATGGTCTGGCGTCTGGAGATTGCATTCGTGTTGGCTCATCCACATTGACTGATTTGACGAATATCACGGCATTCGGGAACAGCTTACTTTTGATATTTCCGGAAATACCATCACTATCGTCTCGTTAATGCGCTTAGGGCCTGGGGTGGATTGGCGTAGCAAGCAGGGACGGAGTCAGCGAAAATACAATTAGCCGTGTATGCCCGACATAGTTTTCGTCGGGTGTACACGGCTAATTGTATCGGGAGCGGGACTTTGACGCCGGTTTTGCGGCAAAATCCCCAGTGGAAGACGGCAAAGCCGGCTGAAACGGTCCCCGCTGACGGAGTTCCTGCTTGCGAAGCCAATTCGCCCCAGGCCCGACCTGCGGCCGATTTCGTAGCTGCCATCCTTGCGGATGACACCAAATCAAACAAATTTAAGTCACAGCGTGTCAAAATTGTGGGTCGCGCGGTAAGATAGCAAGGGTGGTTAAACGTGGTCGCAGAAATGCGGTCGAGAGGTGTCGTGGGGGCGTCTCGCTATTATATGGAGGAAATCACAAATGATGAATTCGAAGAAGTGGGCGGCGACTGGAGTTGCGCTGCTCTCTGTTCTCACGTTAGCGGCGTGCGGACAGTCAGCTAAACCCAAGAGCACGAGTAAAATCGTGGGGATGCCGACCAAGTTTAGTGGCCAGGGTAACGCAACTACGGCGGGTAACAACAGTACCCTGAAGATTGCGGAAGTCAGCGATGCGCCTTTTGCAGGGATTGCATCGACCAGTTTGCAATCGAACGCTGAGGACGCCGATGTGTTCAGCCCAGGCAGTGGCAACATGTTGTTCAACGTTGATGCCAATAGCAAAATCATTGACGGCGGCCTCGCCAACATGCGCCTCGACCGGCAGGCCAAGACCGTCACGATTACGCTACGCAAGAATGCGAAGTGGTCGAACGGCGCCAAGGTGACGGCCAAGGATGTTGAGTATCCTTACGAGATTATTGGCAGTCCGGATTCACCGTCGACGCAGTACACCAATGATTTGGCGGCCATTGCGGGGATGGCGGCTTTTCATTCCGGTAAGGCCAAGACTATCTCGGGTATCAGCTTCCCGGACGGCGAAACGGGCCGCCGCGTGGTCATTCGTTACAGCAAGATGGTGCCGGCAATGCAATACCTGAGCAGTCCGTTCTTGCTGGCGACGGTTGAACCCTACGCCTATCTCAAGAAGGTTGCCATTGCCGACCTCATGTCCGCGCCGCAAGTGCGTAAGCGCCCGCTGTTCACTGGCCCGTACAAACTTGCCAAAGTGGTGCAGGGCGAATCGACGAGTTGGGTACCCAACAAGTATTACTGGGGTAAACAGGCCAAGATTAAGCACATTCTGATTCAGGTTGTCTCCACGAGTAACGTGGTCGCGGCGTTCAAGGCCAAGAAGTATGATTTTGCCTACAACTCACCAAGCAGCCGTTACCCCGCGCTGGCAAAGCTCAAGGACTACACCGCGGTCGGCGTGCCGGCACGCGCGTATGGTTTCTACGGTTTCAACGTTGGGCACTTTGACACCAAGACCGGTAAGAACGTCACGGATGCCAACGCTAAAATGAACAATAAGAATCTGCGCCAGGCAATGATGTACGCGCTGGATCTGGACGCCGTTTACCGGAAATTCGGCAATGGCATCTCCACGCGCGGCAACACGCTGATTCCAAAAACCTTCAAGCAGTACAACGACAAGAACAACCCTGGCTTCAAGTACAACCTGGCCAAGGCCAAGCGTTTGCTTGATGATGCCGGCTACAAGAAGCGCAGTGGTGATAAGTGGCGCACGGACCCTAAGGGCAAGCCACTGACGATTCATTTTGCGGCGGCGAAGGGCTCGGCCGCGTCTGATGCTCGCGCCCAGTATGCTTTGCAGCAGTGGCGCAAGCTCGGGCTGAACGTACAGTTCACGGACGGCCGCTTGATGGACATGAACAGCTTCTACAGCATTCTGCAGCAGCCGCAGCAAGATCAGATTGACGTGTACAACGCGGCCTGGGCGGTTGGCAACGAGCCGACGCCGAGTGCGTTCTACAGTGAGAACGCCGCGCTCAACTTGAGTCACTTTGTATCCAAGGAGAACACGCAGCTGCTTGAGCAGATGAACGACAACAGCTCGTGGAACACCCAAAAGCGCATCCAGGTCTTCTACAAGTGGCAGAAGTACATGAATGACCAAGCGGTGTACGCACCGGACAACTTCTACCTCGACTACAGCATGGTTAACGAGCGGGTGAAGAACTACAATAAGAACCCAGACGCTAACCAGTTCTGGAGCAAGCTGGAATTGACGGCGTATAAACCGTTGTAGGATGTTCTTACTACATTAATAGTAGAAGATATGAAAATGTTCATACAAACTCTGGCAACGTTGGGGTGTCCGTGCTAAAATACTATTAGTAAGTGACCTGAAATTGAATTTAAATGCTCACCCGCGTGCGATATAGACGCGGGACGACCCGTCCGCGGGAGCCTAGTGCTCGCCGTGTGGCGGGCCTTTTTTATTCTACAGGATGTCGGAAGCACCCCGGGAGGATTAACCATGATAAGGTTTTTTGGACAGAAGAAGGTTTCAAACACAAATCCGAATAAGCTGATTGGCTATGAATTCCTGCTGCGGGAATACGTTGACGGTCGTTGGCAACTGCCAGATGACTTCAGCAAGTTCTCCGCAACTGAGATTGCCAATTTGCTCGAACGCACAATCGAGGCGCTGCCACCAGACTTGCCGCTCATTTCCTTTAACTTGGATCAAGCCCAGTTCGTCGATGCGCAGTTCCGCGCTAGCATCACCCGCGTGTTCCGCACTCGGCCAGTGCACCTCTACGTTGAACTCACCGAGCGTGACAACAGCGTGCAGATGGATGACCTTGTGCAGGCCGCCCGCGATTACCGTGATTGCGGCATTCGCGTGGTGCTGGATGACGTCGGAACTGGCGATAATCAGTCCAAAATGGCGCATGCATTAAATGAATTTACTAGTGAGTATAAGTTTGCACTACAGAATGCACGGGCGAGCCAGCAGATGGCTGGCGTCGGCACACAGCTGAAGTTCTGGAGCGATTTGGCCAAGCGTCACAACAAGATCTTCGCGATTGAAGGTTTCGAATACGCACAAGACCTGGACCTGGCCCGCGATTACGCGCCGGACGTCATGCAAGGTTACTACTTCGGCAAGCCAGAGCTGATTGCAATCGGCTAAGTGGATTCTACGACTATCACCATTAACTAATGGTATCGTTAATATAAAAATATTTTTATTATATTGCGAAAAAGGGTTGCGCAATCCTAAAAAGGTGTGTAATATACAGAGTCTCGACAGGGGAAACCCTAAAGAACCAATAAACAAATGAATATTTTGCTCACCTAAGCAGATGTCTGATAAAAAAACAGGCGCTTAGGACGACCCGGTCTCAGGAGAACACCACTCGCTGAATGATCGGGCCATTTTTTTTGGAATTAAAACAGTCAATTAAGCCAAATAAGAAATTATAATTCGGGGGAATTTATCATGAAGAAGAACATCTTTGCTATCACCGCTGCTGCTGCACTTGTACTGAACATCGCTGCTACGAGCGTTACGACGTTTGCTGCTGACAACAACTCGACCAGTAAGACTACAACGGGTCACATCAACCTGACAACGAAGAGCAACGACGGTAAGGGCGAAGAAATGGGGATTACCCTTGACAAGGTACCAACCATTGAATTTGGCACACACACGATTTCTGCGAAAGACCAAACCTACGAAGCTACTTCTGTAACGGATCTTCAAGTTACCAACCCTGGTTACGATTCCGGTTGGGATGTAACAATGGCAGCCGGTCCATTTAAGTCTACTGACGATACTTCTGCTGCGGAACTCAGGGGCGCAATTCTTAAGTTGGGTGCTGGTGCTACTACTGACCCTAACGGTAACTCTTCCGCTGCCAGTGTTAATGCTTTTGATGGGAACAACAGTAAGGCACAGTCTGTTTTCACCGCTGTTGATGGTACGCAGGGTGTTGGTGCTAACATCGACTCCTTTACACCTGACAAGGCGACGCTCTTTGTACCAGCTGGTAACGTTGCAGGAGACTACACGTCCACACTTACATGGACGCTTTCCAGTGCTGCTACGGTTGCTGTGGGCAGTGACCCTGCACAGGCCTCTGCACAAAACGGTACACCTGCAGAATAGTCTTGTTGGATGACTCAATAAAATAAATTAAATCGCGACCTATGTTCGGCCTACTACTGATATAACTGCAGATATGGTAAACTGGAACTGAAATTCGCGTATGGAGGGCGTTTGCTGTCAGCATGACCGGTCGAGATGATCGCGTGCGCGGTAACGCCCTCTTTTTTGCAAGAGAGTGGGAGAATATTCTGATGAAGAAACTTGTAGCGTTCCTGATGGCATTGGTGGGGTTAATTGCCGCGGCGCCGACTTTGACGACGCATGCGGATCAATTGACCTACTCTGTTAGCGCGCAGCTTCCAAGCAACCAGATGACCAACAAGGTCACGTACTTTGTACTGAAGGTGAAGCCAGATCAAAAGCAAAACTTGACGATTGCCATTCAGAACAAAGACAGTAAATCACACAAGTACCGCGTTAGTGTGAACCGCGCGACTACGAACGTTAACGGGGTCATTGACTACAGCAAGCACGGAACCAAAAAGGCCAGTTCGTTGGCGTTAGACATTGAAACAATGCTGCCTAAGCCGACCACTGTGACTGTTCCTGCAAAGACCAGTCAGGCTTTTTCACTACCAATGACTGTGCCAACCAAGAGCTTTGTTGGGACGGTTCTTGGTGGTATTCGCGTCATGGAAGTTGACAACACTAGTGCGAAAAAGCAGCAAAAGGGTGTGTCCCTTACCAACCGTTACGCTTATGTAATTGGTTTGCAGGCTCAGGAACAAGACTCCATCAGCGGAATTGCGCCGAACATGATTCTGCACAGCGTGAAGCCAACACAGCTCAACTACCGCAACTACATTTCTGTTAATGTAGAAAACACTGCGCCAATCATCATGACGAAGTTGCAGATGGATGCCAAAATCTACAAGCGCGGCACCAAGACAGTTGTCATGAAAGTTAATAAGAAGGATATGGGAATCGCGCCTAACTCGGACTTTGCCTTTCCTGTTAGTGCTAACAACAAGCCTTTACAGGCAGGTAAGTACACACTTGATCTGAATGCTTGGGCGGTAAACAAGAAATACCACTGGCACTTCACTAAAAACTTTGTAATTAAACGAGATGTGGCAAACAAGCTGAACAAATCAGCTGTGGACCAGAAAAAGCCAAAGACGAACTGGCTGATGTGGTTGCTCATCGCACTCGCAATTCTGATTCTGCTCCTGCTGCTCTTGATTCTGCTTCTTCTCTTCAAGCGTCGTAAGAAGGATGACGAAGACGGCACCACAGCGGGTAAATAATTAAAATCAATTATAGGCCAGGGGGAGGCTGATAATGATGAAGATTCGAAAACATTGGTTACGATGGAGTATGATTAGCCTTTTGGCGATGGCACTGGCGTTGATTGCCGTTATTCCACCGCGCGCGGAGGCGGACAGTAGTAGTACGCCGACAGGGTTGAATTTTCCGGATGATTATTTTAAGGGAACGACGGCAGGGATTGTAACGGCTGCTGCGGGTACAAAATTTCAACTCTACAATATTAACGAAAATGTTGGTGAGTTTCAGTCAATTTGGACTAATCAACCTAACTTTTCATTGAAGCGCAGCTCATCTTTGGGCTTCTGGGTACGGATGCCAAAAGTTGATGCTACAACGGGCAAGGATGATGGGATGGCCTTTGTTCTTGCAAAATCGAATGCCAAACTATTGTCGGATTCGGGCGACTCGGGTGAAACACTGGGAGTTTATGCTGACCCGAAGAAGTTTTCGAGCACCAGTAGTGCAAATACTGCTATTCAGAACAGTTGGGCGATAGAGTTTGATGTCCATCAGAATGAAGATGGGGGCTGGTTTCACTCAGACGCTGATGGTAATTATGATTATAATTCTACGAGTGTTTTTCCCCATGCGGCTTATTCATATCCCGGAGACCCTAACACATACACGAAAACATCAACAACTCTATGGAATAATATAGTTTCTGTAGTACACCATAAAATTGTCACTATCCCTGAGGGTAGCTGGTTTCATGTCTCCGTGAAGTATGATAAATCAACGAACCGATTGCTGTATGCTATTGATGATTCTAAAAATGGTGTTGTTCCGGCGCTCACGTCAAGTAATGCCACCGCAACAATTGATGCCAACGATTTGAAATCTAAATTAAATGTTAGCGATGATAGCAACCTTTACTTTGGATTCACCAGTGCCAACAGCTTAAATAGTGGCTGGTGAATTAGCCCTAACTTTCAGGCAAATCCGCGATAACTTTGTAATCAATCTTCACCGCAGTCTTATTCTTTTTGGCAGTAATCGAAATTGGTCTACTTAAAACTGCGAGAAGATTTTCCAAATTCGCCATGACCAC
>NZ_RHNR01000069.1 GCF_003946025.1 Lacticaseibacillus songhuajiangensis | reverse complement strand
CGGAGCGTAGCCCAAGCGCACCACCACTGGAGTTGCCGACCCACCGCCTAGCGGCGGTTTGAAAACAAACCCAAGCGTAAAGTGCACCCTTGCGGACGCAGACTTACGCTGACGGACAGCAAAATAATCGACACTGGTTAGCAGGCGGGGTACAATAAGGAATAGACTGGCTATAGGAGGATTTAATAATGGTTGTTTCAGAGTTTGTCAGTAGTTTACGACGTAACTACGGCATCGAGTTCAAGAACCTAGCGTTACTAGACGAGGCCTTCACGCACTCAAGTTACGCTAACGAACACCGTGAGCTGGGGATCAGCGACAACGAACGCCTAGAATTTCTGGGTGACGCTGTGCTCGAGCTGACTGTGTCCGACTACATTTACCGTAAATATCCCGATTTGCCCGAGGGTCGGCTGACCCGGATGCGGGCATCCATTGTGCAAACCCGCAGCTTCTCATCGTTCTCGCGCGAGGCTGGGTTCGATAAGTACATTAAGCTGGGCAATGGTGAGGAGGCCGCTGGTGCGCGGCAGCGCAACACTTTGCTGGAAGATTTATTTGAAGCTTTTTGCGGGGCACTTTACTTAGATCAAGGCCGCGGGACGGTCATTCGTTTTTGTGAGCAGATTATCTTTCCCAAGATTGATGCCGGTGATTTTGACGAGACGCGAGACTTCAAGACCTTGCTCCAGGAAGAATTGCAAAAAGACGGTGACGCGGCAATTCGTTATGAATTGCTGAGTACCGTCGGCCCCGCTAACGCCCGGGTGTTTAATGTGCGCGTGATGAACGGCGACGTTGAACTTGGCAACGGTAGCGGTAAGAGTAAAAAAATTGCGGAGCAGGCGGCCGCTAAGACCGCGCTCGCCGATTTGAAGCAGGCAAACGCCTAATCTACACAAGGTGCAGTGATGATGAGTCACTGTCATTTTGTGTTTGCGAAGGGAAGAAGCACATGCAGTTGAAGTCGCTCACGCTGAACGGGTTTAAATCGTTCGCGGACAAAACAACAATTGAATTTAACCACGGCCTTACCGGTATTGTCGGTCCGAATGGGAGTGGCAAAAGTAACATTACCGAAGCCATTCGCTGGGCACTAGGTGAACAAAGCGCCAAGAGTCTGCGTGGGGAACGCATGGGGGACGTTATTTTCGCGGGTACAAGTGCTCGTCCGCCCCTCAACCGTGCAGAGGTCACCATGACTTTTGACAATAGTGATGGCTACTTAAAAGCGCAACCGGATGAAGTGACCGTGACCCGCCGGCTGTTCCGCGATGGTGAAAGTGATTTTCTTATCGATGGCAAACAGGTGCGCTTGCGCGATGTCGTTGAGATGTTCATGGATAGCGGCTTAGGACGCGAATCCTTTGCTTTCATCTCGCAAGGGCGCGTGGAGGCCATTTTTAACAGCAAACCGGAAGACCGGCGCGGAATTTTTGAAGAAGCCGCTGGTGTGCTGAAGTACAAGCAGCAAAAACAGCGCGCACAGAACCAGTTGCAAGAAACCGCCGACAACTTGTCACGGGTGAATGATATTGTCCATGAACTGTCGGGGCAGATGGAACCGCTCGCCGAACAGGCGTCGATTGCGCAGGACTATGACCGGCAGAGTAAGGAATACAAACGGCTGCACCAGCAGCTGCTTGCACTGGAAATCCGCGATCTGGCCAAGGAACAAGATGCAACTGAGAAGCAACACGCGGTCACGGGCAAGGAATTAGCTGATTTGGCCCAGCTGCTTAAAAAGCTGGAGGCGCAATCCGATGCGGCGACGCAGGCCGATAACGAGTTGCAATCAACGCTGGAGAAGGTTAGCGATGAGCTGCTGACCAAGTCCATGCAGCAAAAGGAACTCGCTGGGGAGAACGACGTCAGCAGTGAGCGCGCTGCGAACGCAGATGCCACGATGGCGGATTTGCGGGAACAACTGGCGAAGGCCAAAAGTGCCGAGCAACTGGCCACCGAGCGGCTGCAAGAGCTGAATGATGCGGCGGGAGCACTTAGCCAAAAGGTTGATGAACTAAGTGCCGCGGTGCAATCAGGCAGTGATGCTGCCAGTCAGCTGAAGCAGATTAAGTCCCTGCTGGACAAGAACCAGACTGAATACATTTCGGCACTGCAAAAGCAGGCGGATACGCGTAACGACCTGGCCGCCCTGGAAAAAGAACAGCAGATGTCGGCCAGTCAACTTAGCGAAACGCAGAGCCGCTTAGCTGACCTGGCCGCTCAGGAAGCTGATTTGAAAGCGCGGCAGCAGGATGTGCAGACTGAGTTCGACCATGCGCAGGCGCAGAGCGATGAAGCGCAAACGAAACTGCAGCAAGCGGATGCCAAGCGGCAAGAAGCCGCCAGCAAGGTCAATGCGGCCGAAGAGGCCCACCGTCAGCACCGCGAGCAATATGGGCAGACCAAAATGCGTGTGACGACGCTTCGCGAAATGTCAGCTGACTACACCGGCTTTTACAGCGGTGTGCGCGCGGTCCTCAAGCACAAGGCGCAGTTGCCGGGCGTGATGGGGGCGGTTGCTGAATTACTCACCGTGCCGCAGCAGTACCAGCAGGCTTTTGATCAGGCTTTGGGTGGGAATTTGCAGGCCATCGTTACCACCGACGAGACAGCTGCCAAGGGTGGCATTGCCCACCTGAAACGAACACATAGCGGGCGGGCGACTTTCCTGCCGGTGAGCGTTGTGCGGCCGCGCGAGTTACCTTTTGCCGTGCGCAACTCTTTGCAGCAGCAAGCCGGATTCGTGGGCGTTGCCAGCGAACTGGCTCAATTTAGTGATGATGTCGCGAGCGTCATGCGCAACCTGATGGGAACGCTAATCGTGATGGACACGCTCGATAACGCGGTGCGCGCTGCCCAGGCAACGGGTCATCGTTACCGCATCGTGACTGTCGACGGGGATATTTTGAACGCCGGCGGTTCCATGTCCGGGGGTTCTCGCCAAAAGGGCAACAGCTCACCGCTTGCACGCGCGCAGGAATTGAATCGTTTGGATGCGCAGTTGCAGGAAATGCAGCAGCGCTTAACCAGCGAAGAACAAGAACTCGCGCAGATGCACAAGCGTTACAGTGCACTGGTTGAACAGGTAGGTACGCTGAAGAGTGCGGTCGATGCTGCCGGCCAAGTGCTGCAAGAACGTAGTGCAGACATGCGGGTCCTTGAAGAACAGGGGAAACAGTTGGCCCGCCAGCGCGCCAACTTACAGCTCAGCATGCCGGCCGGGAGCGTCGATCTTGCCGACCGCCAGCAAAAGTTGCAGGCAGCGGCGCAAGACGTGGCCGCGCAGGTCGAATCCTTGTCCGCCGCTGGCAAACAGTTGCGCGAGCAGCAGGCCGCGCTTGAAGACAGTTCGGCAGCCGAGAGCGAGCACAGCGCACAGCTGCGTGCCGACCTCGCCGTCGCGCAGACCGACTTGCGCACGAGCAAACAGCAGCGCGAGCAGTGGCAAACGAGCGCGACCGACAACAAGCGCACAATTGAGCGCTTGGAGCAGCGCATTACCCTGATTGAGAAATCAGCGGGTGTGACTGCTGAAGAAAAGCAGCAACGCAAGCAGACACTTGCCAAACTGACGACCGAGATTGCAGACCTGCACAAACGTCAGGATGAGCTCAAAGTTCAGCAAGCCGATGGGCGCACGCAACTCAGCCGCTTGTCGGCGCGCATCACCAGCACCTACACGCAGCAGCAAGAACTCATGACGACCAGTCAGAGCCAGAAGGTGGCGCTGAGTCGCTGCAAAATTAACCTGGACAACCGTCTCAAGACTCTTGCCGATGATTATGACCTCAGCTATGAGGCTGCACTCAAACAAGTGCCGGAGCAGGAACCGGATCAACCGCAGTTGCGTAGTCAGATTAAACTGCTCAAGCGTGGGCTCGATGAATTAGGACCAGTGAACCCGCACGCCATTAGTGAGTACGCCGAGGTTAAAGAACGTTACGATTTCCTCACTCGCCAGCAAGACGACCTCAACGAGGCGCGTCGGCAGCTGGAGGGCACGATGTCCGAACTGGACGATGAAGTGCGCGTGCGTTTTAAGGATGTTTTTGATGGTGCAAGTGCCGCATTCACGGAGATCTTCCCACAGATGTTTGGCGGTGGTCATGCGGAGTTGCGCCTAACGGAACCAGAGGATTTACTTACCACCGGCATTGAGATTATCGCGCAGCCGCCTGGCAAGAAGTTGACGCGCCTGTCACTGCTGTCTGGTGGTGAACGCGCCCTGACGGCGATTACCTTGCTGTTCGCAATTTTGCGTGTGCGGCCAGTGCCGTTCTCCATCCTCGATGAGGTTGAAGCCAGCCTGGATGACGCCAACGTCGAACGCTTCGGCGAATTCTTGCAGAATTATTCCAGTTCAACCCAGTTTATCGTGATTACCCACCGGCGCGGCACAATGGTGGCCGCCGATGTTCTGTATGGGGTGACGATGCAAGAATCTGGGGTGTCGACGATGGTGGCCGTGACCCTTGATGAAGCGGTCCGTGCCAAGCAGCAGGAGACGCCACAAGCCTAACAACAAGAAGATGAAAGGAAGTTACTAATGGGATTATTTGACCGCATTAAACGGGCCTTCACCGGTAAGGAGGAGACCGAGGACACTGAGAAGTACGATGCCGCGCTTGAAAAGAGCCGCACGTCCTTCGGTGACCGTCTGAACGCGCTGTTTGCGAACTTCCGCACGGTTGACGAGGACTTCTTCGATGACCTCGAAGAAACACTCATTGGCGCAGATGTGGGCTTCGAAACGGCAGTCAAAATCACCGATGAACTGCGCGACGAAGTGAAATTACGCAACGTGCGTGATCCACAGGCCGTGGCCCGGGTGATTGTTCAAAAGCTCGTCGATCTCTATGGTGAAGAAGGTGCTAATGAAGATAACAGTCTGCATTTTGCACCAGAAGGCCCCAGCGTGTTCCTCTTCGTCGGGGTGAACGGTGCCGGTAAGACCACGACCATTGGGAAACTCGCTAACCGCCTGCACAAGGAAGGCAAGTCAGTGCTTTTGGCGGCGGCGGACACATTCCGTGCCGGCGCCATTCAGCAACTGCAAGTTTGGGGCGAACGCGATCACGTGCCAGTTGTTGCAGGTCCTGAAGGCGGCGACCCCGCGGCAGTTGTCTATGATGCGGTACGCCGCGCTAAGGACGAGAATTTTGACGTATTGATTGTCGATACCGCCGGCCGTTTGCAGAATAAGGTCAACCTGATGAACGAATTGGCCAAAATCAAGCGGGTGATCCAGCGCGAATTGCCGGAGCAACCTTCTGAAGTGCTGCTGGTGGTTGATGGAACAACCGGTCAGAACGCACTCGTGCAGGCCAAGGAATTCAACCAGACCACGCAGATGACCGGCCTGGTGCTGACCAAACTGGATGGTTCCGGTAAGGGCGGCATTGTGCTGGCTGTGCGCAACGAACTGCACGTACCGGTGAAGTTGGTCGGGCTGGGTGAAGGCATCGACGACTTGGCCGACTTTGACCCGACGAAGTTCGTTTACGGATTGTTCAAGGGCTTGATTGATGCTCCTGAGCCAAAAACCACGGAAACTGAAAACAAGGAGGACGAAGAAGAATGAGTTGGCGTGACGATTATGACCCGAAGCTGATTGCGTTGGTCGATAAAGTGGACGCAAAAATTGCACCGCGCTTGGCTGACATTGATGAACAGGTCATTGAAAACCAGGCGAAGGTGCTCAGATCCTTCCAGGAACACAACGTTGCTGAAAGTGATTTGTCTGGTTCGACCGGTTACGGGCATTATGACGAGGGCCGCGACAAGCTAGAGGCCATCTACGCCGATGTTCTCGGTGGCGAGGACGCATTAGTGCGGCCACAGCTGATTTCCGGCACACACGCCATCGGGGTGTCACTGCTGGGCCTCGCACGGCCTGGGGATGAGATCGTGTACATCACGGGTAAGCCTTACGACACGCTGCAGGAAGTTCTCGGGATTACTGGGAACGGGATTGGCAGTGCCAAGGAGTACGGCATCGGGGTCGACTGGGTCGACCTGCTCGCTGACGGCTCTGTTGACGTACCGGCAGTTCAGAAACGCATGGCAAGCCACCCACGTGTCGTCGCCATTCAGCGCAGCCGTGGTTACGCCAGCCGCGATTCTTTCACCGTGGCCAAAATTGCGGACATGACTAAGGCAGTTAAGGCGGTATCACCGGACTCCTGGATTTTTGTCGACAATGCCTATGGTGAGTTTTCCGAAACGACGGAACCCCTTGAGGTGGGCGCAGACCTGATGGCCGGTTCACTGTTCAAGAATGCCGGCGGCGGTCTGGCCAAGACCGGTGCCTACATTGTTGGCCGTAAGGACTTGGTTGAACGTGTCAGCTACCGGTTCACCGTGCCTGGTTTGGGCGGTGCAGAAGGTGCAACGTACGGGTCACTCGATGCGATGTTCCAGGGCTTCTTCCAGGCACCACAGGTTACTGGTGGCGCCATCAAGGGTTCTATTTTTGAAGCGGCATTGCTTGAAGAGCTTGGACTAGATGTTTCGCCAAAATGGGACGCTCCTCGCACCGACCTGATTCAAACGGTCAATTTCGGCAACGCCGATGACATGATTAGTTTTGCCAAGGCGGTGCAACATAACGCGCCGGTCGATTCCTTCGTAACACCAATTCCGGAGACGATGGCGGGTTACGAAGATCCAGTAATCATGGCCGGCGGGAATTTTGTTCAGGGCTCAACCATTGAGTTCTCTGCAGACGGTCCGCTGCGCGAGCCATACACCCTCTACATTCAGGGCGGTCTGACCTACGCGCACGTTAAGCTCGGTACTATCGGGGCTGCGCAGGATACATTCTTCAGTGAGTAAAATAAAAGCACGGCGCATCTGCGTCGTGCTTTTTGCGTATTACTGTCCGTCAGCGTGAGTCGGGAAACTTTCATCCGCAAGGATGATCGGTTTGAAAATAGTGGTTAGACCGAAGGTCGGGACTGGGACGGCTTGGTTACGTGCCCGCAGGCAGGTGGCGCGGGGTCGCTCACGCCTGGCAAGCCAGGCTACCGCTAAACTTTTTGCCGAAGCCCACGTCAAAAAGATTTACCCCGAGCACGAATAGCCCACACAAAACGGCCTTCGCCGGTTGTGTGGGCTATTCGTGCTCTTTGCGCGCCACCTACCTGCGTTCACTCCACCAAGCCGCCCCAGTCCCTAAGTGCTATAACATGGTAGTTGTGAAGGTTTCCGGCTGCGCTGGCGGAAATGGACATGTAATCGGGAAAAGTTGCTCAGTGAGGAGTTCATCTGTCTTCTCGAATATGGTGAAGAATGTTGCCGCAACCTCTCTAAGTACAGGAGGCAATCATCTCCTAGTCACGACCGATGTGTAGCCGAATGTTAGTGCGGTATTTCCTACTTAGTAACGTGTCGGCCACGGAGGCGTGAGTGCGCTTGGGTGGAGCGGAGGGAACGGAGTGGGGCGACAAGATAATCTGCAGTGTATGCCCGGCGTGGGTCCTGCCGGGTGTACACCGCAGATTATCTTAGGAGCGCGGATTTGACGCTGGGTTTGCGGCAAATCTGCCAGCGGAAGACGGCGAAGCCGCCTGGAGCGGTCCCGCCCGACGTAGTTCTCCGGAGCGCAGCCCAAG
>NZ_RHNR01000068.1 GCF_003946025.1 Lacticaseibacillus songhuajiangensis | reverse complement strand
GAAGCGCAAGTGCACTCCTGCCGGAGTTGCCGACCCCACCGCCCACCTAGTAGTAGTTGTGAAAACGCCGCAGAGGCCCTGTGTGACTTCGTCACTGAAATGCTATCGCAGACGGACAGCGAAAGTTTGGAAAATCGGGCTCGGGACCTAAGCAAAATTCTCAAAATTCGGTATGATGTATGGTGGAGGTGAGGAAATGTCCTTACGCGTGCGTGTTTTTATTTTAATTGAGGCAGCATTGTTCTTGCTGCTGGCATACAAGGTCATTAGCAATCCAGCCACCCTGGTGTTCTGCATCCTCGGTGTGCTGAGTTTGTGTTGGGCCGCGAACATGCGCAGGGGGCGGCTCCTCCGGACGCCACTGATGATTTTCGGTAGCATTGCCGTAATCGTGTCGGTGTTCATCAACCCAGTGGCATGGTGGATGATGCTTGTCGGCGTGATTGTGGTGCTGTTCGCTGGTAGCAAGACCGTCAGCAGCGGTGGCCTTTTTCCGTGGATTCGTAAGCAGTTTGTGAGTGTGCGGACCACTGAAGACAGCGGCGACCGGAATGCTGAGCAACACCAGTGGATTGGCGATATGGCAATTGGTCAATCCGTTTATGAGTGGCAAGATGAGAATATTAGCGTCATCACCGGGGACACCATCATTGACCTGGGAAACACAATTTTGCCCAAACGGGAAAACGTCGTGATGATCCGCAAGGGTTTTGGCAAGACGCGGCTACTTGTCCCGATTGGCGTGGGCATTGAACTCAACCACTCCGCACTAATTGGTAAAGTTGAGTTTGCGGGTACTGAACATACTTTAAGAAACGAAACGCTGCATTTGTACAGCGATGACTACGATACGGCGCCGCGTAAATTACGCATCATTACTTCCGCCCTCGTTGGGGACCTGGAGGTGGTGCCAGTATGAGAAAGCGGACGTATCTCGGGATTTTTAGCAGCATTGCCATCGCCACTCTGGCTTTTGAGTTCGCCCTGGTGTGGATGATTGAGGGGAGCCGCAACCCGCAGAACTGGTTAGGCTCGCTCACGCGTTATTACTACGGTTTTCCTGTTGCCGGTTATGCGGTGCTAGGGGCCGTCACAACTGGTATCATTGCGTTTCTGATTATTTATGTCGTGATGCATCGCCTGTCGCGAGAGATTACGAGCCGCTTGTCGACATTGTCTGGTAACGAGCTGGCAAACTTGAGTTTCAGTGATAGCCGTACGCAGCACGCGGTGGGCCGCGAGAATGCCGTTATGCTCGAAAGTTTGCGGCGAAAAGTATTGCGTCTGCAGCAGGAAATTACCCGTTACAGCGCCAAGCCGGAAATGGTTGGCGGTGAGTCCAAGGAACAGATTTTGGTGGACGAACGCCACCGCATTGCCCGCGAGTTACACGATTCAGTGTCGCAACAACTCTTTGCCGCAATGATGATGCTGTCCGCACTGCGCAGTGTTGCTAAAAAGGGCGGCGATGAGAAGGTGCAGACGCAGGTTCGAACCATCGAACGCGTGATTAACTCCGCACAGTCCGAAATGCGGGCACTGCTCCTGCACTTACGGCCGACTAACCTGGCGGGCAAGCATCTGCGTGAGGGGATTATTGGCTTGCTGAAGGAATTGCAGACCAAAATTAACATTCGCATCACCTGGGAATTGGCCCCAGTTGAATTACCTGCCGCAACCGAGGATAATTTGTTCCGGATTGTGCAGGAATTATTGAGCAATACATTACGGCATGCAGATGCCGAAGAACTAGAAGTCTACTTAGCCGAATCGGCCGGCACCGTGATTTTGCGGGTAATCGATGACGGTGTCGGTTTCGACACGAGTCAAGCCAGCGCGGCAGGTAGTTACGGCCTGCAGAACATTCGGGAACGGGCGGCCGCAATCGGTGGTACTGCGCGGGTTGTCAGCTTCCCGAACCAAGGAACCAGCGTGGAAATCCGCGTCCCAATCACGAAGGAGGAAACAAATAATGATTAAGGTTCTAATTGTGGATGACCACGAAATGGTGCGTCTCGGCATTTCGTCATTCCTCGGTGTTCAGGATGATCTGGAAGTCATTGGCGAAGCTGAGGACGGCCAGGAAGGTTACGACAAGGCAATGGCACTGCATCCTGACGTGGTGCTCATGGATCTCATCATGCCCAAAATGAACGGGGTGGACGCCACCAAGAAAATTCTGAAGGACTGGCCGGGGGCGCGCGTGATTATTCTGACCAGTTTCATTGATGACGAGTTGGTGTACCCAGCTATTGAGGCGGGGGCGGCTAGTTATATTTTGAAAACCAGCACCGCCGACGAAATTGCTGACGCCATTCGGCAAACTGCTCAGGATCAGAAGGTCTTGGACCCTGAGGTCTCCGACAAAATTAAAAACCGCTCAAAAACGGCCGCGGACATCGCGCTTTATGATGAGCTGACCAGTCGCGAACGGGAAGTTTTACGCCTGATTGCCCAGGGCAAGAGCAACCAGGAAATTGCGGATGAACTCTTCATTACACTCAAAACAGTTAAGACGCACGTCTCAAACATTTTGGCCAAGCTGGAAGTGGATGACCGCACGAAGGCGGCGATTTACGCCTTCAAGCACGGCATCGTTAAACCAAGTGGCAAGGACGACGATGATGGCCACACGGCCGCCGTCTAAGTAACGACATGCAAATAGCCCGCCAGTCGGTTGCATTACGCAATTGATTGGCGGGCTATTTATATGTCTACGCTTTGTGTCGTACGGTGTGTTTGTGCCGATGTCGCGGAATCAAGTAGCAAGTGGCGACTAGTCCAGAGATTGCCGTGATGGCCAGTCCCAACAGCAGGTATGGTGGCATGTAGCGCATCTGCAAGTGGTGGTGACCGGTTTTAGTCTTGATTGCCCAGAAAGTATCCAGCACTTTGACTGGTTTAACAGTTTTACCGTCAAGCTGGATGTGCCAGCCGTTAGCGGCAGGGACGGTGGTGAAAATCAGATTCTGATCTTTGTCCGTGGTGATGTCGCCGGACAGACTCGTGTCGCTGCGCTGGACGTTACTCAAACTATTTTGTTTCAGGGTGTGCAGGTCAGCGGTCAGTTGCGCCTTATTTAGGCTGTACAGGAAGACGTCGCTGAAATTGATGCTCTTACTGAAGATCATCTTGATGGTTTGCTTTTTGCCGACTTGGTCGGGGGATACGTTCAGGATGACTGGACTGCGGAAGGTATCATAGGTAATGACCTTGTTACCATTCAGTGAAACGTCCACAGCATTGTCAGTGAAGTCGCTGCCGACGATGAGGTAAAGCGGGTCGCTAGTCTTCGGCGTGTAGGTGTAGGTCACCTGCGCGCGCTTGTGGCCCTTTTTCACGTGGTATACTGGCCCGCTACTATCATTGGTCACCTTGATGTTGGTGAGCATCGTCTGGTCAAAAGGCAAGACGTTGAACAGGGATTCGAAGTCACGCCCCATCAGACCGGCGATAATCGCCTCCTGGTTAGTCAGCGGGTTGGTAGAATTAAGTTTGGTCTTTTGCACATGGCTGCTGGCAGCGAAGGCAAGTCCGAGTGCGTTCTGGTTTTTGTAGATGTTGAGCAGCTTGGTGTGACCTTGGTAATCGTACTCGCTCATGTCAGGACGGCTACTTAAGCCGGGCAAGAGGGTATTGCCGAGTGCTTGCTTGCTGACGGTGCGGGGGCCGAGCCAGTACTTGGTATCAAGCAGCGCGTCAGACAAGAGCGTGCCGTCCGCGTAAGTGACAAAGCCGTCGCCTTCCGGTTGGCCAATTGCCGCGTAGAAACGCGGAATGGCGGGTTCGAACATCGAGTTAAACTGATCCTCGCCCATGTAGCCAATCTGCATGGCGTCGTTCTTGGTGCGCAGCACAGTTTTAGCAATGCGGTAAGTGCCGTGGTCTGCGGCCTGAATTTTGTTGACGCCGGCGCGCAGGGTTTCGGTGTAACTATGGAAGTCGCTGTGCGTAACGTAACTGATTTGGTTGAGCGCTAGCGCCGCGCTAGTCGTCAGATCAATAATGGTGAAGCCAAAAATAATGAAGTGACTCAGCCCTAATTGGTCGTTCTTGGCGCTGAGGATGACAATGGCCAGCAGCGCGTACAGTTTGCTGAGAATGACACTTTCCCGACTGAGAAAGCTGAACGACTTTAGGTGCAGCCATACGTAAAGGGTTGCGGCTAGTGCGAGCGCGGTGAGCAGGAGCATTTTCCAGACGTTGATGCCATCCGGCACGCTGCGCAGTCCGCGTTCGCCAACTACAATCAGGAAGAAGCAAACGACAAAGGAGAAGCGGTAGGGATACCAGACTGGAAACTGCATGCCGTGCCAGAGCAAGTCGAGCGGTTCGTACATCATCGACACAACTAAGAACGCGGTGACCAGCAAGGCTGCAAGGCGCTCACGCAAGGGAATATTGCGGGCGATGAAGAACAGAATCACGCCGAGCGTCAGCAGCGCCCCGATGAAGATGTTGGGTGTTCCAGAGGGCATTTGGTCAAAATTAAACGCGCCGCTAAAGAACTTGGCAATCAGGTGCAGCGGGTTGTACTCGAAGCGGCTACTGATTTTGGTTACGGTATAGGTCCCCTTACTTTGACTCAGCTGGTAGAAGGTGGGCAGGAGCACCACGGCGGCCAAGCCGCCCGCAAGGAGGCTGCCAGCGGTAAAGCGTAAGGTGACGCGTCCAGCTTGGCGTTTGCCCTGCCAGTCGCGCACCAGCACGTACAGGTAGTACAAAATGGCAAACAGGCAAATCATGTAGCCCATATAGTAGTTGGCAACCAGCGCCGCTGCGAGCCAGAGCGCATAATGACGGGGCCGCTCGCTACTGAGGCGCTCGATACCGTCTGCAACCAAGGGCAGAATAATGGCCCCGTCTAGCCACATCAGATTGAGCGTGTTGGCGACCATCCAGCCACACAAGGAGTAGGCAAAGCCGGTTGTAGGGAGAATCAGGCCGCGGCGGCCGCGCCGGTACATGAAGTAAGCCATGCTCAAACTGGCCGCGCCGTATTTAACGAGTGTCATGGCAGTGATGGCGAGGTCAATTTGCGTTTTGGGGAACAGCAAGAGTAACAGGTTGAACGGACTCATCAGGTAGTAAGCCCAGACGCCGAACATGTCACCGCCTAGGGCTTTATTCCACGCGTAGAAGAGTTGACCGGGGTGGCCGAGCAAAGTTTGTCTAAAATAAGAGTAAAAATCGACGTATTGTTGCCCCATATCGACCGTTAAGAGGCTAGCATTACCGAAGGGGTAAACGTGCCGGACAGCGAAAAAGTAAACAGCCATCACGATGACGGGTAAACAAAACGCCAGTGTGAGCGGATGTTTCTTGATTGCAGTTAGAATTCGCATGTTGTCCTCCTTAGCTTAAGTTTCTGTTTGTTAGCATACCACGAGTGGCGAGATGCATGGAGTTAAGCGGGGCTTTTTGGTACACTGTTATAAGAATAATAAAGGGGACTGCCTAGTTGAAGTACATTCGGACGCCGCGGCCAAAGCGGCAAAAATCATCAATTCCATTTCGTCTTAACTTCCTATTCTTCATCGTTTTCCTGCTCTTCGCGCTACTGGTTGGTCAGTTAGCGTACCTGCAGATTGCCAACGGTGCCAAGTTCAATACTGAAGTTAACCGGACCGGCAGTACCGTCGTGACCGGCAACGTGCCGCGCGGGATCATCTATGATTCCAAGGGGCGCGAGCTCGTCGACAATAAGGCCAACGCGGCCATCACCTACACCAAGAACGTGGCCACGTCGTCCACGCAGATGTACAAAACCGCGAACCTGCTGCAAAAGTACATCACGGTCGACGCCAGCAACCTGCAAAAGCGTGACCTGAAGGACTACTTCCTCGGTAGCAAGGCCAACGTGAAGAAGGTCAACAAGTACCTGACCAAGAAGCAGCAGAAGGACACGGATAACGTGTACAACTACCAGCTGAAGGTCGCTGGCAAGATCATGCCAAAGTTCACCGCCGCACAGAAGCAGGCGGCCGCAATCTACAAAGTGATGAACGGAGCGACGCAGCTGTCGACCGTTTACATCAAGGATAGTGGTGTTACTTCTAAGGAAGTCGCGGTTGTCGGTGAGCACCTGACCGCTCTGCCTGGGGTTAACCTGGGGACTGACTGGGAACGTAGCTATCCGAACGGGAAGTCCATCACCAGTATCATTGGGACGGTCAGCTCGGAAAAGTCTGGTTTGCCGCGTGAAGCCCTCACCAGTTACCTGGAGAATGGCTACGCGCGTAACGACCGTGTCGGGACTTCCTACCTGGAAAAGCAGTACGAAACTGCACTGCGCGGTAGTAAGTCGCAAACCAAAGTCGAGATTAACAGCCAAGATCAGATTGTCAGCCAGGTGGAGAAGTTCGCCGGCCAGCAGGGCCAGAACCTGAACCTGACCATTGACTCGGATTACCAAAACCAGGTCGAAAAAATTGTCAAGAAGTACTACAACCAGGCACTCGGTTCTGGTGGTGCGGGACTGTCTGACGGGATGTACGCTGTTGCCATGAACCCGAACACCGGCGCCGTCCTCGCGATGGCTGGTGTTTCCCACAATACGAAGACCGGCAAAATCACGGATGACGCGCTGGGGGTCATTAACCGCGCGTTTGTTATGGGGTCCGCCGTTAAGCCAGCCATGGTACTGGGGGCATTGCAGAAGGGTGTCATCACCCGCAGTAACAACACCCAGTCCGATGAACCGATTTACCTGAAGGGTGCTCCAGTTAAGAAATCTGTTTATCCAGTCGGGACGTTTAGCTCGATGAACGCCCAGATGGCGCTGCAGGTCTCTAGTAACATCTACATGATGCGCCTGGCAATGAAGGAAGCTAACGCAACCTACTCGCCAAAGAGTGTCATGACGATGGACAATGACGTCTTCTCCATCCTGCGCGGTTACTTCGCCCAGTTTGGGCTGGGCACCAAGACTGGGATTGACTTGCCTGGCGAAGCTCTCGGGGTCACCGGTAAGAATTACAACGACTACGGTCAACTGGCCGTCGGTTCCGCACTGGACTTGTCCTATGGGAACTACGACTCCTATACACTAATTGAAATGGCACAGTACGTGAGCGCCATCGCCAACGGCGGTTACAAAATGCAGCCGTACGTTGTGCAGTCAATTTCCCAGACCTTGGCCGATGGTTCTAGCGGACCGGTCGTTTCGACCACGCAGCCAAACGTGCAGAGCAAGGTGCTTTCCAGCACCGCCGACATCAACTTTGTAAAGCAGGGGATGTGGCAGGCCGTTCACGGCACCAACGGTTGGACAACTGCGACCGTCATGAACGGACTCAACCCGGGAGTCGCGGCTAAGACTGGTACTGCGCAGACTTTCGCCAACGGCCAGTCCACACTGAACGTTTCGCTGATTGCCTTCGCACCAGCAAAGAACCCGCAAATTGCGATTGCGGTCGTTCTGCCGGACATCTTTACTGCTGCCGATGATGGTGGTTACCAAAAGCTTGTTGGCCGTGACATGATTTCCGCGTACTATAAGCTGCACCACATATCTAAGCAGAAGGGTTACACCGCGCACGCAAGTACATTGCAATAAAAATTAGGAAGGCGGGACACGATAGTGTCCCGCTTTTACTGTCCGTCAGCGTAAGTCCGCGCCCGCAAGGGGGCACTTTACGCTTGGGTTTGTTTTCAAACCGCCGCTAGGCGGTGGGTCGGCAACTCCAATGGTGGTGCGCTTGGGCTACGCTCCGGGAACTACGTCGGGCGGGGCCGCTTCAGCCCGCTAACGCGGTCTTCCGCTG
>NZ_RHNR01000067.1 GCF_003946025.1 Lacticaseibacillus songhuajiangensis | reverse complement strand
GAAGCGCAAGTGCACTCCTGCCGGAGTTGCCGACCCCACCGCCCACCTAGTAGTAGTTGTGAAAACGCCGCAGAGGCTCGGCGCGACTCCGTCGCCAAAATGCTTACGCTGACGGACAGCGACAACAAAAAAGCACCTTACCGAAACTACCGGTAGGGTGCTTTTGCTTATTCTGCAGTCTTTTTACTACGACCACGGATAGCCGTAACCGCGATTGGAATCAAGGAAACGATGATGATGCCGAGGACGATGGCGGAGAAGTGGGCCTTCACGAAGGCGGTGTTCCCGAACCAGTAACCCGCACCGCAGCACAGTGCCACCCAGGAAACCGCCCCGAGCAGGTTGTACGGAAGAAAACGCCGGTAGGTCATGGTTGAGCCGCCCGCAACGAACGGGATGAACGTGCGGATAATCGGCATGAAGCGTGCTAGGGTGATCACGATGTCGCCCATGCGGTCGAACAAGCCTTCCGCCTCGTGCAGCTTCTCCTCGTTAATATACTTGCTGAGGAACGCGTTCTTTGTCGCCGCCTGGCCCAACTTTTTGGAAATGTGGAAGTTGACGGAATCACCAAGCACACAGGCGAGTAGGAAAAGACCCGCGAATACCCAGATGTTCAGGTGGTAAACACTGTTGGCCGCGAGCGCGCTGGCCGCGAAGAGCAGCGAATCCCCTGGCAGGAAGGGCAAGATAATCGCCCCTGTTTCAATGAAAATAACGGCAAACAGGATGAAGTAAGTGGAACTCCCGAATGTTTGCACGATTGTCACCAAGTGATCGTCGACGTGCAGAATGAAGTCGATTAATGTACCCATTGTGTCCTCCAAGAATTAGTTAGCTACAGTGTACCTGATTTAGGAGACAGTAGGCGGAAATTGTGGCATCTTTGCAAAATTTTGATTAATTGTTGCGCTGCTGTCGCTTTAAGACAGCAGCGAGTCATATCTAAGCAATTTTGGCCTGGAAATCCTGCAGATACTTGCGTACGTCTGTAAATTGCGGGTCATTGATTGCCGCGGTGATTACCACGCGCGCGGCTTGCCCATCTGCGGTATCTGGTAGTTGCTGCAATTCGTCAGCAACATTGTCGAGCCACATACCGGCCATGCCAACGGAAATGACGCCTTTAGTGCGGTCCTCAATCCATGGAAAGAGCTGGATGATTTCCAGGAGGGCACTGATACCTTCCGCCAGCTTACCGCTCTCGGCTAATTGCAGGTCCTGGGAGGCGAGCTCATTGAGGTCATCAATCATATCGTAGGCCGCACTGGTGCTGGCATACGCATGTGCGTATTGGGCTTGGTACTTGCTGAGCACTTCACGCTGGTGTTTGTAGGCCTCATCACCTAGACGTGCAATGTCGGTCAGACCGAGCACCTTGGCCACGGCATCGGGGGCCAAGGTGGCGACGTCTAGCATGGCTTGCTTTAGTTGGTACGGGCCCATGTCCGCGAGGCGTGCGGCGATTTGTTCCATTTGGTAGTCGTTACTTGCCATGATTTTGTCTCCATTAGAGAATTCCTGATTACAACTTTAATTCAGAGGAGTGCAGATTCTGGCGCAGTTCAGGGTGAATTGCACTCATGATACTGCTGACTGCGGTGGGTGCTTCGCCGAAGCCGCTAGCAATTAATTTTTGCTTGCCAGGGTAGGTGACCGCATCGCCAATCGCGTAAACGTGGTCGAGGTTGGTGGCGTAACTGGCGTCCACCTTGATTTGGCCGTGCTCGAGCTGCAGCCCCCAGTTGCGTAGCTGCCGGTTGTCGCTGGCAAAGCCGTAACTCACTAGCAACTTATCAGCCGTGATGGTTTGTGGTTCAGCGTCGCGCACGGGGCGCAGGCTTAAGCTGAGACCGGTCGCGGTTTCGCTAACCTCCTTAATGAGGTATGGCGTCAGCAACTCGACAGTGCTGTTTTCCAGCGCGGTGACGCTACTTTCCAGACCGCGGAACTGATTGCGGCGGTGAATCAGCCGCACCGATTTAGCAATGGGTTCCAGCGCAAGTGCCCAGTCAATTGCTGAATCACCACCACCAGCAATGACCACATCCTGCCTTGCAAAAGTGTTCAGGTCAGGCGCAATGTAGAAAATTTTGTCATTCACAAGTGTTTTGTCGTGCGGTGCAGCCAGGGGCCGCGGTTCAAATGCACCCGCACCGGTAGCGACGATGACGCTTTTGGCACGGTAGTTCTGTGCGTCTGTCGTGAGCGTCACCCCGGTGGCATCAGGGGTAATTGCGGTGACCTTGGTGTTCAGCTGGACGTCCGGCTTGAAGCGGGCCATTTGCTGGTCGAGCTTACTGGTCAGTTCATCGGCACGCACCGCGAAGAAACCGGCGACGTCGTAGATTTGTTTCTGGGGGTAGAGGGCTGCGGGCTGACCGCCCAGTTGCGGCGTGCTCTCCAGCAGCAGCACGTCGGCGCTGCGCAGACCGGCGTAGAAGGTGGCGAACATCCCCACGGGGCCGCCGCCAATGATGGCAATGTCGTATTCGTGTTCCATTTTTATCGTGTCCTTTCGCTGCCTCTAAGTTTACACAATTTCCCGGGTAATGACACGGTGGTCAAAGTGGCTTAACTTCGGTATCATGGGTAGGTTAAATATGGAGGGAAAAACAACATGACATACAATCAGCTTGAACTTGCGCAGTACGAAGGCCCACGTGCGATTCTGAAGACGAATCACGGTGACATCAAAATTGCGCTGTTCCCAGAACAGGCACCTAAGACCGTTGCTAACTTCCTTGGCCTTGCCAAGAAGGGTTACTACGACGGTATCATTTTCCACCGCGTCATCAAGGACTTCATGATCCAGGGCGGCGACCCAACCGGCACTGGTGCCGGTGGTGAAAGCATCTACGGCGGTAGCTTCGAAGACGAATTCAGCAATCAGCTGTTCAACCTTCGCGGCGCACTGTCCATGGCCAACGCTGGCCCCAACACCAACGGCAGCCAGTTTTTCATCGTGCAGAACAAGAACATTAATGGCGGCTTCATCGAACAGATGCAGGCTGCTGGTTACCCTGACGACATTGTGGAAGCCTACAAAAATGGTGGCACGCCTTGGCTTGACCACCGCCACACGGTATTCGGCCAGGTTGAAGCGGGCATGGACGTTGTGGATGAGATTGCGGACGTTGCCACCTTGCCAGGCGACAAGCCAGCAGAAGATGTTGTCATCAACAGCATCGAGGTTCAGGACTAGCATTTTGCTTTGTGGCGATAACTGGTATACTGATTTGGAAATCTAATGGAATGAAGTGGCAGAATGGATTATCGAATCGGTGACATCGTTACTGGCCGGATAACCGGGATTCAGCCCTATGGTGCCTTCGTTGCGCTTGACGACGAGGAGCAAGGACTCATCCACATTTCCGAATGCCAGCACGGTTTCGTCAAGGGAATCCACGAACTCTTCCACCTTGGGCAGAATGTTCAGGTCGTAATCCTGGACATTGATGAATATAGTCATAGAATCAGCTTGTCAATTCGGGCGCTGCAGGCACCGCCGGCTTTATCACCACGCCGGCGCCGCAAGCACTACTGGACGACAAGAAAACTGCACACGGGATTCGCACCGATTGCGGCGCGGCTTCCAGGGTGGGTGACGGATTACACCCAGCACGACGAAACAGAGCGTAGTTAGTATATATAGGTGCGAGAGTGGACCGCGATGCGGTTAGCTTCCGAGCACTAACGTTAACAGCCACCAACTCCCGCTTTTTGGGAGTTGGTGGCTGTTTTTACATAAGCGCTCGGAAGCTGCGTGGCGGTCCACGTTTTAGGCTGGTTTCTCACTTTTGATCAGATTGATTAGAAGGGGGCCGACACCGATGAAATGAAGAATAATCGAAGCCATCAGCTTTCGGAGAATTACATCTGTGTCTGAGGTGTTTTGTGCTCTGACTGTCTGGCCTGTTGACGTCGCCGTGAAGTGCCCGAACAATCTGCAAAATTTACGTCTCAAAATGCGACTTTTATGCTTGACCGCAAGGCGTTCTCTTGCTAAGATATAAAACGTTGTTGAGTTGTTATTCCGGTTTAGCTCAGTTGGTAGAGCACCTGACTGTTAATCAGGTTGTCGTCGGTCCGAGTCCGACAACCGGAGTTGCCAGTCCCGCCGCGTGCGGGACTTTTTTAACGGCACGAAGATACTCACGTCTTGATTTAAGACAGTCCGTAGTTTTTTGACGGAAGGGACTAGACAACTATCTGGCTTCCTAGTATAATCTTTTGTGTTGTGAAATGGCCCGTTGGTCAAGTGGTTAAGACACCGCCCTTTCACGGCGGTAACATGGGTCCGAATCCCGTACGGGTCATTATGCCGGCTTAGCTCAGTTGGTAGAGCATCGGTATCGTAAACCGAGGGTCAGGTGTTCGAGTCACCTAGCCGGCAGCATTAGCTCCTAGCAGATTGCTAGGGGCTTTTTTGTTGCCTAAATTAGAAATGCAGTGGATCCGACAAGCTGCGGCGAATGGGCGAAATTGTTGCGCGCGTGCGCCGTAGTGTCAGCAGTAGTCGCCACAAACGCTGTTGCAACAGCGTTTGCCAGCACCATTCGTGGGCTTACCGATTCAACACCACCTGCCACACAGACAATGAGACGCGCAGCTGTGTGCTTAGCTAACCTTAATTATTAGATACACAGCTTTAAGCGCGCGCGAATCCGAAAAAGATGAACACTTGTGTACAAATAATCAATTAATACTGCCTTAAACCAGCAAAATGGGGAAGACAGCGCTTTTCTTTATGACAGTCGTGAGCAAGTTGCACACGAAAATGTGAACTTAAGCGCCAAAATACCAGCGGTCATTAATCCTGATATTATTTGTATCTAAATAATGAATAATTTTGTCACGGTTGTCCTCATAATCATTTGTGTCACAGTTTACATTTGTATAAAATATTAACTTATTAACAAAAGTGTTGTGACACGGGTACGGCGGGCGTCGACCATTAACGGCGCGTCTCAATGTCCTTTTGCCACGGGCCTGAGTTATTTTGCCTGAATGAAAGGATGTACTAGTTAAATGAATAAGGATCAAGATAAGGCGTTCTTCGGTCAACCGCGGGGGCTTGCGACCCTTGCGTTCACTGAATTCTGGGAACGTTTCAGTTACTACGGGATGAAGGCCATCCTGCTGTACTACATGTACTTTGCCGTCACCAAGGGTGGCTTGGGTATGGACAAGGCAACGGCCATGTCCGTTACCGCCATCTACGGTTCCCTGGTGTACTTAAGCAGCATCATCGGGGGCTTTGTCGCTGACCGGCTTTGGGGTGGTCGGCGCACCGTATTCATCGGTGGGATTTTCATCATGTTCGGCCACATTTTCCTCGCGCTACCATTTGGCGAGCTGGCACTTTTTGCCTCGATTGCACTCATTGTCATCGGGACGGGGCTACTGAAACCAAACATTTCCGAAATGGTCGGCGGTCTGTACAGCCAAGATGACGTGCGCCGTGATAGTGGTTTCTCCGTGCTGGTCATGGGGATTAACCTCGGGAGCTTCATCGCACCGTTGGTTGTTGGTTGGCTCGGTCAGCAGGTGAACTTCCACCTGGGCTTCTCACTTGCTGCTATCGGGATGGCCATTGGGTTGTTCTTCTACGTCATTGACGGTAACAAGTACCTGAACAAGGATGACAACCAGGCACCAGACCCACTGCGTCCTGAAGAAGCCAAGCCTCTCATTGTGAAGCTCGTGCTCGCACTGATTGCCATTATCGTTGTGCTCGGCATCATGGGCGTAACCGGCAATCTGAACCTGACCAACGTGATTAACCTGATTACCTTAGTTGCGATTCTCATTCCAATTGCCTACTTTGTGATGTTCCTCACCAGTAAGAAGGTTTCCGATGTTGAACGCAGTCGCGTTTGGGCTTACATTCCGCTCTTCATCGCCGCTGTCATCTTCTGGGCAATTGAAGAACAGGGTTCCGTCGTTCTGGCCATGTTTGCCCAGACGCAGACGAACCTGAACTTCATGGGCTTCACCATTCCGGCAAGTTGGTTCCAGAGTTTGAACCCACTGTTCATCATCATCTACACGCCATTCTTTGCCTGGCTCTGGATGCACATGGGCAAGAACCAGCCAAGCAGTCCGAAGAAGTTCACCCTTGGTTTGATTTTTGCCGGGCTGAGCTTTATCGTAATGATGTTGCCAGTCGGCATCTCTGGGGTGCACACGCTCGTTTCCCCATTGTGGCTGGTACTGTCATGGGCGATTGTTGAAGTTGGGGAACTGCTGATTTCCCCAGTCGGACTGTCCGTCACCACGAAGCTGGCCCCACGTGCTTTCCGTTCACAAATGATGAGTATGTGGTTCCTGGCAGACGCTGCCGCACAAGCAATCAACGCCCAGGTTGTTAAACTCTACACACCAGGCAATGAATTCCTGTTCTTCGGCATCGTTGGTGGGGCAACGGTAGTGCTCGCAGTGCTGCTGATGTTCCTCACGCCGCGTATCGAGAAGCTCATGGCTGGTGTCAACTAAGGTGGACTTGTCATGCGCATTGCGTTTAGTTCTGATAATCATTTAGATATTAATCGCGTAGAAGTCTCAGCCGTGATCACGGCTCAGGCTTCTTTCTTGTCTATGCGGGGAATTAATTACTACGTGAACACGGGGGATACCTTCAACGATTTTGCCAAAACGCAGGCCTTCTACGCCCAGCTGCAACAGACTGTGGGGCCGCAGACACAGGTGCGTTACCTAGCGGGAAATCACGACATGTTGCGCGGGGCGACCTATGCACAGCTGGAAGACCAGACCGACCCGCGCTATCTGAACGGCAAAATAGAAGTGATTGGCCCAGATGCAGTGCTGATTGGCGACAATGGCTGGTACGACTACAGCTTCGCGCCGGCGGAACTGACGCTATCCCAGTTGCAGCACTGGAAGCGTGCCTTTTGGGTCGATGGCGTTATTGAGCAACCCATGAGTGATCAGGAGCGGTTTAAGATTAGCCTCGAGCGCACGGCCAAAATGCTGACGGCAGCGGCAGGCCGCCGCGTGTTCTACGCCACTCATTTTGTACCTGATTTGCGCTTCTTGAATCCACGAATGTTGGCCGATCAAAAGGTGGGTCGCTACGCTGCGGCATTTCTGGGTAGCCGGGCGATGAGCAATCTGCTCAGTCAGTATCCGCAGGTAACAGCGGCATTTGGCCATCTGCACCAGCGCGATGGCATCCGTGAACTTGATGGAGTGACGTACGTCCATAATCCGGTTGGCTACGGCACAAAGCGGCGTCACGAGTGGCAAAGTGCAGACTTCATGACGGAGTGGCAGAGTAGCCTTGAAATTATCGATTTTTAGCACAAAATGGGCTTGCTTTTTTTCTGGGGATTAGATAAGATATTTATCGTTCCTGGTACAGGAACAAGCCTATATGGAGGATTAGCGAAGAGGCTAAACGCGACGGACTGTAAATCCGTTCCTTCGGGTTCCTAGGTTCGAATCCTAGATCCTCCATCTTGAGCAGTCACCTGTTGGCGGCTGCTTTTTTATTGTCGTTGTCCGTCAGTGTAAGTTCGCGCCCGCAAGGGTGCGACCTGCACTTTAAGCAGCTTTCTCAACGCCGCAAGGCGGTGGGGTCGGCAACTCCGGTGGTGGTGCGCTTGGGCTGCGCTCCGGGAACTACGTCGGGCGGGGACCACTTCAGCCCGCTATCGCGGTCTTCCGCTGGCGGAGTTGCCGCAAGAACAGCGTCAACTCCGCGCTCCCGAGATGATTGTGTGCAGCCACGACGGCAAGTGCGGCCGTCCTGTCTCCAGACAATCATCTTTTCGCCCGACTCCGTTCCCTGCGCTTCGCCCAAGCGCACCACAATCTCCGTGGCCGACACGTTATTGAGTGGGGACAGTACGACTAACGATTGCGCGACGGGTACAAGTCAGATTGACCTCAATTAGAGATTGAAATCACGGTGACAGAAGGTGTTAGGTCATTGTCACTGTGTCTACCGGTTCGTTGATGTGTCACACCGCACATGATATGAAATCATCAGGTTAACGTCGCCCGGAAATAACACCACCACAGTATTGTGAATGCACATAGGGTC
>NZ_RHNR01000066.1 GCF_003946025.1 Lacticaseibacillus songhuajiangensis | reverse complement strand
CGCTTGGGTTTGTTTTCAAACCGCCGCTAGGCGGTGGGTCGGCAACTCCAGTGGTGGTGCGCTTGGGCTACGCTCCGAGAACTACGTCGGGCGGGGCCGCTTCAGCCCGCTAACGCGGTCTTCCGCTGGCAGAGTTGCCGCAAAAACCAGCGTCAACTCTGCGCTCCCGGTATTATTGTGTGAAGCCGTGGCGAAAGTTCGCGCCACGGCTTCACACAATAATACTTTCGCCCGACTCCGTTCCCTCTGCTCCGCCCAAGCACACCACCACCTCCGTGGCCGACACGTTACTGAGTGGGGACAGTACGACTAACGATTGCGCGACTGACGGGTACAAGTCAGATTGACTTCAATTAGAGATTGAAATCACGGTGACATAAGGTGTTGGGTCATTGTCACTGTGTCTACCGGTTCGTTGATGTGTCACACTGCACATGATATGAAATCATCAGGTTAACGTCGCCCGGAAATAACACCACCACAGTATTGTGAATGCACTTAGGGTCTGGGGTGGATTGGCGTAGCGGGCAGGGACGGAGTTAGCGAAAATAAAATTGGCGGTGTATTCCCGACATGACTTTCGTCGGGGGGGGTACACCGTCAATTTTATCGGGAGCGGGATATTGACGCTGGGCTTGCGGCAATATCCCCAGTGGAAGACGGCGTAGCCGGCTGGAACGGTCCCCGCTAACGGAGTTCCTGCCCGTGAAGCCAATCCGCACCAGACCCGACCTTCGGTCTACCCCACTATTTTCAATTCCTGCATCCTTGCGGATGAAAGTTTCCCGACTTACGCTGACGGACAGCGTTTGTTCGTTCCAACAAAAAAAGCCGCGCACTGCGCGACTTTCTTGCTGGTATATAAAGGCCTTCGACTAGGCCTGGTGTGCGGCGATGTAAGCAACCGCATCGCCGACTGTCTGGATGCTTTCCGCATCGTCGTCGGGGATCTCGGCGTTAAAGGTGTCCTCAAGCTCAAGGACGAACTCCACGATGTCGATCGAGTCAGCATCAAGGTCCTTCTTAAAGTTGAGTTCCTTGGTGACCTGACCTGCTTCAAGCTGGAAGTGGTCCTGCAAGATAGCAGAAATCTTGTCGAAAATTTCCTGTTCGCTCACGATAATCCTCCTTTAATCAATTCCCACCCAATATAGACTTTTTCAGTCCGCTTGTCACGTCTAAAAAAACAACATAACAATTATTTTGTCGCAATGTCATGTTCATTGAAATAATCAATGAACTTGGTAATCGTTTGCTGTTCGAGCATCTCGCGAATCTGCAGGACAGTGTAGTACACCGTACGGGCATCCGCAGCGCCGTGCGCCTTAATCACTGGGGCCTTGAGACCGAGCAACACTGCACCACCATAACGAGAAGCGTCAAACTTGTCGACGATACTGCCAATGCCCTTCTTCAGCAATGCACCACCCAACAAGCCGCGCACACCACTATTCATGATTGTGTGCTTAATTTCGTGCAGCAATGTGTGGGAGGTCCCTTCAATTGATTTGAGCACCGCATTCCCAGTAAACCCATCAGTTACCACAACATCGGCGACACCGTCCAATAGACCATTGGACTCGATGTTCCCGATGAAATTGAGGCCGTCCGTTTCATCAAGTAGTTTGTGTGCTTCCTGATGCAGCTCGTCACCCTTTGTGGCTTCAGAACCGTTGTTGAGCAAGCCAACCCGTGGATTGTCGATTTTGCGGACGTCGCGCGCGTAGAAATTACCCATGATGGCATACTGTTGCAACTGACCAGGACGATTGTCGGCATTCGCACCAACATCAAGCATCACAAAACCGTGATCATTGTTCACTGCTGGCAACGTCGGCATCAGGCCAGGACGGTCAATGCCTTTAATGCGGCCAACAATGAACAGACCAGCGGCAAGCAGCGCACCTGTGCTCCCGGCGGAAAACAGGGCATCTGCTTCGCCGTCCTTAACCGCGTGCGCAGCCAACACTAACGAAGCATTCTTTTTTTTGCGCACTGCCTTGACCGGATGCTCATCCTGTTCAATTTTTTCGTCCGTGTGCACAATGGTGATGTGCGCAGCGCTCTTGAGCAGCGGCTTAATCTGCTGCTCGTCACCATACAGGATGAATTCCAAATCAGCTTTTTCGTCGCGCGCGCGTTCAACGCCTTCTACAATTGTCTTTGGCGCGTCATCGCCGCCCATTGCATCTACAGCAATCTTCACAAATTTACCTCCACATCATCTTGCAAGTCGAAGCAATGCCGCCATGTGCACCGTCCATCCTCACAATTTCACGTCTAATTCAATCCGCTTGCGGCAATGCGCACGCGTTCCAGCGCAATGCTCAGTTGCTTGTTCTCCGGCTGACTCAGCGTAGGATCCGCTGCAAAAATAGTAGCGGCACTCTTCTGCGCCGCGTCCAGGATGTTAAAGTCACCCACTGGATCGCCGAGACGAAAGTCGGGCATCCCCGATTGTTTAGCACCGAAAATATCCCCCTGGCCACGCAGCTCTAAGTCTTTTTGAGCGACCACAAAGCCGTCATTAGTACTGGTCATGACTTCCATGCGGCTAATCCCTTGCTCCGTGCTGGGATCAGCAATGAGGATGCACTGGGCCGCCTTGCTGCCCCGGCCAACACGACCACGCAACTGGTGCAACTGGGCCAAGCCGAAGCGGTCGGCATCCAGAATTACCATCAAGGTGGCATTGGGCACGTCGACCCCGACTTCGATCACAGTTGTGGACACCAACACTTGCGTTTTACCGGCGGAAAAGTCGCGCATAATTGCTTCCTTCTCTTCCGGCTTCATCTGGCCGTGCAGAAGTGCAACCGTGCCCTGCCCTGTCAACGCCTTTTGCAGGTCCTCAAAGACCGATTCCGCATTTTGCAGATCAATTTTCTCCGACTCCGCGATGAGCGGCGTAATGACAAAACACTGGCCCCCGCCGCGAATTTCATCTTGCATCAACCGCACTGCCCGGCCGCGTTCATTCTTGTGCAGCCACTGGGTCACAACTGGTTTGCGGCCTGCCGGCAGTTCGTCAATCGTAGAGACATCCATCTCACCGTATGCCGTGATGGCCAGCGTCCGCGGAATTGGCGTCGCCGTCATCGCCAGAACATCCGGTTTCAGACCCTTACTGCGCAAAATTTCGCGTTGTCCGACCCCAAACCGGTGCTGTTCATCAATTATCGCGAGTCCAAGTGCAGCGAAGTTGACATCCTTCTGAATTAGGGCGTGCGTCCCAATAATGATGTCAATCTCACCGCTAGCCAAATCGGCCAGGATTTCGCGTCGCTTGGCCGGTTTCACCGAACTTGTCAGCAGCTCCACCCGCAGCGGTAAATCGGCGAACAGTTTGCTGAGCTTCTTGTAGTGCTGCTCGGCTAGCACTTCAGTCGGCACCATTAGCGCCGCCTGAAAGCGCGCGGTGACTGCCGCGTACATACAAATTGCCGCGACAATGGTTTTCCCACTCCCGACGTCACCCTGCAGCAAGCGATTCATGTGGTGTGCGCTGAGCATGTCAGCACAGATTTCGTTCACCACCCGCTTTTGGGCAGTGGTCAGTGTGAACGGCAGCGTGGCAATGAAAGCACGCACCCGCGCGTTGTCAAACGGTATCCGCAAGCCCTCTGCCGGCGCCGCATTGTTCGTCTTGATTAACTGCAGCTGCGCTTCAAACAGGAAGAACTCCCGAAAAATTGCACTACGCCGGGCAGCAGTTGCTTGCTGCTTTGTTTCCGGGAAATGCATGCCGATGACGATGTCGCGGTCACTGAGCAAGCGAAAATGATCCCGCAATTGCCGCGGCACGACCGACTCAATCTGGTCACCATACTTTTCAAAGGCCTCTTTGATGAGCCCCATCAGAAACTTCTGGTGCACTGCCTGGTTCAGTGGGTAGATGGCAGCCAGACTCGGACTGTCCTCATCCTGAGTGGCAAGGACCCGCATGCCTGTAAGCGCGGAGTGGCTCGGATTCCACTTGCCGTACACGGCCACCTGCTGATCTTCATGAAACTTATCCTTAAGCCACGGTTGATTGAAGAAGGTCACCATCACGACCGCGCGATTAACGCGCAGTCGGATGTTGACCCGAGTTTTGCGTGCGCCAAAACGGCTCACGACGGGGGCGGACACAACCGTCCCCTTAATTGTAATTTTTTCTCCATCGAGCGCGGTCTCGAGATCACGCTCTTGCAAATCGTCGTAGCGAAAAGGAAAGTAGAAGAGCAGGTCCGCCACGGTGTTAATGCCCAGTGCATGCAAACCTTCAGCACGTTTAGCACCAACCCCGCCCAAAACGGTTACCGGATCGCTTAAACTCACCTTCATCACCCCGCTTACTTGCTATTCAACGGAAACCAGGAATGGGTAGAGCGGCTGGTCACCTTCGTGAATTTCAACTTCAACATCGGGGAACTCATCCTCAATGGCGTCGCCAATCACCTGTGCGTCCTCTTCACTCGCATCCTGACCATAGATCACGGTCACGATTTCAGAATCTTCGTCGAGCATGGCCTTCACCATGTCCAGCGTTGTCTGCTGGCGGTCGTCCGTGGCAATCTTGATGTCGCCATCAATCAAGCCAATCCAGTCGCCGTCATGAATTTCCAGACCGGCGATGGTACTGTTACGAATGGACTGGGTCACCTGACCAGAAACCACGTTGCCCAGGGATTCGGTCATTTCGGCCGCGTTCTCCGCAAGACTGCGTTCTGGATTGTAAGCAAGCAGGCTGGTTAGTCCCTGACTTACCGTCCGGCTCTTGACAATGGCCACGTCGACATCGGCTTCCTTAGCAGCTTCGTCGGCAGCCATGAAGATGTTGGAGTTGTTAGGGAGCACAATCACCTGCTTAGCGTGTGCCGCCTTAATGGCGTCCAAAATATCATTCGTGCTTGGGTTCATCGTCTGGCCGCCGCTGAGAACGTAGGTCACGCCCATGCTCTTGAACAGTTCAGCTAAACCATCACCACTAGCAATGGTCACAACGGCAAAGTCAGCCAGTGGCTGCTCTTCCTGTGCCATTTCTCCTTCGCGTTCGATGATGCTTTCGTGCTGAAGCCGCATGTTGTCAATCTTGATTTTGTCAAGACTGCCGAACTGCTGACCAAAGCGGAAGACCGTTCCTGGATGCTCAGTATGAACGTGCACCTTTACGACTTCTTCATCAGCAATCACGAGCAGGGAATCACCGAACTTGCTGAGGTATTCGCGGAAGGCATCGTAGTCAAAGGACTTCGTTGCGCCGCCCTTGCCCAGACCGACCATCATTTCAGTACAGTAACCGTACACGATGTCGTCGGGGTTCAGCTGCGTCTGTGCGCCCTGGTGATGCGTAGCATTCACCATTTCGCCCATTTCGCGTTCATCCGGCACGTACTCTTCATCACTGGATTCACCAGACAATGCTTCGTAAAAGCCTTCGTACAAGAAAGTGAGACCCTGACCACCAGAGTCAACAACACCGACTTCCTTCAGTACAGGCAACAGGTCAGGCGTCTTGGCGAGTGCCCGCCGCGCGGCCTTCACCGTTGCGTCCATCACGATAACGGTGTCATCGGTGCTCTTGGCCGACTTGAGTGCAGCCTTAGCGGCTTCACGCGCAACGGTCAAAATCGTGCCTTCAACGGGTTTCATGACCGCGTTGTAGGCCGTTTCGACACCGGCCGCAAAAGCGTCGGCCAAATCGGTCGCGTTCAGTGTGGCTTTCTTCTCAACAAACTTCGCAAAACCACGGAACAACTGGGAACTAATGACCCCAGAATTCCCACGTGCCCCCATCAGCAGCCCCTTACCCAATTTCTGGGCCAGTTCGCCTACGTGGTCGGCATCGCTTTCGAGCACGGCTTTGGCCCCGCTCTGAAAGGTTAAGTTCATGTTAGTACCAGTATCACCATCCGGTACTGGAAAGACGTTCAGCGAGTTTACAAACTCGGCATTTTTATTAATGCGATGAGCGGCAGTGCGAATCATGCTCTGAAACTCAGTCGCGGTGATTTCCGTAACTTTCAAAAAACAAACCTCCTAATACATCAGCGGGATATCATTATTCGCCGATGACGCGGACGCCCTGCACAATCACAGTAACGGCATTCGCTGTCAGCCCAAGCATCGTTTCAAGGTTATACTTCACCTTTGCCTGAACGTTGCGGCAAACTTCAGAAATTTTGGTGCCATAGCCCACAATAATGTTGACTTCGATATTAACACCATTGTCTTCCTGACGCACTAGCACGCCACGTGCATAGTTCTCCCGGTTGAGAATATCGTTGAGGTTGTCCCGAATCTGGTTCTTGCTGGCCATCCCGACAATACCGTAAATATCGGTAGCCGCGCCACCAACAACGGTTGCGATCACGGAATTGTCAATGTCGATAACCCCGTACTTGGTCTTAATTTTGACCGCCATAATATACCTCCTCGAAGTGTGCGTAGTTTCCCTGTCATTTTAGCATACGGGCGCTCCCTTGGGAACCAAAGCCGCGCAATGATGCTGGTTTGCGGCTGTCAAGGAATATTACTTCACAAAACCCTTGCAAAGAACAAAATGCTGTGATAATCTGTTCAGGTGATTAATTCGAGGAATACCTTGAATGAAACAAGGAGGTCATAATCATGGCAGTTGACGTAATTACTGGTCGCCACACCACCTTCGGTAACAAGCGTTCCCACGCTTTGAACAGCTCCCGTCGTACTTGGAAGGCTAACCTGCAAAAGGTTCGCATCCTCGTTGATGGCAAGCCAAAGCGCGTTTGGGTTTCCGCTCGTGCCCTTAAGTCCGGTAAGGTTACCCGCGTTTAATAGCGCAAAAAAAGATTTGGAATGATTGGCTTGCCGCCTAATCGTTCCATTTTTTTATGCTAAAAAAGAGGTCAAACGTGACAGTTGTCACATTTGACCTCTTTTTGCGTTTTTAGTCACTTTGGGTTAATTGTCTTGCTTTTGCCCGCGCAAATCCCGGCTATACACCAGGGCAACCGTGCCACTTGCAAAGCAAATGGTGACGTCCTGGTCGGGCAGAAACTCGTTGGACGCCCAACTGAACGGGACGGGGCTGTTCCAATGTGCCAAGGGGTATTTTGCCCCACTAATATTCAAGTCTTCAATCGCGGTGAGTGGCACGACGCCTAGATACCGATAAGCAGCTTGAGCTTGGACCTGATGCACACCCGGCTGGAGAAATAAAATATCGTTTGTCCGGTCTACCATCCGCAGATGAGCCGCGCGGAAGCGGTCCTCCGTCGCCAGAAGCAAATTGGATAACAGGTGATCCATGCGCCCGCCTGTCGCGGCGTACAGCACAATTTCATCGGCGGCAAAATCGTTTAACGCCCGGAGCACGCACACCTGCGTGTCGGTGAAGTCTTTTTCAGGCGGGTAAGTCCGCAAATCGGTCAAGGCGGTCGTCACGCGCTCGTGCTCAGCGGAAGTTAACGAGTCGTAATCGCCCACTGCAAACACTGGTTTAATGCCATGTTCGAGCAAAAACAGGCTGCCACGATCTGCAGCCCCCCACTCGCCAGGTGCGTCCTGCCAATTGTCCGGCAGTAATTCCTTCGGTCCGCCGAGCATTAGATTAATGCGCTTTACCATTGTGCCTTCCGGAGCGCCTTCATGTTTGTGGCCACATCCGCCTCATCGTTGTAAACCGCAGAGCCGGCAACTGCAATGTCACAGCCACGGCTAGCCACGGAGTGAATACGGTCAACGTTCACACCGCCGTCGACTTCAACCAGGTAGTTGAGTTCATCATCCCGATCACGAATCGTAACGAGTTCGTCCACCTTTTCCAAGTTTTCAGCAATAAAATGCTGACCAGAAAAGCCGGGATCAACGGTCATGACGAGCACCTGGTCCACGCTCGGCAGCAAGAAGCTAACGGCCGACACTGGAGTCCCTGGGTTGATAACAACCCCGGCCTTCGTTCCGGTTTCCCGAATTTGTGCAAGCGCCCGGTGAATGTGCGGTGTTGATTCAACGTGCACCATAATGGTGTCCGCGCCAGCCTCTGCAAATGGCTTCACCCAGTTTTCAGGATTCTCAACCATCAGGTGCACTTCCAGCGGCAAGTCGGTGACGCGCCGCAGCACTTCAACAATCTGGGGGCCAAAGCTCAGGTTGGGGACGAACTGACCGTCCATGACGTCAATGTGAATCCGGTCCGCACCAGCAGCCGCGACGTCGCGAACCGCCTGGGCAAGGTTGCCAAAATCTGCGCTTAGAATTGATGGTGCAATTTGCATAATATCTACCTCCAGAAACGTTCCGCCGAAGCGGAAAGTAATTGTGTCTATGATACCAAACCAGCGCTTACAAAAAAAGCGGTTCCAGTCACTTTCACTTTGTCGCTGTCCGTCAGTGTAAGTCCGCGCCCGCAAGGGTGCGACCTGCACTTTAAGCTGTTTTCATACCGCCGCAAGGCGGTGGGGTCGGCAACTCCGGTGGTGGTGCGCTTGGGCTACGCTCCGGGAACTACGTCGGGCGGGGACCGCTTCAGCCCGCTATCGCGGTCTTCCGCTGGC
>NZ_RHNR01000065.1 GCF_003946025.1 Lacticaseibacillus songhuajiangensis | reverse complement strand
ACTACCCCAACATGGCATGACCTATACCGCTAACAAGAATCGGTTAAAAAGTGTTGCGCTTGATTTGACAATTGAGGAACGTAAATCAGCAGGGAACATTACCCCTTGGAATTTTGACGACAAGGTTGACCGGACGCAGTCTGCAACCAATTTTATTGAGCGAATGAAGACGACTGACACCTACCTTATGGGGGAGAGTGTGCTTCCAGTTGCCAGTTTGCTGTATCAGAAGTTCACGGTGTTGAACGAATTAAACAACGTTCGAGTGAACGGAGAACATTTGACCAGCGAACAAAAGCAGTACATGATTCGTCATTACTTTATGCAAAAATCAGTGGTTAAAACCACTGATCTGGTTAACATGCTCAAAGCAGAGTCCTTTATTCCATCTGGTAGCGAACCGGATATCCAGGGATTGGCAGACCCAAAACGATTTAACAGTAAGATGAGTACTTACCGTGATTTAAAGCGAATTATCCCGAATTCTGTTGACGATACAACTCGTCAGGCAGATATCGAAAAGATTATTGAGTGGTCTACCTTATTTGAGGACAGCAAGATATTCACCGTAAAGTTACACGACATCACGTGGTTAACCGATGACCAGCGTAAGAAGTTGTCTGTTATTCGTTACCGTGGATGGGGACAATTATCTGCAGCGTTGTTGACCAAGGTTAAAAATCGTCAGGGTGAATCAATACTTGACGTGTTAACAGGCACGTCGAAAAACTTCATGCAAATTGTTCACGATCAGGACTTTGCAGAGAAAATCGAAAAGCACAACAGTGCGGATTACACATCGGCCGATATTATTGCTGATGCTTACACGTCACCTTCGAATCGAAAAGCACTACGACAGGTACTCGCAGTGGTTGAAGACATTGAGCGCGCCGTCGGAAATGCGCCAAAATTCATCTACATTGAGGCTGCGGATGGGCCACAGAAGCATCCCCAGCGGACCACTCAGCGACAAGATCGCTTGCTGGAAGCATATGAGCAGAATGCAAGCATACTTAGTGAAAGTGTGGCCAACGAACTTAAACTTAACGCAAAGACGAAGACCATATTCACTGATAAGATGGTATTGTACTTTTCCCAAAATGGCCGTGACGCCTACACTGGGAAACCGATTGATCTCAATCAGCTGAACAATTACGATATCGATCATGTTATCCCGCGGGTTTTTGTGAAAGACAATTCCTTTGATAATCGGGTTCTCACAACCAAGTTTGAAAATGAAAGAAAGGGAAACAATTTTGCAATTGATTATTGCCCAGGTCAATTAGCACTTTGGAATTCCTGGCGGGAAGCGGGCTTAATTAGCGAACGAAAATACAGAAATCTAACGCTGCATGAGCGGGACTTTAACCAACGTGCAAATGGATTCATTGCGCGGCAACTTGTTGAAACACGTCAGATTATCAAATTGGCTGAACAAGTGCTCACCGCGGAACTCCCCGAGGATAGCGCTGTAATCAATATAAAGGCTAATTTGACTCACGACTTCCGTGATACATTCGATTTTCCAAAAAATCGGGATGTGAATGACTATCACCATGCATTTGATGCACATCTAGCCGCGTTCATCGGTACGTACCTACGAAAACAATTTCCGAGTTATAGGGGATTGTTTGAGTATGGAAAATTTGATGTACTACGTAAATCCAAAGACGCTCTGCGTCGAGCTAACTTTATTTACGAGCTGGAGAATTCTGATCGAATTACAAATGTGGATGGGGAACTAACGTGGAATAAAACCGCTGATTTGAAAAAACTCAATGAAATTTATGAGTACAAGACCATGATTGTTTCGTACGCGACTAGCGAATACACCGGCGCATTGAACGATCAAACACGTTGGAAGAAGTCGGACGCAAAGGTGAATGGAGGTGGCAAGGCGAGGTTGGTACCCGCAACAAAAAATCGGCCGGTTGAACTATATGGCGGGTTTAGTGGAAGTAAGCCAGCCTATATCGCTATTGCGAAATTTATTAAACGCGATGAACCAGCGTTCCGAGCGATTCCTATCTATGTTCGTAATATCGATGAACTGAAACGTGCGCGTCATGTGAGTCGTGCTGCCGAAGTAAAACTCGTTGAGGAACTCGCTACGCCGCGATTTGAAAAAGTGAACAAAAAGGGTGAAATAACTCGAACGCCATTTGAAATCGTGCTGCCTCACGTTCAATTAGGAACTAAATTTGTAAATGCGAACAATGGTGTGTTCAGGCTGGCTTCACACACCGAGTATCGCAACACTGTGCAGTTGTGGATGTCAAAAGCCGAAATGAAGCTACTTACGAAACCTCAAAATGCGGAGCAATGGGATCATTATGAAGAGCCTACAGCAGATAAGTTACTTCGTCTGTTCGATAATATTATCGAACGGGAGTACAAGTCCAATCCATTAATGGAACTTAAAATTAATGGATTGAAGAAGACTCGGACAAAATTTAGTGAATTGCCTATTTACAACGTGATGGATGGGAAAAAACTTAAGACGCCAGGGATGATTACCGTGCTTAGGCAAATTGTTGCGGCACTGCACGCGAATGCGAATGTTGAAAATCTCAAAGCAATTGGTGGAACCTCAGACTTTGGTCGTGTATATAATCCTGCTGGTATTGATCTTGACGCAGATACAACGATTGTAACGACATCTGCGTCTGGATTATTTGGAAGCACGCGAAAGATTTGATTTTACAATAAGAGGCAAAACAAAAAGCTATCGCGAAAGCGATAGCTTCTTGTTTAAGGCAAAATATGTAATCACCCATGCGGGTGCGAGGATTTTCCTCGGATAAAACTCAGCCGAAGCTTTGTTTGATTTCCATTCAGATCGTCATTCTGAATAACTCGAGAATGAGAAACGGGTCGAATCGCTCCTCAAGGACATTGTACTTGTATGGATAAAAAGATGCAAGGAGGAAAAGTAATTTGGGGTGGAGAACAGTTGTAGTGACGCAACATGCAAAGTTATCGTTGTCTATGCGCAGTTTGGTTGTGCAGACTAGGGATGGTAGTACCGTAATTCCACTGGATGATGTTGAAGTTTTATTAATTGAAACAACACAGGCGGTTCTGACAACTGCACTGCTTGCAGAGATGGCAGAAAGACAAATTGCGGTAATATACACTTCAAGAAATGGACAACCCGTGGGTGAGGCACGGTCTTTAACACCATCGGTGAGAACCGTTGCTAAATTGCGTGAGCAAATTAATTGGCCAAGTGAAAGAATTGAAACTGCGTGGACAAAAATCGTATATTCGAAAATAAAATCGCAACAGCAGGTTCTTGAATTTTGCAGACTTGATACCAGTCATTTGAGCACCCAATTAGATAAGCTTGAATTAAATGATCCGACAAACCGCGAAGCTGTTGCGGCACGTTACTATTTTCAGGAGTTATTTGGCAAACATTTTTCACGGAGTAATGAGGAAGCGTTGAACGCAGCACTGAACTATGGTTATTCCATACTACTTTCACTGACGAATTGCAGAATTACAGCGAGTGGGTACTTAACCCAAATCGGCATCCATCATGGGAGTTCAGAAAATTCATACAATTTAGGATCGGATCTCATGGAACCATTCAGACCAGTGTACGACCAGTGGGTGAGTCAGCAGAAATTCAACGAACTAACACCTGATGTGAAATTCATGTTGGTGGATCTTCTGAATGTTGTAATCAAATTCAATGGCAAGGAGGAGCTGTTACGAAACGCGATTGGGGTGCACGTTAGCAATTGCTTACGTTATCTCAGCGGTGAACAAGATGAAATAAGAATTGAGGTGGAATTGCCAAGTGAGGTATCGAGTCGTGCGATTAATGGTACTGTTTGATTTGCCCGTTGATAGTCGAGAGCAGCGGCGCGAATATCGACGATTTCGGAAGGCGCTGATTCGTGAAGGCTTTTTCATGATGCAGTATTCGAATTACGTCCGTGTTTGCCCGAGTAAAAATGCCGCAAATTTTCTTGTTAAGCGAATTAGTGAAATTGCACCACGAGAGGGTCTAATTCAGTCACTCATCATTACAGAGGCGCAGTATCAGGCAATGAATTTTATCTCGGGAACTGCAAGTACAGATATCCGCAATTCTGCAGAAAGGACAATCATATTATGAAATTAACAGTTTTTCCCTTGCGTCCGTTTGCATTTGAGCCGAATGAGTTGAACGTTATGGAAACTGGATCAACCATTTTTTACAAACAATTAGTTGAAACATTCATTGGCGAATCGGAGGATACCTGTTTGACTAATGATGAGAACGAGGAAGTGAATGGCCAAAAACAAATTTTATGGGTTGGAAATCCGGCGTTCGGGATTGACTTTGATTCTCTGTTCTTGAAGCCGCTAACAAAAAGTCTTCTTAACTATGCGACTGATAATGCTAAAGTAAAACTGCTTGATGCACAGCGTGAAGTTTCGAGGCTCGTGTTAGATGCCAGTTTCAGCATGGATGTACCGTTGGTTGTGAAGGATAATCTATCCTTAGAATCGATAATTAAGTTTGTCGGACTCCATTTAGAGATGCCTCCAGCAGATCTGATATGTGCTAAAATTGAACTACTATTTAAGATACTACAGGAAATATCCGATTCTAGATTGGTGGTAATTACCGACCTAAGTCATTTTGTGGATGCGCAGGAATTGGCGCAACTGGTCGAACAAGTGACTGACTCAGGATTGACAGTTCTTCTAATCGAGTTCTCAAATACGTCTAGGGCATCTGAATTTAAGAAATGCCGGTATTATTACGTTGACGAGGATTTAGTTGATTTCCGTTAAATACATTATTGTGAAGTGATGTGAAAAAAACGGTTTCCGAAGGTCGTCATTCTGAATAGGTCGAGAACTCGAAGACCTGTTCAAGTTCGGAGGTGAGGGTTTCCGAAGGTCGTCATTCTGAATAGGTCGAGAACTTGGCACTTGATAGACCATACACAATGTTGGTTTCCGAAGGTCGTCATTCTGAATAGGTCGAGAACTACCCGTCTTGCGTCTCACCGGCGTTTTCCGTTTCCGAAGGTCGTCATTCTGAATAGGTCGAGAACACATCTGGCGTGGTGTAAAAATCAGGTGCAGTTTCCGAAGGTCGTCATTCTGAATAGGTCGAGAACATAAACCACTAAATAGCCCAATATCACCAAGTTTCCGAAGGTCGTCATTCTGAATAGGTCGAGAACAGCACATGCGGCACCCATGGCGATTTTTGGGTTTCCGAAGGTCGTCATTCTGAATAGGTCGAGAACCCGCTCATAAGAAAGCCGTCGCCGAGCGCAGTTTCCGAAGGTCGTCATTCTGAATAGGTCGAGAACGAGCTTGTCAGGGTCACTGTCAGGCAGATGGTTTCCGAAGGTCGTCATTCTGAATAGGTCGAGAACCGTGCCACGGCCGGTGCATTGGCAACAGTCGTTTCCGAAGGTCGTCATTCTGAATAGGTCGAGAACAAGGAATCCGGCTAAGTGCCGAAGCTTTTGGTTTCCGAAGGTCGTCATTCTGAATAGGTCGAGAACTTAATTCTGACTAATATTGATAGAGTAAGCGTTTCCGAAGGTCGTCATTCTGAATAGGTCGAGAACTCCAATTGCCGCACGGAACCTGTGGCGCCCGTTTCCGAAGGTCGTCATTCTGAATAGGTCGAGAACGTGGCACGTCCTCCATGATTTTTGTTGGGGGTTTCCGAAGGTCGTCATTCTGAATAGGTCGAGAACTTAATTCGTGCCATCTTCTGGTCGTTCTTCGTTTCCGAAGGTCGTCATTCTGAATAGGTCGAGAACCTAGCGGACGTTAAGCCGGTGCCCATTTTGGTTTCCGAAGGTCGTCATTCTGAATAGGTCGAGAACTGCCACCTGTCTTCCAAGGCGACTTTGAGGGTTTCCGAAGGTCGTCATTCTGAATAGGTCGAGAACCCTGGAGCACCACCGGACGTCACGATGTTGGTTTCCGAAGGTCGTCATTCTGAATAGGTCGAGAACACAAGTATGGGCAGGCAGTTATGACCGCCGGTTTCCGAAGGTCGTCATTCTGAATAGGTCGAGAACCATGCGAAGTGGCAACCCCGGAGGTTTCAGTTTCCGAAGGTCGTCATTCTGAATAGGTCGAGAACGTCATGTGCGGCCTTGTACGCCAAACGCTGGTTTCCGAAGGTCGTCATTCTGAATAGGTCGAGAACGGAATGCTTACAATATCATGCCCGCTCGTGGTTTCCGAAGGTCGTCATTCTGAATAGGTCGAGAACCAACCGAACCACAGGAGGCATAAAACATGTGTTTCCGAAGGTCGTCATTCTGAATAGGTCGAGAACCCCAGTGGATTTTAAGCAGCTACATCACCTGTTTCCGAAGGTCGTCATTCTGAATAGGTCGAGAACTACGCGGCCTGCAAAGCCGTCGTCTGCTTGGTTTCCGAAGGTCGTCATTCTGAATAGGTCGAGAACCCACGAACTCGGTTATGAGCATCAAGGCCAGTTTCCGAAGGTCGTCATTCTGAATAGGTCGAGAACTGATACGGGTCAAACTCTTATAAACACCCGGTTTCCGAAGGTCGTCATTCTGAATAGGTCGAGAACCGCATCCTGGTCGTAGAAGTCAGCAAAATGGTTTCCGAAGGTCGTCATTCTGAATAGGTCGAGAACGCTCTGACGTGCTTTGCTTACCAGTTCCGTGTTTCCTAAGGTCGTCATTCTGAATAGGTCGAGAACACTGTCTGCACCGATACATTTACCATTTGCGTTTCCGAAGGTCGTCATTCTGAATAGGTCGAGAACCGCTGCCAGTGCTTTACCCAGAGCAGCTCGGTTTCCGAAGGTCGTCATTCTGAATAGGTCGAGAACTTTGCTGGCCTGAAATAATGTCTTTGGCCGGTTTCCGAAGGTCGTCATTCTGAATAGGTCGAGAACTCTACCCTTATGCTACCTACACTCCCGGTGGTTTCCGAAGGTCGTCATTCTGAATAGGTCGAGAACAGGCTGGCGGTGATACGCGTTCCGCAGTTCGTTTCCGAAGGTCGTCATTCTGAATAGGTCGAGAACTGGAAACCCTGTACGACGGTGAATGGGCCTGTTTCCGAAGGTCGTCATTCTGAATAGGTCGAGAACAGATTAAGGACGCAAAGATTCTACGGATTTGTTTCCGAAGGTCGTCATTCTGAATAGGTCGAGAACCTGGACGCAGTCTTAAAGTTGACGCCGCCGGTTTCCGAAGGTCGTCATTCTGAATAGGTCGAGAACCAGTCTGGTCAAACTTGCGGCCTCGAGTGAGTTTCCGAAGGTCGTCATTCTGAATAGGTCGAGAACCCGAATTGTGAGCTAAGAGGCTCAGTCATTGTTTCCGAAGGTCGTCATTCTGAATAGGTCGAGAACAAGACGACATCAAGGCCGCCAAGGCAGAACGTTTCCGAAGGTCGTCATTCTGAATAGGTCGAGAACGCGTAAGTCCACACCGTTAATGTTTCGCCAGTTTCCGAAGGTCGTCATTCTGAATAGGTCGAGAACGAACTTTACAGGGTTCTTTTTTTGCTCAGCGTTTCCGAAGGTCGTCATTCTGAATAGGTCGAGAACCAATGGATGCGGCGCAGGCTCCAAAGGTTGGTTTCCGAAGGTCGTCATTCTGAATAGGTCGAGAACGGTGTCGATGTGTAGCGCCTGAGGCTGCTGGTTTCCGAAGGTCGTCATTCTGAATAGGTCGAGAACGTCGAATGTGCAATGCTTTTGTGTTGCCTCGTTTCCGAAGGTCGTCATTCTGAATAGGTCGAGAACAAACGCCGCCAGACGCGTTATAACATGCCAGTTTCCGAAGGTCGTCATTCTGAATAGGTCGAGAACTTCAAACAGCCGTGGTTAACGCTCTGCTCTGTTTCCGAAGGTCGTCATTCTGAATAGGTCGAGAACACGGTTTAAGTACTGGGACTCAAGCCATGAGTTTCCGAAGGTCGTAATTCTGAATTGGTCGAGAACCAGAATTTAACGCCCAGGTGGCCACCTTAAGTTTCCGAAGGTCGTCATTCTGAATAGGTCGAGAATTCTGCCGAAGCCACGCTCTTTTGCGGAGCGGTTTCCGAAGGTCGTCATTCTGAATAGGTCGAGAACATCTCGCCGACCGCGCACAGTAGACAGATTGTTTCCGAAGGTCGTCATTCTGAATAGGTCGAGAACTGAAGAGTAGTTTTGTTGTAATGCGGGTGCATTTCCGAAGGTCGTCATTCTGAATAGGTCGAGAACACTTATGATTTCCTTCATGCGGCCTGATACGTTTCCGAAGGTCGTCATTCTGAATAGGTCGAGAACCAGCCTCCGCGGTAAAATAGTCTTGTCAGGTTTCCGAAGGTCGTCATTCTGAATAGGTCGAGAACAGCCATCTATGCGTGAACCGGGATCTGCACGTTTTCGAAGGTCGTCATTATGAATAGGTCGAGAACACCAGGTGGCGCCATTTGCCAAAACGCTCAGTTTCCGAAGGTTGTCGTTCTGAATAGGTAAATAATTTCGTCGCGCCAATATATTCGAACAAACTAAACTCAATACCACAAGCTAATAAGGAGTTGACAGAAAAATGGATCAAGACGAGTACCAGCGGCTACGCGATGCCATACATCGAAAAATTTGGCGAATCACTATCCCTGCATCTTTTACCAGGAGAGAATCCAGAAGAAACCATTCAACGAGCATTGGACACTGGAGAACCCATTCGGGATGAATTAGATGGTAAAGACAGTATTATCTAGTGGCTGGTGAATAATTTGTCCAAGCTATCTGTAACAGTTCCTTAACCCGTTATCGTTGTATAATAGATGCATAGG
>NZ_RHNR01000064.1 GCF_003946025.1 Lacticaseibacillus songhuajiangensis | reverse complement strand
AGAGAGCTCAAAGAGCTCATTATTGTTTTTAAAAAAGCGAATTGACATCGCAAATGTTTTAATTCCTTCAGCACTAAGCTGAAGAACCTACACATATACGAAACTTTGTTCAGTTTTCAAGGAACTACTTAGTTATCTCAACGACAACTTTGATATCATACCAACGCTGCCGCTCATTGTCAACAAGCAATTTTATTTAACTGCCAATCACTTGGCGGCTAAAGCACATCGCCCGTGACAACAAAGAGTATATTACCAGCAAGATTCCTCTCGGTCAAGCGTAAAAAATCGTTATCTTCACTTGATTTACGAACTTTGCAACATTGACCAACAATAACCCGCCGAATTATACGAACTATTTCGACTCTAATTTTCTCTTTGACCACGAATTACGAATAATCTTCCGAACGTTACCACAATTTGAAAGATATTTGCGTTTTTTTGGTGACGACGCCGCAAACATACATGAGCAACCGTCATAGCCTTGCACCGCGATATAAACACTCATGTAAACGCCAAAATACCGCTGGTGCAGACAACCAAAAAGGCATCCAGGACATGCCCTTGGGGACATACTGAACGCCTTTTCTAATTGTACAGTGGCAGCTACTTACTGGAATCAGACTTACTGCTGTCGCTACTACTACTGCTAGACGAGGAGGATGACTTATCCTTGTCGCTGCTCTTACTTAACTCTGGGGCATCCGTCGTGTACTCAACGGACTTACCGTCGTGCTCTGCAAGAACACTGGTCCCCTTCTTTTGCGCCTTCTTCAGCTTCTTCTTGGCTGTGCTCAGCTTGTAGGAGTAGTCTGACGCATCGATCTTCTTGTAGCCCTTCGGATCGTAGAAACGAAGCAGGTCTCCGTTAATGACACGATCGGACAAGGACAACACAGTCGTCGTCCGGTTAACGGACGCGTTCTCGTCTTCCTTCTGGGCAGCCGTTGGGTGCTTAATGACTTCACCATTAGCGGTGTTGTAGAACTTACTGCCCACCTTGGTGATTGTTGGACTCACAAAATCCCCGTTGCGGAACGCCACGGTCTGGTTGCGCCCCTTGGCAAGCAAGTCGGATCCGAACTGGACATAATTCTTATTACTGAGGCCAAGCAGGTTCATGAGCGTTGGCAGCACATCGATTTCACCACCGTAAGTGTGGTTAATGCCACCCTTGAGGCCGGCCATGTGGAACATGAGCGGCACCCGCTGAAACTGGGCGTTGTCAAAATCGTTAAAGGTCTTCTTACCGAGCAACTTGGCAACTGCCTTCTTATGGTTACCAGAAATCCCGTAGTGGTCCCCATAGAACATGACAATCGAATTCTTCTCGAGACCAGACTTCTTGAGCCAGGTCATGAATTCACCAATAGACTGGTCCAGGTAACGTGCTGTTTGCACGTAACCGTCAACCGTACTATCACCGGTCTTAGTCTTAGGAATGGAAACATTCTTCTTATCCAGTGGGTACGGGTAGTGGTTGGTCAGAGTAATCATCTTCGCGTAAAACGGCTGCGGAAGCTGTTCAATGTATGAAGAAGCTTCCTTGAAGAAAATCTTATCCTTCAGACCATAACCAATTTCGTAACTCTTCTTGTCCTTGAAGTAACCCTTGCTGATCCAGTAATCGTAGCCCCAATTCTTATAGGTGTTTTCCCGATTCCAGTAACTCGGTACATCCCCGTGCATTGCTGCGGTGGTGTAACCCTGGCCGTCGAGAATCGATGGTGCCGCCTGGAAGGTGTTGCTGGATCCGGAAATACTCATCGCGGAGCCTTCAGAAAGTCCGTACAGCGAGTTTTCAAGCATCATCTCGGCATCTGAGGTCTTCCCCTGACCAACTTGGTTGAAGAAGTTGTCAAAGCTAAGCGTGTCGCTTTCGTGATAGATTTTGTTCAGGTTCGGCGTCACTTCCTGGCCGTCGTACTTGAAGTCAATCAAGAATTGCTGGAAACTCTCCAGGTGAATCACAAACACGTTCTTGCCCTTAGCCACACCCTTGTAACTAACGTTCGGCGCCACGCGGTTGTTCTTAATCCACTTCAGCGTACTCTGCAAGTCACTGGAACTAGCATTGGCTTTCACCGCGCTGTTCTGCACGGTCTTGATACCATCATTAACGGTATAAGCATTCAGCCCGAGGTACTTAACGATGTAGTTACTGTCAAAAGTCCGGGTCAGGAGCCCCGAACGGTCGTGGTAAGCCATGGAAAGGTTCGCCCCAAACAGCAGGCAGGCAAGCAGGGTCACCAGCATCGCCACCCGCTTCTTGATTGGCGTAATGTTCACGCGCACGACCTTGAAAGCGAGTAGCAGAATCAGAATAAGCAGGTCCGCAAAGACCAGGAAGTCACTCGGCTCCATAATACCGAAAATGGCCTTGCTCAGGTTGTTGGACACTGAACTACCCGCCTTCATGAGCGCAAAGGTCATGAAGTCTGAGAATTCACGGTAGTACAGGATGTTTGCAAACAGCCAGGTACTCGTGATGGCGTCAATGATGAGGAGCGTAATGTAAGACTTACGCCCCTTCATGTACAAGACAATGCCGAACAACAGCAATGTCGTCGGGAGCGGGTTGAGTGCGAGCAGGAACTTCTGGAATGAACCTTCAACCCCCAAGTTGAATTTATTATTGTACGCCCATAAGGTTTTTGCCCAAAACAGGGCAATTGCGAGAATCAGGAACCCGACACGTGTGTTAAAAAACTGCCGAATTCGTCCGCCTACTTGCTTCATGGTGGACCTCCGTCTTTCTACTTAGTTTCTAGATGTAGTCTACACATCTTCATGGTTAATAACAATTTACCACACAGAATAGTAGCAATTACTTAACATTAACCCACTTTACGCAAAAGAAAAAGAGCGGCCAACGCCGCTCTTCCAAAGCCTAGTCATTACTGGGCATCTTCAACGTCTGTTCCGTCATCAAGCAGATCAAAAATCTCCATGGCGACAAGGTCGATGTTGTCAAACTGGAATGTCTGGTGGTTAGCCATCTCTTCAAGTTCAAATGTTTCGGTTTTAGGATCAAACGTTACTAGACCGCGTTCCTCCCCGTTCTTCTCGAAGCGACGGGTCTGAATCTCGGTGGAGTCTGCTTCCTGCATGGCCTCCAGGCGTTTGATAATTGCGACAAGCTGTGAGCTTTTCATGGGAGTGCCCCCTTCTTTTGTATCCGCTAAGAGCATACCACGGAATCGGTGCCTATGTGGCAAAAAATTGGTCACTTTAGCGAAAAAAATCATTTCAGCTAACTAATTGTTTTCTTCCCGTCGATGACGTGCGCCTTACGCCGCGGCTTCACTGCAACGGCCACGATGCCAAGAATCATCCCCATGTAGTACGTGAGAAAGCGCCAGAGCATCATCGCCAGCACCAGTTGTGCCGGGCCAACCATGAAGGTAGCAAAAATCGTTTTGAAACTGTACTCGGCGCCGCCACTGCCCCCTGGAATTGGGAACAGGGACACAATCATCACAATCATGACGTGCATCACCATGACTTGCACCAGGTTGACCTGCGGCACGTGCAGCGCCAGCAAGACGAAGTACGGCACGCTGTAGTAAAGCAGCAGCTGCACTAAAGTAAGCACGCAGGCCTTCACAACCTTCGTCTTCTCCCGCTTCAGGTGCAAGCTCTCTTGGTAGAAGGTATCAATCTTGGTTTCCAGCTCCAGGGCCAGTTCCTGCCGGCGCTTTTGACCCAGAATCCAGCCAACCGGCACCAGCATGACCGCCACCAGCTTCTTAGTGAACTTGTAGTAGTACATGACCAGCAGTAAGCCGACAATCACCACCACGTGAATGAGCATCCCGAAGGCAATCAGCCAAGATAGCGCCCCAAAATGCTGCGCAATCCGGTGGAAACCGACAATCATGGTGAAAACAAAGTTAATCAGGACCATGAACTGGTACACGATAAACTTCATCAGCAGGACCGAGCTGGCCTTGCCGCCCTCCACCCCGCTTTGAATCATGGCAAAGAGCTGCGCAGGTTGGCCGCCAGTCGCAAACGGCGTGATCGAGTTAAAGAGCTGCTCAACCAGCGGCACCCGCAGCGCCTCCCGGAATGGTAATTGTTCATTTTCCGTCCGCACGAGAATCTGCAGTACAAAAGTTTCAAACACCCAGGACAGGAGCATCACGACGACACCGAGCAGGAGCCACCACCAATTTAAGTGGAGCAGGTCCCGCATGATGTGGTGCACGTCTGTGTGCCGACCCTCCCACAAAAAAATAGCAACGCCAATCAGAAACATAATAAGCGCTGCTAGCTTATTCTTCGAAGTCATTTCGTTACATCCTCTAGTTTATTGACCGGCAGTTTTCTTACCACTCTGGTGGGCAAGATCAGCCTGCTCCTCGTAAAACTGCCGCCATACAGCGGCCAAGTGCTCTTCGGAGTACTCAGCGGTCGCGTCCGCACTCAGTTGGGCGTATTTCGCCAAGCCCGCGGGGTTGGCCCGCAACTGGCGAATGTTTGCCTCCATGTCGTCGATGTCAGTGGCCTCAATGGCATAAGGCTCAATAATCTGATCATAGAGTTGCAACTTGCGCACCATGACGGGCGTGTGCGTCGCAAAAGCCTCGAGTACAGACATTGGGAACAATTCCTCATACGACGGAAGCAAGAACAAATCCGCGATGTTGTAATAATCAATCATCGTGTCACGCGGAATAATATCAGTAAACTGCAAGTTAGCAGGCGGGTTAGCAACCACCTGCTTCAAATGGTTGTAGCCGTTGGTAATAAGTCCGAAGGAAAAGCCCCCAGCCCAGACGAACTTCACGTCCGGATTACGCTTGGCAAGGTCGATGAAATCATCAACCCCCTTGCGTTCTTGGACCTGGCCAGCGCCAAACACTACGAACTCGTCAGGTTTAATGCCTAATTTTGCCCGCAATTCAAGTTTGCGTGCTTCTGTTTCCGGGTGGAAGGTTGCAGTAGATACAAAATTCGGAATGTAGCGCACCTTGTTCGGATCAATTCCGTAAGCCGCCAACCGGGGAATGAAGTTCGGGTTGACCACAACGAGCTGGTCCATCCGCTTATAGAACGCAATGACATATTTATCCAAGCTCACGCGGGCAACGCCAGGTAACGTTAAGCTAGAATCCAGCGTATCCGGCAAAAAATGGACATAACCAATTTTGCGTCCCCGTTTGCTGCTCCAAGTGGAAAGGAAGAACTGCGGATCGATGGTGTGATAATGACTGAGGGTGCTCTTCGTGTACGAGTTCACCTTAATGTTGAACTCATCTGCGGTATACCGTTTAAGCAGCGCCATCAGTTCATCGTAGACAGCACCAACCCCTTGACCTGCCACCTTGTCAGCGGAGCTGAACATGTTAATTTCAATCATTCGATTTCCTTTCGTTTGACACGTCGGAAGCGCAATGGGCGCGCAACGGCGTGTTCAGCCAGACGTGGTGCGAGTACTTGCTCGTAGTACACGCTGGCATCGTTGTACATTTTGAGCACCCGTTCGCCAAATTGGCGTGCTGAGATGTTGCGTAGTTTGGCTTCACGCGCGCCATTTTCCTGGTACGCTTCTGGATGCTCAAAGTAGTCGATGACCTGCGCCGCCATCTCACTGGGCGTGCTGAAAGTCCGGCCCAGTGAGGGGTCATTCAGGAGAACATCGGTGTACTCACCACTTAAAGCGAGCACCTTGGTTCCGGCAGCCATTGCTTCAAGATAGGTCAGCCCCTGTGCTTCCGAATCACTTGCAGACAGGAAAATGTCCGCAGCATGGTAATACAGTGGCACTTCGTCGTGCTGCACTTCACCGATAAACCGGACGTGATCGGCAATGTCGAGTGTCTCCGCCTGTTCTTCCAGGCTGGCCCGTGCTGGCCCGTCACCCACAACGAGCAGCACGGAGTCTGGCACAGACTTCAGAATCCGAGGCATGGCGTCAATTACCTTGTTAATGCGCTTTTCAAACGCCACTCGGGATAAGGAAATGAGCACTGGCACATCACTCAGTCCCAGTTCTGCGCGAATATCGCGCGTTGGCGTTTTGGCAAAGGATTCCAAGTTCACCCCGGTGGCAATAACCCGGATTGGTGATGACACACCGTAACCAGCCAGCGTTTCAAGCACCCGGTCCGTGGGGGCGATAACCCCTGCATCGTGGTGCAAGAATGCCCGCGTCATCTGCCGCACGTGGTAAGGTTTGAGCAGGTGGCCGTTCATGACGTAGTGCAGGTAATCCTCATACATGGTGTGGTATGTGTGCACCGTTGGAATGTGCATACTGCGTGCCACAAACTTGCCAATGTAGCCGATGGAGAATTCGGTTTGCGTATGGATAATGTCGAGCTTCAGATTGCGTGCAACTTCAAGCGCCTGGAACAAACCACGCACCGCAATGCGCCGATCTTTGAACGAGACAAACGCGACACTGCCAAAACGAAAGACATTTGGTTCAACCGCGTCTTCAGGCACCCGCGGATCCGTCGTGGTAAAGATATATACAGAATGTCCCTTGCTTTCGAGCTGTTCCTTCAGGGTTTGAATGGACGTCGCAACGCCGCTAACCTGTGGAAAGTAAGTATCTGTAAAAATCCCAATGTTCACCTTACTCCCTCCAAACTGTTCGTAATAGGTAAATTATATCTAGCCAGGTCCTGCAATGCAATTTTGACCCAGCACATGCTGAATACAACACCTTATAGTTTGCGCTGACATCGCCACTAATGCATCAGACCATCGACCCATTTTCGCGTTTTTTATCTTGTCGCAGTGCTTACTTAGCAATGCGCCGATTGATTTAACTGTCGTTGTCAAAATATGAGCAAAAAAAATAGACCCTCTTGGGGTCCATCGTCTACCGGTGATCGGGGTCGAACCGATACTCCATCGCTGGAACTGGATTTTGAATCCAGCGCGTCTGCCTATTCCGCCACACCGGCATGTACATATAATATTACTTCCAGCGGCTTAACCGCAAGGAAGGCGGTAACCGGATTTGAACCGGTGATTAAGGTTTTGCAGACCTCTGCCTTACCACTTGGCTATACCGCCATATCTACCCCAAGGGGATTGGGATAGATGGATTCGAACCATCGCATGACGGAGTCAAAGTCCGTTGCCTTACCGCTTGGCTATATCCCAGAAAAAAAGGGCGGTATGTGGGAATCGAACCCACGTGTGCTGGATCCACAAACCAGTGTGTTAACCACTTCACCAATACCGCCATAATAAATATTTTGTTACACAGGGATAGTAGGAGTTGAACCCACATCGACGGTTTTGGAGACCGTTGTTCTACCATTGAACTATATCCCTAAGATGGAGGATCTAGGATTCGAACCTAGGAACCCGAAGGAACGGATTTACAGTCCGTCGCGTTTAGCCTCTTCGCTAATCCTCCATAATATAAATGGCGCGGGACGGAATCGAACCGCCGACACATGGAGCTTCAATCCATTGCTCTACCAACTGAGCTACCGAGCCATTAACGGTCGCAACGGGACTCGAACCCGTGATCTCCTCCGTGACAGGGAGGCGTCCTAACCAACTAGACCATGCGACCAAACATATTCAATTCAATTGCGGGAGTAGGGTTTGAACCTACGACCTTCGGGTTATGAGCCCGACGAGCTACCAGACTGCTCCATCCCGCGATAATATAAAGGAGAATGAGGGATTCGAACCCTCGCGTGGTTTGACCCACCTGACGGTTTTCAAGACCGTTCCCTTCAGCCAGACTTGGGTAATTCTCCATCGCGCTAAAATTTTGATGCCAATGACCCGTACGGGATTTGAACCCATGTTACCGCCGTGAAAGGGCGGTGTCTTAACCACTTGACCAACGGGCCATCATTAACGGAGACGGAGGGATTTGAACCCTCGCGCCAGTTTCCCGACCTACACCCTTAGCAGGGGCGCCTCTTCAGCCACTTGAGTACGTCTCCATATTATTCAGTTGAATGGGCCTAAATGGACTTGAACCATCGACCTCACGCTTATCAGGCGTGCGCTCTAAACCAGCTGAGCTATAGGCCCATAAAATACAGCGGGTGACGAGAATCGAACTCGCATCAACAGCTTGGAAGGCTGTGGTTTTACCACTAAACTACACCCGCAATGGATGGCGCGGGACGGAATCGAACCGCCGACACATGGAGCTTCAATCCATTGCTCTACCAACTGAGCTACCGAGCCGATTCACCGGTCGCAACGGGACTCGAACCCGTGATCTCCTCCGTGACAGGGAGGCGTCCTAACCAACTAGACCATGCGACCAATTATATTCAGTTCAATTGCGGGAGTAGGGTTTGAACCTACGACCTTCGGGTTATGAGCCCGACGAGCTACCAGACTGCTCCATCCCGCGATAACCATATTATACTACCAAACTTTGTCCACCATGTAAAGATGGACCTTGTAGGGCTCGAACCTACGACCGGACGGTTATGAGCCGTCTGCTCTAACCAACTGAGCTAAAGGTCCAAGCTCTATCGCGGCGGGGGGGATCGAACCCTCGACCTCCCGGGTATGAACCGGACGCTCTAGCCAGCTGAGCTACACCGCGAAGTGTTTCAATTTAGGACTTTCGTCCAATCGGGAAAACAGGATTCGAACCTGCGACCCCCTGGTCCCAAACCAGGTGCTCTACCAAGCTGAGCTATTTCCCGAACAATGCACCCAGTAGGGATCGAACCTACAACCTTCTGATTCGTAGTCAGACACTCTATCCAGTTGCGCTATGGGTGCATATTTAATTGTGCTTTTCCCGTTAAACAGGAAAAGCGGAAGACGGGATTCGAACCCGCGACCCCCACCATGGCAAGGTGATGTTCTACCACTGAACTACTTCCGCAAAAGCTATTTGGTTACTGCCGACTAGACGATTCGAACGCCCGACCCTCTGATTACAAATCAGATGCTCTACCTACTGAGCTAAGTCGGCATAGGGTCTACCCTTACAGGCAGATGATGCGGGTGAAGGGACTCGAACCCCCACGGTTAAAAACCACAAGAACCTAAATCTTGCGCGTCTGCCAGTTCCGCCACACCCGCGTGGCGTGTATCTACTGGGATGAGCCGTGACAGGCTCGAACTGTCGACCCACGGATTAAAAGTCCGTTGCTCTACCAACTGAGCTAACGGCTCAATGGAGGATACAGGGCTCGAACCTGTGACCCTCTGCTTGTAAGGCAGACGCTCTCCCAACTGAGCTAATCCTCCATTTTGAGCGCGGCAGCTTCCTACCCTCGCAGGCAGTTTCCCACCAACTACTATCGGCGTAAAGAAGCTTAACTTCTGTGTTCGGCATGGGAACAGGTGTATCCTTCTTGCTATCGCCACCGCACTCTATTCAATTGAAAGCTTTGTGCTTTCAAAACTGGACATCATTGTTTTTTTGCTTCGAACAGCGCATTTGCGACTGCTTGGTTAAGTCCTCGACCGATTAGTACTGGTCCGCTACAAGCATCACT
>NZ_RHNR01000063.1 GCF_003946025.1 Lacticaseibacillus songhuajiangensis | reverse complement strand
CAAGAATAGGTCTTCATGACCTTTTTGTGCAAATTGGTCTGCTTTATCAGGTGTTGCACTTCGATTTTAAACCAGGGTGCTGATTTACGTTCCATCCAGGCAAATTCGGCACCAGAAGTATTCTTCTGTTCCTTTGCAGTAATCATCGGACCAACATAATACGGCACACGGAAGCTAACCAGTTCGTCCAGCTTATATGGTTGGTCCTTTAGATGTTTCGCCACCGGATTCTTTTCGGCAAGCCATGGATAATAGACCTGTTGATTTTCAATAATGCGATCAAGTTCAATTTGCTGCATCTGGTGCGGAATCATTGTGTTTTCTTTTGAGCGTAACTTTGGCATGAATTTACCGAGTTCAATACGCCTTAAGATTTCTTTTGCTGCTGGATTATCAACGCCTTTCAGCGCCTTCTTCACATTATCAAAGAAGGTCTCCTGCGTTACTGGTTTGCTTTTTTTACCGTTAATATACTCAGAGTACAATCCCAGTAATTCGTCACGCTTGTCTTTAGACTGTTGGCGTGCCAGTTTCTTGTACATTTCCAAATCACACGAATGATGTTCATATCGTTCAAGCATCATTGCGGAAATACCATGCGGCATTTCTCCAGAAAGGTAAGCGTCAGCATATAGTTCCCGTAAAAGCTCAATAATCTCGTGCTGGGCTTCTGTTTCAATATCACCATCATGTAGCGCTAGAAAGTCTTCAATTGTAGCGAGTGTTGCCTTCCACTCGCCTTGATCTTCCTTCTGTACTTCAATTTGCAAGAGCACATCCAAATGGATTTGCATTCCCGACAGCGAATTGCTTACCTCTGTGGCAATCTTTTTATTGCGTGCCTCTAATGACTTGATTTCCTTCTTGCTGGCATCTTCGGTAGGATGAACTACCGCAGTGAATAGCGGCCGCAGCTCAGCACTTCGGTCACTCGGTCGTAAATCCTGTGCAAGTAAAATTCGTTTCAAGTCATCTGCAGACGCACTGAACTCAAAAGTGTCGTCCCCGAGCACCTGTGCAAAATCTTGGCTAATTTGTTGCGCAATCTGACCATAGTCAATTTCGCGTTTTGTGAACTGACTCACTGGCTCTATATTTAGAAAATGCCCACGATACTTAACAATGTGATGCACAGCTAAATAAATTTCCCGAACATCAAATTTCTTGTGCTCGGTCATCAACGCATGCCGACGATGGTATATCGTCGGATACTCGTGTGCAAACTCGCTATTTGTTTTGTAATCAAATAATGCCTTTGACAGTCCGTGAGCCTGCTCATCTCGTGGTGATTCATCGAAATACTTCAAGCGTTCATAAAATCCAGGATCAACTTCTGCAATATGTTCATTAAAGAACTCACGCACAAAATTCGAACGCCAACGCCGACGACTCAAGCGGCGACGAGATGTGCGAAATGAACGCCGCTCCTCTGCTTTTTGTGCCTCATCGTAGAGACGTACACCAATCGCCCTTTTTCCCTTAACACGAATGATGTCAGCATTATCATCGACGACACTGTAGCCAATACTGGACGTCCCAATGTCTAACCCTATTCCATATTCCTTTGCCATGCTTTTCCCCCATTTCGTTTGTCAATGAGTTAATTATAGACAGGTATTAAAGCGTTAACAATGTTCACATTTCCAAAACATGCCTATTTGGCAGAATTAGTGCATTCACGTTGGCAGCGATTTCTTTAACAGCAAAATCATCTAAACTTTACAATCAAATTTTGCTAAAGAAAAACCCGAATCCAGAAAATATCCAGATTCGGGAATGGTGTAATTCTGATAGCCAATTATATTCAATCCTGAAAACCCTCTGTGTTACTTCCCGCCCTGCGCCCGCCGTATCTGCGCGAGCCGCTGTGCCAGTGCCTGCTCATACTTGCCGGTCGTGTTCGCCTGGTAGTAATGCTTCCCGACCAGCGTGTCCGGCAGGTACTGCTGCCGGATCCAGTCGCCAGGGTAGTCGTGCGGATTCTTGTAGCCAACGCCATGTCCGAGTGCGGCCGCTCCCTTGTAATGCGCATCGCGCAAATCATCCGGAATTGCGCCGGCGTGGCCGCCCTTGACATCGGCCAATGCTGCATCAATCGCCACCATCGCGGTGTTGGACTTGGGTGCCATGCACAAGTCGATGACGGCGTTGGCCAGCGGAATGCGTGCTTCCGGCAAGCCCAAGCGCTCCGCCGACTGGATGGCCGTCAGTGTGCGGCTGGCTGTCTGCGGGTTGGCCAGGCCAACGTCTTCATAGGCAATCACTAGCAGGCGCCGCAGGATGCTCGGCAGGTCGCCAATCGTAATCAGGCGTGCCAGGTAATGCAGCGCGGCATCCACGTCCGACCCGCGGATGCTCTTCTGGAATGCCGAGATGACGTCGTAGTGCGCATCCCCATTCGCATCGCCGTCAATGACTGGCCGCTGCAGGCACTGCTGAATGATGGTCTGGGTGATAGTGATGTGCCCGTCCGTCTCCGGTGTCGACAGCACCGCCAACTCCAGCGCATTCAGCGCGCTACGCAGATCGCCGTTGGTCACCTGACTCAGGAACGTGCGCGCGGCAGGTTCCAGCACCACCGGATACTCGCCGAGCCCGCGTTCCTTGTCCGTCAGCGCGCGGTCGATGGCGACCGCGATGTCGTCCGCGGTGAGCGGGAACACCTGGAAGATCTGCGTGCGGCTGCGAATCGCGGGCAAAATGCTCATGTACGGATTCTCGGTCGTTGCACCCACCAACACGATGCGGCCGGACTCCAGGTGCGGCAGCAGAAAGTCCTGCTTGGTTTTATCCAGGCGGTGAATCTCGTCCAGCAGCAGGATGACGGTCCCCGACATTTTGGCTTCTTCGGCGACAATCTGGAGATCCTTCTTCGTGTCGGTCGCCGCGTTCAGCATGCGGAACGCGTACTTGGTCGTCCCCGCGATGGCGGCGGCGATGCTCGTCTTACCGGTGCCAGGCGGGCCGTACAGAATCATCGAGGACAGACGGCGCGCCAGCACCATCCGCCGAATAATCTGGCCCTCGCCGACCAGCTGCTGCTGACCGACGACCTCGTCCAGATTCCGCGGGCGCATGCGGAATGCTAAGGGTTGTTGCATGAATGATGCCTCCTCGTTTGTGATGCATTCAAGTGTAGCACAGATAGCACAAGCGGCGGCGCGGTGCTTAGATTGCCTATCTGGTGCAAAATGAAAAAGCTGAGCGACTACATGCCCAGCTTTGCTTCAAGTGCTTCAGTTAAAGTTTCAGAGAAGTTGATACCAGTCACCTTTGCTTCTTCAGCCAAGGATTTCGGTATCGTCACATTTTCGTGAACGATTGCCTCAGAAATTTCACGACGAGCATCGTGCATGTCCACACCAACAAGACTTACCAGCAATCCAGGATTGTTTGCCCGCACTTGCTCCAGCGGTGTTGGTTTGGGGTAGCTTGCATAATCTGGCAACGCAACGGCCAACGCGTCGGGAGCGTTTTGCACGGCTTCTTCAAGAGTTTCTCCCTGTGAAACGGTATCAGGCACATCCGGAAAGGTAACAGTGTAGAACCCATCGTTATCAACATTGTCAAACACTGCTGGATATACGAGATAATTTGGTTTTTTCATAGTAGTTTTTGTGAGTCGGTCCGAAAAGTTTCCTTGAGTTCTGCCTAGATCACGATTGGCTTCAATTACGCACTGCGATTTTAATTAAGGCCTGTAGTGAAGCGACCTTTGCCGTCTGTAATCCGGTGCCGGTTTCTTCTCCAGTGAATCGATGAATCCATTTAGCCTTCAGACTTCTTTACGTCATGCTTAACCAACTCGCCGCCTTCTTTCTTTACTTGTCATAATACGCGTACGTACATTGGCATTCAATTGCTCTTCCAATTCAAACATGTCGACTTGCAGTAGCTTACATCCGAATGGCTCTGGTTTTAAGAGAAAAAATGATGTCCAATTCGTGCTATACTCGCCACATCAAGATGAGGGGTGAGCGCATGCACGTGCAGCAAATGAAGTACATTGTCGGCGACCAGGTCAAATTCCCTTTGGGCGGTCAGATTCTCCAAGGGACTATCGCGATTGCCGATTTCATGGGGTCGCTTGAGAACGACTACCATTCTTACGACATCTCAGTGCGCGGCGATGTTAACGCTGGCTTGTACAAGCACCTGCCCGAGGCGGACATCGTCTAACTGGTTGCGCCAGCACCACAGGAAGCTTTTGCCGGCGACTATCTGGACTGGTACACGGCCGATGGTGCTTACGTCATCACAACCGCGTCCGGTTCCACCTACGTGCTGCGGCTGAGCAAGCGCACCGCCACCCTCCAGCGCATCAACCCTGACCACCAGTTGCGCAAAGACGGCACCGCAATCAAAGTGCTCAATATGGCCTCCGTGCAGCGCGGCCGTTCAGCAGAGTTTACGCTCGAACCGCTCGGCGCCGGCCCCGTCACCACCCGCATCACGTCCGAAATCACTGCTATTCACGCACTTAGTTAACTGCAAAAGAGGTCATTACATGCATCCCCAATCCACCCAACGCCTCCACTTCAGCCAGTGGTGCGCAACTGATTTAGACAAGGCCACGCTCCTCTGGGGCGACCCGCGCGTCACCGCACTCATCGCAAAAGACGCCTTCACACCGGCACAGATTAAGGCGCGGCTAGAACTAGAAATCACCAGCCAGACACAAGACGGCGTGCAGTACTGGCCGCTGTTCACCGCAGGCGGCGAACTGATTGGCGTCTGCGGTCTGCACAGCAGCGGACTCGCTGAATACGAGCTCGGTTATCACCTGCGGCCAGAGTTCTGGCACCAAGGTATCGCCACCGAAGCCGCGCGGCAGGTTATTGAGTTTGCTAAGACACGTTTGCACGCGGTGCGGCTGATTGCTGGGCACACGCCACGGAACCTGGCTTCCAAGCACGTGCTGGAGAAGCTTGGGTTTGTTTATACGCATGATGTGTTTTATGCGGCGATGGGGGTGGAAGAGCCGAATTACGAATTGGTACTTAGAAAATAAAAAGAAGCCGTAACGCTCACTTTCCTCAATGGAACGAACGTTACGGCTTCGTTTTTTCATCAGCGACTAACTTGGTGCCCCGACTTGATAATGCAACGTCGAGCTATATTACTCCCAAATCCCGTACTCACATTCAGTCGCGGCTATTTTCATACCATGGTGGTCGATGATACGATTGTAAATCAAACCCGCCGTTCTCAGCAACAAGCAGAACGCCGCAATCTACACATCATTTGATGCTAAAGGCCCCTAAGCCAAAAGTTTGGTACACCTTTTCAATCTAAATCTGTAAGTACGCGGAGCCATTCCGTATTAAAATACGCGTTGACTGGTCACTTGGTATCTCGTTTACAGCAGTAAAATCCTCACCGAGCTGATTAACAATATTTTGCATGAGGTTATCATTTAACTTTTTCGTCGCGAGTCGTGTTTGAATTACGTCTGGGGCTTTTACTCGTGCCGATATTTTAGTCAAAAGGTTATCCCGACGCTGCACACTACTTGTTAGATCGATCTGCAATCGTTCGGCATTGGACAAGTGCCAAGTTTGTAGTTGATTTTGACTAGTTACCGCTCGTGCAAGGTAGGTATTGAATAGACCATAGTCTGCTTCCTGACGCTCTGTCGGGCGAGCATTTTGTAGTGCCGTCATATGCGCGATTAAACTCATCACTTGCAGTAACGATTGCTGGACGTGTAGCAAGCTATTAATTTCGCCAGTTGCTTCCTTGTATGCTTTCAGATTAATATCGGTAACTTGCCTTTTCTTCAACGTCATCAGGACTTGATCCAGTAATTCGGAAGCTGTCTTCTGCTCATCATTCAAATGAATAAGTGCAGTCTGACGCTCATCATCATCTTCAATGAAGGCACCTGCTGTTATTTGATACTGTTGTACGCGAGTTACCAGCGCCGACACCTTACTGGCAAAACCCAATTTTTGAAACTCAATTATCGTATCCAGTTTCTTGTCGACTGATTCCAAACGCTGGTTGATTTCATGCATGTAGTACTGTCCCACAGCGAAAGACGCCGCCGACATCACAGCACCAACTGTTGCCGCTGGTGACAGTCCCACCATTTCCACATGGCCCGAAATTCCTCTCGCACCCGCGGCTGTACTGTGAAAGAGGCCGCGAAATGCATGGCTCTTGCCTGCAACCTTTATTAACTCTTGACCAGTAGGAATCGTAACCGAGTATAGTTGAGTTGCGGGCAAAGTGGAAACTACTGGAATTAGGGCAGAAATTCGTGAAAGTGCATTGGCGTCGAGTTTGAACAATCGACCTGATTCACCGGGATCCAAATCATACTGATTTGCTATTTCGGTTGATACAATTTTTGGCGTCAAATCAAACTGTGGTTTCATCCTTATCTCCTAAACGTTCCTATCTTTTTATTTGGCCTTTGTTGAAAAACGTCACATACTATCCCTAATAATCTAGATTATCTGACGACTACACGAACCAGAAGGTCGTTCACTATCGACTTAAGAAGCTAATTACTGAATTCCATTTCCAAATCATCATAAGCAACACCAAAATACTCAAACAGCCGGTAGAGCATGCGCATCTTATTCCAAGTCGAATTATCTGTGAACAAATAGATGCCATCGGCTATACGCGTATAACCATCGTCAGCACTAGCGTGAAAGGCTTTGGGCAGCATCGAACCGTGAGGCGTCCATTCCTGAACAGCAAGCTTGTTTATCTGTTCTGGATACTGAGCATATAAATCGGCAACAATGTTGATTTGCATATGCTTCCATACTTTATCCGTAATAAACGGGCCATCTTGAAACTGGTAACCCACCAACTTCATCCCTGTGTAGTCACGATCCGGATCGAATGATTCCGTATTGTGCTCTTTCTTGGGATCACGATAAGCCGTTTTGGGCATTGCAAAAATATCAACTAACCGCCCAGCTAATTGCCGCGTTCGCGCGTTAATTTGGTCTTTCCCCCACACTTCTTGCGCGCTAACCTCACGGGTCATGCCTAAGTGACTCTGCAGGTAATACTCTCGTTTCTGCCTAAATGGCGCGTTCTGCATTTCGGAGTTGTAGCCAGTAAGCGTTAGGTTACCTAATGAATGCAACAACGATTGATGAATTTCGTCAGCGGCAGTGCCCAAATCACGACGCCACTGTGCGGTCATGGTCTGCGGCATAATGTGTTCAATTGACAGCTTCTTATTCTCAAGACCGGTAAATACATCAACTGCTTCCTTATTGTCCGCATTCTCCAATCGTTCAAAAAGAAAACTGCGAACGCCAGACTTTAGCCGGTAGATTTCTCGCTGGCTAATCCGTTCAACAAACTCTTCATCGCTGGGAAAACGTCCCGATTCATGCTTCTGCAAAAGAATCGCGGTGAGAATGTCAGTGTATGCCACACCCGGCGTCTTGCGCCGCATAACCTCACGATGTAGTGTAGCAAATATTTTGTTCAGAGCATTCGTCGGTGCTTCCACAATTGCCCGCCGGAATAGGTAGTTCTCAATCACCCGAACAACAGCGGCAAAATCCGCCATCGTCAATTCACCCTGATGCACTGACGCCAGTACACCCAAATAGAATGTGTTCTGTGTTGTAATCATGAGATATTGATCACGCTGGAGCACAGCATCAATTTCGGGATAACTGGTATTCGCGGTTAACAATATTTCATAATTGTTGGCGTACATTAACAGTTCCTGGAGCAACTGTTCCTTGTCCGAATACTGCGTGACATATGCTTTAAACTCAGTGTACAAGCGATTATTCGGGGTTACCCGTCCCAGCTTATTCGTCAACCAGTAGCGGATTAATGGCGTGACGTCATACTGACTTTTACGTTCAATGGGATTCCAATATTTTTCAAAATACTCTGTCTGCTTGTCGTAACTCTCATTCATCAGCAGTAAGTTGCGAACCTTATCCGCATCCGTTAAATCCAGGCCGGTCGAATTGATACTTTCAAAAATCAGCTGCGGATCATCATCTGCCTGCAAATTTAATTCCATCACTTCAAGCTTCTCAATTGCATCCAGCAATTGATCATTCGTAATCGGCATCGTCTGCATTTCTTGGCAGAAGAATTCGTAATTGGTCGTGATGTTGGACGGCCGAGCGAAATTCTCCGGAGTTTGAAACAACCGCTTGTAGTGATCTAAGTCGCGCTTAATCGGGCGTAATTTGTAATGATCATTCGCTGACGAGAATTTGTTGTACAGGTAGGTTTCGTAAATTTCGTCGGCTCGTTCTTGATTGCCAGCATCCAAGTAGCGCTGACGCAACGCAATTAGGAGCAGAGAAACACTGGTGAGCCGTTGTTGCCCGTCGATGATCACAACTTCACGGCCATCCTCAGTTTTCGTTACTACGCTGCCAAAGAAATGCGAAGGCTTATCGTTTTGCGCTACCCACACCAAATCCTGAAAAAGTTTCGCAATGTTCTCTTGTTTCCAATCATAATTACGCTGATATACGGGAATTTCGAGAATTTTGTTTTTACCGTCAATGACATCGACTAGACGCGTTACGTTGCCTTTCATCGCGTTTTCCCACCTTAGTTGATTTGAACTCAGCATAGCACAATTGACGCGAAACAAAGAGCCCATATTTTGCAAGACTCTGCCTCACTTAAGATTCTCGCGATGAAGTATATTGGCTTGTGAAATGATCTCACTAAGTCACTGAAGAATTACATATAACTTGCGTTACCAAACGAAATTTGCTTTTGAAAATAAAAAAAGGCACAGTCCACATGGACTGTGCCAACAATCAATGTAGTAAGTTCTTATTTCGTTACATACTTACTAGTTGACTTATCAATAATTTTCTCAATGGATCTGTTAACCATCAGAAACCTACATCTGTGTCGCGTCAGCTAAGTCATGCAACTCATCGAGCCCAATGATCTTGATTTTTTCTCCATTTTTTTGAAGTTCAAATGCCTTTAGCTCTGTTGCACTATGCACGCCATCGCTAAGACAATCTGACAGCTGCTTCCCTTGAAGTAAATAATCTGTCATACGTGAAACTGTTCCAGTGACTCGTCCACCATGCGACTCGATATATTCTTTTAATTGTGGCCGAGCGGTACCTCTAAATTCACCAGTAATACCAAAGCGGAGTCCTTTCAACGTCTGCGGAAGTGGGGGAAGTTCCACGCGCTGTAAATCACCATCCCGGAGATGCTTATAAACAATCATATTTGTCTTACAATCTTCTAACGCGTTGTGAGACGCATTACGAAGACCAAAATAGAGTTTCAGTGTAGCCAGCTTCAGGTTTGGTAATTCCTCTGGAAAATCTGATTTAACAGCAAGATTCCAAGTATCCAATGCCTCAATGTCTTTCTGATAGAATCCGTTCGCAATCAAAAATGGAATGTCAAAACGAATAATGTTGTGCCCAACAAAAGGCAATCCCTCAGCAAAGTTGGTAAAATTCGATATCACCTCTGCGATTGAAGGAGAGCCTTTTACAGTCTCATCATCTATTCCCGTTAGATAGTGGCTGGTGAATAATTTGTCCAAGCTATCTGTAACAGTTCCTTAACCCGTTATCGTTGTATAATAGATGCATAGG
>NZ_RHNR01000062.1 GCF_003946025.1 Lacticaseibacillus songhuajiangensis | reverse complement strand
TACACCGCCATTTTTCTCGGGAGCGGAATTTTGACACCGGTCTTGTGGCAAAATTCCCAGTGGAAGACGGCGCAGCCAGTCGACCTCGCGCTTTAGCGCGTAGTGAGACGGACACCGTAGGGCCGGCTGGAACGGTCCCCGCTAACGGAGTTCCCTGTTCGCGAAGCTAATCTGCCCCAGGCCCGACCTTCGGTCGATTTTCATAGAAGTCATCCTTGCGGATGGTATTTTCAGCGCTTACGCTGACGGACAGAGACAACCTGCGTTTGACGCAGTCGCTGTGCTGCGGTAGACTAGTGCCATGCGATGAGTCGAGTAACACATGCCAGGGCGGAGCGTTTCGGCGTGAAACCTGCCAAATGTGTGAAAGAAGCAGCCAGTATGCATAACCCGCCGGATTTGCGGGCGCTGGTGAATCCTCTGGATTGTGGAGTCCATGGTTCCGGTCGCTTTGCGACTGTGCATAGTCCCTGACTTCGGTTGGGGACTTTTTTTGTGGCATGAACCGCGCCTACCGCTTTCTGCTATGCTTAAACTAATTTCTTCTATACTAAGGACTGATATCATGACTGAAGACCACGAATACGACCGCATGCTCGCAGGCAAGCTTTACGTTACTGACCGCATCCAGGACGCGAACCGGGAAATTCCTGGCAAACTGCTTGTGCAAAAAATCAACCAGTTGCCAGCAGACCACGTTGACGAAATCATCGCGCTGGAGCACCAAGTGTTTAAGGGGAGTCGCAACAATGTCTTCATCCAACCGCCTTTTGAAGTCGACTACGGCCGACACATCAGCGTTGGCGATAACTTCTACTGCAACGTGAACGCCATTTTCCTTGATACTAACTGGATTAAGATTGGTAACAACGTCAAAATAGGGCCGCGCGTGAACCTCTTGACTGCTGGGCACCCCATTGATGCCGGCGTGCGGATCTCGCTCCTTGAATTCAGTAAGCCCATCACCATCGGCGACAACACCTGGCTGGGCGGCAACGTCACCGTGCTGCCTGGCGTGAACATCGGCAGTAATGTCGTGATTGGCGCCGGCGCCGTGGTAACTAAGGACATCCCCGACGGCGTGATCGCAGTTGGCACCCCCGCCCGCGTTCTGCGCAAAATTACGGACGATGACCGTGCCTACTGGGAAAAAGAAGCGGCGGAATACCGACATGACCGCGAAAAGCAGGATCACGAAAAGCAGGATCAATAGTAGCGGCATTACTTTTGCTTAAGTAATTCGCCTAATTTTCTTCACAATTCTGGCTGATTTAATTCACACGCGGCCGTTATAGTTATCAACATAGAAGAGCGGCAAGGAAAACCGCTCCTCCTCCCAAAATAGAAAACAACTTCTTCTTCATTTTCTACTCCTCATAATGTGATTGCCTAGGAGGCCGCTAACTCCGAAGCAAGCAAAAAAGGCAGGTCAGCTGACCTGCCTTTTTTGCGCGCCATTTTGTGTTGCCATAACGTTTACTTAAGTAATTCGGCGCGAATCATTCACATTTCTGGCCGATTTAATTCATACACCGCCGTTATAGTTATCAACATAGAGAAGCGGCAACAAGTCGCCTCTCCTCCCTATAAAACTTCTTCTTCATTTTCTACTCCCCCACAATGTGATGATTCGGAAGGCCGCTAACTTCCGGACGTGAAAGGCAGGTGCTTTCCCCGCGCCAACAAGAACAACTTCTTCTTCATTTTCCACTCCTCAAAATGTGACAATCTGGAAGGCCGCTAACTTCCAGATTACTTAAAAGGTCGGGTACATCTTCATACCCGGCTTTTTTTGCGCTTTGCCTCACCGTGTACTTTAGCATTGCTTAAAGGATTAACCCCAAATTGTTCACATTTTTGGTCGATTTAATTCACAGGCAGCCATTATAGTTATCAACATAGAAGAGCGGCAAGGAAAACCGCTCCTCCTCCCAAAACACAACAACAACTTCTTCTTCATTTTCTACTCCTCATAATGTGATGACTTCGGAGGCCGCTAACTCCGCAGCCAACAAAAAAGCTGACCGTCATTGGTCAGCTTTTTTGTTGCACTTATTTTTCCAAGTAGCTCAGTGGCTTGGTGACTTCCACCTTCGTGCCGGCGTACTTGTTCTTGATCCACTTCTGAATTGCCTTGTTGTGGTACAGCTTGACCAGCTTTTTGTAAGTCTTGTTGTTCTTCTGCTTGCTGGTCGTGGCCAGGATGTTGATGTTGTCCTTCGTACTGTCATCGGCCTTTTCGTGGTAGATGGAATCCTTCAGTACGTTGAGTTTAGCTTCCAGCGCAATCGTATTCGAAATCAGTACCGCATCCAGATCCTTCAGGTAACGGGCGGCAGAGTCTTCGTTCAACTCCTGAATTTTGATGTTCTTCGGATTGCTGACGATGTCGCGGCTGGTGCCAAAAGTATCAAAGCCCTTCTTCAGCTTGATCAGCCCCGCACTCTGGAGCAGAAGCAGTTCGCGCGCACCGTTGGCTGGGTTGCTGGAAATGCCGATAGTTGCGCCCTTCGGCAGCTTCTTAATGGACTTGTACTTATCAGAGTAAATCCCCACTGGTTCCAAGTAAGTGGTGCCCAGTGCAGCCAGCTTCTTGCCGCTCGTTTCCTTGTTGTAGGCCAAGAAATATGCGTAAGACTGGAAGGCATTGACGTCCACGTCGCCGTTAGCCGTTTCGTCATTCAGCTGCTTGCCAACGCTGATTTCCTTCACGTTGAGCTTGAGACCCAATTTCTTGGCTTGCGGTGTGGTCGCAATGTGCTTCCAGGTTTCGTAATCGGAGCCAATCCCGCCAATCGTCACGGTTGTCAGCTTCTGGGAGCTGGCCTTATTGCCGCACGCGGCCAGCCCGATAGTCGTGATGGCAGCGAGTGCCGCTAAACTGATAATTTTGCCCAATTTATTCATTTTGCTCGTCCTCCGTATTCGAAAATGCTGATTTTAGGGTGCACAAAAGGCGTCTGGCGTATCCAGACGCCTTTTATGCAATACTATTTTGCTTTATGCAGTAACACACAGTGCGCAGTCGCGTGCTCAGGGGCAGAACCCTTGCGTGCAAGGCAGGTCTGCCACAAATCCTAAGTTCGGGATTTATATCATCCCTACCTTGCACCCGGGTTCTAGACGCCCCTGAGCACATCCTAACTAGATGACGTGACGTTCAAATGGCTGGTCGGAGATACCTTCTTCAAGGATCTTCTTGCACCATTCCTTAGCGGAAAACGGGCTGTGGTCGCGGTAGTTCCCGCAGCTGTACTTATCCGTGCCCTGAACATCCTTCCACTCGGTCTTGTTGGCAATCTCGTCAAGGGAGCTCTTCAGCGCCTTGGCGACTTCCGTTGTGGAGTGTTCGCCCCAGGTGATGAGGTGAAAACCGGTGCGGCAGCCAAATGGTGAGCAGTCAATCACGCCACTCAAGCGGTCGCGCAGCAAACCAGCCAGCAAGTGTTCAATCGTGTGCAGACCGGCCGTTGGGATGGCGTTTTCGTTAGGCTGGACAAGGCGCAGGTCAAAATTGCTGATCTTGTCGCCCTTGGCACCTTCTTCAACGGTAATCAAACGGACGTATGGTGCCTTAACCTTTGTGTGATCCAGAGTGAAACTTTCAACTTTTGCCATAATCAATCTGCTCCTTTGTGATTTAGTCAACTTTATTGTAACGCAACATCCACAACACCTAGCAATGTCCGGGTAAACAAAAAGTCGCTCCCCAGACCGACAATTGGTCTGAGGGGCGACTATTCGCTGTACCACCCTCGTTTACAAGAACTACGTATTCGCAATAGCTCCTGCCTCTACCGGCACCTGACGATGCCTACGCGTGGTAACGGTCGCTGCCGGGTTGCGAGCGTTAACCCGCAACCTGCTGTTAGGAGTTCATTTTCACGTCTAAGCCGTCTGTCCGCTCGCACCTACCCGGACTCTCTGAATGATGGCCACAACGACGCTCTCTTCTCCGCAAAGCTCATGCTGTTGATGTGATTATATTAATGCTTAGTGAGAAAACAGTCAAGCATTAATTGCGACATTTTAATTTTGCCACTATAGGTGGTCCTGGTACCAAGCGTACACGTCGCGCCCCACTTGCTCCGGCACGTAGCGCAACTCAACTTCCAGATCACCATTGCCCATGCGCAGATGCCAGACAATGTGCACCAGATGGCTACGGGTCATCCACCAGCTTTGCTTTAGTGCGAGTGACTGCACGTGTTCCGCAGTGAACACACGGTCGGTGCGCCCCAGAGTAGCACCAGTGCTGACGTAAACTAGGTCATCCGTAATGCCAAGTGCTCGCGTTTTGCCGGCAAACAAACCAAAACTCACGGCGAGCAATAGTAACAGCAGCAACACGTACCCCAGCGGGCGCAACCAGATGAGCGCCGGAACAATCACACAGAGACTAAGCAACACCGCATTGCGCACCAGCGCGAAGGTGCCGGTGGTAAAATGCGTCTGCGCGGGCATCTGCTCCGGCAACCACTTCGCGAGCGGCCGCAACTGTTGCCACACCTGTGCACGCGCAGTCAGCGGCAGCAGCGTTAAACTGCTACTATCGGCATCGTCATCGCTGCCGCCCGCAGCCAAAATGGCAAGCGTGGTGCCCTTACCCAAACAACGGCGCAGGACATTTTGCTCATAACTAAGCAGCTGGATGCGCTCGGTTTCGGCACTGGCGTTCGTCAGCTGCAGCAAGCCTTTTGTGACGCGGAGGTGGGCGCCGTCAAAGCTGGCATCGTAATGCCAGTAGCGCAGCACGGTGAGCCCAATACCGACCAGCAAAGCGAGTACCAAGCCGCCAACCAAGGTCGCGAGTAGCGGCCAGCCGCGCAATGCCAGTCCCGCGTGAATGATGCGTGCCACCCACCCGTGCGTCACGTCAAGGCTGTCCGCAAGCTTCCATATCCCGAGCACAATCAGAAACAGGGGTAAGAAACTCAGTGACGTCAGTGCGTACGCCCACAGGCCGCGGTCATCTAGACTGGCGTGCCAAAGCGGCATGGCAGTATCACGTGCAAACTTGGCCTCATCCGCGTTCAGCAGTCCATTCGCGTCACCCGCTTGCCGCCAAGCGGCTTGCCGGCGTTCAATCTCACTAATCAGGCTGACCGGCACGCAGTCCAGCTTCACCTCCGGCTCATCCCCAGCGTGCGCCGCAGTTTCCACCATAATGCTGGTGAGCGCAAAAGGCTTCAGGAAGAACCACTGCTTGTGCTGCACCGTCTGGATACGGGCGTAGTTCACCTGCACGACGCTCCGTTTGAAGATACCACGCCGCAAAATGAGTGCGTCATCTGTTAACTGGTAGGTTGTGCTGAAGTAAGCGGGCAACGCCACGATGATAATCATGATGAGCCAGATCAAAAGCGCGGTGCCGATTGTCTGCACAAGTGTGTCCTCGCCGCGAAAGACCGCCTTCAGGAACGGCACCCAGGCCACGGCCAGCGATTGCTGCACAATTGCCAGTGGGTGCATGTGCTTTGGCTTAGAGTTCATTGCCCTTTACCTCCAGCGCCCGCGCCATAATGATGTCCCGCAGCTGCTTGGCCGCTGCGGGCGTGAGTCCTTCAATGTCGTGACTGCTGGCGGCGGTCGCCACGACCACTTGCTGCAGGCCGTACATTTGCAGTAGCGGGCCGGCCTTCAGCGTCACATTCTGCACTCGCGCAATGGGAATCGCCAGTTGCTTTTTGAACAACCAGCCCGAACTGATTTCCACCGCCTGGTCACTAATTCGGTAACCCGAGAACCGGTAACGATACGGGACCGCTAACAGTTCAAGCACCACTTTCAGCAGCGTGAGCCCCAGCGCCACTAGCGCCATCCAGTGCGGTAAGAAGAGCGCAATTAGGCCACTCACAACTAGTCCTACTAGTAGCGAGCCAATCGCACTCAGCGCCCACACCCACTTGATTTTGCCCGGTAATTTTTCCATTTCAGCCATCAACAATCTCCCCCAGCTCATCCTTGTTGATTGTCATTATACCCGTTAATCAGCACGTTGCCACTAATTAAATACAGCCCTACTGGGTGCGCCGTCTTATTTGCATTTTTTCTTTGACTTGCCCCGTAAATGACCTTATTCTTATTAAGAATTCGTGCACGTTTGTGGTTGCCAAAGGGGGGAGCGCCGTGCCAATTGGTTTTATTTTGATTGCAGTATTGGGGGTGGCGCTGGCCCTCGTCGGAATCGCGATGGTGCTGCGCGTGAATGCCAGCCGCCAGCGCAACTTTTACCTTGAGCTCATGACGGCGGGCATCTTAATCTGCGGCGCTGCCCTATTCACCGGCAGCATCAGTACCCAATCCACTGCCACAATTCAGGCTTCGGTGCAGCGCCGCCCGGCTTGCCGCTGACGAGTCGATGTATGCCAACTACAACGATGCCCTGGTCGACTTCAATAACGCCGCCGACCAGATGACGGCATACGGTAGCCGCATGCAGCACCAACTCAACCTGGTGCAGTTGCAGGTGCAAAATATTGGCAGCAGCACCATCGCGGGCCACGTTTACACCACCTTGCCGACTGCCACCGCAGCGCAAGTCGCCCTGTTCAAAAAACGGAAAATGTACCAGCACCTTAAAACTATCGAAGGCGACATTCAGTACATGTACCAGCGCATTACAGAGAACGTTGGTAATGACGACAGCCACACACTGAGCAGCATCGCCAATCGTAACTACGCCGCGCACCGTCTGTACCACGTCTTGCGGCACCCGGTGATGAATCCGGTGGCGCAGCAGACGCAGTTCACGGATGAAAATGCGCGCATGCAGGACATTCACCGCTAAATTAGCAATCGCAACACCCGCAAACAGGGCAGCTTGTTTGCGGGTGTTTTTGTCTGCCCGTCGTTTGCTAGTAAAATGTTTTATTGCAGTTATTTTTATACTGATGTTTCTTTATATTGCAAGCTAGCCAAACTCACTGCATGTAATTAATTTGTACTGTACAACCAAAAGCCGTTGCAAAATCGAACGTATGTTTGTATTATAACCGTGATGAATCGAGGAGGTGGTTCAAATGCCGCGTGCAGCCGTTAATTTGCAGGATGTTAACCGCAGTAACTGGCTCTATCCCGACCGGGGCATGGCCAAATGGATGGGCTGGCTGCTCAGTGATCACAGCGCCTATTTGGAGCAAGAAGCTCATTTTGATAAACCGGATCACCCCCTGCCCGCGATGTCGGCACGCGAAATCAACGTGTTGCTCAAGCGCGCATGGGAACAATCTAGTGCCGTCTCCTTGCAGCTGAACGAGCTGTACAACAATCAATATTTGCCACCCATTGAGGGTGTCGTTATGGGGTTAGCAGCGGGGCAGGTCAACGTGATGCAGCGCAATGAACAAATCCGCACGGTAGCAGTTGCCGATATCCGCCACGCCGCCGATTTGAACGCAACGAAATGGTGGCGCGTCGACGCCGATGACTACGCGGCGCAAATGCACATCCACTTGCAGCCGCAACAACGGCATTCGCAGCAGTTAGCGCCGCAAGACATTAGAGTCGACCCCAAACGGCCCCTGCCGGACTCGACACCCGACACACCTTTCGCCGACCCCACACGCTTGCCCGTTCGCGATCTCATGTGCATTGACTGCAAATCCTTTTTCGCCAGCGTCGAGGCGGTGCGCCGTGCTGAGTACCCGCTGGCCGCCAAGAACGCGGTGCTCTCGCGCGAAGAATCCGCTGGCGGTCTGATTCTCGCGGCGTCCCCGCTCTGCAAGTCGAACTACGGCGTCAAACTGGGCACCCGCAAGTTCGAACTGCGCCCCGATATGGACATCCAAGTTGTTGCCCCCCACATGGCGGACTACATCAAAATTAACTACCGTATCAACAGCACCTACCGCCGCTACACCGACGATGAGCACTGGTACGTCTACTCCATCGATGAATCGTTCATCGATGTCACCGGCTCCCACAACCTGTTTGGCAGTAATCAGCAGATGGCGACGGCCATTCAAGATGAAGTGTTTCAAACGACGGGTATTATCACCACCATCGGCATTGGCGACAACCCGCTACTAGCCAAACTCGCGCTGGACAATGAGGCCAAGCGCCAAGCCCCTTGGCAGGCAACGTGGAGTTACCGCGATGTCCCCGCCAAACTCTGGTCCATTCGTCCCCTCACTGATTTTTGGTCGATTGGCGCACGCACCGCAGCAAAGCTGCAGCGGATGAACATCGACTCCCTTTATGACCTGGCACACACGCCGCGGGCTAAATTACACAAGCGGTTTGGGGTGCTGGGTGATGCCATGTATTTTCACGCCTGGGGCATTGATTACTCAAGGCTTACCCATCGCTACCACCCGCGTGAAGGCAGTCGCGGTTTCGGCAATTCCCAAGTGCTCATGCGTGATTACGTCCTCAAGCGCGACTGCGAAACAGTGCTCGCCGAAATTAGTGACCAGGTGGGCGCCCGCCTGCGCAAGCACAACGTTGTGGGGTCAGTTGTTTCCATCTCGATTGGTTTCGGCGAACCCGACCCCGACGGTACCCGCGGTTTTGGCGCCCAAACCCAGGTTGACCCAACCTCCCGCACCAATGACATCACGCGAGCCGCCTGGTACCTGTTCAATGAACATTGGAATGGGCAGGTACTGCGCTCGGTCGGCGTGCGCGTCAGCCACATCGAGCATCCACTATCCGAGCAAATCAGTTTATTTGAACCCGCCACCAAGCATGCCGAGATCAGTCAGTTAGAACTGACTATTGACCGCATTCGCAAACGTTTTGGCTTCAGCGCCCTCGTGCGCGCCAGTTCCAAGACAGATGGCGGCACGGCCATCGCTCGTTCAGGTTTAGTTGGTGGCCATCAAGCCTAGAAAGGAGGTCCTTCTAATTGCTTCGTGAATCCAAAATTATGCTCGCCAATATCGATCGCTATTTTCAGCGCAAATACCGCTGGCGCTACCACGTCCTCGTGGTCGATAACCACTTCTATGACTGTTACTCATTCTTTCTCCAGGCTTATCGCTATCCCGACAAGCTGCATTACAGCTACGACCTCGTCGAATTTGACCACAATAAGGCTAAATACGGCCAAGTGCTCAAGGACTTGCGCGACCATTACCAATTCAGCATCGAATTTCGCGACACCCACCACCTCGTGCACCCCGGAACGGACATCGTCTTTGATGCCAGCCACGGACACGCCTTTAGCACCACCTACCACGGCAAAAATGAGCACTAAAAAAGCAGCGCCCCGCAAAATGCGGCAGCGTTGCTTTTGCGCTTTTATCCAATTGCATTCAGTCTAGTAGAACGAAGGTTTATCGCCATCGGTACCCGGCTGGTCAACCCCGAGTGATTCACGGACATACTGCTCAGGTTTAGCCACAATCTTGGTGACCAAATCCGCAATACTCTTACGTGAGACCTCAGTACCCTTGAAAGCCTCGTGGCGTGTTGTCAGTTCGTACTTCACGATATCCTTGTTGCTGAGCCATGCGGGCCGAATGATGGTGTAGTCGAGGTCAGAACCTTCAATAACCTTAGCCGCAGCCGTGTAAGGCTCGAGGTAACCGCCATCGAGCATCTCGTGGTTCCACTGACCAAACTTGCCAGGCACTTCGTCGTAAATCCCCAAAGTGGAAATCCAAATTAACCGCTTGAGACCAGCCTTATGCATGGCATCAACCACGCTGCGCGCTTGGTCCTCGATGTTTTTACCAGCGAGGTTAGCGTATACAACATCCTGATCCTTCATTGCGGCAACCAGCTGGTCAACGTTCGCGGCGTCACCATCCACAACGGTTTCCCGATGCAAGTCTGCGTCTTTAATCCGCTTGGCGTTGCGCAAGAACAAGGTCAGGTGGGCGTCGGTATCAGCTTTGAGCTGCTGGCGGGCAAGGGTTGCGATGTGACCGTGCGCACCAAGAATTAGTACATTAGTCATCAATATTTCCTCCTCAGCGATAGTTATTGTTCATTCAGGTTCCTTATCAATTTACATACTTATTATAAGCGCCGATGCAAGTTCAAGTACGGACAACCACCTTGTCGCTGTCCGTCAGCGTAAGTCTGCGCCCGCAAGGGTGCGCTTTACGCTTGGGTTTGTTTTCAAACCGCCGCTAGGCGGTGGGTCGGCAACTCCAGTGGAACTAAAACTACTCATCGTGGGATCAGGAGAACGAGCGGCTCTGGTCTGCTCAAGAATCAGGCAAATTGTTCGCTTAGCCCCACAAGCCTTGTTCCAATCTCAGTGCTGTTTAGTTCCA
>NZ_RHNR01000061.1 GCF_003946025.1 Lacticaseibacillus songhuajiangensis | reverse complement strand
CCCGCCGACGCAGTTCTCGCGGAGCGAAGCGCAAGCGCACTCCTGCCGGAGTTGCCGACTCCACCGCCCACCTAGCAGTAGTTGTGAAAACACCGCAGAGGCTCGGGGCGACTCCGTCGCCAAAATGCTTACGCTGACGGACGGCGTGACTTGTTAAAACGACGTGGGGTGGGTACAATAAGATACCGAACAAACGTTTTGGAACGGAGGGTGACCAGTGGCATCTGAACATATTGAACGTAAACTGGCGCTGTTGCCTGACTTGCCCGGCAGCTACCAGATGAAGGACATTACCGGCAAGATTATTTATGTTGGTAAGGCCAAGAATCTCAAAAACCGGGTGCGCTCGTACTTTAAGAGTAGTCATGACGGCAAAACCGCCAAGTTGGTGTCCGAAATCGCGGACTTCGATTTCATTGTGACCAGCACGGACAAGGAAGCCTTTCTGCTCGAAATCACCCTGATTCAGAAGTACCAGCCCTACTACAACATCAAACTGAAGAAGGGGACGGGTTACCCCTACATTAAAATTACCAATGAGCGTGATCCCCAGACGAAGATTGTGAGTGACGTGCGCAAGGATGGCGCTTATTACTTTGGCCCGTATCCTAACGTTTACGCTGCGGAAGAAACCTTGCAGTTTATTCAGCGGGTGTACCCGCTGCGCCGCTGCAACGGCTATCAAGGTCGACCTTGTTTGTACTTTCACATGGGTCAGTGCCTCGGTGCCTGCTTCAAAGAGGTGCCACAGGAAGCGTACGATAAGCAAATCGCGCGAATTAAGAGCTTCCTGAGCGGGAATACGGGAAAGGTCAAGCGCAGTTTGACCAGTCAGATGGAGAAAGCGGCGGCAGCGGAAGAATTTGAACGTGCCGCGGAAATTCGCGACCAGATTCGTTACATCGAGGCGACGGTGGAAAAGCAGAAGATTATTTCCACTGACAATACGACCCGCGATATTTTCAATTACTACTGGGATAAGGGCTGGATGTCAATTCAGGTCTTCTTCATTCGCCAATCACGCTTGATGAAGCGGGAAAAACGGCTGTTCCCAATCGTCAACACCGCTGAGGAAGAGTTCGAATCCTTCATCATGCAGTTCTACCAGCGCAAGAACAACGTGCTCCCCAAGGAAGTGCTGGTGCCAGCGGGCATGAACAACGACGTTCTGGCCGATGTGATTGGGGTGCCCGTGCGCACGCCGCAGCGCGGTGAGAAGCGGGCTCTCATGGAACTGGCGGAGAAAAACAGCCGCATCACGCTTGAAGAAAAATTCCGGCTACTGGAGCTCGACAACCGCAAGACGGTGGACGCTCAGGCCGAAATCATGGACGCGCTCAACTTGCCGCACGATGGACACGTCATTGAAGCGTTTGACCACAGCCACATTCAAGGGGCAGAGCCGGTCAGCGCGATGGTGCAGTTCGTTGACGGGCGACCGGAAAAGAGTAACTACCGTAAGTACAAGCTGGCTGAGGACAGCGGGGAACACAGCGCGAATGAAGATGCGAATACCCGCGAGGTGATTCGGCGCCGTTACACCCGCCTTTTGAAAGAGCATAAGCCGATGCCTGACCTTATCCTCATGGACGGGGGCAGCATCGAAATGAACGCGGTCAAGGATGTGCTCGAAAACGAGCTGAACCTCGATATTCCCGTTGCCGGCATGGTCAAGAACAATAAGCATAAAACGGCAGCACTACTTTACGGACCAACGGACGAGATGATCAACCTCGACCCCCGCAGTCAGGGCTTCTACCTGCTTGAACGAATTCAAGACGAAGTGCACCGTTTTGCCATTACCTTCCATAGACAATTGCACAGCAAGAATAGTTTGAGCAGTCGCTTGGAGCAGATTAAAGGTGTGGGCCCGAAAACACGGGCCAAATTGTTGCGCGAATACAAGACAATTAAGAACATTAAGGACGCCAGTGTTGAGGACTTGCAGAAGCTCGGACTCAGCAAAACCGTCGCCCAAACAATTAAGCTGTCATTGTAAGGGCTTGTGTACGTTGATTTTTGGCGGAGTCGCCTGTATGCTTAAAAATAGGCTAAAAGGGGTAGTGTTCCCAAGCGAACGCTACCCGCGTTTATATCAAGACTGAATTCAGAAAGTTTCCGCATGCGTCGACCTGCGGGAGGGGTAAAAATATGTTTGTAGATCAGGTTACAGTTGAAGTGAAAGCCGGTAAGGGTGGCGACGGGATTGTCTCCTTCCGCCGGGAAAAATTCGTACCGTTTGGTGGACCTGCTGGTGGTGACGGTGGTCGCGGCGGCAGTATCATTTTCTATGTCGATCAGGGACTCAACACCTTGATGGACTTCCGTTACCACCGCCATTTTAAGGCTAAGCCTGGGATGAGTGGCGGCAAGAACCAGATGTCTGGTAAGGCTGCGGAGAACACCCGCGTGGCCGTGCCGGCCGGAACTAGTGTCACGGACGCCGATACCGGCGAGCTGATTGGGGATTTGACCGAGAATGGCCAGGAACTCGTCGTGGCTCGCGGTGGTCGTGGCGGTCGCGGCAACACGCATTTTGTGTCACCAAAGAACACCGCACCGGAAATCGCCGAAAATGGTGAGCCCGGTCAGGATCGTTATGTGAAGCTTGAACTGAAGGTGCTTGCCGATGTTGGTTTGGTTGGCTTCCCATCCGTTGGGAAGTCCACGCTACTCGCAGCAGTGACCGGTGCCAAGCCGAAGATTGCGGCTTACCAATTCACCACACTCGTCCCGAACCTCGGGATGGTGCGCCTGGACGACGGCAGTGACTTTGTCATGGCTGATTTGCCCGGACTGGTTGAAGGTGCCGCTACTGGTGTGGGACTGGGGATTGAGTTCTTGCGCCACGTTGAGCGGACCCGGGTCATTTTGCACCTGGTGGAGATGGATCCGAACAATGCGCGCGATCCGCTCGAAGATTACCACCAGATTCAGCACGAACTGACGACTTACGATGAGAACATGCTCGCCCGCCCCGAGATTATTGTGGCTACGAAGATGGACATGCCCGGGTCTGAGGAGCGCTTCAGCACCTTCCACGATCAGTTGATTGCTGAGGGCGTGGCGGAAGACAAAATCATGGCAATTTCATCCATTACGCACAACAATTTGCAATTGCTGATGCACAAGACGGCGGCGCTTCTAGCGGATGCACCGCTGATTGAACCAAAACGTGATGCCGAGAGCGAGAAGGTTTACACCCTTGAACCGGGCGACGAGATTCACGTTGAGGAAACGGATGAGGCCTGGATTGTGACCGGCGGTAAGGTTGAACGCCTCGCTGCGATGAGCAATCTGCAGCACGAAGACGGGGTGATTCGCTTCGCTCGCCAGCTGCGGAACCTGGGTGTCGACGCGGCGCTGCGTGAAGCAGGTGCTGAAAATGGGGACCAGGTGAACATCGGGGACCTGTCCTTCGTTTACGAAGATTAGTTGTTTTAGGGAAAAGGGTTGATTGAAGAAGATGCCAGAGCAGAAAAAGCGGCGCTACATTACCGGCTTTGATGGTTTGCGGGCCATCGGGGTGCTCGGGGTTATTTTGTACCATCTGCGTCCAGACGTCTTTAAAGGTGGCTATCTCGGTGTTCCAATCTTCATGGTTGTGTCCGGGTACCTGATTACGGACGGGTTGTTGCGGGAACTGGACAACGCTGGGCACATCAACATGAAGAGTTTCTTCATCCGGCGGGTGAAGCGATTGTATCCAGGGCTGGTCGCAATGCTGTTTGCGACCAGTGCCTACATCACCTTGTTTGCGCGCGACCTGCTGCATAACTTGCACATGATTGTGCTCAGCAATTTAACGTCGCTGTACAACTGGTGGCAGATTGCCAATGGGCAGTCCTACTTCGCGCGTTACGCCAATGGGGAAAGCCCGTTTACGCACCTATGGACCCTCTCGATTGAGGGCCAGTTTTACTGGGTCTGGCCGCTGGTGGTCCTGCTTTTGGCGAAAACGGTCAAGTCTCGGGGCAAAATGTTCAACATTGTCTTCGTGCTTGCTGTAATCTCTGCGCTGTGGATGGCGGTGCTCTACCAGCCCACAACGGTCAAGGCTTTCGACCCGAGCCGGCTGTACTACGGGACCGACACGCGGGCGTTCTCCATTCTGCTCGGTGCGGCGCTGGCCTTCATCTGGCCAAGTGGCAAGCTGGCGCAGCATATCCGCCGCAGTGACCAAATCGTGCTGGATGCCCTTGGTGGTATCAGCATGGTGGCGATGCTGCTGATGGTGATTTACACGACTGACCAGAGCGCCTTCCTTTACCGGGGTGGCATGTTTATCTTCAGTTTGTTGGTCACAATCTTGGTGGCTGTGGTGGCGCATCCTGGTGCGCATTTGAATGGCCTGCTGACCAATCCCGTCTTCAAGTGGTTAGGTAATCGTAGTTATGGCATTTACCTCTACCAATTCCCGGTGATGATTTTCTTCGAGTCCGTTGCAAAAGACGTGGCGGATCACCCGATTTTGTACCCGGTAATCGAAGTGCTGATTATCGCGGGGATTACAGAACTGTCTTACCGCTTCATCGAACGGCCCCTGGCCAAGTTCGACTACAGTAAGCTGAAGACCTATGTCCAGCACGACATGTGGCAACCCAAGCACATGGTCATGCCAGCGATTTCCGCTGTGATTCTGCTCTGCGGGACCGTGGGGATTGTGCAGGCACCGGGAATCAAGACGGACGCCGCGGATCACTCAGAACTGGCAAAGCAACTCAAGGAAACCGCAGCGCAAAAGGCCGCTAAGAAGAAGAAACTCGCCGCTCTGAAGGCCAGCATTGCGTCTTCCAAGAAGGCGGACAGCAATAAGGCATACAGCGCGAGCGTGGCTTCTTCAAAAAAGGCTGAAGAAGAATCGCGTGCGAATCAGCATCCGGTTAATCAAGAATTCGAAAAGTATGGGCTTAGCCAAATTGAACTGCAGAAGGCGCAGAACATGGGGATGACCGCGATTGGTGATTCCGTCATGAAGGACGGCGAACCAATTTTGCAGAAGATCTTCCCGAAGGCCTTCGTTGATGCGGCGGTTTCACGGCAGGCAGCAGATGGCCTGAACCTGGTACAGAAGTACGCAGGTAGTGGGGCGCTGGCTAACACTGTCTTGATTGGGTTGGGTACTAACGGCCCCGTCACCCGGCAACAGGTTGACCAGTTGATGCACGCCACCGGCCCATCGCGGCAGGTATTCTGGATTGACGTTCGGGTACCGACCAAGCAGTGGCAAAATGACGTCAACCGCACTTTACGGGGGGCGACGCAGAAGTACCACAATCTGCACGTGATTGATTGGTACGGCTACTCGAATCAGCATGATGACTGGTTCTACGCTGACCGGGTGCACCCGAATCCGAAGGGGAATCCTTACTACGGTGCGTACGTGGCCAAGCAGTTGATTACGAATACAAAATAGCGATTAAATAAGGCAGAATCGGCCGCGGCGCTTGCGGTTGATTCTGCCTTATGCGTTTACATTGTAGCCGTAATGACGAGTTTTTTACTGGCGTTTGCCGGGCGTGCCGGGAATGCAGCACATTTATGTTAAAATAGGTCTAACTAGTTTGAATAGAATGGATGGCAAAAATGGAAATTTTGTTCTTAGGAACTGGCGCGGGTTCACCCGCGCGCAGTCGCAACGTCAGCAGTCTAGCCCTCAAGCTCCTTGATGAGCGCAATGAGGTGTGGCTGTTTGACTGCGGCGAAGGCACACAACACCAGATTCTGCGGACAACAATTCGTCCGCGCAAGGTCAGCAAAATCTTCATCACCCACCTGCACGGCGACCACATCTTCGGGTTGCCCGGTTTTCTCGCCAGTCGGGCGAATCAGGGCGGCGCGGATGAACTCACGATTTACGGTCCACGCGGCATTGAAGACTACGTGCGCACCAGTTTGCGGGTGACGCAGACCCATTTGGCCTATAAGTTGCGCTTTGTTGAATTGAAGCCTGGCGTCGTGCTCGATGATAAAACCTTCCGCGTGACGGCCGATCATCTCGACCACCGCATTGAGGCTTTTGGCTTCCGCGTTGAGGAAAAGCCGCACGCCGGTGAACTCCTCGTGGATAAGGTGCGCGCGGCCGGGGTGCCGTTTGGCCCCTTGTTTGGTCAATTGAAGGCGGGCAAGACGATTACGCTTGAAGACGGCCGGGAACTCAACGGTCAGGACTTCATCGGGGCGGCGCAACCAGGGCGCACGGTTGCGATTTTTGGTGACACACGGCAGACGCCCCGTGAACTACCGCTGGCAGAAGGCGCGGATGTTTTGGTCCACGAAAGTACCTTCGGCGTCGATGAAGCCAAGTTGGCACACCAGTATTACCACTCCACCAGCGTGCAGGCGGCTAAGTTGGCGAAGAAGGCCGGCGTCAAGAAACTGCTGCTAAACCACATTTCAGCGCGCTACGTCGGCAAACTTGCTAAGGATTTGCAGTATCAGGCGCGCGGAATTTTCCGTAACAGTACGGTGGTCGGCGATTTGCAGGAAATTGAGATCCCCTTTGTAAAGGAGACAGACCATGACTAACATGCAAGGTAAAGTAATTCTCATTACCGGCGGTTCCAGCGGGATTGGGAAAGCCGTCGCGCTGACAGCAGCCGCGGCCGGTGCGACCGTGATTGTTGCCGCGCGCAACATGAGTGCCCTCGCGCAAGTGCGTTCTGAGGCTGCCCGGCTCTCTGGGCAGTCCGCTTACGCCTACGCACTCGACGTGTCGGATCCCGTCGCCATTGAGAGTACAGTGGGACAAATTATTTCAACCGTTGGGAAGATTGATTACCTGCTCAATGCGGCTGGGTTCGGCGTGTTCGAGGAGGCGCTCAACACGTCCATGCGCATCACCGAATCTATGTTCCGGACCAACGTTCTGGGGACAATGTACTTATGTCGCCTGGTGGGCCGCCAGATGGTGACGCAGGGCGCTGGACACATCATCAACATCGCCTCGATGGCCGGCAAAATTCCGACGCCCAAGAGTGCGGTTTATGCCGCCAGTAAGGCTGCAGTCATTGCCTACTCGGACGCATTACGGATGGAGCTGAAGCCAGCGGGTGTGCTGGTCACGACCGTGAACCCGGGACCCGTCAAGACGAACTTCTTCAAGGTTGCCCAGGCGGAAGACTACGCCGCCCGCATCGCACTGTTTGCACTCGATCCCGATAAGCTGGCTGCCCGCATCGTGCGCGCATACGGCCGGCCGGTTCGTGAAATCAACGCGCCGTTCGTAATGGCTGCCGCTGCGAAGATTTACCCACTGGTGCCACACCTGGGTGACTACTTTGCCGGAACAATTTTTAACCGGAAGTGATAAAAATGAAAAATCAACAACGTTTTGTCATTGGTTTAGTACTAACCCTCGTGGTGGTCATCTTCGCCCTGATGAATAGTCAGGCCGTCACGGTGAACTTCTTTGGTGCCCACCTGCAGTGGCCGCTGATTGTGCTCATCATTGTGGCGCTACTGATTGGTGCCGGCATCACGCTATTGCTGTCCGCCAGCAGCATCAGTGCCGCGCGTAAAACTAGCAAGCGGCTGCAGGCCGAGCTCAACAAGCTGCGGGCCAGCGATGAGCAGAAGCCAGAGCCCAAAGTGATTGAGGCTGAAGTTAAGGACAAGAAATAAGCATAAAAAAGGACCTCCGGCTGATGTGGAGGTCCTTTTGTTTGACTTATGGTGCAAAGGTCTTATCGGCAAGGCGCGCGATGCTCAAGGTGGTGGCGGTGTCGACGCTGCCGCTCACTAAGCCACCGACGACCGGGACCACCTTCCCGAGGTTGACGGCACCCGTGGTGCCAAACTTAGTGACGAGATGCAGGAGCGCCCGCTGGTTGATTTTGCTCAAGGCACTTGCGGGCAGCTGCCGGATGACACCGGCACTGAGCTTGCTGCCTAGTTGCAAGCCACTTTGCTTAATGATGTCCGCCGCCGAACTACCAGTGAGGGTGGCGTACACAAAAGTCCGCACTTGCTCACTATGCAAATCATAGCCGTGCATCAAGGCGATTGCCGCAATCATGCGCATTTGCACTAGGATAACGGACGCCACGTTCGCCGGCACCGCGACGGGCAGGGTGAGCAGACCGCCTAAACCGGTAACAAATCCAGAAGTGGCGGCTTTACTTGTTTGAAATTGGATCAAACGCCGCTCAGCCTCATCTGCATCATATTTACCTAAGTAATCATCAACCAGCTCGTAGACTGACTTTTGTCCTGGCAGGCCGTTTAAGGTGCTGTTGTAAGCCCAGTCGAGCGTCTCGAGCATTTTTTCCTCCGCAACGTGGGTCACCTGCCGTCTGGCGCTCACAGCTGCGTCGGGGGTCGCAGTGTTCGTGCTCATTTTACCCAACTCCTTTTTTCTTTATTCAAGCTCATTGTAGCACCTTTGTATCCGCTTGCATTTATTGATTCATCAGTTATGCCATTTTGTTTGATACGTTTGCTAAATGGGTCTAAAGTCCGATGTTCGGCGCTCACGGTGCTTTCATGATAAGAGCGTAAATAAATATTTACCACTGAGGAGGAGTTATCATGGCTGCTAAGAAAGTTGGGTTCTGGAAAGCGCCAGTATTGTTTTTCAAGGGGTATTTCGATTTTAAGGGGCGTAGTGGTCGCCGCGAGTATTGGTGGATGGCCGCGTGGGAATTGATCCTGGTCTTTGGACTCCTGGTTGGGGCGCAGATGGGATCAAGTGCGGGACTCGACGTGATGGCTGCGCCTGTGAAGTCCGCACTGCGCGGCAATCTGGGAGCAATTATTTTCATTCTGGGGTATGCGTTCATTCTGATTCCGCAAACAGCCCAGACAGTGCGCCGGATGCGGGATGCTGGCGTTAATCCGGCAATTGGTTACTTGAACCTGCTGCTCGTTTTAAATCTGTTTTTGAACAGTTACTCGATGTTCGACGATAGCGGTTTGTACAGTATTTTGCAGGTGGCGATTGAGGTGGCACAGCTCTACATTTTCATTTGCGCCTTGAAGCCATCTGCTGCCGTGCCGCTACAAAAGCATGGCGCACCGGTGCAGCACGCGTAAGTGATTGGTCAAGAGATTTTGCTTTACACGGCGGGGACACATTGCTATAATATTTCTTTGTGGAATCCCCACATAAATACCGATGTTCCGCTGGCTCGGGAGGAGTGCATGAATGTCGACAAAGGAGAAATACTCATGAACCAACTTATTAACGACATCACCAAGTCCCAGCTTCGCGATGACATTCCTGACTTCAAGGCCGGTGACACCGTACGTGTCCACGCCAAGATTGTTGAAGGTAAGCGCGAACGTATCCAACTTTTCGAAGGCGTTGTTATCAAGCGCCGTGGTACCGGCGTTTCCGCTACCTACACTGTTCGCAAGATGAGTTCAGATGTTGGTGTTGAACGTACCTTCCCAGTAAACACACCTCGTGTTGAAAAGATTGAAGTTGTACGTCACGGTGCCGTACGTCGTGCTAAGCTCTACTACCTGCGTGCTCTTCGCGGTAAGGCTGCACGTATCAAGGAAAAGCGTCGTTAAGATACTTGCCTATAAAGGGTGGCCGCTGCAAGCGGTCGCCTTTTTTTGAATCAGAGGCTCAAGGAGAGGGGACGGCATAATTATGGCTGAACAGCCCAGTGAACGGCTTAAGCGCATTAATGAACTTGCCAAGAAAAAGAAGACTGAGGGTCTGACGGCAGCCGAAACTGCTGAACAGGACCAGCTGCGTAAGGATTACATCGCGGATTTCCGTGCCGGTTTCCGCCAGCAGGTCGAATCTCTGAAGATTGTGGACAAGAATGGTAAAGAGGTCACCCCACAAAAGGTAATCGACATTCAGCGAAAAAAGGGCCTACGGAACGATTAGGGCTTTGCAAACGCGTCCAACTTTGGCAAAATAGTAATGGAAACTCAAGGAGGAGAAACTCGCTATGTATATGTTTATTTTTGGTCTGATCATCGGCGCCCTCGCCGGTGTTATCGGGGGCTTCTACGGCGCCCGTGCTTACATGAAGAAGTACTTCCAGGACAATCCTCCTGTAAACGAAGACATGCTCCGGACCATGATGCTGTCCATGGGTGCTAAGCCTTCCGAAAAGAAGCTTAACCAGATGATGCAGCAGATGAAGACTTCCCAGAAGAAAGCCAAGTAATTGGTTTCTGCAGAATGCCACCCGCAAAGGGTGGCATTTTTTTGTCGCTGTTCGTCAGCGATAGCGTTTCAGTGACGAAGTCACGCTGGGCCTCTTTGGTGTTTTCATGACGCCGTTAGGCGGTGGAGTCGGCAACTCCGGTGGTGGTGCGCTTGGGCTACGCTCCGGGAACTACGTCGGGCGGGGACCGCTTCAGCCCGCTATCGCGGTCTTCCGCTGGCGGAGTTGCCGCAAGAACGGCGTCAACTCCGCGCTCCCGAGATGATTGTGTGAAGCCACGACGGCAAATCCGGCCGTCCTGTCTCCAAACAATCATCTTTTCGCCCGACTCCGTTCCCTGCACCCTTCGGTGTCCGTCTCTCTACGCGCTAAAGCGCGAGGTCGACTGGCTTCGCCCAAGCACACCACCACCTCCGTGGCCGACACGTTACTGAGCAGAATACTACAGAGAGAGGCCCATGCTGTG
>NZ_RHNR01000060.1 GCF_003946025.1 Lacticaseibacillus songhuajiangensis | reverse complement strand
GTGGTCATGGCGAATTTGGAAAATCTTCTCGCAGTTTTAAGTAGACCAATTTCGATTACTGCCAAAAAGAATAAGACTGCGGTGAAGATTGATTACAAAGTTATCGCGGATTTGCCTGAAAGTTAGGGCTAATTCACCAGCCACTAAGTAGGTGGCACGCATTTGTTGTTGCCGCGTCAATATCTAAAAAGCACCGGTCAGATCCTGCTTACGCGGGAATCTGACCGGTGCTTTTTTTGTCGTAATCGTGCGTAGCTGTTAAAAGATAAAAAGACATCGTTAACGCAAATCGCTTTTCAAATTAATACTAATGTTTATTTTAATATAGATATTATTTATCGTTCGAAGGTCATCTTTTTCTTTACCACTATTAATAAGCACGCTAAAATAAGTTCATCAGCAATAAAGCAGCGGCGGTGACGCGCCATAGAATGAGGTGATGCTTATGGCAATGCCAAATCTAGGAAAGGCGCGTTAATGGGATGTCTCACAAGGACATTTTGAGCTTATTATTCGCGGGCGGAACTTTTCTACTCGCGTTACTCACTTTTGTGGTTCTCCTAATCGACAAGATCGATTAGGATACAAAAACACCCGCCAAAGCCATGCAGAGCTTTAGACAGGCGGGTATACTGCTTGATTAACTAGTTTTGCGTCACCGCTACGGCGGATTGCTGAGAAAGGGCTTCGGTGTTCGCGCACCGAGTCCTTTTATATTGTCATTGTGACATCGCTAAACAGTGCTGTCAACGTCGTCCCGCAAACAAAATCTGTGTCCCCTTTGCAAGGAACTTTGCGAATTGGAGACTAGCCCGGACGAAAAACTGATTGTACGAATTTATCATAATAGTAGTTGATTTGTTGCTAATTATGACTATTTTCTATCCTAGCCGCTTCTGAATATCCGCCACGCTCAAAATGACATCATCCGCCGCGTGCTGATCCAATGAGTAGCCAGTTGGCTTCACCGCCCAGGTCTCGATGCCGGCACCCGTTGCGGCTGCAATCCCGGTTGGGCTGTCTTCAATGGCCACAGCGTTTGGCGCAGCAACCTGCAGCCGATCGAGTGCGGTCAGGTAAATCATTGGGTCGGGCTTGTTGGCCGTGATGTCCTCACCACTGATGACTTCATTGAACAGGTTCGTGAAGCCGGTGGAATCGAGGAACATTTTGAGATACGGCATTGGGCCGGCAGACGCCAGTGCCACGTGAAAATCATGGTCCTGGAGCCAGTTCAACGTGCTGGTGACACCAGGCTTCACGATATCCTTGAAGTCCACGGGCACCGAGTACAGCTTGTCCATGAAAGCCTGCCGCTGCTTCTCACGCTCGTCTGGGTCATCGAAGAGGAGTTCCCAGCCGGCAGCTTCGGGCAAGCCAGCGGTCTCAGCCAAGGTGAAGTGTTGCGGCTTTGCTCCGGTTTCTGCAAAAGTTTCCTGCTTCACCTTGAAGAACCAGCTCTCGCTGTCAATGAGCACGCCGTCCATGTCGAAAATTACTGCTTGTTTGTTCATACTTGACCTCCACGTCTTGACTACACACGCGCCGCAAATGATGGCGCGCGTTTTTACTTACTTTATTAAACAAGTATCGCAGGGAAATGTAAACCTTACTGATAATGGCAAGCAAAAAGCCTTCGGAATTCTGAACTGATTTCCGAAGGCTTTCATAAAGAGGATATGCTCACTTGCCCAACAATTCCTTGTGCGACCCAGTCCGAATAAGTTCCAGTATGAGCTCAGACTGATTAATCCGATAGATGAGTAACCAATCGTTGTTAAAACTGGCATTAATGTGCAACTCGCGGTGGCCACGCCACTCACTGTTACCTGCTAATTGGTGATCCGCATATTGGGTTTTTAGTTCTTCCTGGTGCGTCCCTGATGCTAGTAATTCCACCACATGCTTTAGTGTATTCATCGGGTAGTGTTTTTCGTCAACCGCTTCACATCTCGCCTGAAGTAGGGCATCGGCACCAGCCTATACATCTAAATCTTTCCACATTTCGTCGGTAGACTCATACATTTTGTAGTCCTCCGGATGCTCGGCTTCGCGCAGGGCTTGCAAGGTTTCCGCTGGTAAACTGCTCGGCTGAAACGGTAATCCCCGTTCCTTCACCATTCGTGTAATGAACATCGTGACTGCAGTACTAAGATCCATTCCCATGTCTTTAGCCACATCTTGACCGGCTAATTTTAATTCTCGATCGATTCGAATACTTAAGCGCGTTTCCTTCTTTTTCGTATCCACGTTCATCACCTCTTACGCTTATTCTATCACGACTGGCACCCATTGGGTACCGTGCGGATAGCATTCATCATTAGCGACTTTTGCCGCCACACGCGGAATAATAGAACACAAAAACGGCCCCGCCCAGAACCCCTCACAGGATTCCGGCCGAAGCCGTTTTGCATTAGCACAACTGCGCGTTCAGCTTATTCAAACACAAACTGGTTATGGTACAGTTCCGCGTAGAAGCCGCCCGCAGCGACGAGTTCGTCGTGCGTGCCTTCTTCAATCACCTGACCGTCCTTCAGCACGACAATCTTGTCGGCGTTCAGGATGGTCTTCAGGCGGTGCGCGATGACAAAGGAGGTGCGACCCGCGATGGCCGCTTCCATTGCCCACTGAATCTGCTGCTCAGTGACAGTATCAACGTTACTCGTCGCTTCGTCCAGAATCAGAATTTTGGGATCCGTCAGAATCGTGCGCGCAATCGAAATCTGCTGTTTCTGACCAACGGAGAAGACGGAGTTGTTGTCATCCACGTGCGTCTCGTACTTGTCTGGCAAGGACTCGATGAACTCGTGAATGTGGGTCGTCTTGGCGACGGTGATGATCTCATCCATTGTCGCGTCCGGTTTCCCGAAGGCGATGTTCTCCGCAATCGTGCCGTCGAACAGTACGGATTCCTGGAGCACGATGCCGACCTTCTCGCGCAGCTTATCAAGATCAAACTCGCGCAGGTCGATGCCGTCGTACTTGATGGCACCATTATCAACGTCATAGAAGCGGTTCATCAGGTTCATGACGGTCGTCTTCCCAGAACCGGTTGGCCCCACGAGCGCGACCATCTGGCCAGGCTTCACATCAATCGAGACGTCTTTCAGAATCTGCTTACCTGGCAGGTAGCCAAAGTCGACGTGCTCAATCTGAATCCCCTCACCGATTTCGGTGAAGTCCTTCCCGGCTTCTGGCCGCACTTCTTCCGGCTCGTCGAACATCACGTTCAGCCGCGTTGCCCCAGTGACAGCCAGCTGCAGCTGCCCGAAGGAGCTACTAATCTGCATAATGGGGTTGTAGTACTGCTGAGCGTACTGAATGAAGGTGACCACGAGTCCGAGAGCGGCGGCAGTGCTGAGCGAGGAATCGTTCAGCGCGATGCGCGTCCCCAGGAAGATTACGAGCGCGGTCGTGATCAGTGAGAAACCGTTCATCAGCGGGAAGATCATCCCCGACCACGCCTGGGAGGCAAAAGTCGACTTTTGCACCTTATCGTTGTGTTCAACGAACCCGGCGATGGTTTCTTCCTGTTGACCTTCAACGATGATGGCCTTCTGCCCGGAAATCTTCTCGTCCATGTAGGCGTTCAGAATTCCGACTTCAGCCTGCTGGCGGTCGGTGGACCGCTTGGCCTGGATGACGATGATAATCGCGCAGAGTACGGCGACTGGGGTCGTGGACACGGTGACCCAAGCCAGCGACACGTCCTCGCGGAAAATCATGATGACAATTCCGACGAAGAGTGCGATGTTGGTCGTCACGTTCACGGCCGCCTGGTTCAGCGTGTTCTGAATGTTATCCAGGTCGGAGGTGAAGCGGGCGAGGATGTCCCCGTCTTCGTGGCGGTCAAAGTAGGCAATCGTCATGCGTTCGAGCTTGCCGAACAGCCCCTTACGCATGCGGTTGGTGGAGTGCGCCACGATGCGGGTGAACAGCAAGGTGTAAATCAGCTGTGCAACCCCGGTCATGACGTAGAAAGAGAAGAGCTTCCACATGCTGGCAAAGAAGTTCGCCTTGCTTGCGGGCGCGGAAACCGCCACCTGGTGCAGGCTGTGGATGGTCGTCCCCTTAGGCAGTGCGGAGGCAATGCTGGCTGGCACATTGGCGTTAGTCAACGCGCGCCAGTGATCCGGCATCGCGGCCATCTTCTGCATGGCAGCAATGCTGCTGCCCTTTGGCAGGTGCGCCGTAACCTGCGCCGGTACGTTGGCGTCAGTCAGCGTAGTCCAAGACACGTGCTGACCGGTCGCCTGCGACAACTGGGCCGCAATTTTTTGCAGCGCGTCTTGCGCCTGCACACCGCCATCGGCAATCTTCTTGAGCGCCTTGATGGCATCGCCGGCGTGCTGGTGGGTGAAGTAGTCCCCGACATAGGTGGATAGGTGCGTAATCGCATCCCCCATCACGACGGGTGCCTTCACCTGCAAGTAGGTGGCGATAAAAATGAAGACCGCAATCACCAGAAACTGCAACTTGTACTTCTTGAAGTAGAGGTAGAAAAACTTCAGTGCACGTCCTGTATCGCTCATTCTTACGCCTCCTTTGCTTTCTGAGTGTTGTAAATCTGCTGGTAAACTGGCGATGATTCAACCAGTTCCTTGTGCGTGCCCTGCGCCACCAAGCGGCCCTCGTCCAAGACAAGAATCGTGTCAGCGTGGACCACAGAAGAAATCTTCTGGGCGATGATGAAGGTCGTTGTGTCCTTCAGTTCGCGGTTGAAGGCTTCTTGCACCAGCTTTTCGGAGCGGGCATCCAGCGCAGAGGTCGAGTCGTCCAGAATCAGAATTTTGGGCTGCTTGATCACACCGCGAGTGATGCTCATCCGCTGTTTCTGACCACCAGAGAAGTTGTTTCCGCGCTCTTCAACGGGCGCACCGTAACGTTCTGGCAGGCGGTCGATAAACTCAGCGGCCTGGGCAATCTGGGCGGCGCGGTCCATATCCTGGTCCGTGGCGTCCGCCTTCCCCTGCTTGAGGTTGCCCGCAATCGTGCCGGAGAACAGAATCGCCTTTTGCAGGACGATGGAGACGGTGTCCTTAAGCGTCTGCTTGGAGACCGTGCGCAGGTCCTTGCCGCCGACGCGGACGGTTCCTTCGCTGGGGTCATAAAGTCGCGGAATCAGCTGGGCGAGCGTCGACTTCCCGGCACCCGTTGCTCCGACAACCCCAACCTGCTGGCCAGGGGCAATGGTGAAGCTGATGTTGTGGAGCGTTGGCTGCGCGTCGTTCGGGTAGGCGAAGGACACGTCGTCGAACTCAATGGAACCGTCAAGATCTTCTGCCTCATCCGTCGCGTAGGTCATTGAAGTCTCAGTGTTCAGGACCTCCTGAATTCGGCCCATAGACACGAACCCGCGGGAAGCGAACATGGACATCATCCCACCCATGATGATGGCAAACATAATCTGCATCATGTACTGGATGAAGGACATAATGCCCCCGAGCTGGTCAGACGCCACGGACGCGGACTGCGTCACGAAGGTGGAGACCAGGAAGATGGCCACAAAAATCGCCAGCTGGGAGATGATGGTGAAGGCTGGAATCATCGTCGAGAAGGTGTAACCCACGGCGAGGTTGTGGCCGTTGAGTTCGTCAGACGCCTTGTCGAACTTGGCAATCTGGCTGTCTTCTTGCACGAAGGACTTCACCACCCGCGCCCCACGCAGGTTGTCCTTGGCAATCCCGTTGATCTTGTCGAGCAAGGATTGGAACGCCGCAAAATGCGGGCCCATCCGCCCCATCGAAATCCCAGTCACGGCCACGATGAGCACGACCATCACCACGATAATCCACCAAAGCTTCGGCATCGTGATGATGGACAGGATGAACGCGCCAACAAAGAGCAGCGGCACCCGAATCAGCACCTGGAAGGTCATCATCAGGAGCATCTGAATCTGGTTAATATCGTTAGTCATCCGCACAACCAAGTTGTCAGAGTTGAATTTTTCAACGTCCGCGTAGGAGAAGGCCTGGATTTTGCGGAAAGTCTGTTCACGCAGGTCGGCCGAGACCGTCTGGGCGATCTTGGCGGCGGCGAGCGTGTTCAGAATCGAACCAATCAGCCCGACGACGGCAACAGCGATGAGGCCGAGACCGTAGGAGCTGACTTTGTCGATCTTGTCACTGGTGGACAGCGACATGTTCGCCATCACCTTGAGAATGCTTTTCATGTAGCTCGGCTGCCAGAGCGCGGCACCGACCTGCAAGAGCATCGTCAGCACGGCGGCGATTACCAGCGCCTTGTGCCGACCGATTGCTTTGAATACCATAGATAATTTCCTCCATGTTTCTGTAGCTGCGGAGAAAAGCGTTTAGGTCCCGGTACACAAGTGATCACCGGCGGAAATCCCGTACTTAGGATTTCTGGCGGTGATGGCTTGCGTGCAAGGGACCTGCTTTTCGGAGCGCGATTGAGGCAGGCTGCGATTGGCAGCGGGAGGTCCCGGTACACAAGGGACCTGCTGCCAATCGCGCGACTCCGCAGTAACCTCCGCGCACCTTGCACGCGGTGGTCACTGCGTTCGCTTACCGATTGCCTCCACACAACACAATGGTGGGCAGAGGCACGTGCCCCTACCCATATTGTTATTTTCATAGCGGTCTTGGATTATACGCTAATTTTTTGTTAATAACAATGTGTTTTCTGAAAATTTTGACTGGTGAGTCATTATTGTCCGCTCCTGAATGAATTTGACACAAAAAAATGGGCGATTCATCCTCTGAATCGCCCATTACTTCTATTAATCCATCTCGTCATCAAAATAATCTTCGTCAATGCTGAAAAGTTCATACGTCTGCTTTGCTTGAACACCGACTTTGTACTTCAACATAAGGTTCGTTAGCTCCACCCCGTTGATGAGGACAATTGAAAACTGCTTGGCATCAGCGACTGCCGCGGGGGAGAAATCAGATGTCGTAATGAATACACCGCGGTCAGCGTGAACCCGTGAGAGCGCACCGTAAAATTCATCAATTGCCGGCCGCTGCACATTATTATCTGCCTGGTATCTCTTGGCCTGCAAATACACCGTACGCGTTCCAAGCGGATCTTGGTTAATAATGCCATCAATACCGCCGTCGTGTGAACTAGGCGTAACAGAAGCCTTGCCTTCCCTGCCCTGATAACCCATCTTGCTCAACAAGTTAACAACGAGGTTCTCAAAGAATGCCGGTTCTGCACCTCGGATTCGTGCAAGCAGTTCATCTGCAACATCGGCATTGTACTGGTGAATTTTGGTATTGATCTCGCTGCTCAACTGGCTGGCGTTGGGAATAAGTGGATTGTCTTCATCATCCACAGGTGCCTCAGTATCAACGGATTTGCCCTTACGCTCATCACGTTCGCGAACGTAGCTCTTGTACAATGGCTCATCATGGGTTTGGCGCCAGTTCAAATCAACGCCATACTGGTCAAGCATTTCTGTACCACGTTTGGTAATCGCATAAACTCCCCGCTTGGGTCGAACCAAGAGGCCACAAATACTTAAATCGGATAGCTCCCAGCCAACACGCCCTTCAGCAACGTTAGCATCGGGCTTACCAGGAATTGACATTTCACGCAATTTTGGTGGCAAGTTGATGGATTCAAGAACCTTGGTTACTAGTTCACGCCGTTTCCAGACATCTTTCGTCTTTGCCACTGCCAAAATGGGTGCCATCATGCCATCCCAAGACGGAATGCCAAACTTCCCCAACTTTAGTTCTTGATAGTCCATACCTGCTCCCCCTCGTCATGATTTATGTTAATTGTAATCATTAACTATCGGCGTCACAAGCAGTTCGATAGTGAACTTGATTAACTGAGTTCTTTCACGCTAGATTTTCAAATACCCGGTAAGAATTATCGCTTTCATTCAAGAACGTCACCTAATTGAGTATGACTATCGAGTTGTTATATGATTGGTGACCAAAATCCTGACGCTTGGGAAAAGCGTAAGCTTTCAAAACACACCGAACTTATCACTAAGGGCACTACACCGAAGGACAAATCTGGGAAAGGGCCAGTTAATTTCGTAAAAGTTGAAAGTATCGTCGGTGAACGAATTGTCAGTCCCTCCAAAATATCTATGGATGAGCACAATGGATATTTGCATCGATCAATTCTTCAAAAAGACGACATACTGTTTTCAATTGCTGGAACCCTGGGTAGAACCACTGTGGTTGATGAGGAACTGCTTCCTGCAAATACAAATCAAGCTCTCGCGATAATCAGAGGTTATGACTTAGACAAGGAATTTTTAATGACTAGTCTCTCCGGTTTTGTTGTCAAAGAATTTATCAGACGGAATCCAACAATCGGTGCACAACCGAATATCTCTTTAGCGCAGGTGGGAAGCCTGGAGATACAAGCACCAGGAATATCTGAGCAGAAGCGGATTGGCGAATTTTTCACGCATTTAAACAACACTATCGCTCTTCATCAACGTAAGTCGTCCCCTTCATTCTTAAAGTTGCATCTTTGTTCTTCAATTTGGTTAAGACCTCCGTAAAATATCAAAGATGACCAAAAATTCATCAAAAATATCTAGGAGGATTCCCCATGCAAACACCAGCATCACCAGACAGCAAGTTTCACGAATATTTTCACGACTGGTTTCACCTTTATAAATCAGGAGCAGTACGTGAAGTTACCTTGCGCAAATACCAGATCAATCACAAGCGCCTAGTTGGACTGGCGCCGACACTTACGCTCAGTCACATCGACAGGAAAACCTACCAGTCACTACTCAACGAATACGCCCTCACGCACGAACGCCAAACAACTATGGATTTCCATCACCAACTGAAGGCATGTATCATGGACGCCCTCGCTGAAGGACTGATTCCGCGAGATCCAACCCGTAAAGCGGTCGTCAAAGGCAAGGCACCTACCAAAAAGAAGCCAAAATTCTTGAGTCAGTTCGAATTGCATGCCGTACTCAACGATTTGAATCTCGAGGAGACGCCGAACTGGGACTGGCTAATTTTGCTCATTGCCAAGACCGGACTGCGCTTCGCCGAAGGACTCGCACTGACGCCTAAAGACTTCGACTTTAATCATCAAACCATTTCAATATCGAAGACCTGGAATTACAAAGAAGCTCACGGACACTTTCAACCAACCAAAAATAAATCGTCCAAACGCAATGTGCAGATTGACTGGCAATTGACCATGCAATTCTCCCAACTAGTGAAAGGACTGCCTGAAAACGAGCCAATCTTCGTGCACGGACGTGTCTTTAACTCCACAGTGAATCTCGCACTGTCTAGGCACTGCAAGGCTGTAAACACACCGGTGATTACAATTCACGGATTACGGCACACGCATGCCTCGCTGCTGTTGTTCGCCGGCGTCTCGATTGCCAGTGTTGCCCGTCGACTTGGACATTCGAACATGACCACCACACAGCAAACTTACCTACACATCATCCAGGAGTTGGAAAACCAAGATAACGACAAAGTTATGCGGTATCTCTCAGGGTTGAACTAGACTATTACCCATGTAGAAGAAAAATTGTAAAAAAAGCCACGATGCCGGTTAATACCGAAATCGTGGCAATACATAGCTAGCTGTTTTCATGAAGCCGCAGACTGATGCAAAAGTACGGTTGATGATGAAGAGCGATAATGTTCTCCACATTTCTAAACATCATCTCAACTTGCTCAAGCTCAGAAGTTTTACTGGGCACAAAAATTGTAGTCTTTTTTAGTTCACTTGCTCTTATTAATGGCTGTCCAGTGCCAAATGACAAGCGTTTTAAGTCGATGTGATTTAGCAATGCCTCAAGAAAAATTAAATGGTCGCTCTTCAAATAAACAGTGTTGTCAGTAATTTTTGCCTTTCCTGAGTATCTGTACAGTCTTCCGGCGTTGGCACCAACACGTGCGGTCAAAACGAAGTTGCCCTCATGATCGTACTCCGAGTCGTAGCCAATGATGGTCGTTGAACCCAGAACTGGATACGGAAAGCGAGCAGAGTAATCGTGCAGAGTGAAGCTACCACGACCGGTACCGCTATCTTTTAATATATTCCCCAACTTACGCTTTTTCCAAGCGTCAGTGCAATTTTTCGGAAAAAAGCTCAGCGTGGAAAACGTTTTTCAAAAATCTAAACGAACATTTTCTGAAGATAGGCCTTCTTCAATTCTTTAAGCTCACCTAGCTTACGCTGATGAAGAGCGATAGTTTCGTCTAAACTTTGAAAAAAAGCTGCGACTTGAACTTGCTCTTTTTCGTTGTGAGGTATTTGCAACTTAATTTCAAAGAAATCTTTTGGTGCTATATTCAGAAGTCCATGATTTCGAGCTCCTTCTGCAGCACGAATACCAACTTGTTCATACCAGCATGTTGAATCAAAATACGTCGCAAGAAAGTTTGTATTAACGTTCTTAGGTTCGAACACAATATAAAGGGTAGACAGTACACCTTTGTCATACTTGTCCAAGCGCTTGATTGCTCCCAATGGGTAATCTTTTGAATAACTCTTGTTGTATGCGAATTCTCCTATTTTCACCAGGTAGTATCCGCTTACGTCCTTGCTTGCAACTTGTTTCTTGAAGTAGTCGTTTTGATCCACCAAACCATCCTGAGCGGAGATTGTAAGTGGAAGGGTCGATTCTAACGATGTGTTTTTACGAGTAACTCGCTTTGCAATTTCTCCCAACTGACGCTTTTCCCAAGCGTCAGTGAAACCGGAGAAACGCAGCTCAGGTTCGGCATCACCATTTTGAGGGAATAGCTTCTGCAGATAACCCTTTTTTAGTTTCAGCAAAAGGTCGTGCTTACGCTGATGAAGAGCGATAGTCGCATCCAAATTGGACAGAGTGTCTGTGATTTTCTTTTGTTCAGTAAGAGACGGGATTTCAATTGCTAATTTCTTCCCTGGTTTAAAATCGAAGTGCAACACCTGATAAAGCAGACCAATTTGCACAAAAAGGTCATGAAGACCTATTCTTG
>NZ_RHNR01000006.1 GCF_003946025.1 Lacticaseibacillus songhuajiangensis | reverse complement strand
TGAAATCTAAATCATATTTGATCATATAGAAACCCCCGAACTTGGATTTGTTGTCCAAGTTTTGGGGTTCACTACAACCCGGCGTCAAATCCGCGCTCCTGAGATAATCTGCGGTGTACACCCGGCAAAATCAGCCGGGCATACACTGCAGATTATCTTGTCGCCCGACTCCGTTTCCTCCGCTCCGCCCAAGCACACTCACGCCTCCGTGGCCAACACGTTATTAAGTAGGAAATACAGTACACATCGGTCGTGACTAAGCGCTGATTGTCTCCGGTACCTAGAAAGGCTATGACTTCAATATTCACCATGTTTAGGAAGACAGATGAACTGCATATTGTGACAGCATTTCTCGATCACGTGTTCGTCTGCGTTTGGTGCTTCGACTCATGTAGTCTGAAACTTTCCCTACTGGAGTATTGTTGTAGCGCTTAGGGACTGGGGCGGCTTGGTGGAGTGAACGCAGGTAGGTGGCGCGCAAAGAGCACGAATAGCCCACACAACCGGCGAAGGCCGTTTTGTGTGGGCTATTCGTGCTCGGGGTAAATCTTTTTGACGTGGGCTTCGGCAAAAAGTTTAGCGGTAGCCTGGCTTGCCAGGCGTGAGCGACCCCGCGCCACCTACCTGTGGTTACGTAACCAAGCCGCCCCAGCCCCGACCGTCGGTCGGAGCATTATTTTCAATTTCTGCATCCTTGCGGATGAAAGTTTCCCGACTTACGCTGACGGACAGCTTTACGCAATCGTTGTGGTGACCAGTTCGACGTCGACGTGGATGCTTGGCAGTGGGTGCGCCAGCAAGTCGGCGCGCTTGTCAGCCGGTGCTTGCCAGGTGAGTGGTGTCATCTGGACGATGTCGGCGAAGAGCGCGGGTGTGCAGTCGAAGTCATAGGTAATTGGCGTCACTGTGCTGTCCGGGTAGCGGGCTAGGAAGTGGTCTTTCACCTTCGCATTGGAGTAGTGCTCTTTGTCTTCGCCGGCATAAAGCGCGTGCCGTAGTTCGCACAGGTAACCGCTATTCGGGATAATTTTCATAATCCGGCCACCGGGAGCAAGAACACGCTCAAATTCGGCATAAGCGCCAGGTGAGAAGATGTCCGCGATGACATTGAAACTGTTGTCTGCGAATGGCAATCGCGCCAGGTCAGCAACGCAAAATAGTGCGTCAGAATCAAGCGCACCGGCGAGCTTGATGGCTGGCGCGGAGATGTCGAAACCAACTGCCAGTTCTGCCTTCTTGGCTAAACGAGCGGTGGGCGTGCCTTCGCCGCAACCAATATCGAGCAGCCGGTCGTCTGGATGCATTTCCCGCGCCATTTCATTTAGAAACGGGCTAAAGAAACCTGCATCCAGCACGCGCCGCCGCGCGGCGAGCATTTCTTCGCCATATTCAGTGTTCACCGGCGCGTTCAGAAAATTCACGGTGCCCTTTTTATTCAGATCATAACGTTGACCGTTAGCACAGGCCAGACTAGTGCCTACGCTAACTAGATTTTCACCGCATACCGGACAGGCAAAAAGTGTTCCGGCCGCCGCAATTGCCTGCGCTTTTGCTTCGATTTTGCGCATATTGTTGAAGTCACTCCATTCAATGTGTTCGCAGAAAACTTAACAGATCAGTTTTCTTCGTTTACAATCATTTTAGCATTAGCGGGGTGGGGGAGATAGGATGATCAAAAGTATCCAGGCCAAACGTGAGCGAACGTTGGCGAATATTAGTCATAGTGGCGTTGCGTTAATGAGCGTGTTGCTGACGCTCATCGCCCAGTTATTGCCGGGCTTTATGGTTATGCCGATGGACGGCAGCACGGCCAGTTACTTGGGGACTGGACAACTGCTTGCACGCATTCTGGGTGTGAATGCGCATTTCGGAATGTTCGGCGCGGGCTTGCTCGTTGTCGCCGCACTTGGCCTCATCATTGGCTGTTTCTGGACGCGGATGGTGAGTTTCTGTTGTGCGACGCTAGTGTTACTAGGTCAGTTGCTCATGATGTACGGGGCCAGCAAAACCGTACTCAGCGGCTTGTTACGCAATCCGGCTCGTCAAATACCTTTCATGCAGTTAGGACCAACGGCCTGGGTGGCGTTCGTCCTGGCCTTGGTGTTGCTGATTGCCACTTTTTCCGCAGCCTTTGATTCAAACTAAAGGCAAACAAAAAGGGGCTGTGCCAAAAGTCTTTTGGCACAGCCCCTTTTTTTAGTTATTCACGATGGTGTCCAGTACTTTCTGAGCGAGCGGCGCGATGTCCTCGTCACTGCGCGGGCACTCCGTTGGATTTTCGTAGGTCTGCACAATCTCGTGCTCGGCGACGACAAAAATGCGGCTAGCCATGCGCACGGCCTCGTTTACATCATGGGTGACCAGGACGACGGTCATTTTGCGCTCCGTCCACAGTTGCAAGATGAGATCCTGCATTTTGCGGCGGGTCAGCGCGTCGAGGGCACCGAGAGGTTCGTCGAGCAGGAGTAACTCGGGTTTGGCCATCAGCGCGCGAGCCAGAGCCACGCGCTGCCGCTGACCACCTGAGAGGGCAGCCGGGTAGGCGTTCGCGAATTCGGTCAGCTCAACGCGCTGCAACAGTTGATCCGCATCCGCATCCGCTGACTTGCTCTTATCGGCGAAAGCCAGGTTCTCTTTCACCGTTAGCCACGGCAACAGGCGGTCGTTCTGGAACATCACCCGACTGTCGGGATTGAGGCCGGAGATGGCGTGACCGTCCTGGCGTAATTCACCAGTCGTGGTGTCTTCCAGACCCGCGATGAGGCGGAGGAGCGTACTCTTACCACCCCCGGACTGACCGACTAGGGCGACGAACTCGCCGCGCTGGATCTGCAAATCGATGTCGCGCAGCACGTGCGCGTCGCCGTAGTATTTGTTGACGTCTTTAACGTCGAGTAATGCGCTAGCTGTCATTGCTGACTCCTTCCGGCCTGCTGCCAAGTGAGCAGGCTATTCTCAAGTGACTTAGCAACCACATCGGACAACTTCCCGAGCAGTGCGTAAATCACGATACACATGATGATCGTCGACATGTCCATGAAGTTCTGGGCGTTGGTCGACATGTAGCCGATACCCGAACTGGAAGCAATGGTTTCGGACACAATCAGCGTCGTCCACATTACCCCAAGGGCGTAGCGCACCCCAACGAGGATGGATGGCAAGGCGCCAGGCAACAAAATTTTGGTGAACTGTTGCCACTTGCTGAGCTGGTAGGAACGGCCCATTTCAATCAGTTCAGGATCGACCGTGGTCAGGCCGTGGAAAGTGTTGATGTAGATGGGGAAGAGCACCCCAACTGCGACCAAGGCAATCTTAGAGCCTTCGCCAACCCCAAGCCAGATAATGAGCAGTGGAATTAGGGCCAGGTGAGGAATGTTGCGTAGCATCTGCACGGAGGAGTCCAGCAGGAGCCGTAGGGTTTTGGAGAGCCCGCTGGCGAGCGCCAGGATGAAGCCGATGCTGCCACCAATGATGAAGCCAGTGACAGCGCGGTACATTGAAATGGCCATGTTGCGTTCGAGTTTGCCGCTGGCGAGGTCAGACACCATCGTTTGCAGAACCGCGATGGGGCCAGGCAGTACGCTGCTATCAATCAAGTTCAGACTGCTGCCGAGTTGCCAGAAGACAATAATCAGGATGGGAATGGTCCAGGGCAGAATTTTGCGGCTCAGGGCATGCAGACTGAGCGGTTTCGAATCTGGTAAGGGTTTAATGGGTTGTGCTTGCTCGGATAATGCTTGCATGATGGAATCCTCCTAATTGGCAGCGACGTGCTGCGTCGTAATCTGGTCACGCACGCGGCGACGCTGAATTTTGCCGGTCGCACCGGCTGGTAAGCTATCAGTGAAGTAAATGTCTGTGGGAACCTCAAAGCGAGCGAGTCGCTGCGTCGCGTAGGCGCGCAGGGATTGTGCGAGGTCGGTGGCACTGGGGGCGTCTGCTTCCGGAATCACTGCTGCGGCCACGCGCTCGCCGTAGACGGGGTCGGGCATCCCGAAAACGGCAATGTTGCGCACGTCGGGGTGGGTAATCAGCACGTTCTCGATGGCGACGGGTGAGATTTTGTCGCCGCCGCGGTTGATGAGCTCCTTCTTGCGACCGTCGATGAACAGATAGCCGTCAGCATCTAGGTGCCCGACATCGCCACTGCGGAACCAGCCGTTGCCAAAGTCATCTTGCAAGCTGGGATCGAGGTAGGCGGTGATGATGTGGTCACCACGCAAGCAGATTTCGCCGGTCGCGCCTTGTGCTAGCTGACGACCGTTTTCATCTTGAATGCTAATTGCGGTGCCGCCCGATTTGCCGACGGAACCAGCCTTGGTGGCGCCAAGCGGGTTGAAGGTAATCTGGCTTGCGCCTTCAGTCATGCCGTATGCTTGCTGAATGGGGATGCCGAAGTCGCGCTCAAAAGCTGTCTGCACTGTCGGCAGCAGCGGCGCACTGGCGGAGCGGATGAAGCGCAGGTGCGGCACTTGGGGTGCAGAGAGCGGCTTTGTTTTCAGCAGGATGGCAATGATGGCCGGTGCTGCGGATACCCAGGTGATCTGGTTGTCGCGCACCTGCTGCCAGAAGTGTGAAGCTGAGAACTTTGGCGCAATGGCGATGCTGCCGCCGGAAACGAGGGTGGCCAGCACGGTGATCACCTGCGCGTTAATGTGAAAGAGTGGCATCACCAGTAGCGTTTTGTCTGCGGTGGTCAGCTGCTGCGTGCGGGCGATTTCGCTCGCCGCGGCCAGAAGCTGCGCATGATTCAGTGCGACTGCCTTCGGGTGACCGGAACTGCCACTCGTGTACATGAGGACGCCCAGCGGTGATTGGCCGGTGGCGTTTAGCTGGTCCAGTAAAGGATTGCCTACTTGCTGGTTCCGCGCCGCGGCGAGCGTAAAGTCGCTGCCCAGCAGCGTGCCGGTTTCGTGTACAAAATGTAGGTCGCTGGTGGCCTCAATCTCGGGTAAGGCTCTAGCGTGCACTTCATTCAAAATCATGGCGGCGAAGTGGTGCTGCGCCATGGTGGTGCGTAGTTCCGCCGTGGGCATGTTTGGATTGATGGTTTGCACGACGACGTCCAGATCGAATGCAGTGAGCTGGACGGTGATATTGGCGGCGGAATTTGGCAAACTCAGTAAAATCAGGTCGCCAGCCTGGATACCGATGTCGCGCAGGCGCCGAGCTAGTGTGTCCTGAGCACTTAGCACATCGTTGCCGGTGAAGTCTTGGTCGCGCGCAATGTCGCGCAGAACGGTTTGCGTTTGCCGCTGGTCTAGGTTGTGCTTGATGATGTCACTGAGTTCGCTCATGTGAATTCCCCCTGTATGTAGGTCCGAATGGTTGGTGATTGCCTTGCTGATGGTTACATTATTAAAGCAAAATGTGATGATTCATTGAATTTTAGGTGCAAAAACGCGCAAATACTCCCGGTAAATGACACATGCCCACCGAATAGTGCGTTCGTGGGCTTAATGAAAGTTGGTTTTACCCGGGAAAATGTGTCTAGGTTGCCGTCATGTGGACGCAACGTTGGGAGCGGCACTTTACGCGCACATTCACGCAATTTTTTGCAAAAAAACGGCAGACAATAGGGAGGAATTGCCGGTATTTTAGCGGCAACAAACACTAGCATCTGGTTAGCTTATAAGCTAGAATTAGCTGGTATTAAATAGATGATAGCGGGGGTGCGCCATGGCGTTAACTGCAGCTCAAAAGGCCGCCCAGAAGCGGTATCGCGAGAAGAATCGTGAACGGCAGCGTTATTACGTGGCCAAGTCGACGGCGATGCGCTTCGTTGAGATGGCGAGCGATGAAGATTTTGCCCAACTGTGTGTGCGGATTGCCCGCCGCCAGCAGGGATTAGATAGTGGGGACAAACTGAATGGCTAAACATGGTAAAGACACGCCGATGATGCAGCAGTACCTGGCTGTGAAGCGGCAATACCCCGATGCGTTTCTGTTCTACCGCATCGGTGACTTTTACGAACTGTTTTATGACGACGCGCTCAAAGGTAGCCAGTTGCTCGAACTGACCCTGACCGCGCGTGATAAGCGGGCACCGGACCCGATTCCGATGTGTGGGGTGCCGCACCACGCTGCCGATAATTACATTAATATCCTGGTAGACCACGGCTATAAAGTCGCCATTTGTGAACAGATGGAAGACCCCAAGAAGGCTGTCGGTATGGTCAAACGCGAGGTCATTCAGCTGGTGACCCCGGGGACGACCACCAACATTCACCCCGGTGAAGCCAAGAAAAACAACTACTTGTCCGCGCTGATGCCACTAGCCAAGGGCTATGCTTTTGCATACGGGGATGTGTCAACTGGTGAACTCAAGGTCGCCATCTTGGACGACCTATTCGCCGTTGAGAATGAATTACAGGCATTGGCATCACTGGAAATTGTGGTGCCTCCCGACCTGCCAGCCGAAGTGACGACGGCGCTTAAGCGCGGCGACCGGCTACTTTCCGTGCAGACGGATGACGGCCAGAAGCACAGCGAGATTAGCTACGTCACCCAGAACCTAGATGACGCGGCGGAGATTCAGGTTGTTGGCTTGCTGGTGCGCTATATGCTCAGTACCCAAAAGCGCAGTCTGGCGCACATCCAAAAGGCGGTGGCCTACGAACCGGCCGCTTACCTGGAAATGGACGCTGACGCACGGCGCAACCTGGATATTCTGGCCAATAGCCGTACTGGCAAGAAGGGTGACAGCCTGCTGGGACTCATGGACAGCACCAAGACCGCCATGGGTGGTCGCCTGCTGCGGACCTGGCTCGAACGCCCGCTCATCAAGCAAAAAGCCGTTGAGCGTCGGCATGCACAGGTGCAAACGATGCTCGACCACTTCTTTGAGCGCACCGAACTGGCCGACGCCTTGACCGGTGTTTATGACCTCGAACGTCTGGCCGGCCGCGTGGCTTTTGGCAGTGTGAATGGCCGCGACTTGTTGCAACTGGCTAGCAGTTTGGACCAGATTCCGAAGCTCCAGGACGTCCTTGCCCGGATGGGGGATGCCAGTCTGGATGAATACCAGCAACTGGACCCCGTCACGGACGTTGCGGACCTGATTCACCGTAGCATTGATGAAGAAGCCCCAATCTCCGTCACTGAAGGTGGCGTCATCCGCGATGGCTACGACGCCAAACTGGATCACTACCGCGAAATCAATCGTGACAGTAAGGAATTCATCGCCCAGTTGCAGTCACGCGAACGCGAGGCAACCGGGATTCACAACCTGAAGGTCAAGTACACCAGCGTGTTTGGTTACTTCATCGAAGTCACCAATTCGAACCTGGGCTTGGTTCCGGAAGATCGTTACGACCGCAAACAGACCCTGACGAATGCTGAACGTTTCACTACACCAGAACTGAAGGAAAAGGAAACCGAAATTCTGGAGGCAAAAGCCAGCTCAACCGCGCTGGAGTATGACATTTTCACCAAGGTACGTGAGCAGATTAAAGAGCAGATTGAACGCCTGCAAACACTGGCCAAACAGGTGGCGGCGCTCGACGTTTTGCAGAGCTTTGCCCAAGTCGCAGAGTCCCAGCATTTTGTCCGGCCACAGATGGCAAGCGGTAGCCGTGATCTGGAAATTGTCGCCGGTCGCCACCCGGTTGTGGAAAACGTCATCGGCAAAGCCGCCTACATCCCCAACAACGTCGAGATGAGTGGCGATGTCGACATGCTCTTGATTACTGGGCCGAACATGTCTGGGAAGAGTACCTACATGCGCCAACTTGCGCTGATTGTGATTCTCGCGCAGGCGGGGAGTTTTTTGCCGGCCGACAGCGCGCAACTGCCGATTTTTGACCACATCTTTACTCGTATTGGGGCTGCGGACGACCTGGCGAGCGGCCAGAGCACCTTCATGGTTGAAATGATGGAGGCCAACGAGGCACTTAGCCACGCGACCAATCGCAGCCTGATCCTCTTCGATGAAATTGGCCGCGGGACCGCCACTTATGACGGGATGGCACTCGCGCAGGCGATTATCGAGTACCTGCACGACCACGTGCACGCTAAGACCCTGTTTTCCACCCACTACCACGAATTAACGGCGCTGGAGCAGAGTTTGGCGCACCTTAAGAACGTGCACGTTGGCGCGACGATGGAAAACGGCCAGCTGATTTTTGAACACAAAATGCTGGCTGGTCCGGCCGACAAATCGTACGGGATTCACGTCGCCAAACTGGCGGGGATGCCGGAAGAATTGTTGAAGCGTGCCGATAGTATTCTGACCGTGCTGGAAGGAAAGGGTGACGCCAAGGTGCCACTGGCGCGGGATACCAGCGCCGCTCCAGCTACTCCGGAGACTACGGCTGAAGTAGCAGTGGCGCCGGTAGAAACTGCCGCAAGCGCCGCTACGGATACACGCGAGCCTGATCAGTCTGAAACTCAACACGGGGAGCAGCAGCTCGCCTTGTTTGCGGAGCCAGAAACCCCGAAGGCCAAGCCACTCAGTAAGAAGCAGCAGGCTGTCCTCAAGGAACTGAATGACTTTGACCTGCTGAGCGCCAACCCGATGGGCGCGATGAACCTGATTTTTGAACTGCAGAAGAAACTGAAGTAGAGGAGGGGTGCTCGTGGCCAAGATTCACGAACTACCAGAAAATCTGAGCAACCAGATTGCCGCCGGGGAGGTCATCGAGCGGCCGGCGTCTGTCATTAAGGAACTGGTTGAAAACAGTATTGACGCCGGAGCCACGCAGATTGACGTTCACGTCGAGGACTCCGGCCTGAAGCTGATGGAAGTGACAGACAACGGGGCTGGGATCGAGGCTAAAGACGTGCCAACGGCGTTCAAGCGTCATGCGACCAGCAAAATCGCGACCGTGCGCGACCTGTTCAGCATTCACTCCCTGGGTTTTCGCGGTGAGGCCCTGGCTAGTATTGCGTCTGTTGCAGACGTAACGCTGGAAACGGCGACCGCTTCGGGCCATGGCACAAGCGCGCACCTGGTGGGTGGGCAATTACTCGACACCCACAGTCTGCCCCTGCGGCAGGGCACCAAAATCAGCGTGGGCGACTTGTTCTACAACACCCCAGCACGCCTGAAGTACGTCCGCTCGCAAGCCACCGAAATGAGCCATATCGGTGACATCATGAGTCGGCTGGCGCTGGGTCACCCAGAAATTGCCTTTACCCTGCGTAATGGTGCCAAACTGGTGCTCAAGACCGCGGGTAATGGCGATCTGCAGCAGACCATCGCTGGGATTTACGGAGTTGCCACGGCGCGGGAAATGTTGCGCTTTGAAGGCAGCGATGATGATTTTGCCGTAAACGGCTACGTCAGTTTGCCGGATAATACGCGTTCCTCGCGCAACTACCTGACACTCCTCATTAACGGGCGCTATTTCAAAAACTACCAGCTGGTCAAAGGCGTCATTGCTGGGTACGGCAGTAAACTGATGGTCGGCCGCTTTCCAATTGCGGTCATCAACATTCAGCTTGATCCGCAGTTGGTCGACGTGAACGTGCACCCCACTAAGCAGGAAGTCCGGATTAGTAAGGAGAATTCGCTCAGCGAGCTGTTGCAGCGCAGTATTTACGCGCGGATTGCGGGCGAAAACTTGATTCCGGATGCACTCGACAATTTGAGTAAGGCCGGCATTAATATCGCTGATCGCCAGTCTGGGGTCAGTGTGACGACCCATAAGCAGCCGCAAAAGGACGAGACGGCCGCTTTCGTACCGCCGGTCACCAAGGCTGGCAGTGCAAAGCCTGCGCCAACTTACGCGCAGACGCCGTGGTCAAAGCCGGCAGAGGCACAGATGCCGTTTCCGACTAACGAGACGGTTAAGGACGATGCGCCGGCTGCGGACGATGATGCGACTGCCGCGGCGCATGCAGACACGGGACTGGATATCAGTGATCTAGATGGCAGCAGTATCTTTGCGGATCCCAGCAAGCTAGCCGCTTGGGACGCCCGGACCAGTGGCGAACAACCTCCGGCCTTCCCAATGCTTGGTGGTAGTCCCGCCGATGCGGAAACGGCCGGGCCAACGCCCCGACCAGTCAACACGGAGCTGATTGATTTTGGCGATGCCACGGCACCAACGACCGGTAATGGTGATTTTCCGCACCTGCGCTATCTGGGGCAGATGCACGGGACCTACATTCTGGCGGAAACACCGGATGCCTTTTACATGCTCGACCAGCACGCCGCGCAAGAACGCGTGAACTACGAGTTCTACCGCGTGGCCATTGGTAAGGTCGAAGACGCTCAGCAGCAATTGCTGACGCCGATTGTGCTCGATTATCCGCTGAGCGATGCGGAACTCATCCGCGACCGTCGGGATGTCCTCGAGAGTGTCGGTGTCCGCCTAGAAGATTTTGGCCAGAACAGTTTCATCGCCAGCAGCCATCCCAGTTGGTTCAAGGAAGGGCAGGAGGAAGATACCTTGCGCGAAATGATTGACTGGGTGCTCAAGGACGGTCACATTAGTGTGGCGGCCTTTCGCGAGAAGACGGCCATTATGATGAGTTGTAAGCGCGCGATTAAAGCGAACCACCACCTGGACGAGCGCCAGGCGCAGGCATTACTTGATAAGTTGGCACAGGCACAGAATCCGTACAACTGCCCGCATGGTCGCCCGGTCCTTGTGACCTTCACGACGCGCGATCTTGAGCGCATGTTCAAGCGAATTCAGGATAGTCACGAAAGCGATAGGTGGAGTGAAGCATGATTGTACTCGCAAGTTCCTCACCGCGGCGCATTGAGCTGCTGGGGCGAATTACGGATGGTTTTCTAACGGACGCGGCGCAGATTGACGAACGGGCACTGCCCATTCTGAAACCGGCCGCTTACGTCGCCGAACTGGCGGCGGCAAAAGGTGCGGACGTTGCTGCGCGGCACCCTGAAGCGACAATCATTGCGGCTGACACCATGGTGGCGGACGGTGATAAGCTGCTCGGTAAGCCAAAAGACGCCGCGGACGCAACGCGGATGATCCGCGAGCTGTCTGGCAAAACGCACCAGACCTTCACGGGAATGTGGGTGCGTGAGCCAGATGGCAGTATCAAAACTGAAACAGTACGGACGGACGTGACCTTCTGGGACTTGAGTGACGCGGAGATTGCGGACTTTGTGCGCGGCGAGAGCTGGCGGGACAAGGCTGGTGCGTATGGCATTCAGGATGACGGTGCTTTGCTGGTCCGCAGCATTAATGGCGATTATTACAACGTGGTGGGGCTGCCCATTTCTACCTTGGCGCGGATGTTGCGGTAAGAAGAAAATGAGGCAAATTGACGCCGCAAGTGCAAAGAAGCGCCCTGCCCACTTGCGGAGTTTTCCCACTTCCAACCTGGCCAGTAGTGGTTAATGCGACTTTTGTCCAACCCATATTTGTGGTATCGTCAGTAGTGCAAGTAACAGCAAACGTTTGTACGTGCTGATGAGTGAGGAATAAACATGTTTGAATACTTTAAGGGCTTAGTAGCCGCCGTGCGGCCCGATTACGTGGTGGTTGACGTTGGCGGCGTGGGTTACCGACTGCTGGTTGCCAATCCTTATGTCTACCATGAAGGTAGCGAGGCAACGGTGTATGCCCAGCAGATTATTCGGGAAAACGAACAAAGCCTTTATGGTTTCGTTGACGCCGAGCAAAAGCGGCTCTTCAACCTGCTTTTGTCCGTAACGGGTATCGGTCCGAAGAGCGCGCTGGCCATTTTAGCAAACGTGGATGGTGCGGGCCTAGCCAAGGCCATTGCCGCTAACGATGTCACCTTCCTGACGCATTTTCCAGGCATTGGCAAGAAGACCGCGTCGCAGATCATTCTGGATTTGCAGGGCAAAATCGAAACGAAGGTGGACCTGTTTACGCCGGAAACAACTGACGGCGCGGCACCTTCTGGTAAGCTGGATGACGCCATTGCCGCACTCACCGCACTGGGCTTCACTGAGCGTGAGGTTAAGAAGATTGAACCGAAGCTGCTCGCGCAGGATCTGGACTCAACGGAAGAATACCTGCGTGCGGGTTTGAAGCTGCTCACTAAACATTAAACTTAGCATCAAGCAGTAAACTAAGAAAAAGGGGGATGGACATGACGGAAGATGAACGCGTTCTGGATGCGGACGTGCAAGACACCGACGTGGTGGCGGACAACACTCTGCGGCCGAAGACACTGACGCAGTATGTTGGCCAGACCGCCGTGAAGTCGCAACTGGACGTTTACATTGCCGCGGCCAAAAAGCGCGAAGAGTCATTGGACCACGTACTCCTTTACGGACCACCTGGTTTGGGGAAGACGACGATGGCACTGGTTATCGCCAACGAACTGGGCGTAGATATTCGCACTACCAGTGGCCCGGCAATCGAAAAACCCGGCGATCTTGTGGCCTTGCTGAACGAATTGCAGGCCGGTGACGTGTTGTTCATCGACGAAATCCATCGCCTGCCCAAAATTGTGGAGGAAATGCTTTACTCCGCGATGGAAGACTTCTACGTGGACATTGTGGTGGGTCAAGGCCCCGCTGCGCACCCGGTGCACTTTCCATTGCCACCGTTTACCCTGATCGGCGCGACGACCCGGGCGGGGGCACTGTCCGCACCGCTGCGGGATCGTTTTGGTATTAGCGCGCATATGGCTTACTACACGACGCCGGAATTGAGTGCGATTATTGAGCGCTCCGCCAGTATTTTCAACTTGGCCATTGCACCGGATGCCGTGCACGAGATTGCCCTCCGTAGCCGCGGCACACCGCGGATTGCCAACCGTTTACTCAAGCGGGTCCGCGACTTTGCGGACGTTGCCGAGATGGAAACGGCGAGTGCCGCGCTCGTTGACAAGGCGCTCACGGCGCTACAAGTTGATGCCAACGGTTTGGACGCAACCGACCGCAAAATTCTGAACCTGATGATTCGCCAGTATAATGGTGGCCCAGTTGGCCTTAGTACGATTGCGGCAAACATTGGAGAAGAAACCAGCACGATTGAAGAAGTGTATGAACCGTACCTGCTGCAAATTGAATTCTTGCAGCGGACACCGCGCGGGCGCGTGGTGACGCAGAAGGGTTATGAACACATGGGCGCAATCTGGCCGGAAAACCGCAACTAAACGAAGACCCGCACTGGCAGTTAACTGGCAGTGCGGGTCTTTTATATAAGTATGAAAAAAAGCCGCAACCGAAGCTGCAGCCTTCTGCGGGGCACGCGACTAAACTTTGACTACGAAAGATCCTGACAGTTTTTTCTAACGCACTGCCGGCGTACGACAAGAATCATACATCGATCACAGAGAGCGTATCTGGTGCTACGCAAGAAGTTGTTAACTCGCCCCGCACCATTATTATAACCGATGTTTGTGAGCGCTTGCAATAGCGATGAAAGGTTGTACTATCACGATAGAATGCTATACGCTGGCGATAATTTTGGCATCGTGGTACGTTATTTCGGCAGTGACATTGCTAGCTGGAATGACTGAACTGAAGCTGGCAGGATAGATGTGAGCAAAATTTGGTGGCGGCTAATCATGACACTTCGTTTAAGCCACCTGTCTAGGCCTTTTAAGCGCGTCCAAATTCTGGTACAGTGTGTATTGACTAAAAAATTAAATGAGGTGTAGTTAATGTTTGCAGCAGGCGCTAGCAATATGTACATGACGGTTGGTTTGATCATCATCATGGTAGTCATGATGTACTTCTCCATGGTACGTGGACCAAAGAAGCAGCAGGAAAAGCGTAAGGAAATGATGAACGGCCTCCACAAGGGTGACACTATCGTCACCGTTGGTGGTCTCTACGGTGTAATTGACTCCGTTGACCCTAAGAAGGGCACCGTTGTTCTGGATTCTAACGGTGTTTTCCTGACCTTCTCCATCCAGGCAATCGGCCATGTGAACAAGGCCGCTGAACAGCCAAAGGCAGAAAAGAAGCCTGAAGCTAAGCCAGCCGAAAAAGCAGCTGACGAAACAAGCGACGAAAAGTAATGTTTACGCGCAAACCAAAGGCAACTCACAGCTAATGTGAGTTGCCTTTTTGCATATTCCGTCAATGTTATTAATGATTTGCTGTCTTTTTGCTTAATTTTGCAAAAATCGCTAATTTACTTTAAGAATTCTGCACCCGTTTTCATACAGAAATAGTTTAAGATATGGTTAAGTAGAAATGGGCTTTGCCTTACAGGGACTGATGACATTGATGGATATGGATTACGAAACGAACGCGGACGAGGTGACCTGCGTGGTGCACATCATGTACTTAGATGACCGCACGCGCGAATGGTTACGCACGGATACCCGCACGGGCAGAGACGGCGCACCGATTGCTTACAGTACTGAGCAACGGGTGCGTGAGTTTGCTGACGCCGGCTACGCGCTTGTGGATGATTTTTACCCGCGCCGGGCGCGCTATCGGAGCGTACCTAGTGGTGACCAGATTTACACCGTGCACCTGTACAGCCTGCATCATGGTGAAAAAACGGCCGACCACGGATTTATGAACCGGGTGCGCCGCATCTGGCGGGCAATTTGGTAGTGATGTTCGTTAAGCACTAAAAAGGCAGTTGCCGATCATCCCGTGGGGGATAGTCGGCAACTGCTTTTTGCTTACGGTTTAGTATTCGATGGCGTCAATCGGGTGTTTTTGGGTCAGTGCGTGCACCGCATCAGCCACTTCGGCTAGCTCGGTGACGTTGGTGCGACCCTCAAGGGTGCGGACAATCAGTCGGCCAACCTCATAGCAGTCGTCTTCGTCGAAGCCGCGGGTGGTGATAGCGGCTGTTCCGAGGCGAATACCGGAAGTTTTGAACGGACCATTTTGCTCACCTGGCACTTGGTTCTTGTTTGTTGTAATCATGACGGAATCAAGTAAGTCTTGAACGTCGCGGCCGGTTACACCGTACGCGGTGACGTTGACGAGCGCCAAGTGATTATCAGAACCGCCGGAGACAATGCTGAGCTTGGAGTTACCAGCAGTCAGCCCGCGCACCATGGCCTGCATGTTCTTCACAATCTGCTGAGCGTAAGTCTTGAACTGCGGCCGGAGCGCCTCGCCGAGTGCCTGGGCCTTACCCGCAATGACGTGCTCGAGCGGGCCACCCTGAATGCCAGGGAAGAGGGCGGAGTTAATCTTCTTGATGTACTTCTCTTTGCAAAGAATCATCCCGCCGCGCGGGCCGCGCAGAGTCTTGTGGGTAGTCGTGGTGACGACATCACAGTAAGGCACGGGACTCGGGTGCACACCCGCGGCCACGAGCCCAGCGATGTGCGCCATGTCGACCATCAGCAAAGCACCGACTGCATCGGCAATTTCGCGGAACTTCGCAAAATCAATCGTGCGACTGTAGGCACTGGCGCCAGCGACAATGAGCTTGGGCTGCACTTCCTCAGCCTGCTTAGCGATGGCGTCGTAGTCCAGTAGGCCATTCTCATCCAGACCGTAGTGGAAGAACTTGTAGGTCTGGCCGGAAAAATTGACGTCAGCGCCGTGAGTGAGGTGGCCGCCGTCGGTCAAGTCCATGGCGAGCACGGTGTCGCCATCGTTCAGGAGCGCGCGGTAGGCGGCCATGTTGGCCTGGCTACCGGAATGCGGCTGCACGTTTGCAGCTTCGGCACCGAACAGTTCCTTGGCGCGGTCGATGGCTAGTTGCTCAACAATGTCGATGTATTGGTTCCCGCCGTAGTAGCGTTTGCCTGGGTAGCCTTCGGAATACTTGTTGGTCAGCACGCTGCCCTGCGCCGCACGCACGGCGGGAGAGACGATGTTTTCGGACGCAATGAGTTCAATGTTGTCCTGCTGGCGCTGTTCTTCATTGGCAATGGCGTTCCAGAGTTCTGGGTCTTGTGTTTTGTAATCCATAATTGAAAATCCTCCATTAGGGGTAGGTTGCGTAAAAAGGCGATGCTGACAACCTACTCGTGACTGTGTATTTAACAGCTGTGCGAATTCTTCGATATGGTGGTGCATGAGTTAGGAATTTCTTTGGGGTTTAGTCCTCCATTAAGCTTGCGTTTTGGCCAGCGCGCGGGCGATGGTCTGCTTCATCAGCATGTTGACGGTCATCGGGCCAACGCCGCCCGGAACGGGTGTGATGGCGCCAGCGATGGGCGCCACCGCGTCGTAATCCACGTCGCCGGTGAGGTGTTTCTTGCCGCCTTCGTCAACGTAGCGGTTCATCCCCACGTCGATCACGATGGCGCCGGGCTTGACGTCCGCTGCCGTGACCATGTGCATCCGGCCGGTAGCCGCAACAATGATGTCGGCACTGCGCAAAAGTTCGTGCAGATGCTGCGTCTGGGAGTGGGCAATCGTGACGGTGGCGCCGCGGTTCATGAGCATGGCCGCCATGGGCTTGCCGACAATGTTAGAACGGCCGATGATGACCGCGTGTTTGCCGGCAACATCTAGCTGATAAAAGTCGAGCAGTGCCATGATTCCGAGCGGCGTGCAAGGGCCAACTTCTTCGCGACTACCCTTAGGCAGTGTCCAGAGGCGGCCGGTGGTCCGCAGGGTGAAGCCGTCGACGTCCTTGTCGTCAGCAATCGTGTTGATGACAGCATCGTTGTCAATCTGCGCGGGTAGCGGCAGTTGCACGATGATACCGTCCACCTTGGTGTCCGCGTTGAGGTTCTGCACGGTCTCAAGAAGCTCGCCTTGAGTGACGGTGGCGGGCAGGGCGACGGTCTGTGCGTTCACGCCCAGTGCTTCGGCCCGCTTTTGCTTTCTGCGCACGTAGATGGCACTGGCCGGATCGGCGCCGACCACCACGACGGCCAAGCCGGGTTTGCGGCCAAGTGCCGTGGTGGCACGCTGGGCGTCCGCCTGCATGCTGGATTCGAGCGCGGCGATGGCTGCCTTGGCTCGCATAACGATGTTCATATACTAACTACCTCCAGTAGGGCTGTGCTCCGGAGTCAGACCTTGGTCGCGCTCCAAAAGGTAGCCAATTGCACTCATTGCTTTAGCAATGTTAGTGCAATGGACATCGGAGAGAAACCTACGTACAAGGCACTACCTTGTACACCGGCCAAACGGTCTTAATGCTTCAGCATTTAGAGCGATGGACATCGTAGAGTTTCTAACCGCCTTTTCTCGCAGCCCCTGCATATTTGCCACTTATTAAAGGTAACTATTCTATTAAACCACATCGCGCTGGGGAATTCAGGTATAGACCGGAAAATTCACTATCGGAAATACCTATCACAAGTGTAAAGCGCGGGGTATACTGGTTGCAATCAGTTCCCGCAGCTTCGGGAATTGTTGGACAAAATAATGGCGGGCGGGAGGTTGGCCGCAAGTCGCCAGACAATTTGGAGGAGCAATTATGACGGATTATGCAATTAGCCTGCACCATCTGCACAAGCAATTCGGTAGCAAGGTGGTGCTGGATGACGTGAATTTTGACATCGCACCCGGGACGATTGTGGGGTACATCGGACCGAACGGCGCGGGGAAGAGCACAACGGTCAAAATTGTGCTCGGTTTACTGGACGCGGACAGCGGCAGCGTTGAGCTCTTCGGCAAATCGATTGACGTGCGCACTGGTGAGTATAAGCGGCGCATTGGGTACGTGCCGGAAGGAGCCGACGTGTTTAACGCACTGACCGCGCGCGAATACTTACAGCTGGTGGGTCAGTTGTACGGGATGGACGCCGAACTGGCCGGCACGCGCGCCGAGAAACTGGCGGCGATTGTGGGCCTCGGCGAAGCGCTTGATCGGCGCTTGGTGTCCTACTCTAAGGGGATGCGGCAACTGGTGCTCATTATCGCTAGTTTGGTTCATAACCCCGATATTCTGTTCTGGGACGAACCGCTGAATGGTTTGGATGCCAACGCGGTGCTGCTGGTGGAGCAGATTCTGCGCGAACTACGTAGCCGCGGCAAGACCATCTTCTACTCCAGCCACATCATGGACGTGGTGCAGAAATTGTCCGACCGCATTATTTTGCTCAACGGCGGCACGGTGGTGGCAGACGGGCCGTTCGCTGAGTTGAACCGCGACGCCGATACGAGTTTGCAGGAACTGTTTAATGCGATGACCGGCTACTCCGAACACGGTCAGCGGGCGCGGGCCTTTGCTGATGAACTCATGGGTATCACCGCGGATGCCCCAGCGACGGAGGGCGGTGATGGCGATGAGTAGCGAAGTTTTGCCGCAGGTGATGCAGTTTCTGGATAAAAACGCTCGCCGCATCAGTAAGCTGGGCATTAATTATCAGCAGTACCGCTTAATTGTCCAGACCAAATTCGCGCTCGCCAGTCGTGATCACGTGGGCCTGGGCTTTAACACGCAAAAAAAGGCGGGCAGCGGCAACCATGATTTACGTAATTCTTTCTTGCTGTACCTGTTTTTTGGCGTGCTGATTGGCCTGTTTTTGCTCATCCCTTTGCCGCATCTGTTCGCACTGAGCACGGTTTTTGCCACGATTTTCGTGATGGTATTCCTGACCATGCTGACCAGTTACTCCAGTTTGATGCTGGATCCGCGCGACCGGCCGCTGTTTGTTGCGCGGGGCGTCAGTGAACGCACCCTGAGTGCGGCGCGGCTGACGGTGGTCGGCTTCTACCTGTTGCTGAACGTGATTGCCATCGGGCTACCGAGTGTGGTGGCGCTAGTTGTGCATTACGGACCAGTCGCGGTGATCGGCGGGGCCGTCGCGCTCTTACTCTTGGGGCTGTTTTCCTTCATGCTGGCCCTCTTTGTCTACTTGCTGGTCCTGCGCTTTTTTGACGGCGAACGCCTGAAGAATATTTTGAACATGGTGCAGATTGTCATGGTTGTTGGTATTTACCTGGCTGGACAGGTCTTGCCGCACATGGCTGACGCCTTGGGGGCATTGGGGCACGTGCAAGCGGGCTACTACCTGCTCGCTTTGCCCAGCTGGTTTGCAGGTCCGGTGCTGCTCACCGCTGGCGATTTTAATCTACTGAACGTGCTGCTGACGGTGCTGGCATTTGGTGTGACGATTGCGCTCACCGTTTTGTTCTGGCATAACTCCAGCCGGTTTGAGCAATACCTGGCCAAGTTGGATCAGTCGAGCGATGCCCCGCGGCATGACGGTTGGTACGTGCGCTTTTGCCGCAAGCTGTTCACGCGCGGCGATGAGGAGCGCGGCTACTTTGATTTTGCCTGGCGCGTGCTCCGCGAAGAACGCGACTTCAAGCTGCGTGTGTATCCGCAACTCGCATACTCACTAATCATTCCGGTTGTCTTCCTGGTCACGATGGGTGATGATGGCGCCAGCCTGCACAGTTTGCTGCAGAGCATCGGGCGCGGCGGGGCGTACGCGCTCCTCATGTTTAACCTGGCGTTGCCGGTTGCCATCTACAACCTCGGTTTTTCCAGTCAGCCGGAAGCGATGCGCCTGTTCCAGCGGGTGCCGTTGCGCCATGATGGCCGCTTCCTGCGCGCCTGCATGAAGGTGTTGTTCGCACGGTTAATTTTGCCACTGTGTCTGCCGCTGGTGGTCATCTTTGCCCTGATTGGCGGCTTGCAAACGTTGATTGCTGGCATCGGCGTACTGCTGTCTCTGTACGGCATCACCTTGCTGATGGGTCGCAGTATGGTGCACACGCACCTGCCGTTTTCACAGCTGTTTGACGCCAGTAACCAGAAGGGGACTTCCAGCATGATGGGCGTGATGCTCTTGATTATTCCAGTCGACATGGGATTGATGTTCCTTGGTGCGTTTCTGCACTCCTGGATTCTCGCGGGTATTGTGCTGGTCGTGGGCGCGCTCATGGCGCTCGGCAGCACCCGCATGTTTGACCGCGGGGTGGTGTTCAACGTGCGCGCCGTTGAATCGTCGGAGCACTGATAGGCAAAATATAGAGTTGCGGCAAAAAAGGTGAACTGCCAGTGGCGGTTCACCTTTTTGTGTTGATCACTTGTCGCTGCTGCGCACCTGCACTAAACTATAAGGATTATTGTTTGCAAGGAGGACGACCACATGACGAAAGAACAGGCCGTGCGTTACCTAGCTGTATTTACCGGCGGTTGTTTGGGTGGGCTGGCACGTTATGCTGTGGGGCGGCTACTGGCACCAAACAGTTTAGAAGCGACGCTACTCGTGAATTGGCTGGGCAGCTTCCTGCTGTCTTTTCTCACTTACTCTGCTGCTGAGCGCTTTGATCTGCCCGACTGGCTGCTTCTGCTGCTCGGTACTGGCCTCATCGGCGCCTTCACGACCTTCTCGACACTCATGGGCGCAACGGTGCCCGTCATGCGGAATAGCGCGGCAGTGCTTGCTTTTGGCTATCTTGCGTTGTCGCTAATTGGCGGGTTATTGCTGGCACTGGCGGGGATGTTGCTCGCCCAACGAATGGGGAGGCGACCACGCGCATGACGATGATTCTTCTGGCCGGCGCGGCGGGCCTGGGCGCCTGCCTGCGTTATTTCGTCACCAATCTGGGCAAAATGTTGTGGCCAGACTTGCCACTGGCGACACTCCTGATTAACTGCCTTGGCGCGTTCCTGTTTGCCGTGCTGGCACAACAAGCCTTGCCGGCTACTGGGCAACTGGTATTGGCCACCGGCTTTTGCGGCGGCTTCACGACTTTTTCAACTTACATGGTGGATACTGTCGTGCTCTTGCGCGAAAAGCGGTACGTACAGGCGTGGACGTATTATCTGGGGACCCCACTGCTCGGAATTGCGGCCTATCTGCTCGGCACATTACTGTAGAATTCAACGTTTTGATTGCACCAAAATTAAAACGGGACGCATCCTCTTGACCGGATGCGTCCCGTTTTTAGTACTGTTTTAGTTTGTCGCGGTCAATCTAAGCCCAAACGTCTTCGCTGATCTCGCGGATGAGGCCGAGCTTAGCCCATTCGTCGGCTTCGGTGAGCTGGTTGCCTTCTTCGGTGGAAGCAAACCCACACTGGGTGGACAGTGCCAAGTTGCTGAGTGGGACGAACTTGGCTGCTTCCTTAATGCGCGCTTCAACTTCAGCCTTGTTTTCCAGTTCAGGGAACTTGCTGGTGACCAGTCCGAGGACGATTTCAACGTCTTCGCGGTCGTTCCAGATCTTGGCCAGCGGCGAGAAGTCGCCGGCACGTGCGTTGTCGTATTCCAGGAAGAAGGCATTGTAGTGGAGCTGGCCGAGGTATGCGGCAACGGGGGCGTAACTGCCTTCAAAGAGGTAAGTGGATTTGAAGTTCCCACGGCAAATTTGGGTGGAGACCTTCAGATCTTCTGGCAGGCCAGCGAGCGCCTTGTTGACCACGTAAACAACGTCTTCAGCAATCTGTGCGTACTTGGTGAATTCGCTGGGGTTGTCATTGTTCTCACCAAGACGGGCAATCAGGAATGCCCAAGTGGTGTCGTCCAACTGAACGTAACGGGCACCGCGAGCGTAGAACTGCTGCAGGGTGTCATGGTAAGCCTGAGCGAGGTCGTTCAGGTAAGCGCCCCAAGTGGCGTAGAACTGGTGCCAGTTGTCGGAGCGGTTGTCGCGGAAGAGCATGCTTGGGGATGGGATGGTGACCTTAGGTTCAACGCCGGCCGGCAGTAGGGACTTGAGGTAGTCAAAGTCAGCGTAGAAGGGGTGTTCGGGGTTAGCCGCAATCTTGCCGGTGAGCTCCACGTTGTCGGTGCGGGTCTTACTGCCGTGGAACTTGTAGGACGCTTCGTAGTCGTACTTGTCGACGCCGGTGAGGTTCCAGAGGAAGTCGAGGTGCCACCAAGAGCGGTTGAATTCACCATCCGTGATGCCCTTGAGGCCGGCCTTAATTTCGCCGGCAACGAGGCCTTTGATGGCCGCGTGCTTGATGTCTGTCAGCTGCTGGGCGTCAATCTTGCCGTCTGCGAAGTCAGCGTGCGCCTGCTTCAATGCGGCGGGGCGCAGATAGGAACCAACCTGATCGAATTTGTAGTTGAGTGTTGTCATGAGTATTCCTCCAAAATTTTGTGTAAGTGTGACAGCGATTGGTCTCAGAAACAAAAAAGTCCCGGAGACCGAAGTCCCCGGGACGCAATGTGCGTGTTACCACCCGAATTTCAGCTGCGTTCACACGCAGTTGCTCAGTCACTACGGATTCTGCCAAAGAGAACCGATAGTGGTGCGCGGTAACGGGCGCTCCCGAACGCCGCTAACCGAAGCTCGCGGCGAAAATGACTCCAGAACCATTTTTCCAAGTTGATGTAACCGGCTTTCACCACCCGCCGACTCTCTGCGTGCACGCTCTTGGTACTTATTCCTTCGTTGCCATGTGATTGCAATTAATTTAACCCTGATTACTCATTGTGTCAATACGTAATTATCAACTGGTGTCGCGATAAACTGCTTGCGATTGATGGAAAGGCTGTAAAGGCGGTAATTAAGCGAACATGACGGGCGGTCGATTGCGGCCGCGATTTCTCATTATTGCGGCACACTACGAAAAAATAAGCCACGGCAACGCAATCGCCGCCGAACTTCCCTGACCATCCCCGCTCGCGCAACCAGACCATTCGGAATTTGTCATAAATTCGCCAATTCGGACAGCATTTAGGGTGCTGCACGTGTCTTTTTGGCGGGATTTATAGCATAATAGACTAGTGAATATAACGAATAGGGGATACGCATGACTCCGAACGAGGAAGATTATCTAAAAATTATTATGGAGCTCGGCGGCGATGACCACACTGTCAGCAATAAAGAAATCGTCACGCACCTGAATGTCTCTGCGGCATCAGTGAGCGAGATGGTCACCAAAATGGTCAAGCAACGCTACGTGACCCATACACCCTACCAAGGTATTCAGCTCACCAAGACGGGTAACAAAATTGCGGCACGTCTGGTGCGTAACCACCGCCTCTGGGAAGTCTTTCTCATGAAGCAGCTGCTCTACCCGTATGATGCCCTGCACAAGGAGGCCGAGGCGCTTGAACACGCCACGACCGATGACCTAGCTAACCGGCTGGACTACCTGTTGCAACGGCCGCAGACCTGCCCGCACGGCGGGGTGATTCCGGACGCCAACGGGCATTACAAGAAGCAACATTTTGCCCAGATGTCGACGATGGTGGTCGGAGATAAGGCCGTTGTCGCGCGCGTCATTGATGAGGCAGCGCTGCTGGATTACTTGAGCGCCCTGGACCTCAAACTTGGTGATTTCGTCTACGTTTTGCAAGCAACGCCGACCTTGATGACGGTGCGCAACTCGCGGACCAAGAAAGTGCTGACCGTGCAGACAGCAAATGCGGAGAACGTGTTTGTTGACAAAATCGAGCACGCGGCCACAATTGATTAAGTAAAGTGGATTAAAGATTAGGAGTAGTCAATATGCCGAAGGAACAATGCAGTATTATTACGATTTTCGGTGGGTCGGGGGACCTTGCCCGCCGCAAGCTCTACCCATCCTTGTACCAACTCTTCCGCCGTGGTGTGCTTGGCGAACATTTTGCCGTGATTGGGACTGCGCGCCGGCCATGGACCAATGAATTCTACCGCGAGATTGTCGCCGGTAGTTTGGAAAATGAACCTAATACCAGCGCTGACGCTGTGCAACGTTTCGCGAGCCACTTCTACTACCAGAGTCATGATGTGACTGACGCGGATCATTACGTGACGCTCAAGAACCTCTCCAACAAGTTGGACGAGCAGTATGGGGCTGGCGGCAACCGCCTCTTTTACATGGCGATGGCACCGCGTTTCTTCGGCACGATTGCTAGTCATATTCGCAGCGAAAAGCTTCTGTCGCCAAGTGGCTACAACCGTCTGATTATTGAAAAGCCATTCGGTCGTGATTTTGCCAGTGCTAAGGAGCTGAACGACTCCATCGGTGCGGCCTTCAACGAAGACCAAATCTACCGTATTGACCACTACCTGGGTAAGGAAATGGTGCAGGGCCTGCTGGCGCTGCGCTTCACCAACCCGCTGCTGACGCCAATCTGGAACAAGGATTACATCAGCGACGTGCAGATCACCCTGTCCGAGAACGTCGGTGTTGAAGAACGCGCGGGCTACTACGAGACTGCGGGCGCCCTGCGCGATATGGTCCAGAACCACATCATGCAGCTGATTGCCTACGTGGCCATGCGGCAGCCGGATACCTTCACACCAGAAGCGGTGCACGCGGCTAAGAATGAACTCTTTGCCAACCTGCCAGTGCTCACGCCGGAACAAGCAAAACGCGATTGGGTGCGCGGCCAATACGTGGCCGCCGGCGATCAGCCTGCTTACCGCGAAGAAGACGGTGTGGCGAGTGACTCTCAAATTGAAACCTACGTGGCTGGCCGCATTATGCTCAGTGATTCGCGCTGGGCGGGTGTGCCGTTCTATGTGCGCACTGGGAAGCGGATGCCGCGTAAGGCAACCGAAATCAGCATCAACTTCAAGCCGCTTGAGCACAATATTTTTGACGCCGTGGGTTGCAATGAAGCACGTTCGAACCGTTTGACCGTGTTCGTTGAACCGGAGCAGGGTTACACCTTGACGCTCAATGGCAAGACGATGGGTAGTGAATACGCGCTGCGCCAGGATCCCTTGTCCTTCCGTTACCCGCAGGACAAGATTGATGAAGCCCCAGAAGCCTACGAACGTCTGATTCAGGACGCGCTCATGGGTGACCAGACCAACTTCACCCGCTGGCAGGAACAAGACGCCACCTGGAAGTACGTGGACGTCGTGCGCCAGGCTTGGGATGATGATGCCCCGCTGGCAACGTACGCAGCCGGTAGCCATGGTCCTGCTGAAGCGGACCAGTTGCTGGAACGCGACGGGTTCAAGTGGGCGGAAGAATTCGATTAAACACTAATTAAAAGCAAGCACCTGTTGGCAAAACCAGCGGGTGCTTTTTTAATGCCGAACTTCTGGCCATTCGTTGTCAAAAATTTAGTACTTAAATTGACATGTAACCGTTAACGCAGTATATTCATCTTGAAGGTTAGTTGCTCATGTAACTAACCAATTAAGTGCCAGAACGTGAAAAGGAGGTGCCACCGTGCAACTCGATGCAACAAGCTTGGTGCCCCTGTACCAGCAGATTAGTGATGAGCTGGTCACGGGCATCTTAACAGGAGAATATCCGGAGGCGAGTCAGGTGCCGTCGACCACGCAGCTGGCACGCGAGGAGCAGCTGAATCCGGCCACCGTGCTCAAGGGGATGAATCAGTTGGTCGACGCGGGACTATTGGAGAAACGCCGCGGCGTGGGGATGTTTGTCGCCACCGGAGCGGTCGCCGCGGTGAAGCGCCGGCGTCGTCAGGAGTTCATCACGGTGCAGTTGCAGCAACTGATTGCGGACGCAAGGGCACTGGACATTAGTGAAGAAGAGTTGGTTCAGGGTATCGAGGAGGGGTATGACAATGCGCGCGATTAAGCTAAGTCACCTGCGCAAGAGCTACGGCCACAAGCAGGTGCTGACGGATGTGAATCTGGAATTCGAGGCGGGTAAAATTTATGCGCTCCTCGGCCGCAACGGGGTTGGCAAGAGCACACTCCTCAAGATTATTGCCAACCAAATCTTGAAGTCTGGCGGTAGCGTGAGTCTGGACGGTGAGGAGCTGCAAGACAACGAGCGCCTGCTGAACGACGTGTACCTCATGGGTCCGCAGACCCTGTGGGCGCCTGACCGCAATGTGAAGTGGATTTTCAACATCACCAAGCAGTTCTACGGCGGTTTTGATGATGAATATGCCGCGCATCTGGTGAAGGTATTCAGACTCGACACCAAGAAGCGACTCGCCCAGCTATCAACTGGCTACAAAACGATTGCCAAGTTAATCGTCGCGCTTTGCGTGCCATCCGAGTTCGTCCTGCTTGATGAACCAGTGCTGGGGCTGGACGCGCCGAACCGGGAACTGTTCTACGATGAACTGCTTGCCACTTATGGCAAGCGGCCACGGACCTTCGTTATCGCGACGCACCTGATTGAGGAAATTGCGACCCTCGTGGAGGAAGTCACGGTGATTGCCGATGGGCAGGTGCTGCTCGCCGATACCGCCGAGCATATCGCCGCCAGTGCGCACACGATTACCGGTCCGGCGCAGAAGGTGGTCGAGTTCACCGCCGGCACCACACCACTGCAGACGCACCACCGCGGGGCGGTGACCACGATTAGCACGCTCGCCAACCTTGATGGCCGTGAGGTGCCTGCAGGCGTAACGGTGAAGACCTTGCCACTGCAACAACTGTTTATCGCGCTGACGGCCGGAGGACAGGACGATGAGTAAAGGGAGACGGTTTCTGTTAATCGGCCTTCGTCGACAAGGCCTAATCATGGCGGCTGTTTTACTGGTCGGCCTGCTGTACGCGCTGGTCATGAAGTGGCTACTGCACAGCAGTGTAGGTTACGAGTACATGTTGCTGACAATCAGCTGCGTCGTACCGGCAGTCGTCATGGCGCTCGTCATCGATGAGGGATTGCAGTTCGAAGTGACTCGGCGCGACCATTGGCGAATTTCCCTAGTGTTGGCGGGACTGCAGGGGTTACTCTTTGCCACCATCAATTTACTGGCAACTTTGGTGTTGCGTGCACTGCACGTCCAGCCATACGGAATGGTACTGTTTGTTTTTAATAACCAGCTTTGGCCAACTTTTGTGGGCGGACTCTTCGTCGGTAGTCTGTGCGGCCTGCTGGGCATCAGCGCCTGGTTTCTGTTGCAACGTAACATGAGCTGGGGTGTCACCGCCATTATTATGCTGGTCGTAATCTTGCCAATCATTATCTCAGTGCCCGGAATGGTGTTGGCCAGAGAATTCGCGCGGGTGAGTCTGCCGTTCTTACTTAGTTTTGTACTGCTCATGTTAGTTTTGAACGTGCTGGTGGCACTACTCAATCATCATTTGTTTAAGAGGTACGAGCCAATTGGTCGCATTGGAAAGCGGGCGTAAGCGATGAAACGCAAACTCTTGACGAAATTGATGCTGCGCGAAACCGTGCGGAGCTGCTGGAAAATTGCCCTGGGCATTCTGTTTTTCATGGGCGTGCTCTTTTATCTGAGTCGCGGCGACGCCGAAGTCAGTAATTACATGGCCGGCTGGGTTTTACTGCTCATTGCCTTTGGTTTTGAATTTGGCACGATGGTTGCGGCGGTTCGCTACATTCAACTGGGCTTGGCGAGTGGGGCCAACCGGCGCACAATCGTCTGGGCACTCGTGCGAGCGGAAACCATCATCACTCAGGTCACTGCGCTGATTTTGACTACTTACGAATGCGGACTGGCATTATTCCTGAATGTGCACACGGATCTGTTGCGTAGTGGTGGTCTGCATCTGTCTTGGGGGCCGCAATTATTTACCTTGGAGTGGCTGCTTTATTTTGTCGTCATCTCCTTAGTCTGGTTGCTGACCCTAGTGTGGTACGGACTAACGATGCGCTTGCAAAAGATGGTGCTGGCCGGTTTGGCGGGCGGAACCATGAGCCTGGTGATAATCGGCTTTCTTGGTAGTAATCCCCTGCATTGGTTGTTACCGCGAGTGGTTGGACAATCCACTGGGCGACTGGCTATCCTGCTCGGCGTAGGGCTTGCCATTTGTTTGCTGCTCGAATGGGCGGCGCAACGGGTCTGGCAGCATGTTGATTTGCAGCAGATGGTCGCAAAAGAATAGGAGGCAGCTAGATGAAGACGCTCACTCTAGCATGCGTTAACCTGCGTGATTTCAGTCGTTACGTGCTCTACACGTGGCTCGGACTGTTTATTTTTAGTGATGGCCTCACGTTCTTGTTTCGCCTGCTTCTGCCTAAGGATGCGGCGACCTTCGTGATTGACGGTACACTCATTTCGCCAGTCGCAATGATTCTAGGCATCTGTTTGGCCGCCCATATCCGGCGGTATGTTGACAACGGTTTTGCCGGCGGTGCAACCCGCACGCAGCAGTGGCAGGCGCTGATGGTCACGGTGCTGGTTGGCGGCCTGCTGGCGGAAATCGGGCTGGCGTTGTGGAGTGTGCAACTGCGTCTGGGGTTTATCAACGGGAACGGCATCGCACTGCTGCGCGACTTCGGTTACCGCGGACCGTGGAATTTTGGTGCTGTCGTCAGCAACGTGGTCTTTGAGTGGGCGTTTATCATGTTGGTGCTGAGCGTGGCGCTGTTGATTGGGGTCGCGGTATTGTACTTGCCGCGCGGCATTTGGGGCCGAATTAGCGCAGTGCTTGTGCTCTTGGCAGTGATTTTGTTTCCGCTACGGATCCTGTTGCAGCACATTGCACCCAGCACTTCATCCGCTGCCGTGATGACCCGCCGAATTATTAACGGATCGTTCACGGTGTACCAAGGAACAGCGGGCACACCATATTTGGGGACGGCACTCCTAGTAGTGACTGTCGCAATAACGCTGTTACTTAGTTGGCTATGCATGCGGCGGGCGATGGTACTGCGGTGAACCGGCTGCATTCTTGGCGGTTAACTTATGAGTATTTTGAGCATCGCCGTTTTGGCGATGCTTTTTTAGATATGTTGACAATTACGGACAATCTCTTCACACCCGCCTGCCAATATGCGAAAATGTAAGCGAAAGTATGTTCGCATTGCAAGTGACGCAGAAAGGAGGCCGGCCCATGGGTGAATTATTCCGGCTCAATATCCCGAATGACACTAGCCGGCGTATCGTGCACGTCGACATGGACGCCTTCTATGCGTCCATCGAGATGCGCGACCGACCGGAATACCGCAAAAAGGCGCTCGTTATCGCCCATGATCCGCGCAAAACAGGCGGGAAGGGCGTGGTGACGACCGCCAATTACGTGGCACGTCAGTATGGTGTGAACTCGGCAATGCCGGCACAGGAAGCGTTGCGGCTGATCCCCCGTGACCTGATTGTGTTCAAGGACCCGGATTTTGAAAAGTACCGCGCCGTGTCTGCGCAGATTCACGCGATTTTCCATCAGGTCACGGACGTCATTCAGCCGGTGGCGCTGGATGAAGCCTACCTGGATGTGACCAATAACAAGACCTTCAGCAATTCCATCAGCCTGGCCGTGTGGCTCCAGCGCACCATCGAGGCGGCGACACACCTTACTTGCGCCGTGGGTGTCTCTTACAACAAGTTCCTGGCCAAAATGGCATCGGAGTATAACAAGCCGGGTGGCCGCACAGTGGTCGCCCCACGTGATGCCCTCGAGTTCCTGGCACCGCAGTCCATCGCAGCGTTTCATGGGGTCGGCAAAAAGACGTTGCCAAAGCTCGAAGACATGGGTATCCATACCGGCGCGGACCTGTTGCAGTACGACCCGCAAGCCTTGCAGCGGCGCTTCGGCAAAATGGGCTTCGTGCTCGCCCAACACGCGCGCGGCATTGATAACCGGCCGGTGGAGGTGCGCGATGCCAAGTCAATTGGGAAGGAGCGTACCTACAACCCGCCGCTACAAAGCGATGCGGCGGTCAAAAGTGAACTGGAGCACCTCACCGAGATGGTGCTAACCAGCCTGCGCAAGAAGGAACGTCACGGTAAAACCATCGTCCTGAAGGCCCGCGATGTCGACTTCAACACTCAGACCAAACGGCTGAGCCGCGAGGAGTACTTCGACGATGCGGACGACATCATGGCGGCGGCCTGGCAACTTTGGGAACAGATGGGACGCCTGCAGCGACCGATGCGCTTGCTTGGCATTACCGCAACCGCGCTGGCACCGCAGACCTTTAGTAATGTAGATTTACCGCTGTGGGAGCGGCCCAAAGCAGACTAAGTGCATGAACAGGTGCCCAGTAGCACCTGTTTTTTAATTGGATACCTTTCCAAAATGATAGCCTGATGAATACAGTTAGCCAAACTGTTCCACTACCTGTTATAATCAGTTTAATAGTCACAAGGGAGGCCAGTCTGTGGTACAGAAAAGTGAACAGCTCTTGCATTACATCGAGTCGCTCGATATTGGCACCAAGATATCGGTGCGGCAGATGGCGATGCACCAACACGTCTCAGCAGGGACGGCTTACCGTGCCATTAAGACGGCTAAGGATCGGGGCCTGGTGGCCACGATTGACCGCGTGGGGACGGTGCGCACGGATCCGCGGCCGCAAACCACCGGTGCGCGACTGACTTTTGCCGACATTGTGCGGATTATCAGTGGGCACGTGCTCGGGGGCAACGCCGGGCTGGAGAAGCCGCTCGATAAGTTCGTGATCGGTGCGATGCGTAACAGTGCCATGGAACACTACATCAGCCGTAACTCGCTGCTGATTGTCGGGAATCGCGAAGAAGCGCAGATGCTCGCGCTGGGTAGCGGTGCCGCCGTCCTCATCACCGGGGGCTTTGACACCAGCAAGCGCGTGATTGATCAAGCCAACGCCGCCGCGCTGCCAATTATCACTAGTAGCTATGATACCTTCACCGTGGCGACGATGATTAACCGGGCGCTGTCTGACCAAGCCATTCGCCGGGACATTCTGACCGTGGCTAGTTTGTACACGCCGCTGGAGGAGGTCAGCTACCTGCAATTGCCAGCGACCATCGCTGACTACCGCAAGCTCGCAGCCGCCAGTGGTCATCGCGACCTGCCCGTGCTCAGTAGCGGCGGGCGCGTTGTCGGGGTTGCCGGTACGGCAACCGTCAGCGGCAAGCGCGACGCCAGCACGATTGAGCGGGGGATGGAACACCATCCCGCCGTGGTCAAAACGGTGGAGTCCGTGGCGACTGTCAACCACCTGATGCAGGCGCGCGATTTGCACCTGGTGCCAGTCGTCGACGATGCTGGGCAGCTGCTCGGCGTGCTCACACGCAAAATGGTGCTGGCCCAACTGCAAGATGTGCCGCTGCCAGAACGGGTGCCGAACACCATTCCCGATCAGCTCGAAGCGGCATTAACGCCGCAGCGCGAAGTGCCGGAACGCTACGCCGCCGCGTACGGCGTGGCGACGGCGCCGGTCATGACCAACAAGTTTGGGGCACTCAATGTCGGGGTGCTCAGCGGCGTGCTCATCAGCGCCGTCAACAAGTACCTCAGCACGCTGGGGCGCCAGAACGTGCTGGTTGATAAGCTCGATGTGAACTCGCTGCGCCCAATTCAGCTGAGCGCGCGCGTCGAGATTGGTCTGCGGGTGCTGGATATTAACCGGCGCTACGCAACTTTTGACATTGATATTAATGCGGACAAGCAAGTGGCAGCCAAAGCAGTGTTAACCTGCCAGCTGCTGGAGAGGAATTAACTATGGAAGTCACAGCACAAATTTTGCAGGCAATCGCGGAAAATGATACCATCATTATTCACCGTCACCAGCGGCCGGACCCTGACGCGTTCGGTTCGCAGGTCGGCCTGGCGGAGACCATCCGCAATTCCTACCCGGACAAGCAGGTTTACTGCGCCGGCGAGGGCTCACCGAGTCTCGCCTGGCTAGCCACGATGGATGACGTGCCGGCAGCGGCCTACAAGGACGCACTGGTGATTGTCACCGACACCGCGGATACCCCGCGCATTGACGGTGAGTTGTATAATCAGGGCAAAATGCTGATCAAAATCGACCACCATCCCGACAACGACGCATACGGCGACTTGCGCTGGGTGCTGCCGGAAGCCTCCAGCACCAGCGAGGTGCTGATTGACATCATCAACGGCAGCAATGGTCAACTCCAGATGAACGAGGCGGCCACGCGCTTGTTCTACGCCGGCATGGTCGGCGATACCGGCCGCTTTATGTACAACAACACCAGCGCGCACACCCTGCGCCTGGTTGCCCAGTTGTATGACGCCTTCGACTTCGGTCCGGACGTGGTCAACCAGAAGATGAACGAGGTCACGATGGGCCAGGCCAAGCTGCAGGCTTTTGCCATGAGCGAGTTGCAGGTCACGGCGCACGGCGCGGGTTACTACGTTATCCGTCAGGCCGACTTGCAACGCTTGGGCGTTGCCGCGGACCAGTACCAGGTTGCAGTGGGCACCGGCGGCCGCCTCGCCGAAGTGCGCGCGTGGGCAATGTTCACGGAGCAGCCGGAAGGCAATTTCCGCGTCAGCCTGCGCTCCAAGCAACAAGAGATTGAAAGCATCGCCAAGAACCACAACGGCGGTGGCCACGCACTGGCCAGTGGGGCCAAGGCGGCAGATGAATCTGAAATCAAACAGATTGTGAATGAACTAGATGCACTGCTCGCCAGTGCCGGAAAGTGAGAACATGGAAAACCAATTTAAACAATATGCGCTGCGCCCCGAACTGATTGACGCCTTGAACGCCAACCAGTTTGTGCAGCCCACCCCAATTCAGGAGCAGGTCATTCCCAAGGCCCTGCGCGGCAAGTCCATCATCGGCCAGTCGCAGACGGGCTCCGGGAAGACGCTTGCCTTCCTCTTGCCAATCCTCTCCAAAATTGACCTGCAGGAAGACACACTTCAGGCCGTCATCACGGCGCCAAGCCGGGAACTAGCAACTCAGATTTACCAGACTGCCAAGTTGTTCCAGGGCAGCCTGCCCGGTTTGCGTATCGGCCGCTTCGTTGGTGGGACTGACCGCCAGAAGCAGGAAAAGAAGCTGGAAGGCAAGCCTGTCCAGCTGGCAATCGGGACACCTGGGCGCATTCTCGACCTGATCAAGGCGGAAGCCCTCACGGGTTACACCGTGCAGACTTTTGTCGTTGATGAAGCCGACATGACGCTCGACATGGGCTTTCTCGATACGGTCGATAAGATTGCCAGCACCTTCCCAGCTGAATTGCAGATGGAAGTCTTCTCCGCAACGATTCCGCAGAGCCTGCAGCCGTTCCTGAAGAAGTACATGAGCAACCCGCTGGTGATTGAGCTCAAGCCGCAGTCCGTCATCGCGGATACGGTTGATAACTGGCTCATCGCCAAGAAGGGCGGCAACACCAACGAGCTGATCTACAAGCTCCTCACGGTCGGCCACCCGTACCTGGCGCTCATCTTCGCCAACACCAAGACCAGCGTTGATAAGATTCACGACTACCTGAAGAGCCAGGGCCTGAAGGTCGCCAAAATTCACGGGGGCATCGAACCTCGCGAACGCCGGCGCATCATGAAGAAGGTTGCGGCGCAGGAATACCAGTTCGTGGTCGCAACTGACCTGGCAGCGCGCGGGATTGACATCAAGGGTGTCTCCCACGTGATCAACGCCGAGATCCCAACGGACAATGAATTCTTCATCCACCGTGTCGGCCGGACTGGCCGCAATGGCATGAGCGGGACCGCTATTACGCTCTACGCCCCAGGTGAAGAAAACAAGATTGCCGAGCTGGAAAGCATGGGCATCCACTTCAAGCCGAAGACCATCAAGGGCGGCGAGATTGTGGACACGCACGACCGTAACCGGCGTGCCAACCGCGAGAAGAAGGCGGACAAGCTGTCCCAGACCATGTACGGGATGCTCAAGAAAGAGCAGAAGAAGCACATGCCTGGCTACAAGAAGAAGGTCAAGAAGGCCATCGCCAAGGAAGAATGGTTCAACCGCCGCGTTGAAAAGCGCGCTGAACTGCGCGCACGCAAGCGGAAGAATAAGTCTAAAGGGCTGAACAAGGCATAAGTTACTCAAAAAGAGCATTTGCAATGTTGCGAATGCTCTTTTGCGTGTGAAGCTAGTTTGGAAGCAAGTCATGAAGGAAGCTGCAAATTTTAGTCGCTGATTTTACAAAGTAGATGAATTTTACGTAAATGCAACACTTGAGAGTGTTCGCAACTCATAACTAGTGGGATAGTAAGGGTGATAAATGATGTCACAAGTGCGTTGTCTGGCTTGTTAGAGTTGTGCTTTGAGAATACTTAGGAGTGTTTGAGATGGAAGTCAACCTTGATCGTTGATTAATGGGTATCGAGATGAAAAAATGTCTGACCAGTTGGGTCAGACATTTTTTATTTGGACAAATTTTATCACAGGCCTGCTAGTTTATAGAGCGGTTAACCAACAATTGAAACACTAAGTCTGGTTTGCTGACTACCGCAGCACCTAGTAATTTGCGAGCGAGCATAATGCTTCTGGCTGCGGCCTGTTTAGATGTTGCAGAAGGTTCCATTGCGAAGTCAGCAAGCTTGATGCAAAGATTACGTGTGATGGCCATGAAGTAGACATCCACATCACTGGTAGTGGGTGTGAGTTTAATGCGGATGAAGTCTTCGCGCAGATAAGCAATTATGGTGCGATCATCTTCCTCGATGGCTTTGAGGAGCAAGTTTCGAGTACAGAAAATAAGTGAAGTAATGTACCCTGGCGCAATCTTATTCGCGCGGAAAAGGCTACTGATGCTTTGATAAATGGTGAATGAAGTTGACAACGGTATGCAAGTGGCAACGTGTGCGTATAGCTCGTAGTCATGATCAGTCCATTGCGCATGAGTACGTTCAAAATAGCGAACCACGGTCTTTTGGTTCTCTCGACTTAGCTGGTAATTACCATTGCGGCGACGCCTTATTTTGGCACGTAGCTCGATGGTATTGATGTTCGCCAACTGATTGCCGGTGGCGTTGGCACGCTGATTGTAGTTAGAAGCAACAGTTTCGGCCGCCGTGAATTGTCCTTGTACTAAAAGTTCACTAATCTGGTTGTGCGCTTCAAGAAAAGCCAAATGCTGGTTGGCATACATTAAGTTGTTAACGTCCTGTCGGGCAAGACCAACTTGATTCATCAGCTTACTAAACGTCGCGTTACTCAAGGTTTGTTGATTACTCTCGTATCTAGAAATACTGGAAATTGAGGTTACATGCTTCGCCACGTCCGTTAAAGTGAGGCGATGCTGGGCGCGCGTCAGCATGAATAATTCGCTCAGTGAGGTATTTTGTTCAGACATTCTGCTGTGTACCTCCTTCGAGCGAGAGCGTTACCCACCAGTGCAAACGATCATGTTGATGTTGCATCCCCAGTTCTGCAATGACGTTGAGAATCTCGGTTAGTTGCTTTATTTTTGATTCACGGTCAACTTGCTTATTGGCAACCAATTCGATGAGTTGAAGCTGTATTTGGCGTTCCGTATTGGTATGGAAAAGGAGCCGAGTTTCCTGTAGACGTTTGATTGTGAAATCAGGACTGCGTTTTGTTAACAGGCAATTTTGGGCATAGGCAATCGCGGCATCGAAAAAAGCCAGACGATATAAGTATGATGGATCCTTTAACCGACTGTTATTGATGTTGGCACACATACCCATAAAGATTCGCTTAGCATCCACTGGCTTTAAGAACCATTGACTATATTGAAAAAGTGTAAATTCCAACATTTGCCATGTCTGGGTCTCCTTGAAAAAATTAATGATCACACTTTGTTCTGCATCACTTAGTAAGTTCGTTTGGGGTGGTGTAAGTTCGCAAAGCGCAGCCATGCACCTGAACAAAAGCATGTAAACATGGTTGAGGGGAGATGGTACCGATTGGTTTTCCCGCTGATAGACCTTGATAAGGTCGTTCGCGCGTTGTGAATCATTCAAACCAATGCAGATTCGCAACGCATCACAGGTCCGTTGCCACAGCGGCGTTAAATCATTCGTTTGCACATGCAAATCAAAAAAGGACAGACCAACGCGCTCAAAAACATCTTGCAAAACGTCGACGGCCAACTCTGATTTGCCGGTTTCAAAGCGTGAGAGTGAAGATTTTGAGCCACTAAAGGCGTGTTCTAAACTAATATGGTGACTTTTACGCGCGTTGTGAATCAGCGTGCGCATTTCAATTTTGAAATCATCTGCCAATGTATTACCGCCTTGTGAACGTAATGAAATGCTTACTGTTAGTTTGTCATGCATTGAGACTAAGAACCACTGAAATGCAGAAAGAAGTGTGGTCATTTGTCGATTATATGCAAAAAAAGCCGAAATAATAGTGAATTGATGTTTTCTGACCAATTGTTACGGATTCGCAACGCGTATCTGTTTTCTTTCCTACAAAAACGCCATAACATAATAATGGATTTAAAAGATCATTCTATTTGATCAAACTCGTTTGCGTGGTGCAAACAGGAGTAAGGGAATACTGGGAAAGGAAGCAGATTTGATGATGAAACATCATGCATTAGTAACAGCGATTATTGCGATGGGAGCAATTGGGGCGTGGCAGGCACATGTTGAAAAACCGGTAGCCGCAGTGACAACATCCAGTGCGATTCCAAAGACGACTGCAACGGTTGATTACATTAAGGGTTACGGGATTACCCTGACAAAGAACGGCAAGCGCGGTAAGTCTATTCAGACTGGTACCCGGTGGACAACTAAGAAAAAGGTTTATTCCGGTGGCCAAATTTACTACGACCTTGGTGGCGGGCAGCTTGCCAATATTAAGTACATGACCATCACTGGTGAGAACAGCGTTCAGACTTATAAAGGTGTTTTCCATCTGGCGTACAATTCTGCAGTTCTGCGCAGTGCGGCGGGCAAGTATGCGGGCCGTTCATTGAAGGCGAATACCAATTGGCAGGTCTTTAAGCAAACCATGGTTGACGGGAAGGCTTATCTCAATTTGGGTGGCAATAACTGGATCAAGAAGGCCAATGGTTACCTTAAGTCGGATAAAGGTCGCGGGAACAAAACTTTTACCGCTAGTCCCACACCGGGAACCGTATTTCAAGCCAACGCTGACCAGACGTTAAAAACGGTGAAGCCGTTTAAGAGCAATCACTACGTTCCAAACAGTAGCAAAATTAAGCAGGCCTTTATGGCGCTAGTGGCACCTAGTCGCTATGGGGTGGTTGCGCTACCCGCCAGTGCAAAATCTAAGAACGGCTGGTGGTCGTTAGCCGATGGAACTGATCTCATGCAGTCGCACCGCACGGCTACTGCTCACGGTTACTTTTCATCCGACAAAGAAGTGGCAAGGTCACTTTACAAGCAGATGATGACGTCGGGCATGGCAAGTGATTTTGCCTACCCAGCTAAGTATTACCGAATCAGCATGACTTCTAGTGGCAAGATGAATGGGTACAGCGGTTCAATTCGAGCCAAGGCAACAGTGGATGTGTTCAACCCGTGAACTGATTGAGCCCCAAACCAGGATTAAATGTATCCACAAGTGAAATGACTAGTGAGGAATAATTGATGATTAAAAAGTTGATGGTAATTAGTGGCCTCGTCTTGACCTTAGCAGGCTGCGGAAAGCAGGCCACCACTAAAAAGAGTAGTGCATCTTCGTCAGTCAGCAGTTCAAGACCAGTAGCGACAACATTGAACTACGATAAATTGACCAAGAAGGAACAAAAGAAAGTCGGCTTTGAATTCAAGGCGGTTAAGGCGAGTGTTAACGCCGCAACGTACAGTATTAACATGACGGTTCGTAACCGAACAAACAAAACGGTGCGTTTTGATCCTAACGATTTTTCACTAAATGTCCCGTCAGATGATAGCGGTAATAGTAAAGTTGCCAGTAACGTTACCGGTAAGCTCATCGTTAATCGGGGCAAGAAGGCGACGGTGAAATCTTTGTTCATCAACTTGGATGAGCAATACTTTACTTCTGCCGGTGAATTTTTCTACGCGCAGAAACGTTTTCCGCTCGCCTATTCGTACCAAGCCAACATTGGTAGCGGCGTCAATTCTGATAATCTGCACGATGCTAATTTGATTAGCTTAAATCAGAAGAATCAAAGCACAACGACTAATAGTTCAAGTAGTCAAACAGCCGCGTCTAGCAGTTCAAAGGCCAGTGAGACGTCCAAGAAAACAGCGGCTTCCGCCAGCAAGTCAAACAGCGCACAGTACACCGGTAAGCAGTTAGCACTGATTGCTCATTACGCCTTTTTCTATTCTGCCAGCGCAAACCAATCTGCTTCTGAAGTTGCTCAGAATTTGCAAAATGATTTGGAAATTGCACTATACGGTAGTGGCACAAGCACAAGTGGTGCTTCATCCGCGGGGACAGGTCCTTCATACGTCAAGTATGCCGTAAGCGGTGACGTGATGACGTTGACGCACCCAGCCACGAACGCTGGCAATGACGGCTCCACAGCCACTGTACGCATCAGTCAAATTGCGCCTAAAATTTTCACCGGTGCCAACGCAGCACTTGCACAAAAAGTCATTGCGCACATGCAGGATGAATAACTGTTGAGTTGAGGGGAAAACAAATGAAAAAAATTGCGCCTATTTTGGTCCTGGTTGCTGGTTTATTAACGTTGAGCGCTTGCACGGCGGCTAAGTCGAGTCAGTCAACAAGTAGTCAATCGAAAACGAAACTAGTCACCAAATCCTCCAGTTCGTCTCAGGAGAAAACATCACTGCACACTAAGCAAAAGGCAGCCGTTCAATCCTCGAGCCAGTCTACGGAGACCAGTCCCTGGAGTCAGCAAAAATCCGAGCGGCTAGCAACATTCATGAAGCAGTGGGGCAAGAAGATGAACCAGTCCTATGTTGCTTATACGCCTGGGCATAATGTGAACTTCTACGGCATTCATGAACCAGACGACTTGACAACAATGCCACCGGCAGTGAATGAACAGAAAGTGGCCATTAAGTGGTCAAATGATGGTAAAGTCGACACGGGTGTTTACGCGCTCGTGGCTGTATATTCAGATGCGGAAACCGCAGCTTACGCTGATCAACATTTGTACTTTTTCACCATTTACAACAAGCAACCAGTCGTTCTCATTACGATGCAGAACCAGGGAAATGAGAACAACTGGTTGTACTTCACGAAGACCCAGAATCGCGACGTCGCGGATGGGTTTGCTAAAATTGTAAACCAGTAATCAAAATTAAACGTCGAACCTGCTCGCTTAAGTGAGTTTAGTGGTCACTTGACATTAAGGTTTATCCTACCTATACTCACACAGTTAGGACATGCTCCGCCCGCCGGCTCACCACACAGAAAGGACTGCATCGCTGAAAGCAGTCTGGTCCGGCCTGGGGAGTGCTCCCTGATGTCAGTTGAAGATAATTAATGAAGTGGTTAACGATGAGCATCGTTGCAATCAAGGTGGTACCGCGCGCAGGCGTCCTTGAAATGCAATGGTGCTCTTTTGTTTTCCGCAAGGAGGAAGCTATTTAATGAAACAAATGACCAGCGCTGAAGTGCGCCAGAAGTTCTTGGATTTCTTCCAGAGCAAAGGGCACTATGTTGAACCAAGTGCCAGCCTCGTGCCTAAGGACGACCCCACACTGCTGTGGATTAACTCCGGGGTTGCGACCCTGAAGAAGTATTTTGATGGTTCCGTGATTCCGGAAAACCCGCGGATTACGAATGCCCAGAAGTCCATCCGGACCAATGACATTGAGAACGTCGGCAAGACGGCGCGCCACCACACCTTCTTTGAAATGCTCGGGAACTTCTCCGTCGGCGATTACTTCAAGAAGGAAGTCATTCCGTGGGCCTGGGAATTTTTGACCGACCCGCAGTGGCTCGGTCTCGACAAGGATAAGTTGTACATCACCGTTTACCCGAAGGACCAGGAAAGCAAGCAGCTCTGGGAGAAGACCGGTGTGCCGGCCAGCCACATCTTCGAAGTTGAAGACAACTTCTGGGATATTGGTGGCGGCCCTTGTGGTCCTGACTCTGAAGTCTTCTACGACCGTGGTCAGAGCTTCAACAACGTCGCTGAAGACGACCCTGAGAACTACCCTGGTGGCGAGAACGAACGCTACCTAGAAATCTGGAACATCGTGTTCAGTCAGTTCAACCACCTGCCAGACGGCCGTATTGTCGACCAGCCGCACAAGAACATTGATACCGGGATGGGTCTGGAACGTGTCGTTTCGGTGATTCAGAACACACCAACCAACTTCGAAACCGATCTGTTCATGCCAATTATCAAGCAGACCGAAGAACTGTCTGCGGGTAAAAAGTACGGCGCGAGCGCCGCTGACGATGTCTCCTTCAAGATCATCGCCGACCACGCCCGCACGGTTACTTTTGCCATCGGTGACGGGGCCTTGCCTAGCAACGAAGGGCGCGGCTACGTGCTACGGCGCCTGATTCGCCGGGCCATCGTTAACGGCAAGAAGCTCGGGATTAATGAAGACTTCCTCTACAAGCTGGTGCCAACAGTCGGTAAGATCATGGAATCTTACTACCCAGAAGTGCTGAAGAACAAGGACTTCATTCAGAAGGTCATCGAATCTGAAGAAGCCCGCTTCCGTGCCAGCCTTGACGCCGGCATGAGCATGCTTGACGGCATCATGGCCAAGCTCAAGAAGAACGGCGAGAAGCAAATTAACGGGAACGATGCCTTCTTGCTGTTCGATACTTACGGCTTCCCCGTTGAAATGACGAACGAAATCGCTGAAGACGATGGTCTGACCGTCGACATGGACGGTTTCAAGGCCAACATGGAAGCTCAGCGTGCCCGTGCGCGTGCCGCTCGCGGTAACGCCCAGTCCATGGGTAACCAGGACACTACGCTGATGGACATCAAGACCGACTCCAAGTTCACTGGCTGGACCAGTGTGCACGAAGACGACGCTGAACTGACCGACATCGTTGTTGACGACGCCGCACAAGACAGCGTTGAATCTGGCAGCGCCCGCGTCGTGTTCGCCAAGACACCGTTCTACGCCGAAATGGGTGGCCAGGTGGCCGACCACGGGACCGTGAAGGATACTGACGGCAATGTTGTCGCAACCGTGACGGACGTGCAGCATGCGCCAAACGGCCAGAACCTGCACACGCTGACTGTCAGCGGCAAGCTGGTTAAGGGTGCCAAGTACATGCTGGACGTGGATACGCAGCGCCGCCACAAGGTGTCACTGAACCACACCGCAACCCACTTGCTCGACCAGTCCCTGCGCAACGTTCTCGGTGAGCACACGCACCAGGCCGGCTCCCTCGTGGAACCCGACTACCTGCGTTTTGACTTCACCAACTTCGGTCAGGTGACGGAAGAACAGCTCCAGCAAGTTGAACAGATGGTTAATGAGCAGATCTGGAAGGCTATGCCAATCACCGCCATTGAAACTGACATTGAAAGTGCCAAGAAGCTCGGCGCTATCGCCGTGTTCGGTGACAAGTACGGCGACGTGGTGCGCGTGGTTTCCATCGGCGACTTCAACAAGGAATTCGATGGTGGGACCCACCCAAGTAACACCAGCGAACTGGGCTTGTTCAAAATCACCAGCGAAAGCGGCATCGGGGCCGGCACGCGCCGGATCGAAGCCGTGACCTCCAAGGAAGCCTTCGAATACCTGTCTGGCCAGGCGGAAACGCTCAAGCAGACGGCGGGCGAGCTGAAGGTAGCGAAGCTTGACGACGTGCCTGAAAAGGCCAAGAGTCTGCAGAAGGAACTGAAGGATGCCCAGAAGGACATCGCTGCTCTGCAGAGTAAGATTGCCAGTCAGGCTGCCGGCAGCATTTTCGAAAGTGCCGAGCAGGTTGGCGACTTCTCCCTGATTGCCAAGGAAGTGCAGGTTGCGGGCATGAACGAACTGCGTCAGCTGGCTGACCAGTGGAAGGAAAAGGGTGCGTCCGACGTGCTCGTTCTCGCGGTCAACGCCGGCGGCAAGGTGAACCTGCTCGCTGCTGCCAGCAAGGATGCCATCGCCAAGGGTGTGAAGGCCGGGAACCTCATCAAGGCCATTGCGCCAATGGTTGGTGGCGGCGGTGGTGGTCGTCCCGACATGGCCCAAGCCGGCGGGAAGAATCCAGACGGCATCACCAAGGCACTCGCCGAGGCGAAGAACGTTCTCGAAAACGCTTAACATTGGTTTGTACTTTTGTGCACTATCAAGTAAAATAAACGTGAACGCATAAGGAATAGAGGTGTGTAGTATGAGTTCATTAGACCAAACAGTCCATTTTGATTTTCGGGATAACGACTCCAAGAACGTCCGTGAAACATTGAAGACGGTGTACGCAGCGCTGGAAGAAAAGGGTTACGACCCTATTAACCAGATTGTCGGCTACTTGCTATCAGGGGATCCGGCGTACATTCCGCGCTACAACGACGCGCGTAACACGATTCGGAAGTTCGAACGGGATGAGATTATCGAGGAACTCGTTCGTAACTACCTCGGAAAAGAGAAGCAATGACCAGACTCATGGGGCTGGACGTTGGGTCCAAGACAGTTGGCGTTGCGTTATCTGATCCGTTAGGGTGGACGGCGCAAAGTCTCGAAATCATCCCGATTGACGAGAATGCTGGAAACTTCGGTATGGGACGCATCAAACAACTGGTGAAGGAACATGACATCGCGGGGTTCGTGCTGGGCTTGCCCAAGAACATGAACAACAGCGAGGGTCCGCGCGTTGAAAAGACGCGTGAGTTTGCTTCGCGACTCGACAAAAAGTTCGGTTTGCCCATCGATTTCATCGATGAGCGTCTAACCACAGTGTCTGCCTACAAGGTGTTAATCGACGAGGCAGATGTTTCACGGCGCAAGCAGAAACAAGCAATTGACAAGCTTGCCGCCCAGTTCATCTTACAAAACTATCTTGATGCGCGCGGCAAGTTGACCGCGCTTGCGAAGGAGGATAACAATGGCTGAAAAAGAAGAAATTCGCCCAGGCGAAAACGATCAGCAGATTACTCTTATCGATGACAAGGGTAACGAAGAGCTGTACAACGTCCTCTTCACCTTTGACTCTGAAGACTACGGTAAGTCATACGTACTTCTTTACCCAGAAGCTGCTGAAGACGATGATGACGAGGTGCAGATTGAGGCCTTCTCATACACCCCTGATAAGAATGGGGATGCCGCAAGCGGCGACTTGTTCCCAATCGAGGATGACGATGAATGGTCCATGGTTGAGGAAGTGCTGAACACTTTCCTCGCCGATGACGACATGCAGTAAGTTACCGCAAGGAAAGGCTGGCGCGCAAGCGCCGGCCTTTTTGCGTGGAGATACAAAAACCCCAGGACGCCGAGGGGCGAACTGGGGCATGAACGAATGCTTAAGCATACATTGTAAGTGCCAGTTGAACGAACACACGAACAATTATATGCTATAGGTGTTCAGGAGCTAAGAAGTAGCAATGGCATTAACCATTGTGGCCAATAAAACCGAGTAGCTCAAGGAATTCGGTCATGACTGTCACCTTCTTTACTTTTGAATGTGGGCGCCGAGCCCTCAGGAGTGTCCTACCACCTCTGAGAGTTAGGCGTCTTTGTTCAACCATCATTATCGTATTACGATAGTATTTAAAAATCTAGACGGTCTCCCGTTGCGGTGTTTGTTGAATTATTTTGTACATAATAGCCGATGTTGTTTTGCTTTATGCAATAAAATGTACTCCGAGATAATGATTTTGGGTACCTTTTTAACCCTGAGTAAACGGGTCGTGTTCGGTAGTTTGAGCTTCACATTAATAAATTGATTCGCAAAGGAGGATTGGGACATGGCGGAACAGTTCAATTTGGGTCGCTTCATGAAGTCTTATCGTGAACAGCGGCACATTAGCTTGCGTGCTGCATCCCCCGATGCGGCTTCGACGCTATCACGCTTTGAAAACGGCAAGACACGAATCAGTGGTGATCGCTTGCGCTCGGTCATGCAAAGGGAGGGCGTGCGTTATTGGGACTTGCAGCAACACGCAATTGAGTATTTATCGCCCTTCAAACAATTGATTGATCGCTTGTATATCACCCGCTTTGATCAGCAGTCAGGTGCTGCCCCGGAGGCGGTACGTCTTTACAAAGCGCGCACGCATGGCGCATCTAGCGAATTAGTAGATGTTGTTGCAGCTATTCTTTCAACGCGGCAGGAAGCCTTGCAGACAGACCAGGAACAGCTGCTGATGCCAGCAGAGCAAGAGCGGATTCAGAACATATTATTTCGGGCGCGCGATTGGATAATTTTTGACTACGGTCTATTATGGTTGGCCGCACCGCATCTAGATTCACCTACACTGAAGCGTAGTTTCAAGCGCGCGGTCATCCAGCAAAGCGATGCAATGCCGGCGTATAACGATTATTTTGTGCGGGTGCTGCAACGCGTCTTCTTAATTTTACTGAGCCGCCGTGATGAAGAAGCCGTCGAATTATGCGGGCCGCAACTTAAAAAAGCCGCATTAAACGGCTATGATGGTGAGGATTCGCTCACCATTCAATTTCTTGATTTGGTGATTCAACCGTCATCAGTCGCTGACAAACGCCAGAATGTGAGTCAATTTCTGGACAAGCTGAAGTTGCTGGAACTTGACCATATGCGCGCATATTTTGCCGATTTGGCAACAAAAGTAATTCGGGACGTACCCGGGACGGAGGCATAGCCATGGCAACACAAACCTTGAACGCGCTAGTTAAACACTTACGCCATGATCGTGGTGTCACCCTTGAAGACATACGTGGCGATTGGTCTGTTGCCAGTATGTCCCGTTTTGAGCATGGCGATATTGAACTAGCGGATAGTGTGATTGCGCAGATGGCGATTCCTTTGGGGCTAGATTACGAGGACTTAATTTACAGACTGATACTATCAGAAGACAACCTGGAAGATTGGCGTTACCTTGCCTCTGAGGATTGGAACGAAGAGAACGCGGTGCATCTACTGACCCAATTAAATGCCCTGAAGGTTCCAGGAATGCGTAACGATTTCTTAGCGGTCGCAACTGCCGTCATCAAAGAATTGTTGAGTATTCATGATGAAGGTAGACAAAATATGGCCCCTGAAGTAGTTGCCCAGCTCGACCAGTATTTGGCCAATATTACAGAATTTAGCCGCTTAGAAGGGATGCTTTTCAGCTTGAGCTTGGAGTATGTTCCGTTAGCGACTGGTTGGCAATGGGTTGCACGGCAAATTAAGATGATGGATAAATTGGCCGTTGAACCGCAAGTAATTAGACGAGTGATTTCGTTTTGTGCAGCCATCGGAGAACGCGCGGCTATAGAGCGGCAGCTTGACATCATGGGCAAAGCAACCGCTGAAATGCGGTGTCTTACTCAGACTATTCCTGAGAATGCGATGCAGCGATACAACTTGGTATCGTTGGAAGCCTTGCACAAGGATTTTGCTGACCCCTCGCCGGCAAATCATGCACACTTGATTGCAGTGATGAAGGCGGGAGCGTTAATTTTTGCGCCAGAAGTTCACCAAAGTATTGTGCAATATACGATTGCACAGGGATGGGCAACTGCTGAAGATTTTCAGTAAATTGATTGGAGAAGACTGCTATTTGAGATATGCACACAGAATTTTTGCGGGTAGCACGTCTTTTTTTCTCAACACATTTTGTTGTGATGAATTAGCGAATTGATGAGTAATCGGTCTAAATCACGCCCTAATTGTGCCCGCCCCGCACTCTATGGTAAAATGAGCGGTAAAAACATGACTAGTGAGGAGGCGGAGACTGCATGGCAGAGGAGAAACGGCGCTATAAGGCGACCATTGCCGGGAAACATTACACCTTGATTGGCCCCGGTAGCACGCAAGAGTTCGATGCGGTCACGAAGATGCTCAACGAGCAGCTTGACCAGATTAATCGTCTCCAGCCGGATATTAGTACTGAAGATGCCGCAATTCTGCTGGCATTCAACGCCCTAGCGGACCAAGTGAAGGCGTCGGCGCAGCAAATTGTTGATCAGCAGGAAGCTTGAGGCGTGGAGATTAGATGTTAACTTTAGTAATTGTCGCGTTTCTGGCGTACTGTTTTTACGCCGGCGCGCGGCGCGGAATGGCGTTCCAGGCCGCTTACACCATTGGTTACCTCGTGAGTGCCATGGTTGCCGGTGTGCTCGCAGGGGTTGTCCGCCCCTTACTCAATTTGTGGGTGCCATATCCGTCCGCAACCATTAATAGTAAGTTCGTTTTCTTTGGCAATGACGTCGCCTTGAAGCTGGATACCGCCTTTTACTACGGCATCTCCTTCCTCTTCGTCTTCGCAATCTGCTGGGCATTGGTGCACCTGCTCGCACTTTCTGTGAAGGAACTGGAGTATTTTGACTACGGCGACGAACTCGTCAACAAGCTCGCTGGTGGGGTGCTTAACCTGCTGTGCGGCTATGTCTTCATGCTGTTTGTGCTGTTCGTGTTGGCCCTCGTGCCGATTAACGGCCTGCAAAACGTGCTTGGACATTCGGAAGCGGCTGTACTGATGGTGCGGTACACCCCCGTACTGTCACATTTTATCGCCAACTGGTGGATTGCCGCCTGAGGCTCGACACACAGAAGGGACCCGGACAATTTGTTCGCGTCCCTTTTTTCAGCAATAAAGAGGAATAAAAAGTGCAAAAGAAAATACTCACAACGCTCGAATTCGAGCGCATTCGTGCTGCCTTGATGCAGCACACCGTTACCGCAAAGGGTAACGAAATCGCCAGCCGCCTGGAACCGCGGGCTAATCCCGAGAAGGTGCAGGAGATGCTGGACGAAACGGCCGATGGGGCCAAAATTCTGCGACTGCGCGGCGGCATTCCAATCCCGTCGCTACCAGACATCAGCCAGAGTCTCAAGCGCGTCCGCATTGGCGGGGTGCTCAACGGGGAGGAACTGTCCGGTATCAGCCGGGTGCTGCAGACCGTTAGCACGCTCGTCGACTTCTTCGATGACTTGTCCGAACTGGTGGAGCTGCGCCGCTTGTACACGCTCAAGGATGAGCTGAGCGACTTACCCGCGCTGACCCGCCGGTTGAAGCGGGCAATTGACGACGATGGCAACGTGGCCAACGAAGCCAGTTCCGAACTGGCCGGCGTTCGGCGCGCCATTAAGGCAATTGAAAGCCAGATTCGTGACCGCATGGAAGGCTTCACCCGTGGTGCCAGTGCCAAGTACCTGAGTGACCCGATTGTGACGATTCGCGACGACCGCTACGTGATTCCGGTGCGCGCCGAAAACAAGAACCGCTTCGGCGGTGTGGTCCACGATCAGTCCGCTTCGGGCCAGACGCTGTTCATCGAACCAGAAGCCATTGTCAACCTGAACAACAATCTGCGCGAGGCGCAACTACGCGAACAGCGCGAAGTCGCCCGCATTTTGGCTGAATTGTCGGCCGCGGTGGAACCAGAAATTGATTCGATCTTCGGCAACGCGCGCGTCATTGGCTATCTGGACTTTATCAACGCCAAGGCCAAGTACGCGGCGGCCATTAAGGCAACTGAACCGATTATTGATCCGAACAACGTGGTTGATCTCATTCAGGCACGGCACCCGCTGCTGAACCAGGAGACGGTGGTGGCCAACGACATTAAGCTCGGCGGCGATTACCAGGCGATTGTCATCACGGGGCCTAACACCGGTGGTAAAACCATCACGCTGAAGACATTGGGACTGGTCGAAATCATGGCCCAGTCTGGTTTGTTCATTCCGGCCCATGAAGAAAGCCGCGTGGCGGTCTTCAGTAACGTCTTCGCGGACATTGGGGATGAGCAGTCGATTGAACAGAACCTGTCGACCTTCTCTGGCCACATGGCCACCATCATCGATATTCTGAGCAAAATTGACGCCCGCTCGCTCGTGCTTTTTGACGAACTGGGTGCCGGGACCGACCCGCAAGAAGGGGCAGCGCTGGCCATCAGCATTCTGGATGCGGTCGGCGAAGTGGGGAGCGATGTCGTAGCGACAACACACTACCCAGAACTGAAGCTCTATGGTTACAACACGCCCAAGACGATTAACGCGTCGATGGCTTTTGACGTCGACACCTTGCAGCCAACCTACAAGCTGCTGATTGGGGTGCCTGGGCGTAGTAACGCCTTCGACATCGCCAGCCGTCTGGGTTTGTCCGCCAGCATCGTTGACCGCGCCAAGTTGCTGATTAGTAGTGACTCGCACGAACTCAACGACATGATTTCTGACCTGGAGAAGGAGCGCCAGGCTGCGGCCATGACCGACTCTTCTCTCCAGCAGGAGCTGGACAAGACGACGCAGCTGCATAACGACCTCAAGAAGGCCTACGATGACCTGAATAAACGCCGCGACAAGCAGCTGCGCGACGCCCGTTCGCAGGCCAATGCAATTGTGCTGAACGCGCAAACCGAAGCGGACAAGATCATCAAGGACCTGCGCAAAATGCAGCACGATGCGCCGCGGGTAATTAAGGACGACAAGCTGATTGCGGCCAAGACCAAACTCAACGGTCTGCATGAGGACAACCCGCTCGCCAAGAATAAGGTACTGCGTAAGGCCAAGAATAAGGTGGCTTTGCACGTTGGCGACAACGTCAAGGTGCTGCAGTACGGCCAGAACGGAACGCTGATTAAGAAGCTCGACAACAAGCAGTGGCAGGTGCAGGTCGGCATCATCAAGATGGCGGTCGCTGAAAACGGGCTGGAGAAGCTCGGCGCCCATGACGGCGAACCTAAGGCCAAACGCCACATTCCATCCGTTAAGGGCGCAGTGGGCGGCGGCCCCGGTACCTCACTCGACTTGCGTGGCAAGCGCTATGTCGAGGCGATGGCGGATCTGGACAGCTACATCGATGCGGCCTTGCTCGCGAACTATCCGCAGGTCACGATTATTCACGGGCTCGGGACTGGTGCGATTCGCAACGGGGTCACCGAGTACCTGAAGAAGAACCGCAATGTCAAGAAATTCGGCTACGCACCGGCTAATTCCGGTGGTAGCGGGGCAACGATTGCCGTGTTCAAGTAAGGCTACCTTCGGTGTGAGAACAGCTGGGCTCCGCGTTTGAGAACTACGCGGCGGGGACCGCTGCAGCCGGCTTTGCCGTCTTCCGCTGGCAGATTTGCCGAGGCCCACGCCAAATCTGCGCTCCCGAGAAAATGAGCGGTGTACACCCGGCTAAATTCATGCCGGGTATACACTGCTCATTTTCTTTGCGCCACTTCGTTCCCAAACGCTCCGTCCAGCCCTTCCCACGACTAAGTGGTGTTGCCCTGACTTAGTAACGTTCCGCACCGATTGGCTTACCTGAATTCGCGAGTAGAAGCCTTGTTACTAAAAACTACATGAAGGCGTCACATAAGCTGTTGTTAGGCAGACGGCAGGGCCGGCTGAAGCGGTCCCCGCCAGCCCGTCCCCGTTCGTGGAGCTAATCCGACCCAATCCCGTTCCCAATCAAACAACTAATTTGGTTACGTCACCGCGTTTTGCTAGAATTAAGTTATGAACAGCTGGATGAATTTTGTACGTCTTCTGCGCAAAGCTTTACTTTTGCAAACAAATCTCGTACAATTAACTTACCTAAAGTAAGAGGGAGGAACAAACAATGGTTAAAGTAGTAACAGATAACGATTTTGCCGCTGAAACTGACCAGGGTGTCGTCTTGACCGACTTCTGGGCAACATGGTGTGGTCCTTGTCGTATGCAGTCCCCTGTAATTGAGAAGCTCGAGGGCGCTAACGATAAAGTAAAGTTTACCAAGATGGACGTGGATCAGAACCCCGAAACGCCAAAGAACTTCGGCATTCAGGCAATCCCAACCCTCATCGTGAAGAAGGACGGCCAGGTCGTTGAGAAGCTCATTGGTTACCACACCAAGGAACAGCTCGAACAGACCCTTGCTAAGTACACTGACTAAATAAAAGGCTGTGACAAAAGGCGGTTAGCCACCGGTATACAAAGACGGTCCAGCTAGAATCCCGAACTTAGGATTCTAGCTGGACCGTCTTTGTATGTTAGGTGGCCCTGCGGTGTCCGTCTCACTACGCGCTAAAGCGCTAGGTCGACTGGCTGCCTTTTGGCACGCGACTGCGTAGTAAAGTCAATGTGCCTGACAGTCAACGGATGTATGCATGTGCTTAACGGTCGCGGCGGGTTGCCGAGATAATCGTCTGTTCCTCACTCGGGTCAATGCTCAAGGTCAGTTCAACGCTGCCACCGCGTTTGTCGACGTTGCTGGCGGCCTCGGTGGTCATGCCGAGCACTTGTTGTACGAGTTGGGCAATCAGACCGGCTTCAAACTGAAAGTCTGCTTCCGGGAAGTTCTTGATCCGCGTCGCAACAACTTCTCCAGACAGGGTGTATGTCCGCAGCTTGACCTTATTTTTGTTCAGGGTCAGGGTGCCTAAGCCCAGCTTGGCAAACAAGTCGGGAATTTGTTCATCGGTGACCGGAACGCGCGGCGCTAAGTCGCGGCCCGCGAAGTACATGATGCCGCTGGTTTTGGCGCCCAGCAGGTTGGGAATCAGCACGTCCCGGAGCATCTGTTGCCCAAAATATGGGGTCTCTAGTTCTGAAGTCATCAATTCTGTATATTGTGTGTCAGCCATGGTGGCGCCTCCTAATTTCACCTAATAGTATACAGAAAGTTTGCACTAAAAGCAGTAAAGCCGTTTTAATATTTTGCTATAACTGCGCAAATCGGAATGATTATGCGTGCAAGACTTGCTTTTCGACTGCAAGCGGTTAACAATGTAGTTTCAGGCATTATTCGAAACAGTCAACTGCGTTTGTCGCACCGGTGCCGTTTGGGTAGCCATACCAGACGCGCGACGGCTGCGCACAGTCGACATGATATTCAGCAGATAACACAGAAAGCGTGGTAGAGACATTGAACAATTCACCAATTGGGTTTATGGACTCCGGCGTGGGTGGTTTGACCGTTGTGCGCGAGGCACTGCGGCAGCTACCACATGAAGACATTATTTTCATCGGCGACCAGGCGCGCTTGCCTTACGGGCCGCGGCCCGCAGCTCAGGTGCGCGAGTTCACCTGGCAGATGACGAACTTCTTGCTGCGCAAAGGCATCAAGATGCTCGTGATTGCGTGCAACACCGCCACTGCAGCGGCTTTGGAAGACCTGAAGGCGAAGCTGCCGATTCCCGTGATTGGCGTCATCGTACCTGGCTCGCGCGCTGCCGTGAAGGCGACGCGTAGTGGCCGCGTCGGCGTCATCGCCACGGAGGGCACAGTGGCAAGTGGTGCCTACCAAAAGGCCATCAATAAACGCAACGAAGACATTGACGTCTTCAGCCTTGCCGCCCCGAAGTTTGTGCCGGTAGTCGAGAGCAATGAGTACCAAGATCCAATCGCCGAGCGCATTGTGGACGAAACGCTCGCCGCAATGCGCGCCAAGGACGTGGACACGCTGGTCATGGGCTGCACGCACTACCCACTTCTGCGGCCGTTCATCCAAAAGGCGATGGGCGCGGATGTGAAACTGATTGATTCCGGCATGGAGACGGTTAGCGAAGTATCAGTGCTGCTGGACTACTTTGATTTGGCGAGTGCCAAGCACACGCGGGGCAGCCGTGAATTCTACACGACGGGCAACCCGCAGATGTTCAAGGAAATTGCCGGTAGTTGGCTGAACATGGATGATTTGCAGGCAAGTCACGTCGACATTACCGGTGAAGCCAGGGATTACCGTGATCCCGCACTCGATGAGGGCAACACCGTGGTGGTCGCGTCCTCAAACAAGGGCAAAATTGCCGAAATTAGTGAGTTCTTCGCCCAGCGCGGGGTGCAAACCCGCGGCTTAGATGAGTTCCCAGACGTGCAAGAAGTCGCAGAAACTGGGACGACTTTTGAAGAGAACGCGCGGCTGAAAGCTGACGGCTACAGCAAGCAACTCGGCCTGCCCGTGATTGCGGATGATTCCGGATTGATGGTCGACGCGCTGGACGGGGCGCCTGGCGTCTTCTCCGCGCGGTATGCGGGGGATGGCCACAACGATGCGGCCAACAACGCGAAGCTGCTTGCTAGCCTCGCGGACGCCGAATCGAAGAGCCGCACGGCACACTTCCACACGACGATTGTATTGGCGCACCCGGACCGCCCCGATGAGGACGTGGTCGCGAACGGGGATGTGGCCGGTGAAATCGGCGTGATGCCGAAGGGCGAGAACGGTTTCGGTTACGACCCGTTCTTCTTCCTGCCGGAATTGGGCAAGACGATGGCCGAACTGACACTAGACCAGAAGAACACAATCAGCCACCGCGGTCGGGCGCTGCGGGAGCTAGGGGATAAGTTGAATTCAAGGGGGATTCTCTGATGCGGATTTTGGCAGTAAGCGACACGCACGGTGACAAGCTGATTCTGGAAGAACTACTCACGCAGTATCCAGATTGCGCGGCGTACTTCTATGCCGGCGACTCGGAGCTGGAAGCCAGCAGTTCAGTTTTCAAGACCTATCAGGCGGTGGTCGGCAACATGGATTGGGATGACAGTTTTCCCAAGACTTTGACCACCGATGTGAACGGACTGCGCGTCTTCATGACCCATGGCCACTACTACGGCGTACGCAGCGGCCTGGACCAGTTGCTCGATGCCGGTGCGGCGGCAAACGCGCAACTGATTATTTACGGTCATACGCACGTGGCGCTGGCCGAACAGCACCGCGGCATTGTGGTGGTGAACCCGGGCAGTATCTCGCAGCCACGCGGCCCGCTGGCCAAGTTGGGCGGAATGTACGCACTGATTGATGTTGATGACCAGCAGATTAAGGTGCAGTTCGGGACCCGCAATGGCATGCAGCCACAGCTGACGCAGGTGTTTACGCGCTAAGCCCCCGGAGGCCAGAAGATGATTCGCAAAATTACACTGGATGACGCGCAGATTTTGCTCCGGCATTACGCGCAAGATCATCCCGCACACCAGGCGCTTGTCGACCACGCTGAGAACCTTGGCGGCGTGTACAGCGACGGCACCTTACGCGCGGTCTGGACCCACTGGGTCGACAGCTTGCACCCAGGACTGTTGACCTTCGCCGCCGCATTTGCCCGTGATGTCACCGATTATTCGCGCGTTGGGGTGCAGGTGCTCGCAGAACTGATGGCTGAAGCCGGCCGCATGCGCGGCCTAATGTTCGCGGATACCGTGCCGGCCAGTGACTTTGGCCGCTGGCTGCTGACGCAGGACTTTCGCGCTGTCATGTTGTCCACGGCTACGCGACTGGATTTGCAAAATTTACAGTTGCCCGGCTCAGTACCGCCGCAAGCAGGTCAAGTACTGGCCGGTCGAGCGGTGATGCGGGATGACCAGCTTGCGCAGCAGTTTTTGAACCTCACTTGGCAGCAGTTTGATGATACGCAGCGCGCAGTGCCCATTGAAGATTACGACGAGGAAACCTGGAGTCGGGTGGTGCTTGACCGCTTGCTGACGACGGCACCCCTAGTGCTGCTGCAAGATGGCACCGTGCAGGCATACGGCTTGTTGCGCCGTAACGCTGCGGGTGAGCTCCTGCTCGGTTGGAAATGGGCGGCTAATTTGGATGCCATGCGCCAATTTTTGCCGACCGTGATTACTTTTGCGCAGAACACAGGGGCGCCGGTGCTGAACGGCGTGTTCGCGTCCAATTCCGAATGCGACCAGCTGGTGTGGGATTTGTTGCCGTGGCAACCGGCGCCGACTCGAAACCTGCTCGTGCGCATGAACGCGGGACTTGATCAAGACGACGGAAAGACGGGGCGCGGCTAATGCAGATTGAACATGTGAAACTGCCGGCTGTGGAAAATGTTTTGTTTGCTGCGCCGCAGATTGTGTTGCGCAGTCTGCGCAAGCACGCTCGGCATCTGGAGTTGCTCCGGGATGAGGGCGAAGTGCGTGCAGTGTGGACGACTTGGCGCGCAAAGAGTCGCCCCGGCGTTTTGAATTTTGCCGCGTACTGCCTGCCGGGAAAAGGTTTTGCCGAGCGTTATGGACGCAAAATTACGGCGCACCTCTGGACGCTAGCGGGACCGAACGAAGCGCTGCGCTGTGAAGACGCCTTGCCGCGGACAGAGTTCACGCGCTGGCTCGTTGCTAACGAAGCTTTCATCGCCGACCGGATGCGGGCGGTAGCGCGAATCGACGCGCAAACGCTGCAGATGCGGCCGCAAAAGGTGGCTGCGGGACGGGTACTCAGCTATCAGGATCTGCTGCAGCGACCGCAACTTTTAAATGAATTCGCGGTGAAGCTCTACCGGCGCGTGCGGCGGGAAATGAACTTGAACGCGGGTACATTGAACGCGCGCACCGTGCTCCGTAAGTTGGGTGAAGTCCAGATTGCCAAGGCGCCACTACTGCTGCTGGCAGATAGTGAAGTTGTGGCCTTTGCGGTCACCACAGTGGTGAAGGGCGGCGCGTGCATTCAGGTCATGAGTGCGCGGGAGACGACGGATATGCACACCTTACTCCCCTTTGTCTTCGATTACTTGCGCCGGATATATCCGCAGGTGTCGCTGATCTGGCGCTCAGACGATAATTTGAGTGCTTACGTTCGCCGCTGGTTGCCGCTGAGTCCCGCACCAGTCATTGAGACCTTTTATGCATTGCGGCCGTACCGACTGACGGAAATGTAGCAATTCAATGGATTAAGCGCACCGTCAAGCCAGCATAACCTGCTGGTTTGGCGGTGCTTTTGCCTTTTGCTGAGACATAGTCTTTAAATTTTGTCCCAAAATAATGATCAGACAGTGTGCTCGACCGCATTATCCGTTATGCTTAATTAGATAATATCTCGAGAAGAAATGGCGGCGAAATTGTGCAAAGAACACGAATGCGGGCGTGGCTCAAAGGCGGCAGTCCGTTCATAGTGATTGGGCTGGTGAGTTTGCTGGTGGTGCTGCCCCAGCTGCTAAACCACAGCATCATCTTGGGTGTGGATTCGATTTTCCACTTCAATCGATTCTACGAGGCGGCGATGCAAATTCAGCACCACAACCTCTCTTATTTCCAGAGTAACTATGCCTTTCAGCAATCCGGCCGCATTGTGACCGCGCTTTACGGCCCATACCTCACCTATGCAATTGGCTGGCTCCTACTGCACCTGGGCGGCTGGTTCAAGTTGGAACTCGTGCTTGGTTTTGCGCTGGAGTTCATCGCCGGTAGCGGCATGTACGTGCTCGGCCGCAAGTTGCGCGCAAGCCGCTTTTGGGCGACCAGCATGGCACTGGTGTTCATGCTGGCGGGGTGGGTGCCGACGTGGCTGACCACGCAGGAATTCATGGCCTGGGGTGCGGCGCTCATGCCTTGGGTGCTCATCCAGGGCGTCCGGATGGTGCAAAACCGTAGCAATCCGATTGGTGTGCTGCCACTGGCCTTCAGTATGGCCATTCTCGTGCAGACGCACGCCCTTAGTTCGCTGCTCGTGTGTGTGGCCCTGGTGCCTTTTGCCGTGGTTGGTTTTGTCCGGACGACGAACCGCTGGCGTTTTGCCGGCCACTTTATGCTGGCAGTCGGACTAACACTGCTTCTGACGGCCAACGTCTGGGGCGCGCTGCTGGAGGTTTTCGGCACGAATCACGTGATGGCGCCGTACATGCCGCTTAATTCCGGTACGTACACCAGCAAGCTATCCTTCGGCAGTTATGGCCGCGGCACGCTGGGTGGCAGCCTCGGGCTCGTCTGCACGGTGCTCTTTTGCGCCGAGATTATCAGCCTGCTTTTGCGGCGCCATCGCGAGCTGATGGAAACCTTGCTCGCGGGTGTGGGGACGGTGTTCCTGCTGCTGGCCAGTCCGCTGGTCCCGTGGAACCGCATTGTCGCGAAGTGGAACGTGGTGGGCTCTTTCCTGCAGTTTCCGTCGCGTTTTGCTGCCGTTGCCGCAGTGTTGCTACTCGCGGCACTGGGCATGGGGCTCACGCACCTGAGTGGTGAGCTGGCAAAATTCAAGCCGCACGACTTGTTGCAACGCGCGCTGCGTCTGAGTATTGTCTTCGGCGTGGTGCTTCTGGCTTACCAAACGGTCAGTGACGTGGCCCGCAGTGCTGAGGCTTGGAACAAGCCTCAGGTCCTGCAGTCGACTGCGAGCGTGACGCTCAGCGCGGACGATATGCAGGAGGTGCGCACCGCGTTCATGAGTCCGGACCTGGCAGCGGGACTCAGCATGGTGGCGAAGGGGACGCCGGACTACCTGCCGGTACCTAGTGAGTCTTGGCAGTGGTTCCAGGACAACAGTCAGTACCGCCTCTACCACGATCAGCTCGTGGCGCTCACGACATCCAAAACGGCAGAGCCCGGACAGATTGGTAAGAAGATTGATAAGGCAGCGTACAAGCTTTACAACCAGCTACTGGATGAGGCGAGTCCCTACGCGATTTACTACCAGCAGATTACGCAACGCAACGCCAAGTACCGAAAGACAGTGCTTAGCGGTGGCAAGCTTCGCGTTAGCTGGACAGCTAAGAAGCGTGACGTTGTGCAGATTCCCGCTGTGGCATACGAGAATACGCGGGTGTGGCTGAACGGTAAATTGCTGCACCGGAGCGATTATGACCGTAGTGACATTGGGGCAATCATTACTGCCCAACACAAGGGGACAAACGTCATTGAACTACAGTATCGCGAGAGTGCGCGGACGCGCTTCTTGCTGCTCCTGGCACCGCTGGCGTGGATCGGCCTACTGATTGTGGCCGCGTGGTATTGGTGGCGCAAACGGCGAATGGCTGTACGTACAAACTAATTCATTGCTGGAATTGATGGTATTAAAAATGCCCGCCTCGGTTTGCGCCGGGGTGGGCATTTTGTGTTTCATTGGTTTACATGAAGATGAACTTGTACGTTGCGACCGCGGCGATACCGGCCACGATTGGGGCAACGACTGGAACCCAGGAGTAACCCCAGTCGGAGTTACCCTTGTTTTTCAGTGGCAGGAGGGCGTGCACGATACGGGGACCGAGGTCACGCGCAGGGTTCAGGGCAGGTCCGGTTGGGCCCCCCAGACTGGCAACCAGTGTGGCAACCAGGAAACCAAGCCCGAAGTGGGCAATCCCGATATCCTTAGCGAAGAATGGTGCCTTGGTAATCCCGAGGGCACCGAGAATCAGGATGTAGGTCCCGAAGAATTCGTTGAGGAAACCATTCAGCTTGTCCTTGGTTGCGTCGATGGTCGCGAAGGTCCCCAGGATGTGCTGGGTGTTGGTCGTCAGGTCGTAGTGCGGCTTGTAGGCGGCAACCACGATGAGCTGGCCGACCATGGCCCCGGCGAACTGAACGAGAATGTATGGCAGAACGTCGCTCCAAGGGAAAAGCCCGGAAACGGCAAGCCCGAGGGTGAAGGCGGGGTTGATGTGGTTACCTGAAATTGAACCGAACATGAGGGCGGGAATCAGCACACCACAGCCGTAACCAACCGCGATGAGCATCCAGTCAGACCCGTTACCCTTGGTCCCCTTCAAGTCGACGTTGGCAACGGCACCGTTACCAAGCACAATCATGATGGCTGTCCCAATGAATTCGGCCGCTAACCGCACTCCTAAAGCGTATGTCACTGTATTTTCCTCCTAGAAAATTGCATATAATTAATTAAAAAGCTTCCAAAATTGTACCAGAGAAATGGCCGTCTGTCGCCTCACTTTTGAAGATTAATCGAATGTTAGCGCTAACTACTGTATTTTTTGTTCGGAGCGGGTAGAATATACTGAAGAGTCTGAGGAAACACACGGCAAAGAAAGGACGACACAATGATTGATCCTGCGATTAGTAATATGTTAATGGAGAACAAGGAACACTTCCTGATTCCCGCATCACGGGTTGCCACCCTGGAGGCTGACAACTCGCTGACCCACGCCTTTCTCGTGCTGACTAAAGTCCGTTACTCCAAAATCCCGGTTGTTGCACGCGGCGACAAGTTCATTGGTCTCATCTCGATGCCGATGATTACGGATACCATGCTGGGACTAGAAAAGCTGGATGTGGACACCCTTGACGAACACTGCGTAAACGACGTGGTGGACAAACAGGTGGCAACGATTGAGAATCCTTACGATATTGAAGAAGTGATGCATTTGCTGGTGGATAATCCCTTCTTGCCGGTTGTTAGTAAGGAGGGCGAGTTCACCGGGATTGTGACCCGCCGCGAATGGATGAAGAGTTTCAACTTCCTTGCGCACAACTTGGATAAGGAGTTTGAACTCGTGCCGAAGGTGAAGGCGGAGAATACACGTGACTAGTTAGTCGCTCGTATGCGACGTTTACAGTAAAATGCCTTGGTACCAGGATTATGAGCATTAACCTGTCATATTACGACCAGTTAATGGGCTGAAAAAAGTTTGTGTAAACTAAAAAGGGAGGCTGTGCCAAAAGGCAGCCACTTGTACTCAATGCTTGCTACGCTGTCCATTTTGCTAAGGGCGGCAAAGCCGCACAAGCAAAAGTGGCTAGCATTGTTAGTACAATGGACACCGAAGGGCTCCCTAACATACAAACAAGCACCGGCCAGAATCCTAAGTTCGGGATTCCGGTCGGTGCTTGCTTGTATATCGGGAACTAACCGCCTTTTGGCACAGCCCCTTTAGTTTTACAGCATTTGTTTGTTGCTCGTCTGCAAATGAATGCCTGCCTGGGTCAAAGCATCGACGTAGGCAGTGAGGTAGTGGCGCTGCATGGCCGCTTGCTGACCGGGTTGCGTCGTTAGCAGCACCTGGTAGGAGAGACCGCCCCACTTAGTTTCGTTGAGTCCAAGCAGTTGCGGCTGCGCGGTAATTGGGTTGGCGCTTTGTGCCTCCTGCTCGTTGACGGTGCGCAGGACCTCTTCCACGCGTGGTGTATCCGCCGCAGCCGCGATGGGGATATTGACGGTGATCTTCATCGCGTTGCGGGACAGGTTGCGCACGATGGTGATGTTGCGGTTGGGGATGTAGTTGAGCGTGCCGTCGGTGCTCTCCACCTGCGTGGTGCGCAAACCAACGGCCGTGACTGTGCCGGCGATTTCGCCCAGCTGCACACTGTCACCGACGTCGAGCTGGCCTTCAAGGATAATGAAGAAGCCATTCACAAGGTCGCTGACGAAGCCCTGGGCACCAAACCCAACGGCCAGGCCAACGATTCCGGCCCCGGCAATCAGTGTGCCAATGGGGATGCCAATGACCGTCAGGAAGCTGTAAGCGTAAAAGAAGATCAGCACGTAGCTGAAGGTGTTCAGCGTGAGCGCCGCCATGGTGTCGGTGCGGCCGGCGGTCTCCACACGTGCCTTGTAGTGGCGGAAGGAGCGCTTGATCAGGTAGCGCCCGACGCGCCGCAGGAGCCAGAAGACCAGCGTAATGATGATGAGCTGCACGCCGCGGCTAATGACAGTGTCCGTAATGTTTTCCCAGTTAATGCGGGAAAAATAATTGATGAAAGCATGCGTTTGTTTGGTTGTTTTATCCAGGGCATCTAAGAAAAGCACCCAATCACCTCGTTGTTATTGATGCCTTCAAGTGTAGCAGAATTTTGCAGGGCAATAAACGGATTTTTTTGGCAAAATGTGGTCAAAAAATTGAATGCGCATTCTTTTGATGATATTCTAGAACCAGGTTTCTGAACCAAAGAAAGGATGGTGTGGCATGACACTTGGACAAGTCGCGGGACTAATTGCGGCGATTGCATTTTTAATTATCGCACTGGCAGTTCTTATTGTCGGTTGGCAGATTAGTCGAACGATTAAGGAAGTTAAGCCAACCGTTGGGGAAGCACGGCGGACACTGAACGTCGTCAACGATGAACTTGGCACCTTGACCCACGAGGTCGAAGCATTGCTCGTTAAGTCAAACGAGCTACTTGAGGATGTCAATGGCAAGGTGGCAACGATTGACCCAGTCTTTACCGCAATGGGGGATCTTGGTGAGAGCGTCTCCGAGCTGAACGAAGCGGCGAAGAACTTGAGCACCCGGGTTAACCAGACCGCAACATCTGCGAAGAGCTCCATGGCGGTACGCGCCGGCTCGGCAGCATTTTCTATTCTGAAAAATCAACTTAGCAAGGATAAGAAATAGGAGGACACACGATGTCGAAGAATTCGAACTTTGTATGGGGTTTCCTGCTCGGGACCGCCAGTGCACTGGCCGCGAACTACCTGCTCGCCCCAGCCAACACCAAGGCCTTGAAGGAAAAGCTGGAAAACAGTGGTAGTGAACTCGGCGATCGCGCCGCTGATTACTACGAATACGCCAAGGACGCTGCAACTAGCTTGCGCGGTAGCGCCGAAGAGCTCGTGACTGGCCTCAAGACCAAGTTGCAGGGCGACGACGACTTGAACCTCGATGATTACGATGAAGAAACTGCCGAATTGCGCAGTGCTGTCATCGAATCCGATGACGACGAAGACAACGATGATGATGACTTTGATGACATCATCGTGGACGGCAAGAGTGCTTTTGCCCAGGCGAAGGACGAAGCCACACCAACTGCTGAAGACGTCAAGCCGGAAGAAGCCGCAACTGCTGAAGAAACTGTTGCCGCTGAAGATGAAGCTGCTGATACTGAAGCAGAAAACGACGAGCAGTAATGAAGAAGAGGGGCGCAAAGCCTCTTTTTTTTGCCCTATTTTCCGGGAAATAGTGGTCCGTGCGCTTCACTTGCGACTGTCGCGTCGTCTGGGGTATGCTAGACACATTGATTCAAAATATAAAATTGCTAATGGAGTTTATGAAATGACGAAAACACTCTTCTTTGATTTTGACGGCACAATCGCGGATTCCGAACGCGGGATTGTCGATGGTATCAAGTACATGATTAAGGACATGGGCCTGACCCCGCTGGCACCAAACCAGTACCGCGACTGGATTGGCCCCAGTCTCAGCTATAGCATGCACAAATATTTTCCAGGTGTTGACGTCAAGAAGGGGATTGCCTCTTACCAGGAGTATTACACTGACAAGGGGATTTTTGAACTGAGCCTGTACGATGGCATTGTGGACACCTTGCAGAAATTGCGCGCCCAAGACTACAAGATTGCCGTGGCTTCGTCCAAGCCGGAAGTGATGATTGAACGAATTGTCGATCACCTGAAGCTGCGCAGCCTTTTTGATGGCGCGTACGGTGCCTCGGCCGATGAGCGCACACGTGTCAGCAAGACCGACGTGCTGCGTTATGCGATGCAAAATATGGATGCAGAGCAGGGCAGCAGCATTATGATTGGTGACCGCTTCACGGACATCGAAGGCGGTAAGAACAATGACGTGAAGACGCTCGGCGTGACCTATGGCTTCGGGGATGCTCATGAACTGAAGAAGGCTGGTGCGGACATCATAGTTGATGCTCCACTTGCCATTGATGCCGCGGCGGCGAAGCTGTTCTAATTCCTAAATGCAGGCAAAGTGACCTTCGGGCCACTTTTTTTGTACTCGCGCCAGTTTCTGCGGACAAGAAAAGGGACGCCGCAGTGGCGTCCCTTTGTCATAATTAGATTTAGTCAGTGAAGGTCTGTAATTCCTTGGTTGTGTGGGTGAATGGTTCGTTCCCGTCGGCCGTGATGTGGACACAGTCCTCAATGCGAACGCCGGCGAAACCAGGAATGTAAATCCCTGGTTCGATGGAGAAGCACATGCCCGGCTCCAGCACGAGATCGTTGCCTTCCATGATGGACGGGAATTCGTGCGTGCTTGTTCCAATCCCATGACCAAGGCGGTGGTTGAAGTATTCACCATAGCCGGCCTTGGTGATAATGTCGCGGGCAATTTTGTCCAGTTCAGCAGCGGTCACACCTGGACGGGCAGCGTCCATGGCGGCGAGGTTGGCTTCCAAGCAGACGGCGTGGATTTCCTTTTGCTTGTCGTCAATGGGGCCAAAGGCAACGGTACGGGTAGAATCACTGATGTAACCCTTGTGAACGGTCCCGAGGTCAAAGAGGACCATTTGGCCACTTTCAATCTTGTTTAGTTCTGGACCACCGTGCGGATTGGCGGCGTTGGCACCAGCCTGCACAATCGTGTCGAAACTCATCTGCATGACGCCGCGCTTCATCATGGCGTATTCAATCTCGGCGACAACGGCCTGTTCAGTGACACCACTGTGCAGAGCGGCAAAACCAGCTGCAAAGGCGGCATCGGCTTCACGACCGGCGGCTTCAAGCAGGGCGATTTCGTCAGGCGATTTAATCAACTTGGCACGTTCAATGTACCGGGAAGCGTCAGCAGGGAAGGTTGCATTCGGGAACTGCTGCATGACGGCCTCGAAGCGGTAAACGGGCAGGTCGTCTTTTTCAATGCCCCAGTTGATAGGGTTCGCGTTCCGGTCCTTGATATGTCCTGCAATTAGTGCAAATGGGTCTTCATGGTCGAGGTACCCGTACACGTCAAATGGCCAGCCGGAGCGCTTGACCTCCTCAATGGAGAGGGCCGGTGTGAACAGGAAGGGATCCTGGTTTGGGAACACGAACAGGCCAGTGACACGTTCTTCTGGGTCCTGGAAGAAACCAGAGAAGTAGTTGATGTTAGTGGGATTGCTGATGTAAGCAATGTCCAGGTGCTCGTCTTGAACCCAGTTAATCAGGTTCTGCAGGTGTTGATTCATTGAAAAAGGCCTCCTAAGAATGGCTGTCTTTGGCAGCGTTTGATACGACCAGTATAGCACATGCGGGTCCTTGCAAAATTTCAGAAAGAAGCTATGAAAAAATGTCTGCAATTATCAGTAAACGCTTGCATTTGTTGAATTACTTTGCTATCCTTGAAAACGAACAAAATGAGCAGTCCATTGAAAATAATTGATTTTGCGAAAGGATCTTTGAAGCATTATGGAAAAACAAACAATCACCATTTACGACGTTGCCCGGGAAGCGAGCGTCTCCATGGCTACCGTGTCACGTGTTGTGAATGGGAACCCAAACGTTAAGCCAGCTACCCGTAAGAAGGTTTTGGAGGTTATCGACCGTCTCGATTACCGGCCAAACGCTGTGGCCCGTGGCCTTGCATCTAAGAAGACGACGACCGTTGGGGTTATTATTCCTGATGTGACGAACATGTTCTTCTCCAGCCTCGCACGCGGGATTGATGACGTTGCGGCAATGTACAAGTACAACATCATCCTCGCCAACTCCGATGAAAACAACAAGAAGGAAGTTCAGGTTGTGAACAACCTCTTGGCCAAGCAGGTTGACGGTTTGATCTACATGGGCCACGCCATCAGTGATAACATTCGCAGCGAATTCAACCGCTCCAAGACCCCAGTTGTGCTGGCTGGCTCCATTGACCCCGAAAAGCAGGTAGGTAGTGTCAACATCGACTACGTAGCCGCTGTTGAAGGGGCAACCAAGCAGTTGCTGGACAACGGTAACCAGCGTATTGCGCTCGTGACCGGCCCGCTGGATGAAGCGATTAACGGTCAGTTCCGCCTCAAGGGTTACAAGAGTGCCCTGGACCAGGCCGGCATCGCTTACGACGAAAGCCTCGTCTTTGAAACGGAATACAGCTACCAGGCAGGTCTGTCCATCTTCAAGCAGCTGCAAAAGGCTAAGGCAACCGCAGCCATTGTGGCTGATGACGAAGTGGCCATGGGGATTCTCAACGCGGCACGTGATGCCGGTGTGAAGATTCCTGAAGACTTCGAAATCATCGCAAGCAACAACACCAAGCTGACCGAAATGAGCCGGCCACGGATGACCTCCATTGACCAGCCGCTTTACGATATCGGTGCTGTGGCAATGCGCCTGCTGACGAAGATGATGAACAAGGAAGAAATCGACGAGAAGACCATCATGCTCGGTTTCGACATCACCCAGCGCGATTCAACCAAGAACAACTCAGACAAGTAATTCAGATAGGGCTCAACACCAGTTGCTGGTGTTGGGCTCTTTTTCTATGGTACAGGGGCGGGACTGGACCGGATCGGCTACGCTCTCGGGAAAGATGTGCGTGGGACCGCTTCAGCCCGCCCTACGGTGTCCGTCTCACTACGCGCTAAAGCGCGAGGTCGACTGGCTGCGCGGTCTTCCGCTGGGGATTTTGCCGCAAAACCGGTGGCAAAATCCCGCTCCTAGCAAAAACGGCGGTGTACATTTCGCATGAAAACCACATGCGAAACATACACTGCCGTTTTTGCGTGCACGCACACCCTTCCCGGTCGCAACGCCAATCCGCTCCAGTCCCTATGTGCATCATTGTGACGAAGTGGGGGATCAACCTAATTGTATTTTAATCCGCGACAAAGAGATTGTTGGACTGAAGATTTTGATGCCAGATGTCTCTTGAGTACAATGGTTCTCCAATCACCCATCAGTGGGAAAGGCTAACTAGTGTGCTACAGATTCCGCGCACAGTTGACGAATTTGAGCTGGCAGATCCAATTACTTGCACTTTGTTCTAACCACATTCAGGTGGCTGAGTTGGAGGTTTCAATAATTGCGTGAATAACATGGTGGAAGCAATTAGGACTGAGTCAATCTGTTCCAGTCTTGGCCTCAGTTATGAGTGTTAGTAATACGACAACACCCCTACGACCAGCGTTCGTAGGGGTGTTTTCTGTCTTAGTATGAACTTGAACTAGAACTTGCAGGCGACGATGACGACGAAGTCAGCGACGACGAAGATCCGTAGAGGATGCTGGCCGAGCTGGAGGACGAGGAAGAACTGCTGCTGCTCGTACTCCCGGTGCTGGACGTCAATGCATCACTAGTTGTGCTTGTGGTTGAATTGTTATCCGAACTGCTGCCACTACCATCGGTAGTTTTGCCGTAATCCGCGCTGTGCGTCCAGAAACTGAGGTAGTTTTCACTCGTCCCGCCAATGGCAAAGTGACTCGTCAGTGCACCTGGTTTCCAGTTGTTGTACAGGCTTTCGACTTCATTGCCGCTCGTCGATACGGTACTGCCATTGAAGGTTGTAGAGCCGTTCGGGTAACCCGTTTCCGAGTTGACCAGAACACTCTTGACCGTGCTTGGCTTGGCCATGGTCTTGTTCACCTTCAGGCGATCGGGAATCTGCTGGTAAATGGCGTTCATCTGGGCAGTCCAGTAACGCTGGTTGATGCTACTGCCACTGGAACTCATGTTGAAGGTTTGCCCGTAGTTGTTGTCATAACCCATCCAGCTAGCCAGCGTGACGCCCGGCGTGCTCCCAATGAACCAAATATCCCGGTAGTTGTTACTGGTCCCAGTCTTACCAATCAAGTTCTTGCTGTTGAAGAGCAGACTGCTGCCGACCGACGCGGCGGTCCCGTCGCTGACAACCCCACTGAGCATTTTGCTCATGATGTAGGAGGTTGCCTTAGAGAAGACGCGCGTTTTCTTGGTTTTGTGCTGGTAGACGATGTTGCCACTTGGATCGGTGATTTTGGAAATCATGTACGACTTCACATGCTGGCCGCCGTTGGCAAAAGTCGAGAAGGCACTCGCTTGGGCGCTCAAGGTAACCCCGTAGTCAGTACCGCCCAGACCCAGTCCGAGCTGCGAGTAGTCGTTATTGGTCAGGGTGGTGATGCCCATCTTCTCCATGTAACTCTTCACGTTAATCTTTTTGCGGACCGCGTTGTAGAGGTTGATGGCGGGGATGTTGTAAGACCAAGCCAGCGCCTTGCTAGCTGGGATGAACTTGTTTTGGATGACGCCACCATAGTCCGTGACCGAGTAACCGGAGAAGTTGGTCTTGAAGTCCGCGAGGGCGGATTCACTTCCAATCAGCTTGTTTTCGATTGCGGGGCCATAGACGATGATGGGCTTAATCGTGGAACCTGGTGAACGGGTGGTGTAGATGTGGTTGACACCCTTTTGCACACCGCCGACGAAGCCGAGAATCGCACCGGTGTTGTTGTCCAGGAGCACGGTTCCGTTTTCAGCCGGCTCCGTGGCGGTTTTCTGCACACCCGTGTTCGGGTCGGTATAAGAGTAGGTGTGCGTTGTGCCGAAGGTGTACTTGTAGTTCTGCATGGTCGTTTGCATCTTGTCGTAAACTGACTTGATGACCGTGCTGTGAATCTTGTAACCCTTGGTCCGCAGCAGGGTAGCAGCGGATGTCAGGTACTGGTTGTAAAGGTTCGAGTCACTCTTCATCTCGCTGACGGTCAGGTCGTCACGCTTAGCCAGTTTCTCGGCAATGATGGTTTCCGCCTGACTGAAGACCGCGTTGTAGGCGAAGTCAGTGGATTCCTGGCCGTTTTCCGCGCTGGATTTGCGCAGGAAATGCGCTTTGAGGTCATACTTCTTGGCATCCGCATACTGTTTAGCGGTGATGTAGCCGGCCCGGTACATGCGGAAAAGCACGGTCCGCTGGCGTGCGAGTCCCGGCTTCAGATCTTTGACGAAAGTCCCGTTCGTATTGTATGGCGTGTAGCCAAAAGGGCTCTGCGGCAAGCCGGCAATGAACGCCGCTTGCGCCAGATTGAGCTTGGCCGCGGTGGTGCCAAAGATCCCCTCGGCGGCGGCCTCAACGCCGGCGATGTTCTCACCCTTGTTGTTGCGGCCGAGCGTGGCGATGTTGAGGTAGGCCGCCAGAATCTCCTGCTTGCTCATGTACTTGTCCACGCGCTGCGCCAGCATGATTTCCTGCGCCTTGCGCTTGAAGGTCGTTTCACTGGAGAGTAGCTGCATTTTGACCAGTTGCTGGGTGAGGGTCGACCCACCAGTCTGGCTACCAACGCCAGTAACGGAGGAAATGACCGCCCGGATAATGGACTTAGGCATGACGCCTTTGTGCTTAAAGAAGTCCTCATCTTCGGTCGCCACGACGGCTTTTTGCACCCAAGGGGACATCTGGTTGAGCGGCACCGACTTGCGGACCAAGTCGGACTTCACGTCAGCCAGTTGCACGTTGTTCGCGTAGTACATCGTTGCCGAGTTGTCGGCGTTGGTGATGTTGCGGCGCAGTGCAGTCCGGGTGGGAATGCTTGTTTTGTCGATGATGGAGGCAAAGTAGCCCATGCCTAAGCCCAGGCCGAGTGAGCCGAGGATAATCAGCCCAACGACAGCCGCGATGATGAGCCCCTTGAAGGTCTGCAGCGCGGTGTCGATGTAGAGCCAAACGGTGTCCTTGCTAAAAGGCGGCAACTCGCTGTGAGCTGACCGCTGCGACCGTTCGCGCCGCTGATGACCACGCCGCGTCTCGTCTCCGTCTGTTTGCGCGTCCTGCGCTGATTTAGGTGATTGCTTAAAAAATTTGCGTAAGTTCTTCACTGTTTCGTGCACCTCTGTCCGTCATTATACCAGAAGCCGGCTTATAACTGCGGACGTATCGAACCGCTCCCCGCGGTCACTTTACCTGTTGCTGTCTGAATGATGACGCTGCCGTCGTCGGCGAAACCTTGCAGGACGCCGTTAACGTGCTGCTCGCCGTTTGCGAGACGCACTGCCTGACCGACGTAGCTCGCGGCCTTGCGGTAGGCGGGCATAATCTGTTCAGGTGCTTGCATTAATTCAATCAGTTTAGCACTAATTAGGCCGGCGAGTCGTCCCCGCAAGTCCGACTGCGGTGCGCTTGGGTAGAGCGTCCCGGTTTGCTGATCACTAGCCAGCGCTATTTTGTCCGGATTCGGGAAAATGTTCAGGCCAATGCCAATGATGGCTGCGGGTGTTGGCGTTTGCTCAAGCCAGCAGAGAATCCCGCCGATTTTAGTTTGACCGCGCGTGAGGTCGTTAACCCACTTCAATTGCAGTGGCGCAGCGTCAAGGACGGCCGCAGCTTGCACTGTGGCGACACCAGCTGCAGGCATGAGTAGGTGCAGCGCCCGCGGTTGGGGGATGACTAGGGACATGTACAGACCGCTACTGTCAGGTGAGGTAAAACTGTGGCCGCGCTGGCCCACCCCAGCCGTCTGGGTGTCTGCAAGCACAAGGAAGGGGACACGAGTGTCCCCTTCCAAGCGCCGTTTGGCTTCTAAATTAGTTGAATCCGTACTGGCCAGGCTAACGATGGGCATGTTAGCCAGTGCCGGCGGGAGCGCCGCGCGGACGTTTGCGCTGTTAATCATTGGCCAGACGCGCGATGGCATCAGCGTAGATAGCAGCTGCTCGCACAATGTCTTCAACCTTAATGAATTCATTAGGCAGGTGCATGACATCTGGTGCGCCCGGCATCTGGGCACCGAAGGCAACACCGCGTTCGAGCATCCGGCCGTACGTGCCGCCCCCAACAATCACTTCATGGCCTTCAAGACCGGTGTGGTCGGTGTATACCTGCAGAAGGGTTTGCACCAATGGATCATCCATGGCAACGTAGTGGGGTTCCTGAGCGTGGCCATCAATGGTCACGGTGTACGCGTCAACGCCAAAGGCCGTTTCGTACTGGTCGCGGATGCTGGCGGCATCCGTCCCTTGCGGATAGCGGACGTTAATCAGAATCGTCTGGTCCCCATCCTGGCTAAAGTTGAAGATGTCCCCAGTTGCGGACAGGGCACCCATCTTCTTGTCGATGTAGTTGATGCCGGTCTTAACGCCCGTTGTGTCCTGGTGCAAAAGTTTGGTGATGCTGGCCACGTACTGCTTGCCGGCAGGATCCAGGTCAAGACCGGATTCGTCGAGGAAGGCAGCCAGGTAGGTCCCGGCATTGATCCCGATTTCTGGGGTGGAGGCGTGGGCACCACGGCCATGCAAGACAATCGTGTTCTGACTGCCGTCTGTGCTCAAGTCGGCGGTGACACCATTAGCCTTGGCAAAAGCCTGCAGCTTAGCGGCAAAGTCGGCTGGCAGTGCCCCGCTGATAATCGCCGTTGCGCTAACTGGTACCATGTTGGGGCGAATCCCACCGGTGAAACTGGTCAGCGTGTAGGCAGCCGGCTTTGCCGCAACGCGGTTTTGGCTGACGAGGAAGCTGGCAATCCCTTTTTCGCCGTTAATAATAGGAAATTCGGCGTCTGGGGAGAAGCCCAGCGTTGGGGTTTCCTGGGTGGCCAAGTAGCGATCCATTCCGTACCATTCGGATTCTTCGTCACTACCCAGAATCAGGTGGACGCGCTTGTTCAACGGCACCTTGAGGTCACGCAAAATGCGCAGGGCGTAGTAGGCTGCAATCAGTGGTCCCTTATCGTCGGCGCTACCGCGACCGTAGATTTTGCCATCCTTCAACACGGGTTCGAAGGCATCAGTATCCCAACCTTCGCCGGCAGGCACCACGTCGACGTGGCTGAGCACGCCGAGAATGTCGTCGCCGCTCCCGATTTCAATGCGGCCAGCCACGTTTTCCACGTTCTTGGTCGTAAAGCCGTCACGTTCAGCCATCGCTAATGCGTGACGCAAACCTTCGGCAGGACCAGGGCCGAGGGGTTCGTCCTTGGTGGCGTGGGCGGTGTCGCGTTCGGAGTCAATCCGAATGAGGGCGGACAGGTCGTCAATCATGGCACTTTCGTAGTTCTTCGCTGCGGTTTCGTAATCGTAAGTCATAAGTAGCCTCGCTTTCTGTGCATCAGAGTTTGAATACTACCAGAATACCATAGGCAGTCGACAGTTGGCACCGGATTGGTTTAACTCAATTCATTGGCTCTCGTATGTTAGAGTCAAGTTGCGCTCTCAAAGGCAGAAACCTAAGGTACAAGGTGCGAAAAACAGAAATTTTAAAATCGAAAATTCAGCTTTTCGCACCTTGTACACCGGTTTCTAACCGTCTTTGGTCGCAGCCTCATAATTTGGTATGATTAGTTTAAATTAACAAGTGAGATTCAGCGCCGCCATTTACGCGGTGTTTATAATGGCCTAGTAGACAAGCGAGGAGAATAATTATGACCTTAGCATTGATTGGTAGTATCAACCTTGACCAGCTCTTTAGTGTGGATCACGCACCGAAGCCTGGCGAAACGCTCATTGCGGACGGCTTAATCGAAGCCGCTGGTGGCAAGGGCGCCAACCAGGCGGTCGCTGCGGCCAAGAATGGACTGGATGTGCGTTTTGTTGGCCGCATTGGTGATGATGGTGCCGGCGCGAGTCTCAAAGAAGGACTGACGGCTGCTGGCGTGAACACCACCCACCTGCTGGCCGACAAGAAGCAGCCAACCGGCCGCGCTGTGATTTTCGTTGAACCATCTGGCCAGAACCGTATCGTTGTGGCCAGTGGTGCCAACTCAGCGGTGACCATGACCGACGTTACGCCCGTCCTGGATGAATTGGGAGCAGGTGATTACTTGCTCGCGACCTTTGAATCACCATTGGACACGGTCACGGCCGCCTTTATTGAAGCCAAAAAGCGCGGCGTGACTACTGTGCTTAACCCGGCGCCGGCACGTAGCCGCGTGTCCGATGAATTGCTCGCGGCGACGGACATCATCATTCCTAACGAAGGTGAAGCCACGGCCCTGACCGGCATCGACACCGTGGATGCGGCATCGACCGCCGAAAGTGCTAACGCTTTGCTGCGGCGCGGGGTGCAGCGGGTGATTATTACGCTGGCCGAAAACGGGTCCTACTATGCGGACGCGGATGGCGACCAATTTGCAACGCCGGCCTTCAACATTAAGGCACTCGACAGTACCGGCGCGGGTGACACCTTCATCGGTGGTTTTCTCAGCCAGCTCGGCCGCGGCAGCTTGGAAGATGCCATTGTCTACGCAACGGCCGCGTCTGGCATTGCGGTTTCCCGGCCCGGCGGTCAACCATCAATCCCGCTGGCCAGTGAAGTCGAAGCATTCTTGAAGGAGGAACTCTAATTTTGGCAGAGTACCAGACTTTTGATTTAATTCAGGAAATTGACCGCAACGACGGCACTTCCTACTACGAGCTCGGGAACATCTACATGAACGGCGTTGCCGAGCGTTGCGCCCTGGATGGTTACATCAAGCAGGTGCGCATTGTGCAACTCAACATTCCGCACGGGACCGCCGTGCGAGTTTACGAAGAATATATTAATGAGAACTATGAATTTCCAAGCTTGCACCCCGACCACTGGGAAGAATGGGCCAAGCCGGAAGGACCGGTGTTAGATGCGTACAACGAAATCCTTCGCGCCAACCACATTGCCTAGTTGGCGCCAGCCGGGCTGGCGGCGTTATTTGCTGACAGTCGGGATTGCCGCGGTTATCCTGCTACTGGTGTGGTTCGGCTTGCGCCACGATGCTGGGCTTTACTCACGTCAGGTTGCCCAAGTTGAATCCGTGCGCACTACCGCTGTTAGCAAGCTGGTTGACGATCATGATAATAAGGACGCCCAGGTGCGTCAGCAGGTGCGCGCCCGGCTGCTCAACGGTAAGCACAAGGGGCAAGTTGTCCACTTCACGAATAGCTACACCCGCTCGCAAGCCATCGACTTTCCGCTACGCACGCACCAGCAGGTGTTCCTCAGCAAAAGTCAGGGCAGTTACCAGCTAAGTGATGCCAAGCGTGATAGTGTTAGTGGTGTTTTGCTGGCCTTAGTCCTGATCCTGCTGTTCACCTTTACGGGGCTGCATGCCTTCCAGACATTGGCTGCCATTGCGCTCAATACGGGTATTTTCATGCTCGGGATTAATGGTTTGCTTAAAAGTCATGGCAACTGGCCGTGGTACATTATGGGCATTCTGGCGGTGGTCTTCACCATCGCCACCGCGCTGCTCATCATCGGTCCCCGCCGGGTTGGCTTCAGTATTGGTCTGGCGACGCTACTTAGCACGCTGCTGGCGGTTGGCCTTGGCTACGGCATCATGACCGCGTTCAACTACCGCGGTATTCATATTGAAGAAGTCCGCTACGTCACCCAGAACCCGCGGCTGATTTTCTTTGCCCAGATTGTAATTGGGGCACTCGGCGCCGTGCTGGACGAAACCAGTGACATCTCAGTCGCGGTGTTCCAGCTGCCCGCCGACGCCAAGGTGCGTTTTCAGGCGGGGATGGCGATCGGTCGCAAAATTATGGGACCGCTCATTGCCGTGCTGTTCATGATTTTCATGGCGGACACTTTTGCCGAGAGCATTCTCTGGCTGCGTAATGGCAACACGATTGCCTACACCGTTTCTTGGGTAATGGGACTGGGTTTTGCGCAGTCGCTCATTTCGGCGTTCGGCATTGTGCTGGCGGTGCCTATTACTAGTGGCCTGGCCGCGCTCCTCGCCGGGAAGAAGGTGGCCGCATGAACGCAATGTTAGCTTTAATCATCTGTTTGTTCGTGCTGCTACTGGCGGTTGGCGGCAAGCAGGGCACCGGTAGTTTTGCCGCGCTGATGCTCAATTCCCTCATCATTATGATTGCGGTCATCCTGATGGCCGGCGGTTTTGCACCGCTGGGTGTTGGCATTGTCGCTGGCATGTTGATTCTAGCCTGCACGATTTTCCTGAGTAGCGGCGACAATGAGGTGGCGGGTATTGCCTTTGTTGCTTCGCTAATTGTGCTGGCCTGCCTCGTGCTGGTCGTCTTCACGGCCTTGCACCTGAGCGCCACGGCTGGGTTCGGCGCCGAAGATGGTGAGGACCTGGAGGGCATGAGTACCGCTATCGGGGTGTCGTTCCGACAACTCGCCATGGCGGCGGGGCTCATGAGCACCCTGGGTGCCATCGCCGAGGCGGCCATCGCGGTCGCAGCGGGGATGCACGAGCTGGATATTGAGGCCGATTTACCTGGCATCATGCGAATGGGTCGCGAAATCATCGGCACGGCGATTAACACGCTGTTCTTTGGTTTCTTCGGCGGCTTTTGCGGCTTGTTCATCTGGTTTGCCCAGTTGCACTATCCGCTGTGGCAGGTGCTGAATAACAAAATTTTTGTGAGTGAAATGCTCGACGTGCTGTTCTCAGTGCTCGCGGTAATCCTGACGATTCCCGTCACTATCTGGGTGGCTCGGCAGCGGGCGCACGCGGTGCGTCGGTAAGTGGGTAAGCCCAGATGTTAGTGTTGGGCGGCCGGCAAGTATTTTGCCCAAACATCATTAGGGGGCTTTAGTTTGCAGTATTTCATTGCAGACACACATTTTTTTCATCGTGATTTGCTTGGGATGAACGACTTTGCGCCACGTTTGTTTGCGTCGACCGACGAAATGAATGAGGCGATGGTGGACGCGTGGAACGCTAGAGTGGACGACAACGACATTGTGTACCACCTGGGCGACATTGCCATGAATCCCGAGAACGTGCCAACGAATGAGCAGGTGCTGGCCATTCTCAAGCGCCTGCACGGGCGCATCGTGTTTATCAAGGGCAACCACGATTACCGCGCGCTGTTCAAATATTTGCACAAGAATGACCCGCAACTGCACGGTCAGGATAAATTCAGTTTCCATGACGTTGGCGCTATTATCAAAATCAATCATAAACAGTTATTCTTGACGCATTACCCACTGATGATGGGGATTGTGAAGCAGGTTCTCAATCTGCACGGCCATATCCACAACAGTAGTGTGCACGTGCAAGAGAACATTAACGTCGGCGTTGATTCACCCGAGCGGCAGTTGCTCAGTCACAAGCTCCCCTGGGGGAGCCCACTGAGCATGGCGGACATCGAAGAAATGGCGCAGGGCAAGCACGACATCTTCGCCAAGGTGCGCTAGTTTCCAAGTCGCCGGAAGTGCGTTAAACTGAATTAATTATAAAGAACGTTGTATTCCGGACCGATGGTGTGCCTGGAAGCAGCGTCTACGGACGGAAAGGTGACGTTAGTGCATAAAGAAATTGAGGATCAACAATCTGCTCACGAGCGCTTTCCGGCGCCCGCACCCGTGCACGTGGCGCAGGTGAGTGCCGACCTGCTGACGATTAACAGTCGCCGGTACTCACTGGTGCTGAACTACAAGGACGGTCTGCGCAAGGACGCGCTGGCTGACCGTTATGAACAAATTTTGGATAAATACGATTACGTGGTTGGTGACTGGGGTTTTGAAAAGCTGCGGTTGAAGGGCTTCTATAAGGACGACCGCAAGCAAGCGGCGCCGGATCAGAAGATTGGTCACCTGGAAGATTACCTGTATGAGTACTGTAATTTTGGCTGTGCGTACTTTGTTTTGGAACGCATCGACGCGCCAACCGAGACTGAAACAACGCCTAAGCCGCATCGCGGTGGCCGTAATCGGAACCGGCGCGGCGGCCGCAATACCGCACCACGCCGCAGCGAAGGTGGTCGCAGCGATGGCGAGACCAAACAAAGTAGCCATAACCGTGGGGGAAGTAATCACCGCGGCAATCGCAGCCAAAGCGGCCGCGGTGAACAGCAGAAGGCGGGCTACAGTGAGCGCCGCGTGCGCGACCGCAAACCTGAACGCGGTCAGCATGAACGCGCCAGCACCAGCACTAAGCGCGGCGGACGGCATTTTAGCATCCGCACGCTTGACGAGAAATAAGTTAGACAGAATGTGGGGAAACAATTCGTGACAAAGTACAAAGGCTACATGATTGATCTTGACGGGACAATTTACCGCGGCAATGAGCGCATTCCCGAAGCTAAGGGCTTCGTTGAGCGTTTGCAGGCCGCCAACATCCCGTTTTTGTTCCTGACCAACAACACAACCCGGACACCGGAAATGGTGTGCGACTTCTTGGCAAGTAAGCACAACATTTACGTGACCCCGGATCATGTGTACACACCATCCATGGCGACCGCCAGCTACTTGCTACGCGAGAACCATGGCGACTTGAGTAATAAGTCAATCTACATCGTCGGCGAAATTGGTCTCAAAAAGGCATTGCTCAGCACTGGCATTAAGCTTAACGAGTACGATCCCGATTACGTGGTGGTCGGCTTGGACTACGACCTGACTTACCACAAGGCCGAACTCGCAACGCTTGCCATCAAGCGTGGGGCGATGTTCATTGGGACCAATGAGGATACCAATTTGCCTAACGAACGCGGTCAGGTGCCTGGTGCCGGTTCCGTGATTGCTTTTGTTGAACGGGCTGTTCAGCGCGAGGCCTTTTACATCGGCAAACCACGGCGCCCAATCATGGATGCCGCGCTCGACAAAATGGGGCTGAACGCTGAGGATGTGGTGATGGTTGGCGACAACTACAACACCGACATCAAGGCTGGCATCAACTCCGGTATCGCGCAGCTACTCGTTTACACGGGCATTTCTACGCCGGAATACGTTGCCCAGCAAAAGATTCAGCCAACGCACGTGGTGAACAGCCTCGCAGATTGGGAAGTGTAAACATGAAGGGCGCCCTCAACGTGACGGCGGCCTTTCTTTTTCTCATCAGTGCGTGCATTTGGCTCGTGACGGTGATTGCCATACCGCTTTTCGCGGCGTGGGCCCACTTCATGAACCTCGCGCACGTGGCGGGAATGAGTTTTGCCACCCTGATGCATAATTTTCTCGTACTCATGGCCTACCTCTACAGCCCTTGGCAAAAGGTCGTGATGATGCCGAACTTCGTGTCCAGCACAGCCGGTGCTACGCACTTCGCCGATGTGCAGCACTTGTTTGTCTTTAACCTCGTGGTGTTGCTGCTGACCGCAATTCCAGCGGTGCGGTTCCTCGGCCGGTTATTTAGAGAACGGCGGATGTATGTTTTATGGCGACAGGCTTTGTGGGGTATCTTCATCCCCATCATCGCTGCGGTTGCCATGGCGTTCAATTTCAACGCGGTGTTCATTGGCTTCCACGAGTTACTGTTCCGCAACAGCGACTGGTTGTTTGATCCGCGCACGGATCCAGTCATTAACGTGCTGCCAGAGAGCTACTTTGCAGCCTGTTTTGTGCTGTTCATCCTGATGTTTCTCGGCATCATGGCCTTCATCCTGTACCGCGCCCGCCGCGACGCTGTGGACGGCTGAAACTGTCCGTCAGCGTGAGTCGGGAAACTTTCATCCGTAAGGATACTCAGTTTGAAAATAGTGGTTAGACCGAAGGTCGGGACTGGGGCGGCTTGGTTACGTGCCCGCAGGCAGGTGGCGCGGGGTCGCTCACGCCTGGCAAGCCAGGCTACCGCTAAACTTTTTGCCGAAGCCCACGTCAAAAAGATTTACCCCGAGCACGAATAGCCCACACAAAACGGCCTTCGCCGGTTGTGTGGGCTATTCGTGCTCTTTGCGCGCCACCTACCTGCGTTCACTCCACCAAGCCGCCCCAGTCCCTAAGTGCTACAACAACATTCTGGTGGGGAAAGTTTCAGGTTACGCTGGCGGGGACACCAAACAAAGAGGGGACACGATTCAGAAATATTGGCACAATTAACGATAAGTCAGTCTTCTGCCTGAATACACTAATTTTGTCACCATTAATTTGACGCCCTGTTGGCAGTTGGAGCATTTCAGTGCGTTATCGCCAGATCTCTAGTTCTTTTCCTACTTCAGTAGCGTGTCGGCCACGGAGGTAGGAGTGCGCTTGGGCGTAGCGTGCGAGAACGGAGTCGGCGAAAAGATGATTGTCTGGAGACAGGACGGCCGGGTTTGCCGTCGTGGCTTCACACAATCATCTCGGGAGCGCGGAATTGACGCCGGTCTTGCGGCAATTCTGCCAGTGAAGGACTCC
>NZ_RHNR01000059.1 GCF_003946025.1 Lacticaseibacillus songhuajiangensis | reverse complement strand
CCCCAGTAGAATACCGGGAGCAGGCCACGGTTGCTTAACTTAAATTTTTAAGTGTCTAACTTTTCTATTGCACTTCACCTGCGGTCGATTTTCACAGCAGCCATCCTTGCGGATGGAATTTTCAACACTTACGCTAACGGACAGCAGGCGTTGGAAGATAGTATAATGGTGACAATCAAAGTTAAGGTGGCGACTGAAATGACGGATGAAAGATTAGATTGGGACCATTACTTCATGGTGCAGGCTGCGCTCCTTGCCGCGCGCAGTACCTGCAAACGCCTGTCAGTAGGCGCGGTGCTTGTGCGTGATAAGCGCGTGATTGCCGGCGGGTACAACGGATCGGTGTCTGGCGACCAGCACTGCATCGATGGCGACTGCCTGTTGCGTGATGGCCACTGCGTGCGCACGATTCACGCTGAGATGAACGCGGTGCTCCAGTGTGCCCGCTTCGGTGTGTCGGTCGACGGCGCTGCAGTCTACGTGACCGACTTCCCGTGTCTGCAGTGCACCAAGATGTTGCTCCAGGCCGGTATCAAGCACATCTACTATCTGCGCAACTACCATAATGACGAGTACGCAATGGAACTGCTCAAGTTGAAGAACGTCGGCGTCACGCACCTGGAATTAACGCAGGATACAATCGACCGCAGTCGCTTGGCCGAATACGTGCAGGACTAGTTAAGACACGCCCGGCATGTTACAATGTGCGAAGAAGAAAGAGGGAATCAGCGTGGCAGAAAACGACGAACCATTTGAATTGGTGATTATTTCCGGGATGTCCGGCGCGGGAAAAACCGTTGCCGTGCAGGCCTTCGAGGACCTTGGTTACTTTTGCATCGATAACATGCCACCAGCACTTATCCCGAAGTTCTGGGAACTACTAGATCAGTCTGGCAAAATTCGTAAGGTCGCGCTGGTCGTGGATCTGCGTAGTCGCGCCTTTTACGACGAGATCGTCGACATTTTACATGAACTCGAAAATTCTGAGTCGGTGCACACCCGTATTCTATTCCTGGACGCAACCGACGCCGAACTGGTATCCCGCTACAAGGAAACCCGCCGCGCGCACCCACTGGCAATGGACGGGCGACTGATGGACGGCATTAAGAAGGAGCGGGAGCTTTTGCGGCCGCTGCGCAACCACGCCGAGATTATTATCGACACCAGCAGTCTTTCGCCGCGCGAACTGCGCGAGGAATTGTTTGCCAGCTTTAATGAAAATAAGCGCAAGCCCGTCTTCCACCTGGAAGTTATGAGCTTTGGCTTCAAGTACGGGCTGCCGATTGATGCCGACATTGTGATGGACGTGCGCTTCTTGCCGAACCCGTACTACATCCCTGAACTCAAACATAAGACCGGCCTGGACCAGGACGTATACGATTACGTCATGGCCAGCCCAGCTGCCGAGAGTTTCTACCAGAAGTTTGCGACCATGTTGCACGAGATCATGCCCCAGTACATTAAAGAGGGGAAAACCAGCCTGACGATTGCCATTGGCTGCACCGGCGGACAGCACCGGAGCGTCAGTTTTGCCCGGCGCATTGGTCAAAGCTTCAAGGGCGAATACCCTGTCGATGTTACCCACCGCGATGTCAACCGCAGAAAGGAAACGGTGAACCGCTCATGAGCGCAGATCACAAGATTATTCGGGTCATTAAAGGTCGCCGCCCCAAGGTTGTCGTGATTGGTGGGGGGACCGGCCTGCCCGTCATTGTTAAGAGCCTGCACGACCAGAATGCTGACGTCACGGCCGTCGTGACCGTGGCCGATGACGGCGGTTCTAGCGGCGTCATTCGTGATTACATTAACGTGGTGCCGCCTGGTGATATTCGGAACGTGCTAGTTGCCTTGTCTGACATGCCGCAGCTTGAACGGGATATTTTCCAGTACCGTTTCGATAGTAAGGATTCCTTCTTTGCTGGTCATGCTATTGGTAACTTGATTATTGCGGCCCTGTCCGAGATGCGCGGCGGAATTTTCGCTGCTGTCCAGCAGTTGTCCTCAATGCTGCGGGTGGACGGGCACGTTTACCCGGCCAGTAACCGCCCGCTAACGTTGCACGCTAAGTTCACCGATGGCACCGAGTTGTCCGGTGAAGCCGAAATCACGGCGGCGGGCAAAATCATTCAGTCCGTCAGCGTCACCAACAGTGATGACGGGACTGCACCGGTGGCGGTGCAGCAGATTGTCGACGCCATCATGGACGCGGACGTCGTGGTCATGGGCCCAGGGAGTCTGTTCACCAGCATTTTGCCGAACCTCATGATTAAGAACTTGGGTGACGCAGTGCTGCGAACCAACGCCGAGGTCGTTTACGTCGTCAACATCATGACGCAAAAGGGCGAGACCGATAACTTCACCGATGCCGACCACGTGCGGGTGCTGAACCGGCACATGGGTCAGAACTTTGTGGACACCGTGCTCGTTAACATCGAGAAGGTGCCGGATGGTTACCTTGACGAGAAGAAGTACGTCGAGATTTCGCGGCCAGTCACGCCGGACTATCAAGGACTGCGCGATATGGGTTGCCGGGTCATTTCATCTGACTTCCTGAAGTTGCGCAATGGTGGTGTGTTCCATGATGGGGACAAGGTTGCCCAGGAAGTATTAAACCTTGCTTTCCAAGCCCATTTAAAGAACGGAGGCCACTAGATGGCGAGTTTTGCGAGTCAGGTCAAAAAGGAGTTAACGCAGCTGGAGGTGCACCCGGAGCACGCGAAGGCAGAGCTCTCCGCCTTAATCCGGATGAATGGCAACCTCACAATCGTTAACCACCAGCTGGGCCTCGACGTGCAAACGGAGAACCCGGCTATCGCGCGCCGCTTGTATTCCTTAATTAAGCAGTTGTACAAGCAGGAAGCCAGTCTGATTGTGCGGCGCAAAATGAAGCTCAAGAAGAATAACCAGTACCTTGTGCGGCTCAAGCAGGATGTGAAACCCATGCTGCAAGACCTGCAGATTCTGGACCCATTGGGACTGAGCATCAACACAGCGGTGGCAGAGAACGTGCTGAACGAACCGCAACGGATGCGCTCTTACCTGCGTGGTGCGTTCTTGGCGGGAGGGTCCATCAACAATCCGGAGACCAGCCGTTACCACCTCGAAATCTACTCGCTGTATGCGGACCATAATGAGGGCATCATGCAGATGATGAACTATTTTGAACTGAACGCGCGCACGATTGAGCGGCGCAGTGGGGAAATCGTCTACCTTAAGGAAGCTGAGAAAATCTCGGATTTCTTGAACATCATTGGCGCCACGAACGCGATGCTCAAGTTTGAGGATGTGCGAATCATGCGTGACATGCGCAACTCCGTGAACCGTCTCGTGAATAGCGAGACTGCGAACATGGGCCGCACCGTCAACGCCGCGCAGAAGCAGATTGAAAGCATCAAGTATCTTGAAGCACACGGCGGTCTGGACAAATTGCCGCAGCGGCTGCACGATATTGCTCAGGCACGCATTGAGCACCCTGAGGTGTCACTGACGGAACTAGGCAAACTCGTGGCGGACGGCCCCATTTCCAAGTCCGGCGTTAACCACCGGCTGCGTAAGCTGAACGAACTTGCTGACAAAATGCGGGCGGCAGAGTAGCGGACGAAAAACGCAACTTGCCCCTTGGCAAAACGGACGCTTTGACTTAGAGTGAGACAACTAAGCTGGGCGCCCGTTTTGACGTTCTGGCTGAAAGTAAAGAATTTTGCAAAACAAGTGCAAGAATATTTGACCTATTTTGACGTTGGGTGTAGGATTAGCACTATATTAGAAATAGTGCTAAGAAACTCTTCCCTGAAATTAGGAGGTAAGCTATGTTAGTACCTACAGTTATCGAACAGACCAGTCGCGGTGAACGCGCCTACGACATTTACTCACGCCTGCTCAAGGACCGCATCATCATGCTGTCTGGCGAAATTAACGACCAGATGGCCAACTCCATCATCGCCCAGCTGCTTTTCCTGGACGCGCAGGACTCGAGTAAGGACATTTACCTGTACATTAACTCACCAGGTGGTGTGATTACATCTGGTTTGGCAATTCTGGACACGATGAACCTCATCAAGTCCGACGTGCAGACCATTGCGATTGGGATGGCTGCCTCCATGGCATCCGTTCTTCTGGCATGCGGGACCAAGGGCAAGCGCTTTGCACTGCCTAACGCTGAAGTTCTGATCCACCAGCCACTTGGCGGTGCCCAGGGCCAGCAGACCGAAATCGAAATCGCCGCTCAGCAGATTGGTAAGGCACGTGAAAAGCTGACCAAGATGCTCGCTGACGCTTCAGGTCAGGACATCGAAAAGGTGAAGAAGGACACAGAACGTGACCACTACCTCACCGCGCAGGAAGCCAAGGACTACGGTCTTATTGACGACGTGCTCACAACTAAGAAAGACGCTAAGTAGTTAATTAGCCCAAAGCCTCGCGCTTGCGCGGGGCTTTTTGTGTGCCGCGATTTATTTGTAGTCCATGCCGCAGTGGGCTGAGGCGGTGTGCTTATTCACATCAGGGGATGATCGGCGCATTTACTATTGCAATTCCCCACGGTCTTCGATATTATAGTTAAGTACTTTTGCGCGGTTAGTGTAATGGATCGCACGTGAGATTCCGGTTCTCGAAATCCGGGTTCGACTCCCGGGCTGCGCAGATTGTATTGAGAGGTCAACGACGGTTGGCCTCTTTTTTTGTCCGTTGAGCGTGGATCGCAATCAGCACTGCACAAGTGAGACGGCGGGGGCACTTAGCGGCCGTGAATGGCTGAGTTTGGGCTGATTGTTAACGTTTGCTACTAATATTAGATAAGTATGAGACCAACGCCGAATGCTCTGCCGAACGAGCAGGGCTGTAAGTCCTATGTTTCGGTTTCAAATACGAACGTTATAAGAATATTTATTGTAATTATGCCTAAAGCACGAATTTTCCGTGCGCTTTCGCGAAAGTAAGGCGCTATCAGCTTGCATGCGGTGGTGGGCGTTGCTATAATAACCATGTTGGTAAGGAGAGCGGTTCGACCCGGGGTCCTTAATTTTTTTGAGGTTGTTGGGTCGCCGAACGCTCCCGTTGGACACCAAACGTCCCACGAGAAGGAATGAGCCTAATGCAATCTCAGTATTCCTGGATTGAGGCGATTGCACCTGACATGTTGGCGGTCGCGAGCAAACGTTACCAGATTTTGCAATATGTGAGCTGGATGGAGCCCGTTGGGCGCCGTTCACTGGCGGAGCAGATGCATATCACGGAGCGCACGCTTCGAACCGAAATTGATTTTCTCCGCAAACAAGGTCTCCTCGAAAGTTCTAAGAGCGGCGTTGTCATGACGTCGCGGGGCCGCGAGGTGTTCAGTAGCATGGACGAGTTTATGAACCAGATGCTGGGCATCCGTAGTGATGAAAAAGCACTGGCACGTAAACTGGGCATTGACCATTGCATTATTGTTTCTGGCGATGCCGATCAGAGCTCTCGGGTTCTGGACGACATGGGCAAAACACTTGCACGGACGATGCAGTTTATGTTGCCGCAGGGTAAGCAAACGGTCGCCGTCATGGGTGGCACGACGCTTGCACGGGCAGCACAGCAGATGACCTACCAACTTTCCACTGGTCGCGACCTGACTTTTGTCCCCGCACGGGGCGGTGTCGGTGAGACCGTGGCAATCCAAGCTAATTCCGTTGCGGCCGCGATGGCACAGTCCACGGGAGGGGCGTACAAGGTCTTGTATGTACCCGAGAATATTAGTGAGGAAGCCTACAAACCACTACTGAACGAACCGGCTGTTAAGGAAGTCTTACAGTTGATTGACAATAGCTCCGTAGTGATTCATAGTGTAGGGGAAGCGCTTGTGATGGCGAAACGCCGGCACATGTCTCCGGAGATTCAGGAGATGCTTCAGAGCAAACACGCAGTTGCCGAAACCTTCGGCACCTTCTTCGATGAAGAGGGACGCGTCGTTTATAAGATTCCGAAAATCGGCTTGACGATTAGGGGTCTTGATACAGTTCCGTTCGTCTTTGCCATTGCTGGTGGTCGTAGTAAGGCCCAGGCAATCAAGGCGTACATGCAACACGCACCCAAGAACACGTGGTTAATCACGGACGCGGGTGCTGCAAATATGATTTTAACCGGGGCAACCCGTTAAAATAAAACTTCTCATTTCCTAAAGGAGGAAATTTTAGCATGACTGTTAAGATTGGTATCAACGGTTTCGGCCGTATTGGCCGTTTGGCTTTCCGTCGTATCCACGAACTTGGTGCAAAGAGCAGTGAAATCGAAGTTGTTGCAATCAACGACTTGACCACACCTGCAATGCTTGCACACCTTCTCAAGTACGATTCCACTCACGGTACTTTCCCTGGTGAAATCTCCGCTACCGACAACTCCATCATCGTTGACGGTAAGGAATACCCTGTTTACGCTGAAGCAGACGCAAACAACATTCCTTGGGTTAAGAACGACGGCGTTGACTACGTTCTCGAATGCACCGGCTTCTACACCTCTGAAGAGAAGGCTCAGGCCCACATCAACGCTGGTGCAAAGCGTGTTCTGATCTCCGCACCTGCTGGTAAGATCAAGACCATCGTTTACAACGTTAACCACGACAGCCTTACAGCTGACGACCGTATCGTTTCCGCTGGTTCTTGCACAACCAACTGTCTTGCACCTATGGCCTACTTCTTGAACAAGGCTTACGGTATCGAAGTTGGTACAATGACCACCGTTCACGCATACACTGGTACCCAGAAGCTTCTTGACGCCCCTGTTCGTGGCGGCAACAAGCGTGCTGCACGTTCTGCTGCTTACAACACCATTCCTCACACGACTGGTGCTGCTAAGGCTATCGGTCTGGTTATCCCAGAACTCCTTGGCAAGCTTCAGGGTCACGCACAGCGTGTCTCCGTTCCTGACGGTTCCCTGACAGAACTTGTTTCTATCCTTAAGACCAAGGTTACCGCTGACGAAGTCAACGAAACCATGAAGAAGGCTACGGAAGGCAACCCTTCATTCGGCTACAACGCTGATGAAGTTGTTTCCTCTGACATCGTTGGTACTACCTTCGGTTCCGTCTTCGACCCTACTCAGACCGAAGTAACGACCTCTGGTGACTACCAGCTCGTTAAGACGGTTGCTTGGTACGACAACGAATACGGCTTCACTTGCCAGATGGTTCGTACCCTGCTCGCCTTCGCAAAGCTTGCTGACTAATTACTAGTCACAACTAGCGAGACAATTTATACCGCACTGCCGAAAGGGGGAGGGAGGAGACTCCCTTCCCCTTTTGGTTTGCAAATCTAAGGAGGATTTTTTCGTGGCAAAACTCATTGTTTCTGACCTCGATGTTAAGGACAAGAAAGTCCTTATCCGTGTTGACTTTAATGTTCCTATCAAGGACGGCGTCATTGGTAACGACAACCGTGTCGTAGCTGCTCTTCCTACCATCAAGTACGTCATTGAAAATGGTGGTAAGGCTATTCTTCTTTCTCACCTTGGTCGTATCAAGACCGAAGACGACAAGAAGAAGCTCAGCCTTCGTCCAGTTGCAGAACACCTTTCCGAACTTCTCGGCAAGCCTGTTACCTTCGTTCCTGCTACCCGTGGTGCAGAACTCGAAGATGCAATTGCTAAGATGAACGACGGCGATGTTCTCGTAATGGAAAACACCCGTTTCGAAGACCTTGACGGCAAGAAGGAATCCGGTAACGATCCTGAACTTGGCAAGTACTGGGCAAGCCTTGGCGACCTGTTCGTCAACGATGCCTTCGGTACTGCACACCGTAGTCACGCTTCCAACGTCGGCATTGCTTCCAACATGAAGCAGACCGCTGCTGGCTTCCTTATGGAAAAGGAAATCAAGTTCCTCGGTGACGCCGTTGAAAACCCTAAGCACCCATTCGTTGCTATCCTGGGTGGTGCTAAGGTTTCCGACAAGATTGGTGTTATCTCCAACCTCATTCCTAAGGCCGACAAGATCATCGTCGGTGGTGGGATGACTTACACCTTCTACGCAGCTAAGGGTCTCTCCATTGGTAAGTCTCTTGTTGAAACCGACAAGATTGACCTTGCCAAGAAGATCATCGACGAAGCCGGCGACAAGCTGGTTCTGCCTGTTGACAACGTTGTTGCTACTGAATTCAACAACGATGCACCTCACAAGACTGTCGAAGGCAACATTCCTGACGGTTACATGGCCCTTGATATCGGTGAAAAGTCCATCGAACTCTTCAAGGAAACCCTTAAGGGTGCCAAGACCGTTGTTTGGAACGGCCCAATGGGTGTGTTCGAAATGAGCAACTACGCTAAGGGTACCTACGAAGTTGGTAAGGCACTCGGTGAACTCACCGATGCTGCTACCATCATCGGTGGTGGTGACTCTACAGCCGCTGCTGTTGAACTTGGTATTGCTGACAAGATTACCCACATCTCCACTGGTGGTGGTGCAAGTCTTGAATACCTTGAAGGTAAGGAACTGCCTGGTATTGCTGCTATCAGCAACAAGTAATTTCTTAACCACAACTCAATGTCGCTCCTAAATGGGGGCTGACGCGTTGACACGCAGGGAAGCATGCTTGCCTGCGTGTCCGTCAGTCCCGATTACGACCAAAAGGTTACGGGTGACTATTACTAAACCGGATTTTCCGGACGATTCTGAAAGGAAGTTTTCGTATAATGCGTACCCCAATTATTGCTGGTAACTGGAAGCTCAACAAAAGCCCTAAGGAAACTCAGGAATTTGTAGACGCTATCGCCGGCAAGCTCCCAGCTGCCTCCAAGGTGGAGACCGTTATTGCTGCACCTGCTGTTGACCTGCCAGCCCTCGTTGCGTTCGCTAAGAACTCCGAACTCAAGACGGCTGCTGAAAACTGCTACTTCGAAGACGAAGGTGCCTTTACTGGTGAAACCAGCCCTAAGGTTCTCTCCGAAATGGGTGTTGACTACGTTGTGATTGGTCACTCCGAACGCCGTGGCTACTTCCACGAAACGGACGAAGACATCAACAAGAAGGCTAAGGCCATTTTCCGCAACAACATGACCCCAATCATCTGCTGTGGTGAAACGCTTGAACAGCGTGAAGCCGGCGAAGCAGAAGGCTGGATTGCTGGTCAGATTAAGGCTGCCCTTGACGGTCTCTCTGCAGAGCAGGTTGCAAGCCTTGTTATCGCTTACGAACCAATCTGGGCTATCGGTACCGGTAAGACCGCTACTGCTGACCAGGCTGAAGAAATGTGCGCACACATTCGCAAGACGGTTGCTTCCCTTTACAACGAAGCAACTGCTGCAAACGTTCGTATCCAGTACGGTGGCTCTGTAAAGCCTGCTAACGTTAAGGAAATCATGAGCAAGGAAGACATCGACGGTGGTCTCATCGGTGGTGCTGCCCTCGTTCCTGAAAGCTTCCTTGAACTGGCTAACTACCAGGACTAATTGCGCCTTGCGCTAAGTCTTCATTTTGCGGAAAACATCTGTGAAAGTACTACTAATTAGACTGCAAAGTTTGGTATGATAGTACTCGGAACGGATGTTGGTCCGCTTCTTACACAAGCATATTTTGCTAATATAAAGGAGAAAATCACACAATGTCTATCATTACTGATGTCTTTGCTCGTGAAGTCCTCGACTCTCGCGGCAACCCAACTGTTGAAGTTGAAATGTACACTGAAGATGGCGGTTTCGGCCGTGCACTTGTTCCTTCAGGTGCTTCCACCGGTGAACACGAAGCTGTTGAACTTCGTGACGGTGACAAGTCTCGTTTCGGCGGCAAGGGTGTTCTCAAGGCTGTTGCTAACGTCAACGACAAGATCTCCAAGGCTGTTATCGGCCTTGACGTAACTGACCAGCGTCTCATCGACCAGACCATGATCGACCTCGATGGTACCCCTAACAAGGGCAAGCTTGGCGCCAACGCCATCCTTGGTGTATCTCTGGCTGCAGCCCGTGCTGCTGCTGACGAACTTGGCCTGCCACTGTACGAATACCTTGGCGGCCCTAACGGTCACGTGCTTCCTACCCCAATGATGAACGTTATCAACGGTGGTGCACACTCCACTAACACCATTGACTTCCAGGAATTCATGATCATGCCTATTGGTGCTAAGAGCGTTCACGAAGCTATCCGTATGGGTTCCGAAACCTTCCACGCACTTCAGGCTCTCCTGAAGGAAAAGGGCGACATCACCTCTGTTGGTGATGAAGGTGGTTTTGCTCCTAACCTTAAGGACAACGAAGAAGCCTTCGAAATCCTTGTTGAAGCTATCAAGAAGGCCGGCTACAAGCCTGGTGAAGACGTTGCGCTTGCCTTTGACGTTGCTTCTTCCGAACTTTGGGATGGCGAAAAGAACGGTTACGTTCTCCGCTGGAGTGACCCAGAAAAGGTTTACAACACGGACGAATTCATCGACCTGATTGCAAGCTTTGTTGACAAGTACCCAATTGTTTCCATCGAAGACCCTATCGACGAAAACAACTGGGAAGACTGGCAGAAGATCACCGCTAAGCTCGGTGACAAGGTCCAGCTTGTCGGTGACGACCTGTTCGTTACGAACACCGACTACCTGAAGAAGGGTATCGACATGGGCGTTTCCAACTCCATTCTGATTAAGCTTAACCAGATTGGTACCCTGACCGAGACCTTCGAAGCTATCGAAATGGCTAAGGAAGCTGGCTTCACAGCTGTTGTTTCCCACCGTTCCGGTGAAACCGAAGACACCACGATTGCTGACCTGGTTGTTGCTACCAACGCCGGCCAGATCAAGACTGGTTCCATGAGCCGTACTGACCGTATTGCGAAGTACAACCAGCTCATGCGGATTGAAGACCAGCTCGGCTCTGCTGCCCAGTACAAGGGCCGCAACAGCTTCTACAACATCAAGAAGTTCAACTTCTAATTGTTGCTTAGCTGATCTAAACAGAAAGGCCGCCTCGGCGGCTTTTTTGATACATATGGTTTCTAGCTGGGAGGCTAAGGGCTTGAAGGCAAAGCAAAAAAACGACCGCACCCGTTTCACCTACATCATGACTGGATTGCTGGTCGGTGCCATTGGCGGCGTGGTTGTTGCCACTTTTCGGCTGTTAATTGAAAAAATGTTGGACTTCGTCAAGTCCCTGTACATGCACCCAACGCCGTTAATCGTTGCGGGCATTGTACTGGTCAGCATCGTGGCTGGGCTGTACATTGCGCACCTGCTGCAGAAAGAACCGAACATCTCTGGATCTGGGATTCCACAAATTGAAGGGCAGTTGCACGGTGATATGGATTTTAACTGGTGGTCAATCCTCTGGCGGAAATTCGTCGCCGGTGTCATTGGCATTGGTAGCGGCCTTTTTCTTGGTCGTGAAGGCCCGTCCATTCAGTTGGGGGCTGCAGTTGGCCAGGGCTATGCTGATTTGCGCAAGCAAAAGGGAGCGAGTCGGCGCATAATGATCGCGGCGGGGGCGGCTTCCGGCCTGTCGGCAGCCTTCAACGCTCCGATTGCCGGCACGATGTTTGTGCTGGAAGAGGTTTACCACAATTTCAGTCCGCTGGTGTGGACAACTAGCCTCGCTGCGGCGGTTGCCGCCGACGTGGTGTCATTGCGCTTCTTTGGCCTGACGCCGGTGCTGCACTTGCACTACCTCAGCGCGATGCCACTTAGTCAGTACTGGCACCTGATTGTGCTGGGCATCTTCCTAGGCGTTATGGGCATGCTTTACAGTAAAATCACCCTGGCAATGCCGCGGATTTACGCTCTAACGCATATCCCGCGCGCTTATCAGGGCATGATTCCACTGCTGCTGGTCATTCCGCTGGGGCTACTCGCACCGGAAGTCCTTGGCGGTGGTAACAGCATCATCTTGGATTTTGGTAAAAGTATTCCGACATTATGGCCGCTGATTCTGTTGTTTGCCGTGCGCTTTATTTTTTCGATGGTCTCGTATGGCAGTGGGCTGCCCGGGGGGATTTTTCTGCCTATTCTCTCGCTAGGTGCCGTGCTCGGGGCGGTTTACGGTGTCGCGATGACCGACCTGGGACTGCTTCCGCGCGAGTATGTGTTGAACCTCATTATTTTCTCGATGGCCGCTTACTTCGCTGGCATTGGGAAGGCGCCGTTCACCGCAATTTTGCTCATCACCGAAATGGTGGGCTCACTCAAAATTTTGGCGCCACTGGCCATCTTGTCGCTAACTGCCTTTACGGTGACGGACCTGATGGGGGGCGCACCAATCTACGAAGCCTTACTCAGTCGTTTGGTTCTGCCCAAGCAACTCGGCCGTCTGCACCAGGCGCAGCGGTTTGAGTTGCCAGTCTTTGCGGGCTCTTACTTGGATTCCGTGCAGGTGCGCGACTTCAAATGGCCACAGGATAGCCTGCTGGTCGAAATCCGCCGCGGCGATGAGCGTCGCATTCCGCATGGTGACACCGTCATTCGCGCAGGGGACACGCTGATCATCATGACCGACAACAGCAACTTGCATGCTGTCCGCCAAAAGGTGGAACGTGCCGCAGCTGATAATGGTGCGGAGTAATTTTAGGCTATAACTGTGTGTCAGCGTAAGTCGGGAAACTTTCATCCGCAAGGATGCTCAGTTTGAAAATAGTGGTTAGACCGAAGGTCGGGACTG
>NZ_RHNR01000058.1 GCF_003946025.1 Lacticaseibacillus songhuajiangensis | reverse complement strand
CGCAGCCTGGCCTGAACGGTCCCCGCCGCGTAGCCCTCAATCGCGGAATCCAAGCGCACCCGCGCCGGAGTTGCCAACCACCGCCTTGCGGCGGTATGAAAACTGCTTAAAGTGCAAAGCGCACCCTTGCGGGCGCGGACTTACGCTGACAGAAAGAAAAAACGGGATTCGCATGTGCGCGAATCCCGTTTTGCTTACATGAACCGCCGTTTCTTCGAACTTGGTAACAGCGTCACGACAAAGTTGAGGATTTCGAGCAAGATGACGAGACCGTAACCAATTCCGAACAGCAGCGGGTGCTGCGTGATTGCCGCGGACGCACCGTTGCCGCTTTCCAGTGCGGCTGGCACGTTGATCAGCATCTGCATGCTCAAAAACTGCCCGATTAGGTACGGCACACCCAAGGTGACGAGTACCAGTAGCGGGTTCACCCCCGCATCCCGAAAGCGCCGTACGAGGATCGCAATGCGTGGGACTAATGTTCCCAGTCCCCACAGCACGGCAATCAGGAGTGGAATGATGATGCCTGCAAAAACGCGGGAAGCCGTGGCACCAGTAATTTCGCCGTCATTCATCGTCAGTGGCAACACGAGTGAGAAAACAAGTACTGCGCCGAGGATAATTCCAAATAGGAACTCCCACAGCTGCCACCACCAGTATGCCGCACGTGTACTCTTACCTTCAAAATCGACGTAATGTGTGAAAAATAATTTGAACGCCTGGAGAAAACCAACCCGTTTTTCTGCCATCTCATTCACCCGCTTATCATTTTTCCCAATGATAACAGTTTTTTAAGAATATCTCACTCATTAACCGGCAAACAGTGAGTGGTACTTACTCGGCAGCGCGCAGATGAGTAAATTGACGGCCAGCAAGCCGAATGCAATCCCATCGACAAGCACGTTGCCCATTTCCAGATAGAGCAACGCGAACGGGAGGAATACCGTCATCAGCAATAGCCACGGTGACATCCCCGCGTCCCGGTATCGCCGCACGTGCAGGCTGGCGAACGGCATAGCGAGTAGCGCACTCGTTAGTAGCAAGGCCACCAGCAAAATATCCGCCGCAAAAATAGCGGTCACCGAAATAACCATTTGTCGGCTGCGCATCCACAGGTAAAATAGTCCGCCGACTAAGCATAGTCCCAGAAGCGACCACCAGTACTGGCTGCGACCACTCCGACCATCAAAATCAACATAATCTGTGAGCAAGTGGCGAATTGCACTCACTGGACTAACAAATGCCATCCTCATCACCGCTTTCTTTTGACTGCTACAGTTACGCCTTCTAAAGTCATTATACCAGCATCAAGTAAGCGCTAACAAACGTGCGATATTAGAACTCTTCGTACACCGCCGGATCTTGATTCTTGTTGCGGCCGTCTGCGCGGGTCAGGCCATTAATTGCTGCCATCTCGTCAGCGGACAATTCAAAGTCAAACACCTGCAGGTTCTCTTGCTGACGACTGCTGTGCTGCGACTTCGGAATCGGCAGGACCCCCAGCTGTAAGTCCCAGCGCAAAATCACTTGGCCAACGCTCTTGTTGTGCGCAGCAGCAATCTGCTTGAGAACCGGTTCCGCGAGTACCTGACTTGCACGCCCTAGTGGACTCCAAGCTTCGGTAAGAATGCCCTTTTGCGCGTTATACGCACGCATGGCGGCCTGGTTGAAGTAAGGGTGCAACTCAATCTGGTTGACCACTGGCAAAACGCCGGTTTCGCGTTCCAAACGGTCAATGTGTTCCGGCAGGAAGTTGCAAACACCGATGTGGCGGACGAGGCCAAACTTTTGTGCAGCAATCAGGGCCTGCCAGGCTTCCACGTATTGGTCGCGCTGCGGATTCGGCCAGTGCAGCAGGTAGAGGTCGAAGTAATCCAGGTTGCTGCGGAAAAGTGACTCCTGAATCGCATTGATCGCGTCGTTGTAATGGTAGTAGCGCCCCGGCAGTTTGCTTGTTACCAGCAACTGGTTGCGACTAACGCCGCTGCGGCGAATACCGGCGCCGAGCGCACCTTCGTTCTCGTAGTTGTAGGCTGAATCCAGCAGGCGATAGCCATTCGCAATCGCGCTACTGATGGCTTCCGCACCCGCGGTCCCGTTCAATTTATAGGTACCAAAACCGATCTGCGGCAGCCGTAAGCCGTCGCGTGTTTGGTAATTATCCATGATGATGCTTCCTTTCTTAATCTGGTGAATGCAAAAAGAGGACGCGTGCCCGCATCCCCTTCCGCCTTACTTTAATTGTTCAATTGCCTTTTGCAGCTGCACGCCGCGTGAGCCGACGCCCTCGATGTCCAAGGTGCGCTTATTGTCATCGTGCTCGTCCTTGTGAAAATGCAGGGTGACGTACTCTTCCGGAATGCTGTAACCCAGAAAATCCGGCCACTCCACGACGCTCACGCCATCGCCTTCAAAGTACTCTTCGAGGCCCAAGTCGCCCGCGCCACCATCCTCGAGCCGGTACAGGTCCATGTGGTACAGTGGCAACTTTCCTTCAGGATATTCATGAATGATGGTGAAGGTCGGGCTCTTGATGGGCTGATCAATGCCCAAGGCTTTGCCGAGGCCCTTGGTGAAGCTGGTCTTGCCGGCACCAAGATCACCATCGAGCAGAAGCACATCGCCAGGTTCAAGCACCCCCGCGATGGCACCTGCCCACGCCTGCAATTCGGCCTCGCCGTTAAAGGTCCAGCTCTTAGTCATTAGCCGCCGCCAACACCTGCGTTGCGGTAACCAGCGCCGTTTGGTAAACGTCGTCGGTGCTTGCACCACGAGACAGGTCAGAAACAGGCTTGTTGAGTCCCTGCAGGATTGGACCAACAGCCGTGAACCCGCCCAAGCGCTGCGCAATCTTGTAGCCGATGTTCCCCGATTGCAATTCAGGGAAGACGAAGACGGTCGCGTGACCGGCAACCTTGGAGTCAGGTGCCTTTTGCGCGCCAACGCTCGGGACAAAGGCCGCGTCGAACTGCAATTCACCGTCAATTGGGACGTTGGGTGCCAGTGCCTGCGCCTTAGCCGTTGCTTCTTGCACCTTGGTCACCATGTCGCCCGCAGCACTGCCCTTAGTGGAGAAGCTCAGCATCGCCACGCGCGGGTCAATGCCAAACGCCTTAGCGGTCAGTGCAGATTCGACAGCAATCTCAGCCAATTCATCGGCATTCGGATCAATGTTGATGGCCGTGTCGGCGAAGAGGTAACGCTCGTCGCCGCGCTGCATGATGAAGGCCCCACTCGTCCGGGAGACACCTGGCTTGGTCTTAATAATCTGCAGAGCTGGCCGCACGGTGTTCGCCGTGGAGTGCACAGCGCCAGACACCAAGCCGTCAGCGGCGCCAGTGTACACCATCATTGTGCCGAAGTAAGTGGCATCATCAAGGGTACTAAGTGCCTGTTCGTGTGTCGTCTTGCCCTTACGACGTTCTTCAAAGGCTGCTACCAGGTCGGCCTTGGCCGGGTCTGTTTCCGGGGTGCGAACCGTCAGCTTACTGATGTCAAAGCCATTTTCCTTGGCGGCAGCAGCAATTTCCGCCCGGTCGCCAAGAACGGTTGCTTCTAGGACGCCTTCATTTTGCAGACGGGCAGCGGCACCCAAAATGCGGGGCTCTGCACCTTCCGGAAATACCAGCTTGACGCCTTTACCTGCGACCTGCTGCTTCAAACTTGCGAATAAATCCACCTTAAGTCCTCCTTGTTTGTTCATACCACCATTGTACCAATTCGCACGCCGTGAGTGCATTTTATTGACGACGTGCGGCTTAATTTTTGTTTAATCAAGGGTGGCCGTCTCTGGCAATTGCCAGTCAATTGCTCGCTCACCCATGGCTGCAAGGTCCGCATTCGCGCGCGAAAAGGGCTTGCTACCGAAGAAGCCGCGGTATGCAGAGAGCGGACTCGGGTGCGGTGAGGCAATTACCCGGTTAGTTTGCTCATTAATCATCGGCCGCTTGTTCTGCGCCGCCCGGCCCCACAAAATGAAGACGACCCCGCCACGTTTTGACAGTGCGGCAATCGCAGCATCGGTCAATTCTTCCCAGCCGCGACCGCGATGCGAGTAAGCTGCCCCGCGCCGCACCGTGAGCACTGCGTTCAGGAGCAAGACGCCTTGCTTTGCCCAACTCTTGAGGTAGCCGTGGTTCACCGGCGCAATCCCCAAGTCGGATTGCAACTCGGTGTAGATGTTCACAAGTGACGGCGGCAACTGCACCCCGGGCGCAACCGCAAAGCTTGCGCCCACGGCCTGCTGCGGTTCGTGGTAGGGATCTTGACCCAAGATGACCACCTTCGTGTCTGCGAAACTCGTCCACTCGAAAGCCTGAAAAATATGGTGCATCTCCGGATAAATCGTCTGCGTTGCGTACTCATTCTTGAGGAATGCGTGCAGATGGGCATACTGCTCCCCTGCGAACACAGGCTCTAATACCTGCTGCCAATCATTATGAATCAGCGTCTTCATGCCGCCACCTCCTGCACCCAGTCTACCGAACTCGCGCCCGGAATTCTATCATATCAAGCGTTTTCATGTTAGAATTAACTTAGTTATGGTGGTGGCTTGTGAACATTTTGCTTTACTCAGGCACTCATTACAGCATGCCATTCGCGCGGCCACCACTGAATACAAGCGGAAAGAGGTTTTGCTCATGATTAAATTGATTGCTTCAGATATGGACGGCACGCTCCTCAACGACAAAATGCAGGTGTCCGACGAGAACGCGTCCGCGATTCGTCAAGCGCAAGAGAGCGGCATCGAATTCATCGTTGCCACCGGCCGTGGACTTAGCGAGGCTAAGCCCCTCCTCGCCGACCAGCAGCTGCACACCGCCTACGTGACCTTAAACGGGGCAATGGTCTACGATGAAGCCGGCAACCTGGTGGTGTCCATCCCGATTCCGGACGACCTCACCAAGCAGTCCATGGCCCTTTTGGACGAGCGTAACCTCTACTACGAACTGGTCACGAACCACGGCATCTTCAGTAACAGCCGCGTTCGCCGTATCCAAAACGTGGCGGACCTGCTGGTGAACCTGAACCCTGATACCAACTACAAACTCGCGGTCGCCCTCGCCTCCGCCCGTCTGGAAATCATGAACATTAACTACGTCGACAACTACCAGGATGTGCTCGCCAACCCCGAACTGAAGGTCATGAAGATTATTGCCTTCAACACCGCGGACCCAACCGCGCTGAGCGAACCCAAGCACATTTTGCTGGACACCGGCAAACTCATGGTCACCAGCTCCTCGCGTAACAACATTGAGATCAACAGCATCGAGGCACAAAAGGGTATCGCGCTGGCAAAGTACGCGGCGCAAAAAGGTTACGGCATGGAATCCGTAATGTCCATTGGTGATAACTTCAATGATGAGTCCATGATTCGTGACGCCAAATACAGCGTGGCCATGGGCAACGCTGTGCAGCCGATCAAGGACCTGGCCTGGTTCATCACGGCCACCAACACCAATAACGGGGTGGCGCTGGCCATCTTGAAGGCGATGGAAGAAAACCGCCACGGCTAGCCCAGCTTGCGCAAGCGGTTGGGATTTGAGAAACTATGTGGGTAATCTCAAAAAGAAGGTGATTAGCTGTGGATCTTTTCTGGGAAACTGAGGGCCTGCACAATGGGCGCATGACCGCGGTGTGCGACAAAGACAACCGCGTTCGCTTCCTGCTCCGCCGAAGCCTCAGCGAAACACTCAACTACAAGCTGCTCAACGCGGATGCCAAGATTATCGGGAGCATCAGCTGCAACCAATCGAACCCGGGCCACCTGGACGTCACGCTCGGCAACCAAAATTACGGGACACTCATCAAATTGGCCGGGAGCAACCACCCGCTCTACGTATTGCGCGGTGCCAACTGGCTCATCAGCGGCACAGTTGCTACGAACCGTTACTCCGCCTACCACGGTATTTCCGCCGTATTCAGCACCGAGCCACTCGCGGACGGTGCTAGCATCCAGCTATGGTGCATGAATCCGGACAACGCGGCCGCCAGCCTGCTGATTGTTAGTGCGCTCGACCAAGTGCGGATGAACACCATCCACAAACAGGAGCCGCTGAGTTATTCATTCTAAACTATGTACGGGGGACACCTGAAGGTGTCCCCTTTTTTTGCTGTCCGTCAGCGTAAGTCTGCGCCCGCAAGGGTGCGCTCTACCCTTTAAGCTGTTTTCATACCGCCGCAAGGCGGTGGGTCGGCAACTCCGGTGGTGGTGCGCTCGGGCTACGCTCCGGGAACTACGTCGGGCGGGGACCGCTTCAGCCCGCTGTCGCGGTCTTCCGCTGGCGGAGTTGCCGCAAGAACAGCGTCAACTCCGCGCTCCCGAGATGATTGTGTGCAGCCACGACGGCAAGTACGGCCGTCCTGTCTCCAAACAATCATCTTTTCGCCCGACTCCGTTCCCTGCGCTTCGCCCAGACGCACCACCACCTCCGTGGCCGACACGTTACTGAGTGGAGACGGAACGACTTGTGATTGCGTGGCAGTTTCAAGTCATGCTGACGTCAGTTGGAGATTGAAATTACGGTGACAAAAGATGCTCATGCATTGTTACTGTATCTGCCGGTTCATTGATGTGCCACACTGCACAGGATATGAAATCTTCAACTAAACGTTGCGCGGAAATGTCATGACCACAGTATCGTGAACGCACTTAGGGCCTGGGGTGGATTAGCGTAGTGGGCAGGAACGGAGTTAGCGAAAATAAAATAGGCTGTGTATTCCCGACATGATTTTCGTCGGGGGTACACCGCCAATTTTATCGGGAGCGGGATATTGACGCTGGGCTTGCGGCAATATCCCCAGTGGAAGACGGCGCAGCCAGTCGACCTCGCGCTTTAGCGCGTAGTGAGACGGACACCGTAGGGCCGGCTGAAACGGTCCCGCTAACGGAGTTCCTGCCCGCGAAGCCAATCCACCCCAGGCCCGACCTTCGGTCTATTTTCACAGAAGCCATCCTTGCGGATGGTATTTTCAACACTTACGCTAACGGACAGCGTACAACTATTCGACAGAGACCAGCTTCACGTCAGAAACGCCGCGCAGGTCACGCAAGTCACCGGTCAGTTCGTCGAGCGTTTCGACCATGTTGCTGATGTCAAGAGAAATCACAACGCTCGCCCAGTTATGAATCGGGATGTTCTGGTTAATCGTCAGGATACTCCCCTCGGCGTTGCTGATACGGGCAAGCACCTCAGACAAAACGCCGCGCTCATGGTGCAGCATCAGGGAAATCACGGCCTTGCGCTTGGAAACGTCTTGGCTCGGACGGAACACCACGTCCTTATATTTGTAGTAGGTACCACGACTAATGCCGACGCGCTTGACCGCCTCGCTCACCTGGTGGACCTCACCATTTTCAATCAGAGTCCGCGCTTCAATCACCTTTTCAACAACATCAGGCAGGATTGAGCTGTCCACAATGTAAAACTTTTCCACGATTTTTCTCCGTTCACAATGGTTTTCGTAATTCACATTCCGTATTGGATTATACTACGTCACACGCTTGTTCACGAGTCGTAAACAAAAATATTTTACAACGTCCGCGTCAGCACTCGACAAGCCACGCCGTCTTCATAATACACGTCGGACACGCTGTGGTAGCCCAAACGCTCGTAGAAAGTCACAGCGGTCAATTCCGCGTGAATTGTTAACTTGTGCACGTGAACCGACTGCGCATGGCGTTCCAATGCCGTGATGATCTGACTGCCCAAGTGTTGACCGCGGTAATCCGCCAAAGTGGCGATGCGGGTCAACCGGCCCTCATCCTCACCTTCACGCAGAAAGCGGCCAGTCGCGACTGGCTGTTTGCCATCATATATGACAGCATAAGTGACTCCCGGAACATCATTTTGATCAAATTCATCTTTAATATCAATATTACGTTCGAGCACAAACACGTTCATGCGCACGTAAATACTGGCGGCGCGCTGCCAGGCGTCAGAACCGATGACGAGGTCTTTATTTGCCATTTGCCTGCGCCCCCAATGGCTTACTCATGTGGCGGTACATGTGTTCAAAAATCTGCACGCGGCCGTCATCTTGATAACCCTCACGTTCGTAAAGTGCCTGCGCCTTGGGATTCACCAAATCGCAGCAAAGTCCGACACGCGGGAAGCCCGCCTTTTGCGCCCGCTGGGCAGCATCATGCAACAAGGCTGTTCCAATACCGCGGTGCTGGGCACTCTCCTTCACCGCCAGTAGGTCCAAGTACCATTCACCCGGGAAGCTTTCTGGCCATGGGAAGAGCTCACGGCCATCCGTAATCCCGACTTGCGGCAGGAACGGCTTAAAGGCATCGTCAATGTGCGCCTCATCAGCCGCTGCGTAACCCACTCAAATACCGACAATTTCGCCATCATCTTCGGCAACGACTGTGTGGGCATAGCTGTAGCGGTATTCAGGCACCTTGAAGGCTTCAGCGAACACCTTGAAAATGTCGCTATCCGTCATTTTGAGGAGTTCAGGAACTTCCATTTCATCAAAGACAATCTTAATGAGCGGTGCACACTGCACGCCGTCTTCCGGTCTAGCCTGTCGAATCTTCATGTTAATCTCCTTTGTATACACAAACGGGGGCGCTACCATAGTTTTTAGCGTACGAACGTGACGTCGTGGTCGCGCGCCAAAAGGCAGCTCCCTAACATACAAGCAAGCACCGGTCGGAATCCTAAGTTCGGGATTCCGATCGGTGCCTGCTTGTATATCGGGAGCTAACCGCCTTTTGGCGCAGCCCCCGTTTGTACTTCACCACACTTAACGTACTTTCAGTGCCCGCGCGATTTCACGGTCCTGATCACGTTTCTTTAGTGTTTCACGCTTATCATAGTTGTGTTTACCAACGGCAATCCCGATGAGCACCTTGGCATAACCATGCTTCAGGTACGCCTTCAGGGGCACGATGGTCGTGCCCTGACCGGCCGTTGCCGCCGTAATTTTGCGCAACTCTTTCTTGTGCAGAAGCAGCTTACGATTGCGGAGCGGGTCCACGTTGAACTGGTTTCCCTCCGTGTATGGCGAGATGTGCACGTTCTCCAGCCAGAGCTCACCGTTACGCATCCGCGCAAAACCGTCCTTCAGACTGATTTTGCCAGCGCGTACGGACTTAATCTCCGTTCCGGTAAGTGCGAGTCCCGCTTCGTAAGTGTCCTGAATGGTGTAGTCGTGCCGCGCTTTCTTGTTCTGCGCGAGCAGGTTATCGGGTTTCGGTTTCTGCTTTCGAGCCATAATTCCAGCCTCCCGCTACTCTTTTTACTTACGCTTGTTCTTAAACTGACCGCCGCGGTTATTGCCACCGCGCTGGTTGTGGTTATTGTTGCCACTGTGGCCAAACTTCTTGGCAAGGTCATCAAGGCTGTTGCCGCCGCGACCACCGCCCCGGTTACCACCACGGTTGTTATTCCCGTGGAAATTGCCGCCGTTACCACCACGGTTATTGCCTGGGCGTCCGCCCCGACTGCCGCCAAAATTACCACCACGACGCTGCGGCCGCTGTGGGGCTTCCGTCAGCAATTCGCTGGTGTCAAAGTCGGCCTTCGGTGTGTTCTCGTCCGCGATGATGGAAAAGTCCACCTGGTGTTGATCAACGTCGACCTGCTCGAGGTGCACCCGAATTGGCTGCCCAATCCGGTACATTTTGTGGGTGCGACCCCCAACCAGCGCCATCTGTTTTTCGAGGAACTGGTAGTAATCATCATCCATTGTGGAAATGTGCACGAGCCCCTCAACGGTGTTCGGCAACTGCACGAACATCCCGAAGGAGAGCACGGAGCTAACCACGGCGTCGAAGTCCTGGCCCACCTTGTCCTGCATGAATTCAGCCTTCTTCAGGTCATCAACAGAACGTTCAGCGTCAATGCTCCGACGCTCGGCCGCGCTTGTTGCCACGGCGATGTCAGGCAGCGCGTTACGCCACTTGGCCTTGATTTCTTCACCGGTGCCCTGGGTTGCGTAGGTCCGAATCAGACGGTGCGCAACCAGGTCAGGGTAACGGCGAATTGGGGAAGTGAAGTGACTGTAGTACTTCGCTGCCAACCCAAAGTGTCCAAGTGGGTCTGGTGAGTACCGGGCCTGCTTCAAGCTCCGCAGCAACTTCACGTTCACCATGGCCTCTTCAGGTGTCCCGGTGACATCAGTCACAACCTGCTGCAACTGGCGTGGCGTTACTTCCTTGCCCTCAGCATGCTGAATGTGAATCCCAAAAGTACTAAGGAATTCAACGAAGTCCTTGATGGCATCAGCATCCGGTGTTTCGTGGACACGGTACAGGAATGGCACGTGCAGGTCGTAGTAGTGCTTGGCAACCGTTTCGTTAGCCGCAAGCATCATGCTTTCAATCATGCGTTCGGAGACGCCGCGTTCGCGCAGAACGATGTCAATTGGGTGCCCATCGTCGTCCACGATAATTTTGGCTTCGTTTTCTTCAAAGTCAATGGCACCGCGGGCGTGGCGCATCTTGTAGAGCACCTCGTGCAGCTTGGCCATTTCCTGCAGCATTGGCAGCAAGTCAGCGTGTTCGCCGAGTGCGGCGGCATCACCCTTGAGTGCCTTGTTCACGTTGCTGTAAGTCAGACGACCATGCGAGCGAATCACGGACTGGAAAATGTCGTGGCTGACGATTTCACCATGTTCATTAATTTCCATTACGCAAGACATCGCCAAGCGGTCAACGTCTGGGTTCAGGGAGCAAATCCCGTTACTCAAGCGGAACGGCAACATTGGAATCACGCGGTCCGTCAGGTAAGTGGACGTGCCGCGGTCGTAGGCTTCATCGTCCAGTGGTGTGCCTGGCGTCACGTAGTAAGAAACATCCGCGATGTGGACACCGAGGCGCCAGTTCCCGTTTGGCAACTTGGTGACACCAACGGCATCATCAAAGTCCTTGGAGTCGTCCCCATCAATGGTGACGATGACGTCATCCGTGATGTCGCGACGACCCTTGCGGTCACTTTCGGTCACGTGGTCGGGAATATCGTTGGCCTGATCCAGCACTTCTTGGGGGAAGTCAGACTTGATGTTGTTTTGGTAAACAATCGACATAATGTCGACACCCGGGTCATTCTTGTTCCCTAAGTCCTTAACGAGCATACCCTGCATATCTTCAGGGTGCTGGCGGTCAGGGTAACGGGTGATTTCGGTCATCACCATGTCGCCGCGTTGGGGCAGCATACCCGTATCCTTAACGTAGATTGGGTACTTACCCATCTTCTTAGCGTTACTCGTCACCGTGCCGATAAAGCCGGTGCGAATTGCCTCAGCGTCGGACATCGGCACGAATTCACCAACAAGCGTACTGTACTTGTGCTCCTTGATGTCAATAACTTCCCCGTCGCCGCCCCGGCTGTCGCCAGGCTTAGCGGCGTGCAAGACCTTAATCTCAACGGTATCGCCATCCAGTGCAAAATGCGTGTTTGGCGGGGCAATGAAGAAGTCGGGGTCATCGCTGTCCGGAATGGACACAAAACCAAAGCCCTTGTCGTTGGCCCGGAAAATACCTTCAACCCCTTCGGCAGCCTTACCGCCTAGTGCGTACAGGCCATTGTCATCGGTGTGGATAAAGTTATCCGCAGCGAGTGCATCAAGGGCCTTGAGCAGGACGTCATAGTCGCTGCGCTCAAGCTTAAGCGCACGACTAATCGTGGTTGGGGAATAATTAACGTTGTTATTGCGCCGGAAAAGCGAAAGCAATTCATTGCGCATGTGACCGATTGTGGTCATCTAAACACCTCTTTCATCTAAGTAATCCGGTTATAATCCGGATGCGATTGTTTGTAAAAAACTAGTAATATCTTTTTCAAGTTGTTCATGCACGGGGTCCACCGTCAAAATGTGCTGCGCGTGCGGGTAGAAATGGTAATCCACCTGCGCTTCGCTGAGCGCGTTGGCGGTGCGCTGGGCGGTCTGTGGATCAATCACCTGATCCGCCCCGCCCTGCGCAATGAACACCGGCTTGGTAATCCCATCCATTTTGCGCGCCACACCGTGGGCAAAATGGCGAATGGCCTTGTTCTGTTGGCGAATGGCGGGCTGCAGGGCATTGCGGTCGATTTCTTGTTGCGTATAACGCGCAACATAATCAAAGTACCCGGCAACGGTATCCGCAAAAATCGGCGAACCGTCAAGAATGGGCGCCGCCATCACGCCCCCACCGGCAACTTCCGGCAGGTCGGCGATTGCACGCATGGCAAGAACGCCACCAAGAGAGAGGCCAAAAACAGCAACGTGCGCGCACTCACGGTGCACCCGCGAAACGGCTGCCTGCACATCCTCCCACCAATCATCCGGATTGCCGCCAAGGAGCGGTCCGGCAAACGAGCGGTCATGGTGGCCGCGCAGAACTGGTGCGAACACGGTAAAGCCCTGCGCATTGAGCGCGGGTCCAAGTAATTTCATATCGCGGCTACTGCCGGTAAAAGAGTGCAACAACACCACACCTAAATCACGGCGGGTACCGTTGAGCTCAAGTGCATTCGGCTTATTAATCAAGGAAAACACCGCCTTTTAAACAAAAAACCTCCTGCGCCGGCAGGAGGATTAGCTTCTAGTGGGATGACAGGTAAACCAGTACCAGCGCAAGGCCAAAGAATAGAACCCCGAGCACGACGGTAACCTTTTCCATGAATGCTTCGAACCCGCGGGACTTGGACTTGCCGAACAGGTCTGTCGCGCCGCCGGAAAGAGCACTCAAGGCATCCTGCTGTTTACTTGGTTGCATGAGGACCGCGATCACGATAAGGACCGAGTCCACGATAAGCAGGTTTGTGAGTAATGACTGCACGTTCTCTTCCTCCATTAGTCAGCGGAGCGAACTAGGAAGCAGCTTTCTCCGCGAAAAATTACTACTAACAGAGTAACACAAAGCGCGGGTACTTGCATAGCTGTTTTCACTCGTAGCGGTTACTGTCCGTCAGCGTAAGCATTTTGGCGACGGAGTCGCCCCGAGCCTCTGCGGCGTTTTCACAACTATTGCTAGGTGGGCGGTGGAGTCGGCAACTCCGGCAGGAGTGCGCTTGCGCTTCGCTCCGCGAGAACTGCGTCGGCGGG
>NZ_RHNR01000057.1 GCF_003946025.1 Lacticaseibacillus songhuajiangensis | reverse complement strand
GGCCCGACCTTCGGTCGATTTTCATAGAAGCCATCCTTGCGGATGGTATTTTCAGCGCTTACGCTGACGGACAGCGTTAAGGACGCTGAGGCTCGTTGGCCCAGTGGTTGATAGGGCCAAACTTGTGACCCACCGCGATGGGGTGCATGATGGCTTCGCTGACGAAGGCGCGGGCGATGCGGATGGCGGATTCGACATCGCTGCCCTTGGCCAGTTCAGCGGTAATGACGGCACTCACCGTGTCGCCGGTGCCGTTGCGCCGGTCTGTTGCAAAGAATGGTGCCGGCAGCCAGAAGCTCTTGCCAGATTCCAGCAGTACGTAGTCATCGACGGTGTCTTCGTCTTCGCTACGCTTGCCCTTGATCATGATGTTCTTGGCACCCAGATTCTGCAGTTCCTTAGCAGCCGCAATCACATCATCCTTGCCCGGCAGCTTGCGGCCGACAAGGTGCTCAGCTTCGTAGTAGTTCGGGGTCATCACCGTTGCCAGTGGAATGAGGCGCTGTTTGAGGGTGTTGAAGGCCTCGGATTCGAGCAGAAGTGCACCGTGCTTGGTCACGATAACAGGATCGAGCACGAGTTGGCCGAAGTCGTATTTTTCGAGGTTGTCGGCCACGGTGTTGATGAGGTCGGCGTCCGCGAGCATGCCGGTCTTGGTCGCCTTGATGTCCAGGTCGTCTGCTAGCACTTCGAATTCTTTCGCGATGAAGGGCAAGGGCAGGGTCACGCTGTCGTGAATCCCGTAGGAGTTACCGGCAACCGCGGCCGTGAGTGCTACCGTGCCGTAGACGCCGCGCATGAAGAAGCTGTGCAGGTCGGCTTCGATACCTGCAGAGCCGTCGCTGTCTGAACCACCAATTACCATTGCTTGGGGAAATTCGTTTGCCATGAGTTTTAATCTCCAGTCATTTTTAAGTGTTGGCAATTCATCCGCAGCTAGGTGCGCCGTGAATGAGTTGATATGCTAAACTCTATTGTAAAGAAATAAACCATGCAATCAAGAATCATATTGTGTGGCAAACAATTTTGGGAGATTGCGCATGTCGATTAATTCTTTTGATAGTTATCCGCTCACCTGGCGTCCAGACCGCCGGCAATTACCCCGACCAGTTTATGTGGCGCTGACCAAACAATTGCGGCGCGACATTGCGACCGGCGTACTGCTGCCAGGAACCAAATTGCCGCCGCAACGCGAGCTCGCTGATTTTTTGGAGCTTAACTTATCAACGGTCTCCAAGGCGTACAAACTTAGTGAGGAGCAGGGGCTCACTTACGGTGTGGTCGGGAAGGGGACTTTTGTGGCGCAAAACGCGACCAAGTCCAACATCATCGCCAAGACCTCGAGCACCGGCATCATTGATCTTGGCCTGGTGTCGGCCTTTGATTCTTGTAACAAGATGATGCTCCCGGTCATCCGCGATGTGGCGGCGCAAAAGAACCTGGTGGAGCTGCTGAACTATGACGACCCGACCGGAATGGCGACGCACAAGCAAGCCGGCGCGTTTTACTTGCGCCAGTTTGGCTTTAACAACATTACGCTACGCAACCTGGCGATTGTGTCCGGCGGGCAAAACGCGGTGACGGTGACGCTGCTGGGCATGTTTCAACCGGGTGCGCGCATCGCGGTGGACTTCTTCACCTACGCGAATTTCATTGAAATTGCCAAAATGGCACGGGTGAAGCTGGTGCCAATTAGCGGCGATCGGGAGGGCATGCGTGCCGATGAATTAGCGGCCGCTTGCCGCAGCCAGGAACTGGCGGGTATCTACCTGATGCCAGAGGGCAACAACCCAACGGGGGTGCGCATCAGCGGAAAGCGGCGTGCGGAGCTGGCCGCCATTATTGAACGCGAGCAGTTGATCCTAATTGAGGACGACTACCAAGGTTTTCTCAAGCTCGGGTTAACGCCGGTGCTACCCAAAATTAGTGCGCTGGTTCCCGACCGGAGCGTCTACATTTGCAGTATGACCAAGCCACTGGCAGTGGGTCTGCGGATTGCTTACCTCCTGTTTGCCGAACCGTTCCGGGCGCAACTGATGGGGGCACTGATGAACGTGAACATGAAGACCTCGGCCATCGACAGTGAATTTGTGGCGCAAGCGGTCATTTCCGGTACCGCGCAGCACATCATTCAGTCCAAAATTCGGCTGGCTGAGCAAAGCAACGCGTTGTTTGACCGCATTTTGCCGGGGATGGCACCCGTTGCGGATGCGCGGCAGTTGTTCCGCTGGTTACCTTTGGCGTCACAGACAGAATCGGGACGTGAGTTTGAACAGCGCGGATTGCGCGCCGGCGTGCGTTTTTACCACTCCGATCGCTTCTTGGTCGGCCCCGCCAGCAAGCAAAAGTTCATCCGGGTGTCACTGTCCAGCGTGCGCTCATTGGGTGAATTGGAGGAGGGGCTGCTGCGGCTGAAGGAATTACTGCAGCAAGCTTAGCTGACACAAAAAAACGACCAGTGGACTTCTCATGAGGAGAAGTTCGCTGGTCATTTTGGTTGCAATTTTGTGGTCGCGCGCCAAAACGCAGCCACTTGTACGCAATGCTTCAGCATTGCTAGCACAATGGACACCGACGGACGCCCTAACACCTAAAACGCGATTAGCAGAAATCCTAAGTACGGGATTTCCACTGATCACGTTTTATATATCGGGAGCTAACCGCCTTTTGGCACAGCCTTTAGTTAAATGCTGGCTTCTTGGGTAATACTGCCTTGAGCCATTCACCCAGGAACGGGTACTTGTTGTCCAGTTCGATAATCTGGGTGGTGCTGTTCGGGTAGGCCAGGGTAACGGTGTTGGCGGAAGCATCCACGCGCACGGTCAGGTCCTGATGGTTTGGCAAGCTGAGCGCATATTCGCCGGCATTGCCAGTTTCGCGCATCAAGATGGCGTTGCTAGACGCAATCACGAAAAGTTCGTCCATGGCCGGTACGTTGTCAACAGAGCGGGCAGCGACCTGCAAGGTGAGCTCGTGACCAATCAATTCGTCCGGAATACTGGTGCTTTCCCAAATGAAGTCGCCGTGGTCGAGCTTGTCGCTCCCCAGGTCCATCCAGTCGTGACCTTCGTCGTCGATGACTTGGTAACCCGCAACGGGGCCAGGAACGTGGGCGTGCAAGACGATGTTGCCAGCCTCGGCAACAGTCTTGCTGGCGGTAATCGGCTTACTGGTGTCGAACTTGGTGTTGAAGGTCAGCCCATCAACCGGCTGCAGGACGGTTTCGTCAACACTGCGGAAACCATAACCCGCGGCGTACATTTCCTTAATCAGGACAATAAGTGCGGTGATTTCGTCATCAGTGAAGTCAAGGTCCGTATCCTTAGCCGTAATCTGCTCAAGTGTTGGCAGGTTGGAGGAAACCAAGCGGCCATCGGTGCGCAGTGGATCAACCAGGGTGAACAACTCACGGTTGTTCTCTGGTGTCGCCAGGAAGAACACGATGGTGGTGTGCGTGGCGTTTGGCGCCACAGCCTGGAGCCAGAGGCGCTTAGCAAAATCGGTGCCTGCCAGTCCCTTAACATCGCTCAGTGCTTGGGTGAACTTGTCAGAGAGCAGTTCGGTGTAGGCGAGCAACTGGTTGGCGCAGGCGAATTCATTTTGCGCCCACACGGGGTCATTGCTGCTCTTCTTGGCGTCTTCTTCGCTCTTAATGGTGACACGGCGACGGGCCTCGGCGGGCTCAAGTTCGCTCGTGATGATGTCGATAACTTCTTTATCCTTGAAATTAAGCAAGCTTGTTCTCCTCCTCTGCCTTCTTGAGGGCCTTCATGTAGTCAACGCGCAGGTTGGCCAAAATGTTGATGAACTGGTCAATGGAGCTGTACTGGTTCATTACGGCCTGGTATTCGTAGCGCGTTACCGCTGCGGCAACCTGCAACTGGCGCTTTTCACCGTCGAACTTGCTGTCGGCGGCTTCCTTAGCGGCTGCGAGCTGGGTGCGCAGGTGGTTGATGTCACCACCGCGCAAGTTGCGGCGGCGTGGCTGCGTTGGCCGGTCGTCGGTGTTAGCCGGCGCGTCATCGGGATCGATGAAGTTCTTCAACAGACCGCGGAAACCGCCGCCACCGTTAGCTTCGCGCGTGGCCGTTGTGGTCGGTTCGCTGTCGTCTTGGGCTTCGAGTGCCTCAATCTGACTGTGCAGGTCGGTTGCTTCTTGGTAAGTACTCCGCCGGAGACGTTCAATCTGGTCATCCAGGTAATGATCCGGGTCCTTGGCAAAATTCTGCAGCTGGGGCATGATGTTTTGCTCTTGTTCGTTTTGGTGAATGATTTCACGACCAAAAACATCCAGGTTCCCGAATTCACGGCGGTGGTACCAGTCCCCGAAGAAGACGCGGCCATCATCGCTGACCTCAAAGAACGGCACGTACTGACGCAACCACTGAATAAAGTTGCCGCGCAGATAGTCGTGCAGCTCTTCTTGCGCCGACTTATCGTAGGCGAGAATGTAGCCGGGGACTTCGTGAATATCGAGGCGCAGAGTGGCCGCGGTATCATCGATGCCCTTGTAGAGGCGGTAATTGGAGTGGTCTTGCCAGGCCGTGGCAAAATCATTAAAGAATTTCTGTTGGTAGGCTAGGCTTTTTTCTACTGACATATTTATACCTCGTATCCATTTTTGCTCTATACGCTTAATTCTACCGCAACCGCCGCGTTCTATGTACTTTAATTGGTTACGTTTGCAATTTTTTAGGCGTCTTTTTTAATGCAATGCGTGATTTATCCAGCACAAACTGATTTGCGGACGATTGCTGCTGGCATTTGGATTGTGATTGCGCATTGAAACTGAAGTGCACAAGCGAAAATGAGCACCTTGCCCATGAACTGCTCACGGCCGTCTCAGGATTGCGGCGAAATCGGCATTTTTGCGTATACTAAGAAGAGGTGCAAACGAGTAGACGTTTTGATTCGAGCAAACTACATAGTGTTGTGAACCACCAATTAACAATCACAGGGAGGAATGATGATGCGCGCAAATGTACCACAGCTCAAGCTGAGGTGGCTGTTCCTGGGCTACCTCATTACCAACACGGGGGCCAGTTTCATCTGGCCACTCACCACCATCTACATGCACGAATACCTGGGGGAGAGCCTCACGACGGCAGGGGTCGTGCTGTTCTTCAACTCGCTATTCATGGTGATTGGCAGCGCTGTTGGCGGCAAGTTATTTGATACTTGGCGCGAGGATGTCACCATTTTGCTAGGGATTGCCTTAACTACCGGCGCAACGGGACTGCTAGTCTTCTTGCACGGCTGGCCGGCATTTCCGATTCTGCTGGTCATCTCCGGTTTTGGTAGCGGGATGGTCGTCACGGCCATTAACGGCTTTGCAACGCGCATCACGACACGGCGGGCGAGCTTTATTTTCAACGTGATGTACTTCATCAGTAACCTCGGGCTCGTTTTCGGAACCTTGGGTGTGGGGTTCCTGCTGCCACTGGGCATTAGTTACGTGTTTGCCACGGCATTCTTCATGTATCTCCTGTTCCTGATTATCGCGTGGTTCGAATACCGCGGTAAGAACCGCCCGCACAAGGCACGCGCTGCGCAAGCCAAAGAGCGGATCCACCTGAAGCTACCGGTCATCACCGTGCTCTTGACGCTGGTTCTGGTGTGGGTCTTCTACGAACAGTGGCAGAGCAACATCTCCGCCTTCATGCTGTCGCGGGGACTCAAAATTCGCGATTATAGCTTCCTCTGGACCGTCAATGCCATTCTGATTGTGACCTTCCAGCCGCTGCTCACCGCCTTTGACGAGTGGCTAACTAAGCACCTGCGCGGTCGGCTGTACTTTGGCTTTGCCCTGCTGGCGTCCAGCTTCCTAATTCTGCTGGTGGCCAAGCAGTACTACTTCTTCATTATTGCAATGGCAGTCTTAACGCTAGGGGAAATCATCGCCCTGCCGGCGGTGTCCACCTTCGTTGATCAGTTTGCACCGGAGAGTCAAAAGGGCCGCTATCAGGGAATGGTGCAGAGCTGCGCCTCTGCCGGGCGTGCAATTGGACCGCTGATTGGGGCGCTGCTTATTGACAGTTTTTCCTACCACTGGTTGTTCATTGCCGCCACGGTGGTGATTCTTATGAGCACCGCCGCGTTCGCCTTCAGCAACTTACTGGCACGCAAGCCGCAGGATGCAAAAGACTAGGCGGAATTTTGCACGGACGATGAAAGCGTGTTAGAATATCGTCGTGCATGGGCCCATAGCTCAGTTGGGAGAGCGCCTGCTTCGCATGTAGGAGGTCGACGGTTCAAGTCCGTTTGGGTCCAGATGAGTCATTTTAATATGTAAATAGCGGCTTAACGGCCGCTATTTTTGTACGCAAAAATGCCACAACTTGGATGTCGTCGCCGGAGTTCTAGATGGAGCAAACAGGTTAAACTTTACCTGCACCTTTTGCAAAAAATCCCCCTGACGGCTGCGGCCACCAGGGGGATGAGCAATGATTCAGTTTAAAGTGCGCGGCTAATCCAGAGCATGATGAGAAGCCCAGCGAGCACCATAATCACCGCAATGACGATGGCGGCAATGGTCATGTAGCGACCCATTTCCTTGAACGGAACGGGCTTATCCGCACTCGTGATGAGTTCGGTGTGTTGGAAGAGGCCGAGCGCGGCACCGCCCAGAATAAGAGTTGCGGCAAGCAGCGCCGCCCCAGCAAACAGCAAGCTATTGTTTTGAATAAACGCGCCGGCGAGTGTAATCAGGATGTCCAGAATCAGCGCTGCGGTGAATGGTGTCCGCAAGTTTTTAGTCATGTCAGCTGCCCCCGTTGGTAAAAAATAAAAAACACGCCGCAAGCGGCGCGCTTTGGATGTTCACGCTTACTATAATACCACATCGTTCCGCTTTGTGGTCAAGAAGCGACTTAACCGCGGTAATTTGGCCAAATCGGCACAAAAAAAGGACCACTGGGGGTTGACCAGTGGCCCAAGGAGTAAGGGTTGGCAGGTGGAAGGGTGGTCCACCTGCGATTTTACTTTGGAGGAGTAAAATGAAAAAAAGTTGGGTTGGGTATCGAAATAAGGGGTTGGCTTACTTCGATGCTTATATAGTAAATCGCATATGTGAAGAAATTGTGACCTTAAGGCGACAGTTGTGTAAGTGAAGGTAAAGCTTGTGTAAATCCTGCGTTACAATCGTTCCGCTATTTGCTAATTTGCGCAGGTGTGACGTAATTCGGCCCCGAATTCTGGTGCTCGTTTGCGAATGGATCGGTTTAGCAAGCAAAATTGAGGAATTGCCGGTGCAACGCTAAGAAAGTGCCAATAATAGCTTAAGAAATAGCTGATTGCTGTATCGAAAATGAAACGACTGTTGTAGAATGACTCCTAGATTAATAACTAGGGGAAATAAACAATAATGATTAGCTACAGTTTTGAAAATGGTCTGAACATTCATGAAATCACGGCACTCTATTCCAAGAAGGACATGGCCCAGTATCGCGGCGACATGGCGGAGCTGGCGGCGGGCCTTGCCAACTCAACCATGATGACCGCACGTGATGACGGCCACCTGGTCGGTATGATTCGCGGCGTCTCTGATATGCACACGGTGCTCTTTATCGATGAATTGATTGTACTTCCAGAGTACAGCGAGGATAATGTGGATCAGGAGCTGCTCAACCAGTTTCTGGACTACTTCAAGCAGATCGACCGGGTGGTTGCCGTCAGTGAAGACGACCACCTGCGCAAGTTGCTCCAGAAGCAGGACTTTAAGGATAGCGATAACCACGGTGCGCGCTGCATGATTCGGCCGCGCAAACTGCTGGAAATCCGCTACTAAGCTTTTACCTGAGCACATCCGAATCTCAAAATCGCGGGGGTAATACCAATGGTCAAAGCCGTTACCGTTAGTCGCAACCAGAAAATCAGTGGTGCCAATGCCATTATGGATCAGGGCTACATCACCGAGCGGGATATTCCCGATATGATGCAGCGGGAGTTTGCGGACAAGTTTGTCTTGGAGGTGCAAGACGAATTGCAACTGCGCAGCTTGGACGTCCCCGTTGCACTGCAGACGTTTAACTATTACATGGGTACCGGCTGGATTATTTACAATCCCAGCCGCTTGCAAGAAGACGACGCGAAGGAAACATTGCGTTTGGCGCTTGGTTACCGGAAGTAACGTAAATACAATTAAAGGGCTGGTCATCGTGCTGCATGCAGCGTGATGACCAGCCCTTTTTGACAGCAGCTGAAACTATTCTGGAAAACCACCGGCAACGACGACTTTGCCGCTACTATGCCCGTTTTCGACCAGCTGAGTAGCCGCGCGCACGTTTTGCGCATTGATGGGCGCGAGGGTCTCCGACAGGACGCTACTGATTTTGCCTTGATCATACAGGGCAAACATCCGCTTCAGGATGTTGCCCTGGTGCTCAATCTGGAGTCCGCGGAGGCTGCGGAGGAACATGTATTCAAAATCAAGGCTGGCGGCTTTGTTTTTGAGCTCAGCAACATCCAGTGGTGCTGTTGGCAACACGACAGTCCCGACATGCCCGAATGGCGCGATAAGCTGGTTAGCCAGTGCCATGTAAGGTTCGGGTGCGTACAGAATGGCAATGCCATCGAGCGCATCAGCATGCAGTTTGTGCAGCTGCCCCGCGATGTCATCGTGGTAATCCAGTGGGTGCGCAACACCATGAGCACGTAGCCATTCGTGATGCTTGGGACTGGCAGTGGCAAAAACCGTCAGCCCTGTCCAGCGGGCGAGCTGTGCCAGGACGGAGCCCACGCCGCCGGCACCATTGATAATGAGCAGCTTTTGTCCGTGGTTCGCGTGCCGGCCGGGGGTAAAGCCCATCTTGTCAAAGAGCAACTCCCAGGCGGTAATGCTGACGAGGGGCAGTGCTGCGGCTTCGGCGTCACTCGCCGTTGCAGGGGCCTTGGCGACGAGACGGTAGTCGACCGCCTGATAACGCTGCTCACTGCCGGCGCGTTGACTGTCACCCGCGTAGGCAACCCGGTCACCAATGGCAAAGCCACGCACGTCACTCCCGATGGCGACAATTGTCCCGCAGGCATCGTAGCCGAGCACACGCGGGGTGGTGCTAATCGGGCTACTCATGCGGAATTTGCTGTCGACGGGATTGATGCTGACGGCGCTGACCGCAACCGTGATGTCAGCAGGTCCGACTGTGGGCATATCTAGTACAATATCTTTGAAACTGTCTGGATTTGATGTGGCAAGTGGTTTGTAAAAACCAACCGCATTGTTTGCATGCATGAAGATTCCCTCTTTCTTTTACTAAAATTTTAGCACTTAGACCGGAATCACGCAGTCCTTGTAATGCAGTGGGACGCCATTTCTGGTAAACTTATCCAAGAAACGGAGGTGGCAGGATGCGACATCAACCTGCAAAAGCTGGGAATAAGGCTATGACCATTCTCAGTGTTATCGTGGCGGCTTGCTTTATCGGCATTGCAATTTTTTTGTGCAAGCCTAGTTCCGTCATTGACTACATGAGTGCTGTGGGTTTCGGTATCATCCTGACACTCGGCTTAGTGGTTCTGACCGTTCTTGACGGTCGGGCGCGCTCAAAGGGCGTGCGCTTCTTTACAGATTGGCTCTTCGGAACTGTCTTGCTGGCGTTCGTGCACCTGTACATGATTGGACTGGATCTGCAGTGGTTGTTCCTCGGCGTGGGTTCCGCGATTATTGCGTTCCTCTCCCTGATTGCGGCATTGCGAACGCGCTTTGTTGTTGACGAACCCGATTATCCAGAAGGCGAAATGCGCCGGCGTCGGCATTAAGTTGTGCGCGGCACAATCATCGTAAATTAAAACCCGCTCGCATTGCCATTACGGCGTGCGAGTGGGTTTTTTATGCGGTGCTCAGGCGAGAAAGGTCATGACGACGGGAATGACCACCATGGCGAGCACCGTGGAGCTGGCCACGCCGATGGCCGCGAATTCGGTATCGGCGTCGTAAAGCTTAGCGACGACTGGTGCGTTAGTCATGACGGGCATGCAGGACTGAATGATGAAGATAGACTTCATCAGTGGCGAAATCGGCGCGTGCATCAGTAGCAGGCTCATGACAATTGGGGCGGCGATGAAGCGCCCGCCGAGAACGCCGAGCAGGTCTTTATCAAACTGGAAGGCCTTGCGAATGCCGGCCTGGTATATGGTTATCCCGATAAAGAACATGGAGCCGGGGATGGTCAGGTTGCCGACATAATTGAGGTCACTCATCAGAAAATCCGGTAGTTTAATTTTAGCGAGCACCAGGATGATGCCGACGATGAAGCCAAGCAGTGGCGGGGAGAAAATTTTGCCGAGCGTTTGCTTGAGGTCGAAGTGTGCGGCGTGTGCGCCGTCGTGTTGAATGAGGTAGACCCCAATGGTCCAGAAGATGGTGGTGTTGGCCATGTAGTACACCAGCACGTAGGGGAGACTCTTGGCCCCAAAGAGTGCCAGGTTCACTGGCAGACCGATGAACACCGTGTTTGAATTGAGAAACATCGAGCAGAACAGGCCCTCGTGGCGCTTTTCGACTCTGAGCAGCCGCATCACAACGACTGAGAGCACGCCGAGAATGGCCATGGACAGGAGCGGGTAGCGCAACTGTGGCAGGAGCGTCAGCAATTGCTTGGCAGTAAACTTACTGCTGACGGTCACGACCATGTAGGCGGGCAGGGCGACTTGGGTTACGATGCGCGCAATGATTTTGCCGCTGTCGGGACCGAGCCAATGCCGCGCGGCCAGGAAGTAGCCGAGGGCGATGAGAATAAGAATCTCGGACACGCCTAGGAGGCTGGAGATAAATGCTGTCAAATTAAGTTCCTTCTTCTATGTAGTGCGCCTGCGAATCCGCAAGCGCAATTTTTAGTTAATCGTCAGAATGTGCTGCAGACTGATGTCGAAGTCCTCGATTGGCCAAAAAGCCGTCGGAACGTCTTGCACGGGCAATGCTAGCGCCACCGTGGTGCCGGCAAAAGTACTGAGGAAACGGTCGTAATAACCGCCACCGAAGCCGAGTCGTTTGTGGGTATCCTGGGCAAAGGCTAGGCCCGGCACAACGACCAAGTCGGGGGCATTATTTTGCAGGTCGGCATTAAAGGCCGGCTCGAGCAGTCCGAACTTGCTGCGGATGAGCTTGTCTGAGCCAGGATTGGGCATGAAGGCCATCTGGCGTTTGGGCATTACCCGCGGCAGGAGGACTTGTTTGCCGGCTGCTTCCGCGGCGGTAATTACGCCGGTGGTTGCCACCTCAAAGGGGCCGCTGACCGTTGTGGCGATGGTGCGGGCAGCCTGCCATTCGGGCAGTTGCGTGAGCTTAGTCACGAGCAGGGTGGTTTCACCTTCGCGCTGCGTTTGCGGATAGGTGCGTAGCGCGGCGATTTGCTGACTGCGTGCGTTTACTTTATCGATAGGAAGACCTCCTAGAGCTGATTAGCGAGCCATTCTTTAAGGACAATGGCCTGATTATCTTGTTCATCTTTAGCGCCAAAAAGCAGCAGGACATCATTGCCTGCGTGCAGTTGCTCACGGACAGTGGCAACGAAGTCTGGCGCTTTCGGGTTGGCCTCGAGTTCGGCGAGGTAGCGTTGTTTAAATTCGGGGAATTTTGCGGGTTCATGTCCGAACCACTTGCGCAACTCATTGCTTGGTGCGATGTCCTTGGCCCACAGGTCGAGGGCAGCCTTCTCCTTGCTGATGCCGCGCGGCCAAAGCCGGTCGGTCAGAATACGGTAGCCGCTGATGCTATCATGACTGTAAATTCGTTGCGGAATTAGTTGTGCCATATGCGATCACCTCCGGTTCCAGTGTAGCACGCGCGACCGCGCAATGGGATAGGGGCGGCTATTATCGATGCGGTGGATAGGCGTATAATTTGGCGTAGGGAGGCGGAGTCAATGTTGAATTATTACCATGTTGCCGGCAACCGCGCGCAGAGCTGCGGGGATGCGGTGGCAGCCCAGTGGGTGGAGCTCAGCGCCCCGACTGAGTCAGAACTGAACACCGTCAGTAAACGGTATGGTCTGGAGCTGCGCAAAATGCGGCGGGTGCTGGATGAACACGAAGATCCGCGCACGGAGGGCTTAGACCCGAGTGACAACCTGCCCGGACTCATTGTGCTCCGTTTTCCCCGTGCCGCTGAAAATGACCTGGGCACGCGCGAATACCGAACTTACCCGCTGAGCATGTTCTTGCTCGACAATGTGGTGATCACCTTGAACCGCCGGGAACTGCCAGCAGAACTGGCAGCCCAGTTGCGCCGCGGCGAATGGCTATCTGGGAAACCAGAGGAATTTGCCCTGCATGTGTTGTGGTGCGTGCTCAGTAGTTACGTGCACGTCATGGACGATGTCAACGAGCACGTGGACGCGATGCAGAAGGAACTGGGCAAGGCCTCACGCAATCAGCAACTATACGAAATCATGAGCCTGCAAAAGTCGCTCATTTACTTTGAGTCGGTGCTGGACAACACGATGCCCATTCTACAGGATTTGCGAGATGGTGAGCGTTACTTCACTGCTGACAGCTATGTTGATGTCCTTGAAGCGGTGACGGTTGAAGCTCACCAGGCGCGCACCATGACTGACGTAACTGAGCGCATTTTGGAACAGTACAACACAGCGGTGAGTTCGATTGTGTCGAACAACCTCAACATTATCATGAAGGTGCTGACCAGCATCACCATTATCCTCACGATTCCAACTGTGATTGGCGGATTGTGGGGGATGAATGTGCCGGTGCCGTTTGCGCATGATTATTGGGCGTTCTGGGGCATCATTGCCGCAACGACTATCCTCTGCGCCATTTCTGCCTACATTCTCTGGCGGCACGACTACTTCTGATGTCCGTCAGCGTAAGTCATGAAACTTTCATCCGCAAGGATGAAAATAGTGGTTAGACCGAAGGTCGGAACTGGGCCGGATTTGCTACGCTCCCGGGAAGGGTGTGCGTGGGACCGTTCCAGCCAGCTGCGCTGTCTTCCACTGGCGATTTTGCCGCAAACCCACCGGCAAAATCCCGCTCCTAACGAAAATGGCGGTGTACATTTCGCACGAGGTTCATGTGCGAAACATACACTGCCAT
>NZ_RHNR01000056.1 GCF_003946025.1 Lacticaseibacillus songhuajiangensis | reverse complement strand
GACCTTCGGTCTAACCACTATTTTCAAACCGAGCATCCTTGCGGATGAAAGTTTCACGACTTACGCTGACGGACAGCAAAAAAGGAGGAGACCCATGGGTTTCCTCCTTACATGTTTACCAGCTAGCCTTGCGCACGCCAGGGATTTGACCCTCGTGGGCAAGTTTACGGAAGTTCAGACGTGACATGCCGAACTTGCGCATGAATGCGTGCGGGCGGCCGTCGATACGGTCGCGGTTGTGCATCCGGACTGGGGACGCGTTGCGCGGCAACTTGGACAGTGCCTCGTAATTACCCGCAGCAATGTATTCTGCCCGCTGCTGAGCGTACTTAGCAACGGTGGCCTCGATCTTCTTGGCCTTCTCAATTTTGGATTTCTTTGCCATTAATTTCTCCTGCAAAATTCGAATTCCGCAATTCACTTCCCAAAAACAATTGAGATTATTGTAGCACAGGCAGCAACATAACGCTAACTTTTTGTTAGCGAATCTTAGAAGTATTTGTTTTTCCAGAACTGAATGCCCAGTACAAGCGCAATTCCGATGGAAATCAGAATCGTAATAATCCAGCTCAAGTGGTCGCCGGCAAAGGGTAATTCAACGTTCATCCCGTAGAAGGAAAAGACCAGTGTGGGGATTGTCAGGATAATGGAGTAGCTGGTGAGAAACTTCATCACACCGTTCATGTTGTTGCTAATAACAGAAGAATAGGTGTCAGCCGTTTCGCGGATGATGGAATTGGTGATGGTCGCCATTTCCGTGGCCTGTTGGTTTTCAATTCGAATGTCATCGAGAAAGTCGGTTTCGTCTTCGTCCAGTGGGAAGTTCGCACTGCGGTCAATGGTGTCGAGCACGATACGGTTGGTTTTGAGACTCATCATGAAGTAAACCAGACTACGCTGAATGCCCATCAGACCGTACAGGTCATCGTTCTTTAAGGACTGCTGCAACTTGTTTTCGATTCGAATGCGTTCCTTGTTGATGTCGCGCAGGTAGGCCAGGTAGCTGACACTGACCTGGTACAGAAAGCGCATAGCCGCCATGTGGTGCTGGCGTGGATCGAAATGGGCGACCTTCCCCTCGGCAAAATACTGGAGCAGGGGGATACTTTCGGTGTGAATAGTAATTAGCGCTTTTTTGGTGACAATCATTGCCAAGGGAATCGTTTCGTATTCGGGATTCTTCCCTTTAACCGCCACACTGGGCATGTCGTAAATAATGAGGCTGTTATCGGCGTCATCGTCGTATTCAAAACGCGCGCCTTCATCGGGGTCCAAGCCGTAGAGAATGAAGTCTTCAGCGGTGCCGGCTTCATTGACGAGCCGTTCACGTTCACGCTCGTCGGGGGCAACGGCATTAATCCAAACGCCGGTCGTAATTTTGTCTGTTTTTTGTAGGCCGCCATCGCTGCGGTGCTTGTAAATGTCTAACATGAGCAGTCCTCCATCATCTATGCTAAGAATACTGTAATGGGGCGGGTAATTAAAGTCACGGAGTAGAAGTTGCCGAAATATCTGCGAACTGTGTCAATTAACGCGTATAATCTGTAGTAATTAAAAAGGTGCAAGACAAATGGCCGGCAGCGAATAGCACCGGGCGCAAGCAGGGGGCCGCTTTCATAAAATTTGCACAGCTTCTTGCATTTGTTCATAAACGGTGGTATATTTTCGTCAAGGATTTTTCTCTGACTTTTATCAGGTGCGTGGTTGCCGGGTTTGATAAAAATTAGCGATTAGGCCTTCATTAGCGCATTTCTTCGCCGTGCTAGACACCGAAGATGTGTGCTTTTTTCATGTCTAAGTTTATTATGCGCGTGTTTGCGATACGTGAACACGTGTCCTTGAAAAATAATCCACCAACTGCAGTTAGATATCAGGAGGAATCTATTTTGACTAATCACATTGTGCTTTACCAACCCGAAATTCCGCAGAATACCGGCAATATTGCCCGCACTGCGGCCGCGACCGATAGTGTGCTCCACATCATTGAACCCACGAAATTTGAAATTAATGATCACAATGTCCGGCGGGCGGGTTTAGATTATTGGGACAAGGTGAAGTTAGTCTTTCACGATAGCCTTGAAGACTTCATGGCCACGGTGCCTGATCAGTCATACCTTTACCTGATTACGAAGTTTGCTGACCGCACGTATAGTGACGCGAACCTCAGCGACACGAGCGTTGACCACTACTACATGTTTGGCAAGGAGACCACAGGATTACCGGAGCCATTCATGCGCGCTAACCCTGAGAAGTGTCTGCGGATTCCAATGACCGACAACGTGCGGGCATTGAACCTGTCTAACTGTGCAGCACTGGTGATTTACGAAGCACTGCGCCAGCAGAATTTTGCCGGCTTGGAAAAGCAGCACGTTTACCCTCACGACAAATTAAAATAATATAGAGGAAAAAATCATGGACTTTACAAAATTCGATATTAGCGTTGATGCCTTTCATTTCGACCTGCTGACGGAAGAGACTGCCGCCCAGACCAACATTCAGGTCTCCATGCAGCAGTTGTCCGCAGCCACGGATGCAACTAAGGAGCAGGAGAAGCAGGGGAACGTGTACCGGGTCATCGTGCCGTTCAACGTGGTGCCTGGCGACGAAAACTTCCGCATCTCCGGCCAGATTAGTCAGGTTGTGCAGGCTGATGGCTTCTTCGGCGAGGCAGACAGCATTAGCGGCGAAGATTGGGAATTGCTCTCGCGGCCGCTGGTGGAAACTATCGAAACGCTGACGTACCAGGTAACTGCGGTTGCGCTCAACCATGGCGTGAACCTCAGCTTTACGGCTCGCGACGGTGAAGCGGACAAGTAATCTGCATCAAAATACGGAAAATCCAGCCGGGTTTTCCGTATTTTTTATTTGCCGAGTTACTAGTAGGGGCCGCAATGGGGGCCGGATTGCCACCTGTAAAGCGCTAACAGTGCAAGCCCAGCTCGTCTTGTGTATAATCTATTCAGAATGGGGGTAGCAGGCGATGCCACAGACACGGCAGAAAAAAAGTACGAGCCGCCGGAAAACTGCGCCGCGGAAACCGCGGCGCAAACAGGCCGGTGACTACACGGTAAACTGGATTGGCGCCGGCTTCACAATCGTTGGCGGGCTCGCATTAACCCGCCTCGGCATGCTCGGGGTCAGTTTGGCGAACGTTTTCCGCCTCATTAGCGGTGATAGTTTTTACATATTAACGGCTTTGCTGACACTCTGGGCGCTGGTGCTCCTGTTTACCGGGCGCATCCCGCGGCCCAAGCGCCACGTCGCGATTGGGGGCACGCTTGCGTACGCGGGTTTGCTACTCATTTTGAGTGCGCACGTGATGAGCGCTGTCAACGTGCACGCGCACTTTGTTGCGGCCACCTGGCAGATTCTCAGCAATGACTTTGCGATGCTCACAACGGCAACGGCCAGCGGCGGCGGGATTCTCGGCGCCGCCCTGTACAGTTTGACCTACCCGTTGCTTTCGCAAGTGGGAACATATCTCATTGGTGCTTTGCTCATCATTGCCGGCGCCATGATTTTCTTTGGCATTCAGCCTAACCAGGTATTCGCCGTTTTGCAAAATATGTATACCGCCGTGCGCGGTTTCTGGGACCGGATGAGTGCACGACTCGCAGATTGGCGGGAGCGTCAGATGGTGCGCTCTGAAGCTAAGGAGACCGTCCAGCCGCAAACCACGCGCGGTAAGCATAGCGCGGCAAGCGCGGATAAGGATTTGCCGACGCCGCATGAACATGACGAACCGATGCGCGGGCAAGTCGACACGCCGCAGGCCAAGGGTGAGGATGATTTTGAAATCCACATGCCTGAGCCGCAAACACCAACTGCAGACACAGCGGCAACACCGACGCCGACACCGAGCACGCCGGCGGCCAGTGAAGAGAAAGACGACACGCCGGAACTTGATCTCACGACGGGAACGCCGAGTGACGATTATCAGCTGCCGCCGCTGGATTTGTTGTCGAACCCCAAGGCCGTTGACCAAAGTGACGAGTACGCAGCCATCAAGAAGAACCGCTCGAAATTGGAACAGACTTTTGCCAGTTTCGGGGTAGATGTGGCGGTCAAGGCTGCCAGCCTCGGGCCATCCATTACCAAGTATGAAATCCAGCCGGCGGTGGGGGTGAAGGTCTCCAAGATTGTGAACCTTTCAGATGACCTCGCGCTCGCCTTGGCTGCCAAAGATATTCGTATCGAAGCCCCAATTCCGGGCAAGAGTCTGATTGGGATTGAAGTACCCAACCAGAACGTGGCGACCGTGGGTTACAAAGAAGTGTTCAATGCCATGCCCAAGCACCCGGGCAAGCCGCTACTCGTGCCGCTCGGCAAAGATGTTTCCGGTGCCATTGTGACGGCGGATCTGGCGAAGATGCCTCACCTGCTGATTGCGGGGGCCACCGGGTCTGGTAAATCCGTCATGATTAACGTCATTATCACGAGTCTGCTGATGAGTGCGAAACCGACAGATGTGCGCCTGATGCTGATTGACCCGAAGAAGGTTGAACTATCGATTTATGACGGGGTGCCGCACCTGCTCGCCCCCGTTGTGACCGAAGCCAAACGCGCACCGGGTGCGTTGAACAAAATTTTGCAGGAAATGGAGCGCCGCTACGAGCGCTTCTCCGCTGCCGGGGTGCGCAACATGGGCGAATTCAACAAGAAAGTTGCTGAAGACCCTGATGCCGGCCTCGCCAAAATGCCGTACATCGTTGTGATTGTCGATGAACTGGCGGACCTGATGATGGTTGCGGGCAACGAAGTCGAAACGGCCATCATCCGCATTGGGCAAATGGCGCGTGCTGCCGGAATTCACATGATTATTGCGACCCAGCGGCCAAGTGTTGACGTCATTACCGGGCTGATTAAGGCTAACATTCCTTCCCGGATTGCGTTTGCGGTCTCCAGCGGGGTGGATTCCCGCACCATTTTGGACATGAACGGGGCCGAGCGTTTGCTCGGCCGTGGGGACATGCTTTATGACCCAATTGACATGAACAAACCGCAACGTGTGCAGGGGGCGTTCATTCCGTCCGAAGACGTTGAAAGTGTCGTGAAGTACATCACGGACCAAGTCAAACCCGCCTACGATGAAACCATGATTACCACTGCCGAAGACGAAGTGGGTAATCAGGAAGAAAGCGAAGACGAGTTGTTCGATGAAGCCCTGGCGTTCGTTACTCAAAAACAGCAGGCAAGTACGTCCATGCTGCAGCGGCGTTTCCGGATTGGTTACAACCGGGCGGCACGCCTGGTGGACGATATGGAGCAACGCGGCTATGTCGGCCCTAGCGAAGGCAGCAAGGGCCGGAAGGTCTTTGCCAAGCCCAAGGACGAGAACGCGCAGCAATAAGCAGGCACGCCGATTGTTATGCGGCGCGACCACAGTAATGGAAGAGGTTAATTTTGCGAATTAAAATCGATGAAGGCATTCACCTGAACGTTGTACCAAGCAAGCAGTTCAAGACAACTAGTATCAGTTTCCAGTTCATGGAACCACTGCGCCGCGAAGCTGTCGGTGCGCGGACGCTGCTGACGAGTTTGCTTGAGACAAGTAGTGCCGACTATCCAGAGGCAAACTTACTTGCCGCCAAACTTGAAGACATGTATGGCGCCAGTTTCGGCATTGGCGTTTCTCGTGCCGGTCGGGTGCACCGGGTGGGTGCTAACATTCGGGTACTTGCGGATAGTTATACCGACCGGCCACTACTGCCAGAAGCGCTGAACTTTATGCGTGCGGTACTGCTGCGGCCCAAACTGACGGATGGTCAATTTGACGCAGAAACTTTCACCCGTGAGCGGGATAATCTGCACACTTACCTAGATTCAATGACTGATGATCGCGGCACGCAGGCTAGTTTGGGTCTGCAGCGCGCCTACTTTGATGATGCGGCGCAGGCGCTCCCAAGTTTTGGGACGGCAGCGGATTTGGAACAAATTACGCAGGCCGAAATGCTCAGCGTTTACGAGCGCATGATTAACAGCAACCCGATTGAAATCATTGTGCTCGGGGATGTGGATCCCGACGCCTGCGTGGACCTGGTACGGATGATGGGCCTCAAGCCGCGTCCGGAACTAGATACAGGTGTCGTTTACGATCAGGAAGTTCACGGCGGCGTGCGGGTACTGCAAGAATCCGCAAATGTGCAGCAAAGTAAGCTGAACTTGGCCTACCACGTTGCAAGCGACGAGTTTGGCCCGCGCTACTACGCGAACGCAGTTGCCAGTGAACTGTTTGGGGGCTCACCGCTGTCCCTCTTGTTCCGCAATGTGCGCGAGAAGAACAGTATGGCCTACTACGCTAGTTCCAGCCTCAACTTGAACCGGCACCTGATGATGGTGCAAACAGGGATTGATGCGGCGAACAAGCAACGTGTTGAGGAGCTGATTGCCGAGCAGCTCGCAGCAGTGGCAGCCGGTCGCTTTGACGACGGTCAGTTTGCCGACGTGAAGGCGGGAATGATTAGTGACCGCCGCGCCGCACTCGACTCACCGCAGTACTTGAGTGACACTGCACTCACAGCAGCGTTATTTCCAGAAAGCGGCTTAACACCCGCTGCGGAATTAGAACACATCAACGCGGTGACACGTGCTGACGTTGAGGAAGCGGCCGCGCATATGCAGCTGCAGGCTGTTTATTTCCTGAAGGGAGAAGCTAAGTAAAATGTTAGCGAGCGAAGAATTTAGCCAGGTCCAGGAAACCCTCTGGACCGATACCTTAGAAAATGGCTTGAAGTTGCAGTTTGTAGTGAAACCGGACTACCACAAAACTTATGCGATGTTCACCACCGATTTTGGCGCTATCGACAATAGTTTCCGCCTTGAGGGTGAAGAAGAATACACGACAGTTCCCGCTGGTACTGCGCATTTCCTAGAGCACAAGTTGTTTGATAAGGCAGATTACGATGCCTTTGACCTGTTTGGTAAGACGGGGGCGTCATCAAACGCCTTTACGAGTGCCACGCAGACGAGCTACCTCTTTTCCGCGAGTGATCATATTGCGGAAAATGTGGCAATCTTGCTGGATTTTGTGCAGGACCCTTACTTTACGGATGCGACGGTTGAAAAAGAAAAGGGGATTATCGGCCAAGAAATTCAGATGTACCGTGATGACCCGAACTGGCGCTTGTACTCTGGCATTCTGGGCAACCTCTACCCGCAGCACCCGCTGCACATTGATGTTGCCGGCAGCGTGGCATCGATTGCCACGATTACCCCTGACATCTTGCGCCGCGTGCACCGCGGTTTCTACCAGCCCGCAAACATGACCCTGACCGTTGTCGGTAATTTCGACAGGGACGAGATTTATAACCTCGTGCAACACAACCAGGAGAAAAAGGCTGGTACCAAACTGCCGCAGTTGGAGCGCGGTGTGCAGCCCGATTACGATGCAAACAGTATTTTGCCATACCGCGCAACGCGGCTGCCGATTAGCCGAGCAAAAGGGATTGTTGGCGTAAAGGGTCTGCAGGAGATTCCAGACAGCTTCAGCGGTTTGAAAACGGTCTTCGCCTTGCGTTTGTTCCTCGAAATGATCTTCGGCGATTCCGGTCAAACTTACCTCGACCTGTACAACCGCGGCGTCATTGACGATTCTTTCTTCAGTGAATTCAACGCCGGACGGGGCTTTAACTACATGACTCTGGGCTGCGATAGTGCGAACCCAGCGCAATTGACGGAAGAGCTGATTGCAGTCTTGACGGCTTACAAGGATTCGCCTGATTTCAACGAAGCACGCTTTAATGAGTTGAAACACGCTGCCAGTGGCAAGTTCTACAGCTCTTTGAATTCACTGGAAAGCATCGCTAACCAGCTGGCAAGCCAAAGCTTCAAGAGCGTGGCCGCCTTTGCCATTCCCGACGTCATTAATGCGGTGACCTTCGCCGACGTGCAGACGGCTGCAGCAGCGCTGGTCAACAGTGACGCACTTTCCGTCTTCCACTTGCTCGCTGAGGAGGAGGCTGAATAATGGCTTCTGCACTGATTCTGGGCGCATCAGGTGACATTGGCACCGAGGTAGCGCGGCAACAAGCCGCTGCAGGGTGGAGCCTTTATTTGCACTACAATAATCACCCAGAGCGTGTCACGAGCTTGATTGATGAACTTGCGGCCCAATACCCACGGCAGGATTTTATCCCGATCCAGGCAGATCTGACGCGATTGACCGCTCCGGCAGCCATTGCCGAGCAGCTGTTTGCTGTTGATGCAGTGGTGGTGGCGTCGGGGATGACTTATTACGAACTCTTTGCGGACAGCACGCTGGAGCATATGAGTGCGCTGATGCGGGTGCACCTGCTGAGTCCCATGGCACTGATTAAAGAATTGCAGCCCAAGTTGGCTCGTTCTGGCCGGGGCCGGGTCGTCTTTATCGGCTCGGTGTATGGTTTGGACGGTTCAGCAATGGAAGTCACCTACTCAACGGTTAAGGGCGCGCAGTCCGCGTTTGTGCGAGCCTATGCACAGGAAGTGGCCAGCCTGGGCATCACGGCTAACGTGGTGGCGCCAGGGGCAGTCAATACCAAGATGAACGCGAGCTTCGGCGCCGGCGTTTTGGACGCAGTACGTGACGAAATACCGGCTGGTCGTTTAGGAACACCAGCGGATATTGCATACTTCGTGGCTAGTTTGCTCGATGAACGTGCAGGCTACTTAACGGGGCAAACCTTGTATGTAACTGGTGGTTGGCGGCCCTGAAAATTAAGCGACCTTAGAATTTCTTAATTCAAGTCAGACCCAATGTATGCTAGACTGAAAAGTAAAGAAAACGTGAACGGGTGAGGAATTTAATCATGGATGAAATCGGGCAGAAGCTGCGTGATGCACGTCTTGAAAAAGGTTACACAATTGATGATTTGCAGCAAATCACCAAGATTCAAAAGCGTTATTTAATTGCCATTGAAGAGGGGAACTTTGACGCCCTTCCCGGTGACTTTTACGTGCGCGCCTTCATCAAGCAGTACGCCAACGTGGTTGGTATGAACACCGAAAAGCTAATGGAAGACTACCAGCAGGATATTCCTACCGTGCAGCCAACTGTTGAGGAATCTGCAAATGAAGAACAGCCAACGCGTATTGCACACCGTGAAAAGAAGCGGCCGGCAGCTGGCACTTCGCGCAGCGTGCGGCGCTACTGGCCACAGATTGCGATTGGGATTGCCGCCATTGTAATTTTTGCGGTTGTCTATGGTTTCACAATCGCGCAGCAGCACAAGGAGAGCAAGCCTAGCATCCCAACGGATCAGTCCAGCGTGAGTGTTGAGGGTGACAGTAGCTCAAAGAAGTCTAGTAAGAAGGCTTCTTCTAGCTCCAGCACCAAGAGCACGAAGAAAAAGAAGTCCAGCAGTAAGCTGAACATCTCCGCCGCTACGGGCACTGGCTCAGCCCAGACCTTTACCGTTAAGAACCTGCCAAGTGCAGACACCAACAAGATTACGGTTAGCACCACGACTGCTGCTGCTTGGATGAGTGTGACAATTGACGGGACACAAAGCTGGCAGGGCACGTTGCAGTCCGGCGGTAGCCATGACGTCACGATTCCTAGCGGGGCAAAGACGATTGTGGTGAAGAGTGGGAATGCAGCGGTTAACGAAATCGCCATCAACGGTACTAAGGCTGATCTGAGTTCCTCCAGCACGGTAGTCCGGACGATGACCTTCACAATTGAATAGCAAGTAGAAGAATAAGGAGCAGTTGTTTTGAACTTACCAAACAAATTAACCATGATGCGGATGATTCTGATCCCCATCTTCACATTGGTGTTAGCGCTTGGCTGGCCAGCTGGGAGCGTGATGTTCTTGGGCACGAAGGTGGCCGTTGCCAATTTGGTCGCCGTGGTAATCTTTATCGTGGCCTCTTTGACCGACTTTGCGGATGGCCAGATTGCCCGGCGTGCGCACCTAGTCACCAACTTCGGGAAGTTCGCGGATCCACTGGCGGACAAACTGCTGGTGCTTACCGCATTCCTTTTTCTGACCGTTGCTGGCCAGATCCCCGCATGGGGTGTCGCCATCATCGTTTGGCGGGAATTGGCCGTAACTGGCCTGCGCCTGTTGCTTGCTAACGGGGGCGAAGTGCTCGCCGCTGCATGGCCAGGCAAAATCAAGACGACGACGCAAATGTTTGCCATCATCTTTTTGCTTGTGAACAATGCCGGTTTTGCGAGTCTGCACTTCCCACTGGCACTGATTCTCTTCTACATTGCCGTGTTCTTCACGCTCTACTCAGGTATTGAGTACTTCTACAAGAACCGGGGCGTCTTTGCGGATAGTTTCGGTAAGAATGCGAAGTAGCATCAATTAATCAAGCCCTATACCCCGTTGCGGGTATGGGGCTTGATTGCGCTTGTGGCCAATGAGTAAGCCAAAATGTGGATCATTTGGCGGATTATTTTGCTCTGAAAGGGGAAAATCAGGAATGAATGCGGAATTAATAGCAGTCGGAACGGAAATGTTACTTGGGGAAATTGTGAATACCAATGCCGCCTACTTGGCTCGAGAACTGAGTCGGATCGGGGTGGAAAGCTACTTCCAGCAAGTAGTTGGGGACAATCCGCAACGCTTGGATGCCGCCATCAGCACGGCAGAAGGACGCAGTGAGATGATTATTGTCATGGGCGGACTTGGACCCACGCCTGATGATTTGAGCAAGCAGACCCTTGCTGCGCACTTGCACCGCTCGCTCGTCACGGATGCTGACCACCTGGCAAAGTTAGTCGACCTCGCTAAGCGGCGGCAACACCCAATAACGCCGAATAATCGCGTGCAGGCCCAATTGCCAGACGGGGCAACACCGTTGTTTAACCACAATGGCCTGGCTGTCGGCGCATATCTGCAAGAAGGGGCGCACCAGTACGTGCTCCTGCCCGGTCCGCCACGTGAATTCCGGATGATGGTGGATAAGGAACTCATCCCGCTCCTGGCCGGCAATCAGCAGGAAATTCTGGCTAGCCGCACCCTCCGTTACTTCGGTCTTGGGGAGTCTGCGCTAGTGACTGCAATTAAGGACATTATTGCGGAACAGACGAATCCGACGGTGGCACCGTATATCAAGGACTATGAAGTGACTCTGCGGCTTACAGTCCGTGGTACGGATGAGACGGTTATGACCGCGCAGCTAGACGAGTTGACGGCCAAAATTCAAACGCGAATTGGTGACTATTATTACGGCACGGGTGAGGACACCACGCTTGCGGAGGTTGCTGTCGCGCAGCTGCGCGCACAGAAAGCGACCGTCACCGCCGCTGAGAGTTTGACTGCGGGCGCACTGCAGGCGAGTCTCGGCAGTGTTCCGGGGGCTTCGAACGTGTTCGCTGGTGGTTTTGTGACCTACAGTGCTGCCATGAAGGAAAAAATGCTCGGGATTACGCCGGACATTATTGCAACTCATGGTGTCGTTAGCGCTGAAACCGCCCGTGCAATGGCGAACGGTGCACGTCAGCAGCTAAACAGTGACTACGCACTCGGATTGACTGGTGTTGCCGGTCCGGATGAACTGGAAGGGCAACCTGCCGGTACAGTGTGGATTGGCATCAGTGGACCAGCAGGCACGCATGCTCAGGAATTCCACCTTGCCGGCTTGCGGAACGAGGTGCGGGCGCGTGCAGTGAAGAGTGCACTGATGATGTTATTGCAGGCGCTAAAAAAGAATAAATCGATTTAGAACATTTGTTCGATTTTCTCTTGCAAAGATAAGTTGCGACCAGTATCATGACATATAGAGTAAGAAATGCGAAGGAGGCCACCATGGCTAAAGACGAACGCAAGGCGGCGCTTGATAACGCGCTGAAGAAGATTGAGAAGAATTTTGGTAAGGGCGCCATCATGCGGATGGGCGATAAGGTTGATACCCGAATTTCAACCATTTCAAGTGGCTCACTTGCCCTTGATGAAGCCTTAGGTGTTGGTGGTTTCCCGCGTGGCCGAATCGTTGAAGTTTACGGTCCTGAAAGTTCAGGGAAGACGACCCTGGCGCTACACGCGGTTGCTGAAGTGCAGAAACAGGGCGGGACTGCTGCATACATTGATGCTGAAAACGCGATGGATCCTAAGTACGCCACCGCACTGGGCGTTAACATCGATGACTTGTTGCTTTCCCAGCCAGATACTGGTGAACAGGGTCTCGAAATTGCTGATGCGCTGGTTTCCAGTGGTGCCATTGACATCGTGGTCATCGACTCCGTTGCGGCACTGGTACCAAAAGCCGAAATTGATGGTGACATCGGGGACTCCCACGTTGGGCTGCAGGCACGACTCATGTCGCAGGCACTGCGGAAGTTGTCTGGCCAAATTAACCGGACCAAGACCATTGCCATCTTCATCAACCAAATCCGTGAAAAGGTTGGGGTGATGTTTGGTAACCCTGAAACCACACCTGGTGGTCGTGCCTTGAAGTTTTACGCTACAATCCGTCTGGAAGTGCGGCGTGCCGAACAGATTAAGGATAACGGGGTCGTGATTGGTAACCGTACCAAGATTAAGGTTGCCAAGAACAAGGTAGCACCGCCATTCCGGGTTGCTGAAGTTGACATCATGTATGGGCAGGGGATTTCCCAGACTGGTGAACTGATCGACATGGCAGTTGATAAGGACATTATCAACAAGAGCGGTTCCTGGTACAGCTACAAGGACGATCGTATCGGTCAGGGTCGTGAAAACGTCAAGAAGTACCTGGTCGATAATCCAGAGTTCATGGAAGACCTGCGCAGTCAGGTGCGTGTTGCTTACGGTATGGACGCGGATAACGCTGAAGGTACTGATGAAGACGACAAGCAGCCGGAGGATCTTTTCGACGGCACTGAAAAGTAATATCAAAAATGGCGTGTACCTGCGGGTACACGCCATTTTTGCTGTCTGTCAGCGTAAGTCATGAAACTTTCACCCGCAAGGATGCTAGGGTTGAAATTTACTGTTAGACCGAAGGTCGGAACTGGGTCGGATTTGCTACGCTCCCGGGAAGGGTGTGCGTGGGACCGTTCCAGCCAGCTGCGCTGTCTTCCACTGGCGATTTTGCCGCAAACCCACCGGCAAAATCCCGCTCCTAACGAAAATGGCGGTGTACATTTCGCACGAAGTTCATGTGCGAAACATACACTGCCATTTTCGTGGGCACGCACACCCTTCCCGTCCGCTGCCGCGAATCCGACCCAGTTCCGACGCGCATTCACATGACTATGGTGGTGAAAGTTTCAGACCACGCTGGCGAAAACACCAAACACATGGACAAGTACTGGGAAATGTCGACGCAGGAATCAACATGTCTGCTTACCGCACACATTGAGAACCGTTATCGCGGCCTTTAACAGTGTTGGAAGTTCGTCGCCCAGTCTCTGTGGGGGTTGCCACTCAGTAACGTGTCGGCCACGGAGGTGGTGGTGTGCTTGGGCGAAGCCAGTCGACCTCGCGCTTTAGCGCGTAGAGA
>NZ_RHNR01000055.1 GCF_003946025.1 Lacticaseibacillus songhuajiangensis | reverse complement strand
AATGGCCGTGTATGCCCGACATGAATTTAGTCGGGTGTACACCGCCATTTTTCTCGGGAGCGGAATTTTGACACCGGCCTTGTGGCAAAATTCCCAGTGGAAGACGGCGCAGCCGGCTGGAACGGTCCCGCTAACGGAGTCCCTGTTCGCGAAGCTAATCTGCCCCAGGCCCGATCTTCGGTCGATTTTCATAGAAGCCATCCTTGCGGATGGTATTTTCAGCGCTTACGCTGACGGACAGTAACACAAAAACAGCGCGGCCATAATTGGCTGCGCTGTTTTGTATTACTTGGTGAGACCCATCTTCAGGCTGTACTGCTTGCCGGTGGAGATGTCGTACTGGATAATCTGGTAATCGTGCAACAGCTGCTTCTGACTTGCACTCAGCTGCTTGTAGCTCTCGCTGCGGCCGGATTCGTTGATGAACCGCATCCCCAGCGTGCTGCTGGTGCGGGAACTGTCCGTCTTACTCCAGATGGCCGGCAACTTCGCCTGCACATCCGTCATCAAAGCATTGTATGGGTTTAGTTTGATGTTCCCCTGCTTCAATGCCAGTGCGATGAAGTCGTTTGGCCCGACGTACTGGGTGTTGCTCTGCTTGCCCAGTGCGCCGTGCTCCTGCGCATACTTATTGGCGTAGACGAAGTAGTCCGTGCTGTGCAGCAGAATCTGATCGGTGACACCGTTGTAAATACCCGGCAAGTGATCACCATAGAAGACCCAAACGATTGGCTTGTTAATTTTGTCAATCTTCTCGCGGAAGGCCTTCACTGCCTGGTCCGTGTAATTGGTCCCTGTAGCGTAGGTCTCAATCTGCGTCTTCACGCCATTGAGGGCGGAGGTACCCGCCTTGACGCTGATTGGGTTCTTGTACCAGTCGTTGAACGGCATGTGGTTCTGAATCGTAATCAGATTAATGAACTGACCACCGTTTTTCTTGTTCACCTGCGCAAGCGCGTTGTCATAGGCCGTCGTGTCTGACAGGTAAGGACTGCTGCCAAGACGCGACTGATCAATAATTTTGTACTTGCTGTCCAGGTAAACGAACTTATTGAACTTGAACTTGCGGTAAACTTCCGGCCGGTTGTAGAAGGAGCCGGTGTATGGATGGATGGCGCTGGCATAACTGAAGTCCTCGCCGATGTTCGGGTTCTGCTTCAGCTTCGGCACGAGCTGCGTGTACGGCGTGTTGATGGTGCTGTCAAAATTCCCGAGGGACAGCCCCGTCAACGTCATGTACTCCATGTCCGCTGTCCCGCCACCAAGGCCATAACTCATCATGGTTCCGCTAGTGTAGTTCTGTTTCATCGAGCGAATGTACGGAATTGGGTCCTGACTGAAGGTCAGGTTCGGAATCCGCGTCGGGTCGGAGAAGCTTTCACTCAGGTTGAAAATCACCGTCGTGTCCTTGAGCTTATTGGTGCGTGTCTTGTTCAGCGCGGCAGCTTCCTGCTTGTAGCGTTTGACCACCTTGGCCACTTCCGCCTTCGAGTAGCCAGTCGGCTTGGCCATGGCATGTACGTCCAGGCCGCTGACGAACTGCAGAATGGAGCCGTTCCACTGCGCAAACCGCAACTGGTTATTGTTGGCCATGTTGATACCAAAACTGCTAATCACGTTGCGCATGTAGGAATAGCTATGATTCAGGCTGCCCAATGACACAATGAAGGCCAGGGCAACAACCAGCTTGCTAACACGTGTGGTCAGCTTCTGGTTGGCATTGCGCGCGTGGCGCTCGACGTAGGTGATTGCGAGCACAATCAGTACAATGCCGACAACCGCGGCGATGAGCAGCACCGGATTAAGCATCTCAATCAGCTCTTGTGATGACTTCAACTCAGCGAGGTCACTCGGCACAATTGGCTCCGAACGGAACTTAATTTTGACCAGGTTGGCAATGGTCAGGATGGTTTGCAGGGCGATTGTGGTCAGCAGTGACAACCAGTAGCGGTCTGTCAGCGCCAGCAGTACCCAGTAAATCATCAGGAGGATAATGGTGCCGTAGAGCATATTCCCGAAACTATAGAAGAAAGTGAAGGGGAAGATGTTCAGGTACGGGTTGTAAATATTCTGCACCGTACTGAACGACTGGTTCATCACCAGCGCACCCAAGGTCTGGGCAAAATACAGGGCAACGGCCGCAACCACTGGCCGCCAGTACATCCCCCACAACCGCCGGGCAATCTCGGGACCATGGTGCGCAATCTGGTGCCAAGCGGCACGAAATGGCAAATCCCAGTGGGTGCCGAATTCTGCCCACAACTTTGTGCGTTGCGCGAGCAAAATCGTGACGCTGGCAATCAGCCAAACGGTGATGCCGAAAATAACCGGATCAACGAGCAGCCAGATTTTGTGCGGCATGAACTTGAGGAGGAAGTCCCGTACCGCAATGAAATAAGTGCCGGTGTAGTAACGCCAAGTTTCCCCGGTGAGGACCAGCGCCGTTAACCAAATCGTGTACACAAGGCTGCGTTCGGTCCAGCGCTGCTTAGCCGTTGCGGGTGCGCTGTATGCGCCCGTGATGTCCAGTGCAATCCGTACCAGTGCCATCGCTGGCAGCACCGTCAGCGGTGACAGCAGGCCAATGAGCCGCACAGAGTTTCCCATCGACAGAGCGCCGTACTCGGCGTTGAACGCCAGCAAAATGGTGCCCAGGTAGCCCGGGATGAACCACAACAGGTGTAGCGGCCGAATTCGCACGTCGCGATTGCCCACAATGAGACCCATGCAGCCAAAGGCAAACACGCCGAGCGTGTTCGTGCCCCCGGCCATCATGAACGGATCTTTGTTGAAAATCATTGGCAGAATCAGAATCGCTAGCGCCATGTTGCGCACACTTGGGCTCGTGAGCCAGCGGCGCAGGTATGGCTGTGCGAGCAGGAACAAGAACGCTCCACTCACGAATGGTTGCGTGTTACGCAGCAATGGCAACAGCTGGTCGTAAATCTGCTCCTTGGTAATTGAATCCCGCGCGAAAACGAGCAGGAGCAGAATCATAGCGCTGATAATCGCCAGCAACCAGAACCGCCCCGCGGTTTTTACGTGAAAATCGTGGCGCGCAAAATATGCACCCGCCCAAATCAGCGCGGCATTGCGCAAAATGGCCAGCACATACTTCACGAAGATACCAGCAATCCACAACTTGGTGGGTACCGATGCGGTCACGGTATAGACGAGCAGCCCGCGCGAACCGTAACAGATGTAGTACAGCGCGAGTGCACTCGCAAAAGCCAAGCCGGCTAGAACCGTTAGCACGAACTTATTCGGCTTATTGGAACGAACGTTTTCAGTCATGATGTTTCCTCGAAAATAGAATAATTAACCTTTGCGCACAAGTTGTGCATAAAAGGCACGTAATGCGTGTGTTTCCGTTGCAATAATCGGAAAAATTGCATTTTAGGGACAAAATTTCAGCACTTTTATCATTTTACACTTATTGTGTGAACGAATTGTGCACAAGTGCAATATTAATCAATTATCTAAAACCGCGCAAATAACAATGACTCTCTAATTCCGCACCTTATTGCCCATGTAGGCCTTGCCGTAGCGCGTTGCCAGGTAACGCTCAATCTCCAGGCGCATGCGGCTCACGCTTGGCGCGTGCTCCTGTGTGGGATTAATGAGCAGGCACAGCGTGCGCGCAAACGGCTCGGAGAATGGATAGGTGTTCACGTCCCCTACCAGCTTGCTCAAAGCGAGCTGCGGCAGAATGCCCATCCCCAAGCCAGATTCCACCATCGACAGAATCGACTGGTCATCAATGGAATAGTTAATGGAATTCGTAGACACATTGTAGCGGTCTAGCGCGCGTTTGGTATCACGGTCATAGTCCTGCTGCTGAAGGATGAAGTTGCGCTTGCCAATGTCCTCGTCATCCACGTACTTGCCGGACCGCGGCGTAAAGCTGCGCGGTGTCACGCAAAAGATGGGATCCTGTACTAGCGGTTCCACCGTCACGGGCGCATCAACCGGCAACAAGGAGAAACCAATGTCGACACTCCCAGTGCGCACTTGCTCCACGATTTCGTTAAATCCCGCTTGGACCAGCTCAATCTGCACCTGCGGATACTTTTTGTTAAACGCGCGAATAATCGGCGGTAACCAGTTGGTGGACACAGACGAGAACGCGCCAATGCGCACACGCCCAGCGGCGAGCCCGTTAATGTTGTCGGCAACTTGCTGCAATTGATCCTCGAGGTTGAGAATGCCCTGAATGACGGGCAAGACCACCTGCCCGTCGGCGGTAAGCTCGGCCCCACTGCGGCTGCGGATGAACAGCGGAAAACCTAAATCAGACTCCAGCTGACTAATACTGTGCGATACCGCGCTGGGCGTGACGTTCAGCGCTCCGGCCGCCTGGGCAAAAGTACCATAATTCACGACTGCAGCGAACACCTGATATGAAAAACTAGCCATTTTGACCTCCATGAAACGAATACGGATTGTAAAGTGATTCTCCGATAAGTTTACCATTAAGAGTGAGCTATGTTCACTCTTAATTGAAATAGTTGAGTTTTACTTATGTATGGTAGACGAGATACCATTTAGTCGTGGCAAGAATGACCGGCCAAAATTTAAGAGCGGAGGAAAAACACATGCAATTTGCACAGCGGATAGATGATCAGATGGATTCGAACCTGGAGGCACTGCTCGCCGCGCCTGCAGCGGGTCAAGTTTCGTTTGCCGGCGGTCTGCCCGACCCCCAGCTGTTCCCAGAGCGTGAACTGAGTAGCGCCTTCAGCCAGGCACTAACCACTGCCGGTGCGCAATGCCTGCAATACGCGAGCGCCGCTGGTTACGAACCGCTGCGCCAGAAGATTGCGCATTTCCTCCGCCGCGATGGTGTGCCGGCAAGCACGAACACCGTCATGCTCACGCAGGGCGCCCAACAGGCACTGGACCTGACCGCCCGCCTCTTCATCAATCCCGGCGATGGCCTTGTCGTTGAAGGTCCCACCTATGCTGGTGCCCTAGCCGCTTTTGACGCCTACCAGCCGCACTACCTGAGCATCCCCGTCCGCAGCGACGGGATGGACATGACCATCCTGCGCCAGACCTTGGAACAGCACCCGGTGAAGTTGCTGTACACCGTTCCGGACTTCCAGAACCCCACCGGCACCGTCATGAGCCTGCGCAAGCGGAAGCAGCTGCTCGCCCTCGCCCGTGAATTCGACTTCATCATTTTGGAAGACGCGCCTTACCGCTCCCTGCGTTACCGCGGCATTGGCCTGCCGACACTACGCGAGCTGGACACGGACGACCGCGTCATCCACGTGGGCAGTTTTAGCAAAATTCTCTCACCCGGATTGCGTTTGGGCTGGCTAACCGCCACCCCAGCATTGCTCAGTCGTCTGATTACGCTCAAAAGTGGTGCCGATCTGGAAACCAGTAACCTGATGATGCGCGCCATCGACAGCTACCTGAACACCAACGACCTGGGTCAGCACATCCGGCAGTTGCGCAGCACTTACGCAGCCAAGCAGGAAGCCATGTCGACAGCCCTGCAAGCCGGTTTACCGCAAGGGGTCGGCTGCAGCCAGCCCGACGGCGGCTTCTTCCTCTGGGTGACCCTGCCCGAAGGTTGCGACAGTGAGCGCATCCTCAGTCGCTGCCGTGACCACGTGACCTTCGTGCCGTCAACGACGCTCTATGCGGCGCGCAATGATCGGCGCGGCATTCGCCTCGCGTTTACCAACCCGAGCACTGACGACATTCAGCGCGGGTGCGCCGAACTGTGTAACAGCATTCGACAGGAACTTGTGATGGTCAATTCGACAAAACAGCTTCAGCAGCGCAATTAACTCCACCACCTAAATAGCCCCATCCGCATCTGTTGACGATGCGGGTGGGGCTATTTATTTGATGTTAAAATCCAATTGATGCTACGAATTCCGCCGCTCACGGTTCGCGGCGTACTCCGCACTGCGCTTCTTGGCCCGCGCCAAGCGCTCATCATCCAACTCTTTGAACAGAACCGGGTAGGCGTTGAAGTACACCATTAGTGCCAGAATCCCCGACGGAATGCACAAGATCGTGCTCCGCATAATCAAGGCGATGGCCACCAGCACGGTCACCAAGAACACAAGCGCTGAATAAATGATTTTGCGCCGCTTCATGATTTGTCGTCCTTCTTATTGTTAGAAGCTGACGCATTCCCGGAATCAAGACCATCGATGTCGTCCAGGTCATCATCGTCGCCATCGCTCGCACCGTCATCCGTATCGGTGTTGTCACTCATGGATGTTGGGGCCGCGCCAGCAACGGCGGCCGCAACCACCTTGCCGTTCTGGTAACGCTGGCCAGGAAGCGCAATGTGGGTCTGGTCATGGTAGAGCCACACGAAGATGAGCAGCCAGACAATGGCAGCGATGATTGCCCACCATTTGCCGGCAAAAGCCTGGGCAAAGAACAGGCGGAAATCTGGGCCTTCAAAGGTGGACCAGGACAGCTGTTCACCCGCGTGCACCTTCACGGCTCCCGTAGACCGCCCCAAGTTCGTGATTGCCGGTGCAAAGTAAGTCGCACCATACAGGAAGACCGGCGTGGTGATGATCCCCAGTACCAGCATCCGCAGCAAGTTGGCCCCCGTCACTAGCAGTGCTGGAACAACAAAGGACAGGTTGATGATGCCGGCAAAAGGCAGCACCGTGTTGTGCGGCAGAATCATCGCCATGATGAGCATGACAGGAACCAAGATAATGACGGTTACCCAGAGTTCACTGCGTCCTGCCAGAATTGGCCAATCCAGACCGATGTGAACTTCGCGCCCCTTGAAGTGCTTTTGCATGAAGCCACTCATGGCGTCGGCAATTGGCTGCAAAGCCTTCATGAACAGTTTGGAAATCATTGGGAACAAGGTCATCGCCGTCGCGGCCTGAATCGCCAGGTTCAGAGAACCAGACACGGAGTAGCCGGCACCGAAGCCGAGCAGTACCCCAATGATGGCGCCCATCACAGTGTTGTCCCCGAAAATCCCAATTTTCTTTTGCAAAGCATCCGCGTCGAAGGGCTTGTTGAAGATGGGAATAAAGTCCATCAAGCGGTTGAGTGGCTGCAGAACTACCGCAAACAACGTGACGAAGTGCGGCACGGTCACGCCTGGCATCCCCGTCAAATCCTCAATGTGCCGCTGGAACATGTCCCCAGACTTGAGCTCGAGGATAATCTGAATGCTGGCAACCAGAAAGCCCAGCGCCGCACTCTTGGTGAAGTAAAGTGTCACAACGTAAGTGAAAATTTTGTTCCAAACGTTCCACATGTCCACGTTCAGGGTCTTGGTTAACTTGAAGGTCAACATGACAAAGTTAATTCCCAGTAAAAGCGGGAAGAACAAGAACGCACTCTTGTACGACCATGTGATGGCCGCAATCCCTGGCCAGCCCATGTCGACCGCGTTCAGGCTCAGGTGAAACGCTTTGGACATCGCTTTCCCGGCTGGTGCAATCGCGCCGGTCATGTAGTTAACGACCAGCGTCATCCCCGAGAACGCAACCCCCAGTGTCAGTGCCGCCGCAACGGCTTTTTTCAACTTCAGGCCCGCAATGATGGCGATGATAAACATAACCAAAGGAACGAAGACCGCGGAACCCAGATTCAAAACGTAATTAACAACAGTCTTTAAGACTTCCATTTCGACTCATCCCTCTTCCTTGTTTGAACGGACGGGCTACTTTTTCTGCATGGCCTTAAGCGCGCGGAAAATTTCTTTGTACGATTTTTCAGGATTAACGTTCATGAAGATTGGCATGCCGTTGACCACTGCAATCCCGTGGTCCTTGGCAATCTGTTCAATTTCTTGGTTTGGCTGCGCAATCCAGACGTAAACGTCGTAATCGGGCAGCACTGACGGTAGTTGTTTAAAGTCGGTGGCATCCACCTGGACACCCTTCACGTTGTGTTCCTCAAGAAAGGTGTTAATCCGGCCAACAGTTGCTTCACTGGAGGCAACGCCGGAGCCACACGCCACGATAATTTTTGCCATTACACTAACTTCCTTTCGTTATTGATTAATCCGGTTAAACACCAACTCGTACATTGCCTCTGGGTCATCAATCCGCCGAAAATCAGCCACAAACTGCTTGTTCTGCAGCAAATCCGTAAACAGTTGCAGCAGCCCCACCTGCTGACTCGAGTCCGTAATCCCCAGGAAGAACATGGCCTCGGCGTCTTCGGGGGTGTTATAGCCCATCTGCAAAATGTGGACAGGCTTTTGCACCTTGACGACGGCAAGAAACGCTTGCCGCACGTTCTGCGGATCCGCGTGTGGCAACATCACGCTAATTTCCGGGAACACGACCCCCGTTGGGAATTCATCTTCGCGCTGATTCAAAGCGCGTTCGTAACTGTCTTTGACATAGCCGCGTGCCACCAACTTGGCAGCAATTTGGCGAAACAGATCCTGACGATTCTTAGCGTCAACGTCTAAAAACACCAGGTCCCGCTTCAACATGTCACTGTAGTTCATGCGCAACCACTCCTTTATCAAGTTGTCCCGTGATACCTGAACTGTTCTGAATCGTTAAGCCCCTCGCAGAAAATATCGTAAAACGTTTCCAATGCGATAACAACGGCTTTGCACCCCCATAAAATTGTTGACAAAAGTTCAAAGATGCGACTATCATGCACTCATAATTGTTCAGCAAAATTCTGGAGGTGTTTCAATTGTCCGAACCAAAACTAAAGCCAGAGCGTCTCAATGACATCCTCAAGGTCCTGAGTGACGAGCACCAAATCAGCGTTGCCAACCTCAGCAAGCGGGTCTACACGAGTAAATCCACGCTGCGTCGTGACCTGATTTCACTGGAGCAAGACAACATCGTCCGCCGGCAATACGGGATGGTCTACCTGCTTCAGGCCAGTAACATCGAGTACGCCTTCAATCGGCGCGAGAAGGTGCAGGAAAAGGAGAAACGCTACATTTGCGACCTGGCGGGCAAGCTCATCCCCAATAACGCCGCCCTGTTCCTGGACGGTTCCTCCACCAACATCGGCCTGACCAAGTCGCTAGCAGACAAGGTCGGCCTGCACGTGATTACGAATAACCTCAATATGGCCACCCGCTTCAACGAACTGAAGAACACCCAAACCTTCATGCTGGGCGGGCTGCTTTCCAAACACGCCGGTAGTGTTGTCGGGTCGGCAACTATCCAGGCCATCCAGGGTTACCGCGCTGATTTCTTCCTGCTCTCCGTCAGCAGCCTCGACGAAAACGGGGTGTACTCTGCGGACCCCGATCAGTCCGAACTCAAGCGGGCCATGATGTCGCGCTCTGACCATACTATTCTGCTCGTAGACCACACCAAATTCGATAAAAAAGACTTCGTGGTGATGTTCGATTTCGCCGATATTGACACCATCGTCACGGATGAAAAGCCGAGCCAACGCTATCTCAGCCTGTTTGAACAAAATCACGTGCAAGTCATATATAACTGAGCTCCAAATATCAAAACGGGATTTACCGCGCAGCTTTGCAATTAAGTTGGTTGGTAAACCCCGTTTTTGATTTTTCATCCCGTGTTGAGCTGCTGGCATTATCCGCCAACAATTCCTGCACTTTTTGCTGTTTAGTGGAGATGTGTCTCGTCCACTGACCGCTTCATGTCTGCCGGAAACTGCTGTGAGACGCCGCGGATTGGTTGCTCTGGAAGCGCGATGTCTGGTAGCGGCAGTGGCGCCTGGTAGTTGTGCCCGCAAGACTGGTAATCATCCAGTAGCCCCATCTTGATGAACAGGGCCTGTTTGTAGGCAATTTGCGCATTCCATTCCAACGTTTCAAGCAAACGCGTGGCGATGTGCAATTCGGAGGCGGTAATCAAAATCCCATGGCTATTCAGCAGAAGGACGTTCTCAACGGCCTTGTCGCCAATAGCCACCAGCGCGTCGTGCACCGTGTCCGCGAGTTCCTTGCTGCAGGCCGGCTTGTACGGCAAACAGCGAATCCGCCCCAACTCGCGCGTCGCCTCTGTCACGTTCGGCATGTCCTGGCCGATGGTTGCCCAGAACATCGAGGCTTCAGCGTGTGAGTGGTAAACGCAGCGAATTCCCGGGTGGGCCTTGTAGGCCTCCTCGTGCATGTTGATTTCACGAGTCACATCGCCCACACCGTCAATCTTTTTGCCGCTTGCCGCATCAACCACCAGTATTTGCGCCGGCGATAATTCGGCGTAATAGGTTTCCGACATGAAGGTGGGTGTGATCAAAATGTAGGCGTGCCCCTCTGCATCGAAGACCTTAACGGACATATTGCCGCCCGCAACGTTGGTGTCCTTGCGGTCAAACATTTTGCGGACTGTATGCGCAAGATCCCGCCGTTCTGTCTCAAACATCATTTCCATGATTGCAAACTTCCTTTCTGACGTGTGCGTGTGCCTTAACGAATTCACCGCCATTATAACCATGAATTTTCTGGTCAAAAAGATGGCCAATCATGTTTGAGAATGAATCAATCAGCACCAGATTTACGTGTCACTTTGGTTCAGAAGAATTCAATCATTCAAGCTTATGGCGACATTATTGATTAATTTATCAGCTTTTATTAAAGATAACTTATTCTTCAATAAGCATTTACGAGCCGCGGCCACTGAATTTTATTGAACTAACTTGTTCACAAATAACCCGATGTTGTGAATTCTCCCCAACATTTTGACTCCCCCTCACATATCTGCCTCGCACTCCCTATGATAGGGAATGGATACCAGGTCTGAACGTTCTGCCCTCGCAATCAGCACGTTAATCTGGTTTTCAGTAAGTGGAGGTCACTATGGACAAAATTCAGCAGTTTCTTAACCCCGAGTATTCCCAGTCATTCGGCGCATCCCCCTACGTTCAGCAAATGGGCAAGCTGACCGGTCTGCTTTACGACCACGGCTGGGATGAGCGCAATGGCGGTAATGTGAGCTACCGGCTAACCGCAGAAGAAATCAAACCCTACGGCGACGTGCACGCCCGTCTGCGCACGATTCCTATCGACTTTGACGCCTCGGCACTTGCGGGTAGCTACTTCTTAGTCACCGGCACCGGCCGCTACTTTAAGAATGTCGCCAGCTTTCCGCAGCGCGACACTGGGCTCGTGCAGATCAACCCCGACGGCCACAGCGTTGACCTTTTCTGGGGCTTTTGTGACGGCGGCCTACCAACTAGTGAATTCTCGGCACACCTCATGACCCACATCGAGCGGCTGCACCGCGACCCTAATCAGCGCGTCGTCATGCACTGCCACCCCACTAACCTGATTGCGTTATCCTTCACCCTGCCGCAAAACGAAAAACTGATTACCCGGGTGCTCTGGAAAATGCATCCCGAATCCATCGTCGTCTTTCCCGAAGGTATCGGTGTGCTGCCATACATGACGCCCGGCACCACCGCCATCGGCAGCGCCACAGCTGCCAAGATGCACGATTACCGCCTCGTACTGTGGCCGCACCACGGCATCTTCGCCGCCGGTGACTCAATGGATGAGGCCTTTGGTTTAATCGAAACGGTCGAAAAATCCGCACTCATCTACACGACCATTCAGAATCAAGGTGGCCAGATACGCGCGGAAATCACCGACGAGAACCTGCAGGAACTGGCCGACCGCTTCAGCCTCACGCCTAAAGCAGAATTCATGCATGGTGAAACACTTGCCCAAATGCTTGCCAAGTAAACTAAAAAGCAGCCGCTCCGGCGTTGTGCCGGCAGGACTGCTTTTTCTTTTTAAATTCGCATTAAAGATTCACGCCACCATCAATGCGGAGTACTTGGCCCGTCATAAAGCTAGACTGCATGCTGTAAAGGTAAGCGCCAGCCACCTCTTCAATTTTGGCTACTCGTCCCAAAGGCAGTTGTTTTGCGAATGCATCTGCCTGCGCTTGCCGCTGTGTTGCGGACATGTCGCGCCACAAACCCGTTGGTGTCCAGGTTGGCGACACAGCATTCACGCGCACCTGTGGGGCCATCTCTACAGCCAGTCCCGCAACCAACGTGTTGATTGCTTGGTTGCCAATAATAGCCGCAGAGGCATCATAGGGGTGGCCACCAGAACCTGATGTGAGGGTGAGACTCCCGCCTGCACGAATGTGGCCATTAACGACTTGTGCGAGCTGCAGATTGGCAAAAAATTTGTCCTCAATCGCCGCACGAATATCAGCAATTGGGGCATCCAAAAAGCCCCCAGTAAAGGCACCGCCTAGCATTGACACCACGTGTTGATAATCCGCGTGCCGCTGAAAAAAGGCGGTCAGTTCCTGCTGATTGCTGGCATCCAGGCTGCTCCCAGTGATGCCAGATGTCGTGGCCAGAAAATCTGTTAGACGGTGAGTGTTGTGGCCGATGACGTGAACATGCGCGCCGGCAGCTAAGGCTTCACGGGCCACCTCAGCGCCAAAGCCCGACGTTCCTCCGACAATCAAGATGCGTTTGTTTTGTATACTCAAAGCGTTCTCTCCCTCGCTGACTTACTATTAATCAGTATACGCTGATGTTGTTTCAATCTCTAAGCAAAAACGAGTTGCTCCAAAAGAGCAACTCATTTTTTTGATTATTCTTTTGTTGGTTTTTCAGTTTTACTATCTTCGTCTGCAGTTGCCGGCGCTGTCTCTGCAGGCGCGGGCTCTTTACGCATGTAACTGAAGAAGTGCAAGCGCGGCTCGTTGACGAGGCAAGCGAGCACCGTCTTCACCACCGCATAAACCGGAATCCCCAGAATCACCCCAAGCAGCCCGAACATGTTCCCCGCCGTCAGCAGTAAAACCAGCACGGTCAATGGATGAATTTCCATTGATTTGCCAATAACATTTGGGTAAACAAAATTATTATCAATTTGCTGAACAAGTACCGCCACGATGATGGCGAAAATAACCTGCTTCCAAGAAACCGTCATCGCCACCAACACCGCCGGAATGGCACCCAACCACGGCCCGATGTACGGCACCATGTTCATAATCCCGGCTGTGATCCCGATAATCAGCGCGTATGGCGTGCCGCTAATGGCGTAGCCCACGCAACTTAGAATACCAACAATGAGCATGTCCGCAAACTGACCCGTGAAGTAACTCTCCATGGTAGCATTCATCTTCGCCAGCAAGTTCGCGACAAATCCCTGCCAGCTCGGCGCGACAAAACGCTGGATGCTCCCGGACAGTTTGCCGCCGTCCTTCATGAAGTAGAAAAGCACTAACGGCGCCATGAACACGTTCACGAGCACATTGCCAATGTGGCCGACCACAGCGCCAAAGGTCGTCGCGCCGGTGCTGATGTAGCTCGACGCGTACTTGGAAACGTACTTCATCACGCTGCTCTTGCTCAAGTTGACACTATTCAAAATGTCAGCGATGTGCAACTCCGCGGCAATTTTGCTGTGGGCAAAGCCGCGAATGAAGGTCTCCGCCTCCCGCAGGAAAGACGGCACGTTGCTGACCAGACTGGCAACCTGGGTCACGACCTGCGGAATGATGTAGGCAAGCCCACCAAGCAGGATGACAATCAGCAAAATGAAGGCGATGACGTTCGCGTTGCGCCCCTTCACGTGTAGTTTGTGCAGCAGTTTCACAAGTGGCTGCAACAGGTAGTAGAGGAACCCGGCAATCAGAAATGGCCCCATGATAGTGGACAGGAAGGTTGTAATGGGCGTGAAGAGAAACGAAATCTTCGTGCCGAGGAACACGAGCCCCGCTAGAACTAGGAGCAACGTTCCTATTAATAGTAGTTTGATGACCTGACTCAGCGATTCGCGTTTCACGGCGCCACCTCTTCTTTCTCAGCGTTCTTTTCTCCCATTATACACGCCAGCCCCCGCATTACCTCCACCAAAAGGCGGAACTGTCACTGTCCGTCAGCGTAAGTCGCGAAACTTTCATCCGCAAGGATGCTGGGTTTGAAAATAGTGGGGTAGACCGAAGGTGAAGTGCAATAGAAAAGTTAGACACTTAAAAATTTAAGTTAAGCAACCGTGGCCTGCTCCCGGTATTCTACTGGGG
>NZ_RHNR01000054.1 GCF_003946025.1 Lacticaseibacillus songhuajiangensis | reverse complement strand
CGGGAGCGCGGAGTTGACGCCGTTCTTGCGGCAACTCCGCCAGCGGAAGACCGCGATAGCGGGCTGAAGCGGTCCCCACCCGACGTAGTTCCCGGAGCGTAGCCCAAGCGCACCACCACCGGAGTTACCGACTCCACCGCCTAACGGCGTCATGAAAACACCAAAGCGGCCCAGCGTGACTTCGTCACTGAAACACTATCGCTGACGGACAGTATGAGCGCGCAAAAAAGGTGTCCATCCGCAATTGCGGATGGACACCTCACTGTACCTTAATTGTTCAATTTTGCCTGAACTTCCTGGTAGTGCTTGGCACTCCATGGGGAGTAGAACTTGCCGTAAACAGCGGTGACGAAGTAGGTCAAGGTCACAACCAGCATTGGCAGAGAGGACTGGGAGTAGCCACCCTTGAGGGCAGTGAACCAGAGCACGACGTTCACGATGTCTTCAGCCAGCCACAAGGTGTAGGTGTCGTTGAAGTGGAAGACAATCATGACGGATGCCGTGGCACCGATGGACAATACCAGTGAATCCCACAGTGGGTTGGTGTCGTTCAGGGCCGTGTAGACATGGAACATGGCGAACCAAGCAACCGCGATGATTGCCAGAACGGTGATCCAGCCGCGGAGGTTGAGGTGGCGCAGCTTGGCGTCGAAGTCCTCACCCCATGTCCGCCACTTGAGCATCAGCGGCAAGTCGATGCAGAGGACGAAGACGGTTTGGTCCAGGACGGAGGCGAAGTGGCCGGCGGTCCAGTTAACATAGATGAAGCCGATAGCGGAGATGAAGCCCAGCAGGCCGTTGACACTCTTGCCGACCATCATGGCCACAACACACAGCAAGCCAAAGATGGTGGCCGCGAAGGTGATGGTGGTGGTGAGGTTGATTGGGTTAGTCAAGAACAAGCACAGCTGGAAGGAAACCCCAAACCAGAACATGCTCCAAGGTGTTGCGTCCCAACCGGACAGCTCAGAGCGGAGCCACTGGAAGTAGTTCCCCTCAAAGCGCTTTTCGGTACTCTGTTGCGTTACGTCGTCAATCTTTTGTTCCATGCCGATATCCCTCTTTCTTCTGTTAGGTCCCCGCCTTGGCAAAAGGCGACCACCTTATCCCCACACCTATATGTAGATGCGGTTCCTGGAAAAATACGCAATAACCACAATATGTAGATACAACGAATAATTTCAATGCCTAATAATTTACTCGCTTTTTCGGCGAGCGTAAAGAGTCAATTGCGGGCGAAATGTCTTAATACTTTTGGGAAACATGTGTGAAGCCCGCCGCGGCGCTGGGAAACATTTTGCTAGGTGATCAAGGTGACATAATGGTATCCGCTTTCATGAAAAACAAGGACTAATTTGGTCCGTGGTATCAATTGCACAGGCGAACTTACATTTCGGATGAGACCGTTAACACGGCACGCATCACTTTTGAACAATTCAGAACATTAATTAGCAAAAGCTAAAATGGACATTTTGCCGCGAGACTTTTGTACCCACATTCAGAAAGTATGTTAGAATGATTGAGGTTAAAAAAATCTTTTAGGAGGGCAATACTTATGCCTTTAGTACATGGTACTGAATTGTTTGCAGCGGCTCGTAAGGGTCACTACGCCATTGGTGCTTTCAACACCAACAACCTTGAATGGACTCGCGCTATCCTCGCAGGTGCACAGGAAAAGAACGTCCCAGTTCTGATCCAGACCTCTATGGGTGCCGCTAAGTACATGGGTGGCTACGAACTTTGCAAGGGCTTGATCGAAGCAACCGTTAAGGCTATGGACATCACTGTTCCTGTTATTATCCACCTTGACCACGGTAACTACGAAGCTGCCAAGGAAGCTATTGCTGCCGGCTACAACTCCGTAATGTTCGACGGTCACGATCTTCCTTTCGAAGAAAACCTCGCTAAGACCAAGGAAATTGTTAAGTTGGCTCACGCCAAGGGCATTTCCGTTGAAGCCGAAGTTGGTTCTATCGGTGGTGAAGAAGACGGTATCATCGGTGAAGGTGAACTTGCCGATGTTGAAGAAGCAAAGACAGTTGCTGCTACCGGTGTTGACTACCTTGCCGCTGGTATGGGTAACATTCACGGCCAGTACCCAGCAAACTGGAAGGGTCTCAACTTCGAACGTCTCCAGGAACTTGCAGACGCTGTTGATGTACCTCTCGTTCTCCACGGTGGTTCCGGTATCCCTCAGGAACAGGTTGAAAAGGCTATCTCCATGGGTGTTGCTAAGCTCAACATCAACACGGAATGCCAGCTCGCCTTTGCTAAGGCTACTCGCGAATACATCGAAGCAGGTAAGGACCAGGAAGGCAAGGGCTTCGACCCTCGCAAGCTCCTCAAGCCAGGTACCGATGCTATCCAGGCAACCGTTGAAGAAATCATCGGCTGGATGGGTACAAAGCCTGTTAAGCTCGTTCCTGAAGAAATCTAATTTCTCACTAACAAGCATGAAAACACTCCGCTATGGCGGGGTGTTTTTTGTTTACGTCCGAATTGGGATGCGGGCAAACAAAAGATAAATCTTCACATTTGCTTAGCAGTTCATTCAAATTGCGCCGGTATAGTAATCACCATAGAGAAGCGGCAAGAAAAGCCGCGACTCCCCCACAAAACAACTTCTTCTTCATTTTCTACTCCTCGAATGTAAGTGCCACGGGGCCGCTAACCCGAGACACACAAGTAAGACCGGTCTGGACAACCGGCCTTTTTGTTTTGCTGCCAGAAAATATATGATTAGGTGGCTTGCTTATGTCTGGTGAATGTCAGCTTGTTGATGCGAATACGATGAGCGATTCGTTGGTCAAAGCACTAGGGCGCCAAACAGCTTGGTGGAGTAATTGAAAACGGAGTGGCGAAAAAATTGTTGTTTGCAGACGCGGCGCTTGCGCCGGGGCTGTACACAACAATTTCGGGAGTGCGAATTTGACGTGTATTTCGGCAAATTCGCCAGTGAAAGACCGCAGGGCTTGAGCGGTCCCCGCCACGTAGTTTTCGATTACGGAACCAAGCTGTTTGGCGCACGACTGGGGTTGATGAGGATAAAATTTTGCGCACCACGAACATTGGTGGTAGTATTGCAAACAATACATTCAGCACCAAAAAATCTAAATCGCTATATAATGCCGTGATACGGACGGCCAGTCTCTACCCCAAGCCGTAAACTTGGGACTATAGCGAAGCACTGCCCGCGGGGTAGTGTCTTTGTGATAGTGAAGGGGGACTCGCCGAGTTCCTCTTTTTGTATCCGGCGGAAATGGAGCTTATTGTGAAAACTGTCGACATGGTAATTACTGGTGCCCGCGTTCTGAACGTCTTCACCCGGCGTTTTGCCCAGACGAGCATCTGGATTGATCAGGGCAAGGTAGTATCTGTTCTGCGCGACGCTGACCTCACGGCGCGCCAGCAGGTTGATTTAAGCGGCAAGTGGATTGTGCCTGGCTTCATCGATGCCCATGTCCACGTCGAAAGTGCGCTGGTCACGCCTAGCGAAATTGCCAAGGTGCTGCTCAAGCATGGCGTCACCACAATTGTGGCGGACCCGCACGAACTGGCGAATGTGGCCGGGCGCGCAGGCATTGAGTATTTGATTGAGGATGCTCGGCAGACGCCGCTGGATGTTAAGTACATGCTGCCGTCCTCGGTGCCCTGCGTGCCTTTTGACCATAACGGCGCAACACTCACGGCCAGCGACCTCGAGCCGCTGTACCAGTATCCGGAAGTGAACGGCCTGGCGGAAGTGATGGATTACGGCGCCGTGGCGCGCGGCGATGCCGACACGCTCGCCAAAATTCAGGACGCCTATAAACACGGTCACCACGCCGATGGTCACGGCGCCGGCCTTAGTCCGCGGCAATTGGAAGTGATGGCTGCTGCTGGCATGGACACCGACCACGAATGTAGCACGGTGGCGGAGGCCTTAGCTCGGGTCAATGCGGGCATGTACGTTTTCCTGCGTGAAGGCACGGTGGAACGAGACGTTGCGAGCACCGTTGCGGCCGTGACGGAAGACAACGCGGGTCGCTTCGCCTTTTGCACCGACGACAAAACGATTGCGGACCTCATGCACGAAGGCTCAGTTGACCGCAACGTGCGCATGGCGATTGCGGCGGGGCTTCGACCGGAGACGGTGTACACCATGGCCAGCTTCAACGCGGCGCAGGCGCACCGCCTGACCGACCGCGGTAGTATCAGCACCAATCAGCTGGCCGACCTGGTGGTGCTGGCCGATCCGGATGACACGTCGATTGTGCGCGTGATGAAGCGTGGTGTTTGGCAGGACGCGGAGCAGGACTCCTTGCCACTGCCTTTTGCCGCAACGCACTTGCACCATCACTTGCAGGTCAGTGACTTGAGGCTGCCAATGACGGACGGCGCGCTGGCCAACGTGATCGGGGTGCAGCCCAACCACATCACGACCGACCACTTGCAGCTGGCGGTGCACGCCCAGGACGGTGAATTCGTGCCGGACACGAATGCGGACATCCTCAAAATGGTGGTCGTTGAGCGGCACAAGAACAAGGGTTGCGTCGGCGTGGGCCTCGTGCATGGCTTCGGCCTGAAAAACGGTGCCGTCGCCAGCTCAGTGGCGCATGACGCGCACAACATTGTCGCGGTGGGAACTAGCGATGCGGCAATCATGCAGGCCATCGCGGCCATTACTGCGACGGATGGTGGTCAGGCAGTGGCTCGGGCAGACAAGACGCTCGCGATTTTGCCACTGCCAATTGGTGGCCTGCTGTCAGACCAGCCCTACGCGGTCGCGGCACAGCAGTCGCGGCAGTTACGCGCGGCATACGACCAGGTGAGCGCGGGCATCAGCTTTGACCCGTTCATCACGCTGTCCTTCCTGACGTTGCCGGTCATTCCATCAATCAAGCTGACGGACCAAGGCTTGTTCGACTTTGACACGTTCAGCTTCATTTCGGTGGCAGTGCCGGTAGGACAGGCGGAGGTAGTTACAAATTAGGAAAAAAGCAGGTCGCATTCTCAGATTGAGGTGCGACCTGTTTTACGTTTACTTAACTGAGAAATGTGGGTAATGACGTTAGATGTGGTGCGGGTATGCGGTTTTGAATATGGGAGGTATTGCACTGAGGGTGAGGCGTGGATTGGCGGAGTGAGCAGGGGCGGGCTGAAGCGGTCCCCACCAGCCTGCCCCTACTTACGGAGCCGATTCACGCCTCACCCGGTTTTACAAACAAAGCGCACAAAAAAAGACGCCTTCGCAGGCGTCTTTTGATATTCGTAATTGATTAACCCACAACTTCGACAGTTGCGGACATGATCCCTGCTGAAGGAATCTGGCTGTTCGGCATCGCAACGTCGAGTTGACGGCTGTTGCTTGCGGCGAAGGAACCGGTATCGCTAACGACACGGTACCAAACCGTCCCGTTAGACAGGGTAATCTTCAGCTTGGTGCCCTTAGGGAACACGGACAGGTTAGCGGCAACACCGCTGTATCCCATGTTGGAACCCAGAACGGCTGGATCGTAGAAGCTGAGCTTGAACGTGCCGTAGTTCTTACCACTAGTAGTGGTAGAAGCAGAACTGCTGCTGGTCGTGCTGGTGCTTGCGGCAGTTGTCTTCGCAGCGGCAGCAGCCTTTGCCTTAGCGGCGGCAGCGGCCTTTGCCTTTGCAGCAGCGTCAGCCTTTGCCTTAGCGGCAGCTTCGGCCTTAGCCTTAGCAGCAGCTTCAGCCTTAGCTTTGGCTTCTGCATCAAGCTGGTGCTGGGCTTCGTTGTATTCGTTCGTGCCCGGTGTGATCTTGATTGTGTCTTGCTTTTCGAGCGTCTTACCGCTAGCCAAGGTCAGTTTGCTGAGCTTGATGTTGTGCTTCTTAGCGGTGTCTTCGAGAGTGGCAGCATCCTGCTCGTCAGTAGCGGTGCTGGTTTGCGCCTGCTTAGGTGCGGCGTCGTTGATTGCGTTAACTGGGAGGTTGGTCGATGCTGCCATGGCGCCAGGTACAATGGCGAAGATGAGGGCAGCAAGGAACTTAATATGCGAAACTTTGATAGTTGTTCACTCCTATGAGGAATATTTTGCAAAGTTGCCTTTGCGACAAAAGGAAGCATATCAGGCGCAAGTGTCATCGCAATACCAGCCGCGTTACAAAAAAAGGCCATTTCGTCACGTTGTAACCGTCACGTAATATTTACACCAAATATTTCAATATATTTCAAGATAAAACGGTTTCAGTGGGCCTTGCCGGCACATTTTGCGCATTTTTGGAAAATTATCGCCACTTTCTACGAAAAAATAGAATGAAAATGGGAATGGTTAGCATCATTTATTTTGTAAACGTGCCGAATCTTTGGCAAAAAATAAGAGTGACGCCGAATGGTCACTGCTATGCTAGAATTAAGTATGTGTAACTAAACGAAAGGTGGAAGCTATGCAAGCGCTCGTGAGTGTCATCATTCCCGTTTACAACCTAGCGGAATACTTGCCCCGTTGCTTGGCCAGCGTTGCTGCGCAGAGCTACAAGAACCTGCAAGTCATCATGGTTGACGACGGATCAAGCGATGAGTCGCGGCTCAGCATGGAAGCATTTACCCGCATTGACGGGCGCTTCACGATGCTGACCCACGCCTATAACCGGGGCGTCTCGTCCGCACGCAACACCGCTCTGGCGATTGCGCGCGGCAAGTACGTTCTATTTGTTGATGGCGATGACTGGCTAGAACCGGATTACGTCGCGCACTTCCTCGCCGACATGCAGCAAGGGGATTACGACTTGGTCGTGAATCCTTACATTGTGGAGAAACTGGCGGCGCGGGAACCAGCTGAGCGCCACCTGAGTCCCCGCGCGCTAACGCAACGGCAGTTTCTGGATGGCGTGCGTAGTCCCATGGGTCAGATTCGGGGTTATCTATGGAACAAAATGTTCCGGATGGATCTGATTCGGCGTTACCACCTGCGTTTTGACCCGACTGTTTCCATGATGGAAGATGAACTTTTCACTGTGGAGTACGCCGTGCGGGCGGAACACTTCTACTATGGTGGGTACGCGGATTACCATTACGTCATTCACGCTGGCTCGGCAACGGCCGATTCCCCAGTCAAGGTATTACCGCAACAGATTCTCTCTTTGCACCGTGTGAACCGCATCATCGCCACCATTGGCCGTGACCGCACGCTCAAGGAGAGTGAAGGCGAAGTTTAAACCGCAACGGAGGACTTATTAAATGAACGAAGATCAAAACAATCTCTTCTATATGAATCGGCGTGAGTTGAAAGAGCTCGCTAAGGACCGCCTGCGGGCACCGGGTGTGCGTAGCAAGCTCGCGATTGCCATGATTATCCCGACAATCATCACGATTATCTTCGGCGTCTGGAGCTACACGCAGCCTGAAGTGGCGGTCAGCGCCACGGCTTCGGCGTCCGAAATCATGCAAAATGCCGTCCAGCAGGCTTCCTCAACGGTGCGGATGACCTACCTCCAGCAGTTCTTGCTGCTGTACTTTGTCACTGGGGTATCTTTTGCAACACTAGACTTGGTCCGCAACCGTGACCATGAATTCACGGCGGGGCAGACGATTCTGCGCTGCTTCAATGGTCAGTTTTTCTGGTCCGTGCTGCTCGTGGCCATCCTGACCCGGGTTTCCATCGGGATTGGGACGATTCTGCTGATTGTGCCTGGTATCCTGCTGACATATGGCCTGCGCTTCGTTTACCTGGTGCTCTATGACGCCAAGCAAAATGGCGAGCGCACCGATCTTTTCAGCGTGCTCGCCCAGTCCTATCGCTTGACCCGCGGCTACAAGTTCGACCTGTTCGTCTTGGACCTGAGTTTCATTGGTTGGGAGATTCTGGTCGGCATTACTGCTGGCATTGCGAACCTGTGGGTGGAACCATACGTGCAGATGACGACGAGTGCCTTCTACGAACAGCTGAAGTTGCGCTATGCGGACGCCCACCCAGCAGATGAGGCGGCCTAATGGATGCCGCGATGGACGCTGCGAGTTTTAAGACCAACCGCCTTTTGCGGAAGCGGTCCTGGTGGCTAATTGGCCAGCGCGGCGTCTATCGCAAAATGCTGGTGATTAGCGCGCTGCCACTGGTAGTGAATATCGTGTTCTGGGTGCTTGCACTGATGGGCGGGACGGCACTGAGCCTGTCGACGCACCGCGTAGACAGCATTCTGCAACAGACAGATGCCGTCAGTAATGGCACCTTATGGCTGCTGGTTAACCTCATTGTGAGCGCAGTGGTTGGGGTGATTACGAGCTACGCGGCCTTGGAAATTGAGCGTAGCGATGGTAAAAATTTTGAGCCCGGAACCGTGATGGCGCGTTCGCTAACGTGGCGCTATGTGCTTGGAACCGTCATGATCTCGGTGGTCATCTTTATTATGGAGGCTGCCGTGTTATTGCTCTTCGGACTGCTGGCGGGAATTGCCGCGGTAACGGTGGGCGAGACGGCTGGAGTGCATTCACCATTGTTGCCGGTCGTTTTCTTCGCAGTTCTGGTTTTCGGCGGCATCCTCATGGTGCGCGTGTTTCTGCCGTTTTCACAAACGCGTTTGTTAATGAAGGATGCCATCGACAACGAGCGTGATTGGAATCTCTTCGGCCTGATGAAGGAGTCCCGTGACCTGATGCGGGGGTTCAAGGTGGACTTGCTCAGTTTGTACCTGTCAATGTGGTTCTTCCTTCTATTAGAACTGGTCACCGCTGGGGTGGGGGAATTGTTCTTCAGCCCGTACGTCAACATGAACCTGGCAGGATTCTACGATAACCTGCTACGCTACCGCAAGTTGCGCGGTCAGATGGGAATGTAAAGAAGCAAAATGCAAATAAGGCAGTCCGTGGTGATACGAAGTCACCGCGGGCTGCCTTTTTAGATGTGGTCTAGCTCCCGAAACAATATGGGATGTGTGTCTCATCATATTCCTATTATTTTGGTATCGTGATGAATCTTTTCATTAGAACTCAGGTAATTCGTGGAAATGGGCTTTTTTTTACGTTATTATGAATCAGTTAATTAAGCACGCTAATCGATGGAGGAATAATGTTATGGACGTTGCGGAACTAAACGCAAAGTATCCAATTACGAAAGACCTCGCCGCGAAGAAGGAGACCCTCTGGATCAACCCGGATTACGGTAAGGACGCCCAGCTTGAGCTGAGTCAGGAAGATTTGTTTGACGCCTCCGCCCGTTTTGAACGGTTTGCCCCATACATGGCCGTCGCTTTCCCAGAAACGGCCGCGGCAAAAGGCATCCTCGAATCACCACTGCACCGCCTGAACGCGATGCAAAAGCACGTTACCGCCCGCGAAGGTTACGACCTGCCAGGGGCACTGTACCTGAAGGCGGACAATGAACTGCCAATTTCTGGCTCCATTAAGTCCCGAGGCGGAATCTACGAAGTCTTGAAGATTGCCGAAAAGGTTGCCATTGAGCACGGGATGCTCGTGTACGGCGATAACTACGCAATTTTGAACCAGCCCGAATTCAAGGAATTGTTCAGCCACTACGGTATCGCCGTCGGCTCGACAGGGAACCTCGGCCTGTCTATTGGGATTGTGGCTGCTAAGCTCGGCTTCAACACCACGGTGCACATGTCCATGGACGCCAAGCAGTGGAAGAAAGACACCTTGCGCAGTAAGGGTGTGAACGTGGTTGAGTACGATGGCAGCTTCACCAAGGCCATCACCACCGGCCGCGAGCTGGCTGCTAAGGACCCATCCGTTTTCTTCATCGATGATGAAGGCAGCACGGACCTCTTCTTGGGTTATGGTGTTGCGGCAATTCGCTTGCAAAAGCAGCTCAAGGACATGCAGATTCCGGTCGATGAAGACCACCCGCTGTTCGTTTACCTGCCGGCTGGTGTCGGCGGTTCACCTGGTGGGACCACCTTCGGCTTGAAGACCATCTTTGGCAAGAACGTGCACGCGATTTTTGCCGAACCAACGCACGTACCATCTGTGGTACTGGGGATGGCTACCGGCATGAACGACAAAATTTCGGTGTACGACATCGGGCTTGATGGTCTGACTGAAGCAGATGGTTTGGCCGTTGGTCGCCCATCCCGACTTGCGGGCCGCGTGATGAAGACCTTGCTGCTGGGCATCGCCACTTTTGACGACGACCGCATCATGAAGTACACGGCTGAGATGATGGATCAGGAAGACATGAAGCTTGAGCCTTCCGCCACCGCCGGCTTCGCAGCGATGCGCGCGGCGCAGGGATACCTTGGCGAACACTACAACATGGCGAACGCCACTCACATTGTCTGGGCGACTGGCGGGATGCTGGTGCCTGACTACGAGCACGAACGCAACTATAAGATTGGTGAAGCATTACTCAACGACAAGTAGTTAGATATGAACACCTCACTCGGTGACTGAGTGGGGTGTTTTTTAGATGTCGGTACCGGTCGGCAAAGGCTCCGTCGGGACGCGGTGGGCTGGCGGGACCGTTTTGGACTGTTTGCGCAGTCCGCCACTGGCGATTTTGCCGCAAACCCCGCGTCCCGACTCCACCTTTGCCGACCGGTACCTACAGAGTGGGAGAACTGCTGTAGAGAGGGTGCTTGATACGCAAACCGTTTGTTGCGGCAGGTGGATGAGTTGTTAGCTTGGGCCACTTGCCTTGACGTGCTGATAGACTTATCAGTGATTGCACTGAGGGACTGGGGAAACTTGGCGTAGTGGACGGAACGGGGGTGGCGAAAAGAAAACGAGCAGTGCATGCCTGACATGAATTTAGTCAGGTGTGCACTGCTCATTTTCTCGGGAGCGCAGATTTGACGTGGTTTTCGGCAAATCTGCCAGCGGAAGACGGCGAAGCCGGCTGCAGCCAATCGAACTTGGCGCTTTAGCGCCTAGTGAGATGGACACTGGAGGGCGGTCCCCGCCACCCGCATTCCGGGAGCGAAGCCAAGTTTTCCCAGCCCGGCCTAAAGGCCGAGCCCCAACGTCACTTAAACAGCCTAATCCGCCCAAGGGGCCAGTAGCGCATGACGACAACGGATTGGATGGCGGACTGCTTCACGAACCCGAACGCCCGGCTGTCGTGCGACACGTAGCGGTTGTCTCCCAGCACGAAGTAGTGCCCGGCTGGCACGTGCGCCTTCCTCGTGGTGCCAAGGGTGGCGATGTCGAAGTCACCGGTGAAGCGTAACCGGCTCCGATCCAGGTCGTTGGCCTTGGCGTAGTCATCCAACGCGGCCGTCACGAACCGTTTGTGCAGGTAAGGCTGCGCCTGTCTTTTGCCATTAATATAGAGAACGTCGCCGCGCGACTGCACGGTGTCACCCGGCATGCCAATGACGCGCTTGATGTAGATAGTGCTCGGCCGGTCGGGTGCCTTAAGCAGGACAATATCGCCGCGGCGAATCTGTTTGCGCTGCAGCGAGAATAAGCGGTCGTTTTGCAAGAGGGTAGGTTCCATGGAGGGGCCGTTGACGTGGTCCTTAGTCACGACAAAATTGCTCAACAATAATGTCAGCACGCTCAAAAATACGAGTAGGAAGGCGAGCTGCTTCAAAAATTTTTGCCATTCAGATTGTTGCGGCATGGGGCCACCTCCTCTGCTTGCGTGCATTTGTGAAAAAAGTTCCAAATGATGATGTAAATGGCGCGGGCCACTTGACCGCATTTTGCATTGAACTTGTGAATTCGTAGCGGAACTTGTCTTAATTGTACGCTCTTGAACGCGCGAAAAATACGTCAATATGACCGTCAGCGCGCACCCGCACGCATTGACGCACTGCAACTGCTGTGCTAGCGTGACAGGGTAGAGAAACGGTGTCGTCTTTTCTGAAAGACGGCAATAACGGAGGAGAAATCATGAGTATTCTGACCGTCAGCGGTCTGAGCCAGCGCTTTGTGGATAAGCAGTTGTACCAAGACGCCAGCTTTCAAGTAAACAAAGAAGATCATCTGGGTGTCGTTGGCCAGAACGGGGCGGGGAAGAGTACGCTGATCAAGATTCTGACGGGGCAACTGACCCCTGATGAAGGGAAGATTACCTGGCAGCGTCACATTAAGGTCGGCTACCTGGATCAATATGCCAACCTGACACCGGGCCAAACCATCGGTGACTTCCTCAAGACGGCTTTTGAAGAGCTGTACCGCGAAGAAGCTAAAATCAACAAAATCTATGAGGACTACGCCACCAATCCCGATGACGAGATGCTCGCTAAGGCTGGCGAACTGCAGCAGGACTTGGAAGCACACGACTTCTATGACCTGGATACCCGCATCGAAACTGTGGCCAGTGGGCTGGGACTGCTGACTTTGGGGCTCGACCACCCGGTTGATCAGTTATCTGGTGGCCAGCGTTCCAAAATTATTTTGGCGAAGCTACTTTTGCAGTCGCCAGACATGCTGCTGCTGGACGAACCAACCAACTACTTGGATAAGGGGCACATTGACTGGTTGTCGGATTGGCTCCAGAATTTTGAAGGTGCCTTCATCGTTATTTCCCATGACTATGACTTCTTGCAGCGAATTACCAACGCCATTCTTGACGTTGAGTTCGCAACCATCACCAAGTACACGGGGAGTCTGAAGCAGGCCATGCGTCAGAAGGCCGCCAATGCGGAGACTTACCTCAAGGCTTTCCACAAGCAACAGGAAACCATCAAGAAGACGGAGGCCTACATCCGCAAGTTCAAGGCGGGTAGTCGCAGTAAGTCGGCCAAAAGCCGTGAGAAACAGCTCGCGCGTGTTGAACGCCTTACGCCGCCAGGCAACCGGGCGCACGCGCACATTGAGTTCCCCTTTGTGGAACAGAACAGCCAGGTGCTCCTGGATGTGAACGACTTGCTGGTGGGTTACGACAAGCCACTGCTCAGTCCGCTGAACTTCACCGTTAGCAAGGATGAAACTATTGCCCTGGAAGGGTTCAACGGGGTCGGGAAGTCGACCTTGCTGAAGACCATCCTCGGCTTGCTGCCATCATTAGGCGGGACTGTCGACGTTGCGCAGAACGTGGTGTTCGGTTACTTCGAGCAAGAGCTGAACTGGCGCGTACCGAAACAGACGCCGTTGCAGTTTATGATGCAGGAGTACCCTGGTGTTAACCAACGGACGCTGCGGCAGGTGCTTAGCCGCACCGCGTTGACGCGGGAAGAGGCGGATAAGCCACTGAGCTTGCTGTCTGGTGGGGAGCAGAGCAAGGTCAAGATTGCGGATCTCATGATGCAGCCCGCGAACATTTTGATCATGGACGAACCGACGAACCACCTGGACGACGATACTAAAGATGCCCTGCGGCGTGGACTGCAGGAATTCCCTGGCGCTGTCATTCTGGTTTCCCATGAAGATGGCTTCTACGACGATAGCTGGGTGGACACCTACATTAACGTTGAAGACCTGCGCGTAGACTAATACTGAATGCAAAAAAGAACCAGCTGCCTAAATTGGCAGCTGGTTCTTTCTATATAGAGGCTACTTGGTCACGGCAATGTAGGTGAATTCATAATCGTGAGTGTCGGGGATGCTGGCGTCAGGTGCGGTGTCTGTCTCGCCCAGTGCACGGGCGGCTGCAGGAACGCTCACGTCGAGCGCCGCGGCGACATCCTTAAGTGTGGTGTTATCAGTTAGACGGTACTTAAAGGTGTGCCCGTTGCTGATGATGCCGGCGGAAGCAAAATGCTGCTGGTAGGCGGCGGGAAGCTCTTCATGCACGCCTTGCGGAACGTAGCGAATATTAAGCGCATTTGCTGCGCGCTCAAGAACGTGACTACGGTTTGCTGTGCAGTGGCCGACCACGAGGGCCTGCTTACTAATTGAATAGAGGAAGGGCAGATCTTCAGGGCGCAAGCTGTCGAGTTCGGAAACGAAGACGAGGTCAGCGGGCTTGAGGGGAATCTTCGTCCAGTCGCCGTGAATGAAACCAATATTGTTCATGCCGTGGTCTTCCGCGTTGCGCGCTGCATTGTGCAACATGGCAGACGACCAATCAATGATGTCGGCAGACTGTGCGCGCCGAGCCAGTTCTACAGTGAAGCGGCCGCAACCACCCGCAATATCAAGTACGCGACCGGTTGGCAGTGCGCCAATACTTTCTAACCATGCGCGCATATCAGCGGCGACCGGAATATGCTGCGCCTGCATAGCAGCATAATATTGATCGGCGAACTGGTTCCATTCTTCTTCTCCCAATGTGAGCATCTCCTTCTATAGATGTAACAGTGCACCCCCCGGAGATGCTGGGTCTAATATACCAATAAGGGGGTCAAAGCACCATTGTTTAAGAAAATTAGTCGCAACTTATGCCACAGCTTAGAATTGCTGATTTGCACTAATTGTAGATTTCAAACTGATTGACTGCACTTTCTCCTTCCAAAAAAGGCCTTAGTACAAGCTGTCAGAGTATCCATAAGTACGCGGCTATTCGTTTTGTGCAAAAAACTTTGCAAAAAGCGTTGACGCAAGTCCCAAATCTTGGTACTATATTTGAGTTGTCAATTGAGCAAGTCGTTCCGCAAGGGACGGCGCAAAGCCTATCAGGTCAAGCTCC
>NZ_RHNR01000053.1 GCF_003946025.1 Lacticaseibacillus songhuajiangensis | reverse complement strand
CCTATGCATCTATTATACAACGATAACGGGTTAAGGAACTGTTACAGATAGCTTGGACAAATTATTCACCAGCCACTACTTACTACCAGAATATTTGGCGCCGCGGCTTTGTCCTAAACCAGGATCAACCGCGCAAACGGGTGCTGTACCGCATACTGCTCGCGGCGATGGCCATTGGTGTCGGCGGCGCGCTGCACCTGATGGGTTACCAGGTACTGTCGACCGCGATGATGTTCCACAACTTAGGGCTGTTTCTGCTGGTGCTGTCATTGCTGGATCAGGAGATTAACCTCGGGGAATACCTAGTGCGTGTGGTGGCGCTGGTGATCATCTGGGCGATGCACCATGCCGGTCATTTTGACCGGCCGCAATTCATCGTGTCGCTGGTATTGCTGGCCATTGCGCTGGTTTTCATCCGCCGCTTCAGCAGCACCATTCGCTTCACACCGATCATCAGCATGGCCGTCTTCGCCTACATCGCGATGAGCTTCTGGCTACTGCTACCGGACATTTCTGCCGGTGTGCACGTGACCACGCCGATTGCTTGGGAAGCCATCGGCATGCAGGTGGCCATGGCGATTGTGGCGACCAACTTCTGGATTGCCCAGCACCGCAGCGCTGAGCACACCGATGAGCTCGCGCAACTCGCGAATTACGATATGCTGACGAACGCCAAGACTTATTCCACTTATGAGCGTGACTTAGTGGCGCGGCTGGCCGAGGCGCGGACGCAGGGTGCGCCCTTAACGCTGGCGGCGCTGGACATTGACCACTTTAAGCAGATTAATGACGAGTACGGGCACCTGGCCGGTAACGCCGTGCTCATGGGCGTGGCCACGACGCTGGGCAAAATTCTGGCGCGCGACCACCACGGCGCCCAAATTTACCGGACTGGGGGCGAGGAGTTCAACATTCTCTTTCCTGGGCAGACACCGGCAGAAGTGCTCAAAATTGTCCGCGACTGCTGGCACACGATTCGCATTAGCCGCTTTAGTTATGAAGATTTCGATATTAAGGTCACCATTTCGATTGGGGTGACTGCGCTCCAGCCGGACGATGACATCGAATCCCTTTACAAGCGCGCTGATGACAACCTCTACCAGAGCAAACACAACGGCCGCGACGTCATCACAATTGAAGGCCAGACGCAAAATGCCAGCACAGGGAAACCCGTCTACGCCACCTATACCTACTTTACCCAGCAAATTGTGGATGCCAGTGCTCCGGGGATGCCCGTTGTCAGCAACGAACTGCTGCTGCGGCGGTATGACTACGAGCATGACCGCTGGATAGTGCCAGAGCGTTTCGATGTGTCGGCGCAAACACAGGTGGGGATGATCCGCGACATTTTGCCCAAACTGAAACCGCAGCGCTTGAACGTTAACTTGAGTCTGGAGCAGTTTGCTAGCGACAAGACGGCGGCGGCCTTCAGCGAACTCATGCAGTCTGCGGACGCGCCGGAAGCATTAGCCATTGAATTGCCCCAGATGCCCCAAATTGAAACCCTGAAGGCCATGGGGCCGCGGTATCATGCTGCTGACATCGCCATCTACATTGACGACGTCGGTAGTGATAATCACTACGATGAAGTGCAAAGCGTGCTCGATTACTTTGACGGCATGAAGTACGCCGTCCAGAACATGCGGCGCGCAGATAACGGCACGCGCAACATGGATCAGCGGCTCGCCTTCTGGGCACAAGTCGCGCAAGAGCACCACCTGCGCTTCATCATTGAAGGCATTGAGAGTAAGGCCGATGTTAGGTGGGCGCAGCAGCAGTTTGGTGCGCGCTACCTGCAGGGGTATTACTTTGACCGGCCGTAATTGCCGCGGCTGGATTAATTAAGTGGACCGCGGTACGGTTAGCTTCGGAGCACTAACGTAAACGGCCATCAATTCCTGGTTTGTGGGAATTGGTGGCCGTTTGGGTTAGGCGCAGGGAGCTGCATCGCGGTGCACGTTTGTAGGCCGTATCCTCACCGTAATTCAGATTGGTCAGGATACGGCCGGCGTTGGTGTTTATTTTGGTAAAGATAATGCCAGTAGCTTAATTCCAGCCGGGATTTTTGTATTCGCCAAAACGCGGCGCCGTAATCTACGCTATAATGGACTGCGAACGCTACCATTTTACCTGGGAGGCTGCTATGGGATTATTTAGTAAGAAGACGCCGGACTTTGCGCCGGACTACAAGGACCGGTACCTGGAGTTCGACAGCCGCAAGAAGACGATGCGGCTGAAGCTGAGCCGTATGAAGTCAGTGGTTTTCACGCAGGCGGAGCTCAAGGGCTACCAGTTGCTGCAAGATGACATTGTGATTTTCAATGCGGATGGCAAGCGCCTGGGACTGACCAAGGACAACACGCTGCCACCAATTACGCAGACGAACGAGCCAACTGAAGAGGAACCGGAAAAACCCGACGAGTTCTATACTTTTGAGCTGGTTGTGCGGACGACCACGGGTGACCACCACCTGAAGTTCATCAACACGCGGACACCGGTGAAGTCGCCTGCCTACAGTGATGCCATCCTGGATGCTGAGAACGTGCTGGTGCGCCTCGACCCGGTTTTGCCGGAATAGGGGCACGCGATGGCTGATTTATACTTAGTGCGGCACGGCGAAACCGTGATTAACGCACAGGAACGTTTTAATGGCGGCGGCGTTGATAGTCCGCTGACGGCAAAAGGCGTGGCGGGAGCGCGGCAAGTGCATGACCTGCTTGCCCCCGTGCGGTTTGACCGGATTATCTCGTCACCAATGCCGCGGGCGATGACCACAACAGAACTGATTGTGGGTGCCGATAAGCCAGTGACCATTGATCCGCGCTTGCGGGAGATGAGTCTCGGCGATTGGGACGGACAGTTGCTCGCCGACTGGGCCGGTAATGACGAGTTCATTAAGTACCGCCACCACATGGAACAGTGGGATTACGCCCGCTTTCACGCGGAAGGCTACCAGCACATGGTGCAGCGGGCAAGCGCAGCGTTTGATGATGCGGCGACCGTACTCGGTGAACACGGTCGCGGACTCGTTGTCAGTCACGGCATTGTACTGACCATCATGGCCAACATCCTGAACGGCACGCCCTTGGACCACGCACGGGACTCGGGCCAGCTAGCCAACACCAGCGTGACGGTATTGCACAAGCGCGCCGGTCAGTGGTCGATTCTGGTGTGGAACGTGACACCAGCCAACTTGGCGGCGCTCACGCCCACGCAGCACGCACTGCTTGATTAGCAATAGTTGCAGAAAGTAGGTTTTAACATGACAAATGCATTTGCAAAAGCGTACAGCTTGAACCTGGGCGCAGCGGCTGCACCGCGCGCCTTAACCATTGTGCTGAACTTGGGCTGCACCGACAGCCATGACTGGTTCAACGCCAACATCGAGGCACTGGATGCCGCTATTGCGGCCGGGCGCGTGCAGGCGCAGTTGGTATTTTGGAACAAGCAGAAACCAGCGCTCGCCAACGGCAACGTGGCCAATGGCTACATTGATTATCAGCACCCAGATGCCGCCTTCAAATTTGTTCGCGCAGTCTTTGCCAATCAGGAACCGCTACGCGCGGCGGCCGATCCAGCGGCATATCTGGAGAAGACCTACGGCGTAACGCGTTTTGCGGAAGCTGATGCGGCCGCAAAGGCAACGGCTGACGGCGTCGCAAACAGCGGCGTGAACTTTCTGCCGACCGTCATTGATGGGGATGTGCTGTACAGTGATGAAAAGATGAGTGAGCTGCCAGAATTGTAGGCTGGAAGATAGTTGCACTGCAAAGAACAGAGCTGCCCGTGTTTACCGATAAGATGGTGAATGCGGGTGGCTCTATTTTGTTGTGATTAAAATAACTAATTATTATCAACTGAAACTCATGCTAGTTATTGATTGCGGGGCCAGCCGTTTAGCAAGTCGTGATTATTATGTCGCTTGAATTCATCCTTATTAACGTTATTGAAATGATAAGGCGACGCGCATAATTGCGCGAATCGCGGCGAATAACCGAGGGATGCATTACTTATTTGCAAATTCTCGATTTTGTATTGCAATTTGTTATTATTAAGTGATATTTTAATGGCGTAGTTATTACGACTGTTATTTTCAGGAGGAGAAAATATGTCTAATTTTGGTACAAAGAAGCTTGTTGGTGCACTTGCCCTGGCTGTAGCGGCAATCGGGATTGGCACCGCGGTGCAGACCGGCGCACCAGCGCAGGCAACGATTGTGGATCAGGGATATTATTGGGACTCTGAAGGTTTGCACACTCGGACGATTAACTGGATTAATTATAATGGTACTAAGGTAGCTACCAAATCATTCAAAGCATATAATTTGGCCACGGTGAATATCGACAGTGTGGAATTGCCTAGCGGTTACCGTCTAGCTACCTATGATGAAATTCGTGCCCACAATATTCCCGCTGTCCCAGATCTGAATGATGGTGGTTCATGGAATATTGGCGAACAGACGACCTTCACGGGCTATGTTGTTTCTACTGCGAAGGTTGTCAAAGCCGACTACAACATCCCGTACAAGGGCGTTGTTAAAACCAAGAAGGCGACCAACGTCTACACCTTCGGCAGCAACTACGCACTGAAGAAGGGCAAGGCGCTCAAGAAGAGCTCTTCTTGGAAGACCAGTTACCTGCTCAGCGTGAAGGGCGCCCTCTACTACGGTGTTGGCGGCGGCCAGTGGGTGAAGGCGAGTGACGTTGCCATTCAGAAGATTGGTGTCGGCCACGTAAATTACAACAAGCACTACGGTATTCAGATTTGGAACGCCAAGCACGGGATTATCTACGACAAGTACGGTAAGGCGCGCAAGCTGAAGGGCCAGACCAACTGGAAGGTCTTCGGCACTGCAACCATCAAGGGTAAGAAGTACTACAACCTCGGGATTAACCAGTTTATGGAAGCTAAGTACGTGTCACTGCACAAGTAAACTTGGAAGATGGCAACACAAAAAAGCCAGTCGCTTAGACTGGCTTTTTGCATGCCATTTAGTTGCGTGACGTGGGTTAGTTCAGATCAAAATGCTGAGCAGGTTCGTCCTTGTTGCCGCCGCCGAGTTCAACGTACTTACGGCTGTTGTAGCTGAGCATGGTGAAGCCCTTCTTGCCGTAGACAACCTTGGAAACGGCCGCGTTCTTGATGAAGTCGGCGTCATCAGGCATCCCGAGGGAGTTGAGCCACAGCCAGATAATGGCACCATGGGCAACAACGAAGACGTTCTCCTGGCCGCGAATTTCCGCGTCCTGGGCAATCTTAGCCATCGTGGCCCCGAAGCGCATGATACTCATGCTGGCGTTTTCGGCAGCACCACCACCATTGTGCACATCGATGATCCGAACGAGGTCAACCATCTGCTTCATGTTCAGGGAAGCCACGTTTTCAACGCCCGCGTCCGTGAGCATTTTGCCCAGAGCACCCTGACGCTGGGTTTCCGGCTGGCCGTCAAACAGGCCAAAATTCTGTTCACGCAAGCCACTAAGTTGGGTGACAGGCAGGTTGATGTTCGCTGCGGCCAGTGCCAGCTGCGCAGTATCCGCTGCGCGTTGCAAATCACTGGAGTAAGCGGCATCGAAGGTGACCCCATCCTTAGCGAAGCCGCGGCCGAGCGCTTGCGCGTCCGCTGCACCGCGGGCCGTCAGGTTTGAGTTAACGACGCCCTGAACCACACCCTGAACGTTGTATTCCGTTTCACCGTGCCGTGTAAGCCAAAGTTGAACCATGCTATTTCCTCCTTGAGACGTTCTATTATCAATAACTTAATCGTCGCACATTTACCTACTTATTCATAGTAAATAGGCAAAATTTTGCAAAAAGCGCAGACCTAGTTTGCGCCTACAGATCAATTGTCATGACGGTAATCTCGCGTTCGTTGCGCGGACCTACCTCACCCATGACGGTGCGTACTGGGGTTAGGCCGAGCGCAGTCCAGAAAGCAAGGCCATCCTTGTTATCGCTGACGACGCCAAGTTCAAGGTGCTTGTAGCCGTGCTGCTTGAAGGCGGCACCGAGTTGCTCCATGACGGCGCGGCCATGGCCCTTACCATGGTCGGCGATTTCGAGCAGGCCGACGTAGATGGTAGTTTTTTCCGGATAGCTTTCAACGAGGTCAATCACGCCAATGTTTGCACCGTCTTGCTGAATCAGCCAGAAGTGCTTGGCGTGAACGTCGATGCCGTTGGGCAGGGCGTTAATGTCTTCTTCAACCGTGTCTGCGCTGGGAGCAGGTGCGCCAATTACGCGGTAGTAGTCGCGGTTCTGCTGGTAAATTGCTAGGACAGCGGCTTTGGCAGCAGCGGTATTTACAGGTGCAAAAGTGTACATGTTGATTCCTCTCTTTCGGGTTTAAGTATAGCATTGGCGCGCTACTGCTGACAGCGTGAGGCCGGTGAGGGTGCGATTGAGCTTCGTTTCCCTTTACTACGCTCAATCACAGCCTCACCTTCGCAGGTTGAAGCAAAATTCTGAGTAATGACGACAAATTAGCCAAGTTGTTTTTCGAAAATAGTTTAGTCGTGGACAATTATGATAGTTGCAGCAAGCAACGACTTCCCAACGCCAGTGCCGCCATCCGCGCACTCTCGCCGAAGTCACGAGCATCGTGACCACGCGCTGCCGCAAGGGAATCGCCCGTAAACAGAATTTGGCCGAACTGTACCTGCCGGAATTGGGCACATGCTGCTAGTGCCGCGCATTCCATTTCGACGACGGTGTAGCCAGCCTGGCGTCTTGCGGTGACCTTTTGCCGCCGTTTCGCGGAAGAAGGCGTCCGTTGTCCAGGTGTTGACGAATTTGGCCGCATTACCCTGACTCTCGATAGTTGCTTTGACCTGCATTGCAAAATCAGCGTCTAGGGTGATGCTATCGGCGGCGGGTAGGTAGTGGAAGGAGGTACCTTCGTCCCGCAATGCGCGCTGAACCACAAGAAATTCATTTTCGGCCTGGTCGTTGAGCACACCACAGGAACCAGTGGCAATAATCCGCCGCGCGCCATACGCAATCAGAAATTCCAATAGTTGGGTGGCTGCCGGTGCACCCAGCGGGGCGCGGCAGATGCCGACAGGCTCGCCGTCAACGATGACTTGCTGGACGTGAAACACGTTGGAGATGGTTTCAAACGTCGCGAGTACCCGGCCATGGTGGGCACGACAAAATTCGTCGATGCGCGTGGCATCGACGAATGCAAACAGCATGCGTTCTGGAAAGACGTAACCTTCATCGCGGAACGGATCAATGACCGCGTGCGGCGAATCGTCAAAGTTGAGTAATTCAAGCATGCACAGGACCTGCCTTCTTCGATAATTAGGCAAATTCTAGCACACATTGCTACATGGCGTATTTACGTAAGGCTTCCGCCACGCCGGCATGGTTGTTATCGGCAACAAAAGTCTTCAGCACTGCACGGACCTGTTTCAGGGAGTTACCCATCCCGACACCGAGTCCGGCAGCCTGCATCATCGGCAGGTCGTTTTCACCGTCGCCAACGGCCATGGTTGCCGCTAGCGGAATGTTCCAGAGCTCGGCCAAGTGTCGCAGAGCTGAACTTTTGGCGACGCCGCGTGCGGTCAGCTCGAGGTAAGTCGGTTTACTGCGGCTGGCGCTGATGTCCAGGCCGTTTTCTTGCTTGAGCAGCGCGTCGAGGCGGTCAATCGCGTCCGGTTCGCCCATGCACAGGATTTTGTGGACCGTCAGTCCTTTTTCGAGCGCTGGGGCGATATCCTTGGTTTCCGGCGTGAAACCGACGATTGCGGCTTCCTGATTGCTCCAATATTCGTGCGCATCGACGTACCAGTGGGTGCCGGCGTGCACATTAATTGAAATCGGCAAATGTGCGGCTTTAATCAAGCGGTAGATTCGCCAAGCGTCGCCGTCTGCCATGGGCTGCTGCAAAAGTGTGGTGAAGTTGCCGCTTTGCGGGTCATTTTGCACGATGAGCGCGCCGTTGAGCGTGACCATTGGCAGTGCCAGTCCGAGTTGCTGCGCAATTTGCACCATGCCTAGCGCTGGGCGTGCTGAGGCTAAGACGAAGTGGCCACCGGCCTGAGTATAATCGCGAATGGCCGCGATGACCTCTGGCTGCAGCTGGTTGTCACTGTCAATGAGCGTACCGTCAATATCACTAAGTACCAATTTTCGTTTGAGCATGAATCGTCCTCCCGTCTTGGTACCTCCAGTATAACGCGACCGGACCGCGCAGGCGGGCGGACTTTGTGCAAAATTCGCTGTAAAACACCTAATTATCAGCGCTCGTGACCTGTTTTTCCCGCCCGTAACCAATCCAGCGCGTGATGTCGACGACCTGGTCACCCATGAGCTCCAATTGTTGCAAAATCAGCAAGCAGGTAATCCCGTTTGCTAATTCGGCGTGTTGTTGCATGCTACTGCTGAGCAGTTGCCGGCCGCGGGCGTACGCTGCATCGACCCGGTCGTCCCCTGCGGTCAGCTGCTGGGCAACTTGCTGATCGCCCCGAACATAGGCGTCCGTAACCTGTTCAAGCAGCGTTTGCACTGCATAGGCTGCATCAATGATGCTGTCGCGAATTGCGGCGTCTGTCGTCAGCGCGTGCGCGGGTTGCACGTGCTGAGCAATCATGCTCGCACCATCGGCAATGAGCTCAATGTTGGCCGCAGTCTTGGCCGCGCGTAAAATGTGGTGCTGAACTGGGGCCGCGTGCACTTCGAGCGCGGCAGTACGCATGGCCAAAAACTCTAGGCGCTTCAGCGCATCGTTCATTTGCGCCTCGTCGTGTTGGACGCGGTCCGCCCGCATGGTATCACCAGTGCAGACCGTGCTCGCGGCATCGTAAACCATGCCGCCGGCCAGTAAACTCATCTCCGCAATCATGAAGTCGATGCGGTGTAATTTCTCCTCAACTGCAGTACTCATATCGTCACTCCCAGAATGTTTATCTTGAGCATAGCGCGCGGATGTAACCAACCGGCGCGACCGATGTAACGCTTGTGTAAGCAAAAGTAACGCCGCAGGTTCTTTTGTAACGAAACGATACAAAAGTCAGGCGGTAACCGCCGCAAAACAGTCTCATTTGAGGGGATGCTTTGCGTGGTGACCTTCGTTTTGACAGTGCTGCGCAATCAGAGCGTCCGCCTTTCCGGATAGTGCCCAGTAAGTGAGCGGGGCGCACAAAATGGCAATGATAATGACGATAATCATGAGATGACCTCTTTTGCTGTGCTTGGCGCTTGCTTGATGACACTTTAAGGATAGCGGGTGGGTGTAACGAGAATATGCGTCCCAAGTAATGTTTACGTAAGACTGTGTAACGAGTGGCGGCGAATGTAACGATTCGATACATTTGGGTAAACACAAAAAGGCCTAGTCGCGGCGCACTTGAGCGCGACGACTAGGCCAATACATTCTTTAGTTAGTCAGGTTGTGCTTCACCTGTTCAACGACACGCATGAAGGCAGCGGCGTCATCCTTGTCGACGCCCCGCAAAATGGCCTCGTCGATGCCGCGCATTTCTTCCTGCACGGAGCTGAGGATGCGGCGGGACTTACCTGTCAGGTGAATGGCGAGCAGGCGCCGGTCGCGCTTGGTTGGCCGCCGCGTAATCAGGCCAGCGGCTTCCATCTTTTTGAGGAGCACGGTTGCCGTGGAGGCGCGAATACCACATTCGCGTTCAACGTCGCGCTGGAAAATCTGCTCACCCAAGTGATCTGCTAGGTAATTCAGGACGCGTGCGGACGCGGCACTGATGCCTTGCTCGCGGGAGAAGAGTTCCAGTTCCCGCCTGATTAGATTGCTAATGAGACTAAATTGCTGTGCAATATCAACGACTTCATCCATAGTTTACCCCTCCATTGTGTCTAGCTTTCTAGGTAAATCTTACCGCATTGGGTAGAAGAGTCAAATACGAAATAATTGAAGCACAAGGGCGAGTTTGTTACTGTGTGGGTAACAAAAATACTGGAAAGAAAGTGGGTTAGTGACATGGAAATTCAGCTGAGAATTACGGATGCCCAAATGGTGGCGACGCTCCCGCAAGACCACGGCGACATCACAATTGACCGAAATCTCCAGGCAGGGGATGAAGATCTGCTGCTGGCCGCAAGTGAACACCGGATAATTGCCAGCGGCGCGTTTCCAGCTGGTACTGATCAGGCACTGCGTCTGCACTTGGGCTGGGACATTGAAACCGCCTATTTGCAGAAGGTCATGACGGCCGTCATCGCTGGCACTGATATTGCTGAGGTTGAATTACCAGCAGGTGTCTATCAGACCGTTAGCGCCATGTTCGCCGAAATTCGGCAAGTACTTGTGGCACTCGGGTATCAGTTCGGTCAGCGCCCAGTGGCCAAGAAGCGCCCCGCTAAAGCGCGGCACCGTTTCGACCGGCAATTGGCAGATTGCCCGTTCACAGTGTCCCGCAACGGCGCCAGTGCCACGGTGTTCTGGCGCAAGGCCAAAGAAATGGAAATTGCCGCGGGTGCGGTGCTCCGCAGGGACGGTATTCTGAATCAAGACGGTTCCGTCAGCTACGGCACGAAGTACGGTGACAAGTTGCGCGCGGATCACGCCGACGCCATTGTTAATGGGCGCACCGTTAAGCCGGTCGTGCTGCGCAGTGTGAACGAAATGGGGCTCTTTCTTTACTATGGCGACACCAACGGGTGGCTCGAATTGGTGGATGCAGATGGGCACACGCTGGATGAACTAACGAAGGTGCAATAGGCCCTTTGGGGCGGTAAATTAAATAAGATGTGTTCTTATTCGCAAATTTTGTGTGGCGCAATGACAAAATCACTGCTATCATCTTCATGTAAGCGATAACAATTTGCCTTAATGGGGGAACTGATGATGCAGGAACGCAAGCTGGTAGCTGTCGATATGGATGGCACCTTTTTGAACGATAAGATGGATTATGATCGAGCACTGTTCGGCAAAATTCACGAGCAGATGCTGGAGCAGGGGATCCGTTTCGTTGTGGCTAGCGGCAACCAGTACTACCAGTTGCGCTCGTTTTTTGAGGGCTACCCAGACATTGTCTACGTCTCGGAAAATGGGGCGCTCATTCGCGATGATGAGCAAATCTACTTTGACTCGGTATTTAGTGAGAACGCCGTGCACCAAATCATCGACGTGCTGCGCGCGTACCCTGCTGTACAGTGGGCGGCTTGCGGCGTGAAGGCAGCGTATGTGCTGAAGACGGCCGATGAGGCCTACATCGATGAATTGCGCAAGTACTACTACCGGCTGGAGCTCATTGATGAGCCGGGGGAGATTGATGATGACATCGTGAAGTTTGCCAGTTCGTGTCCAGACGCCGAAACCATGGCATACGTTGCGGAGTACCGGCGCCGTTTAGCCAGCATCGCGGAACCAACGTCTAGTGGGCATGGCGACATCGACATTATTCAGCCGGGGATGCACAAGGCGCGCGGGCTTGCCGAGCTCGGGACAGTACTGGGTGTGCCGGCGGCGGCCATGACGACTTTTGGTAATGGCGGCAACGATATTGAGATGTTGCAGTACGCCGGAGATGGCGTGGCTGTTGCCAATGCGGATGATGATGTCATCGCGGCGGCTAACCACGTCACGCTGAGTAATAATGAACAGGGCGTACTGCATTACATTAAGGAGCGGCTGCTGTAGACAGTCGTGATTGATAAAACAACGGATAAGGGTGTGCACGCCGCACGGCTTGCACATTTTTTTGTGTCGTTTTAATGACGACGATGACAGGGATGCCGCGCGCGACTACTTATTTGAGCGCTCTTTTGTCCTGCCGCTTAAATGTAACAAAATAAGTGGCAATTCATCATATAATGAAGTTAACAAAATCAAATGCAAAGGAATGCTGCGCGATGAAAACAACGACGACATTTAGTAAAGAAATTGGCCGGCTGTTTAAGCAGGTGCGCACGGATCAGGGGATGACCTTGGCCGAAGCAGCCGGCACCGAGGGCTCTTCATCCGCGCTGTCACGGTTTGAGCGCGGCGAAACGGATATTTCGGTTGCCCAGGCACAACTTGTTGCGCGGCATTTGGGACTTTCAGAAGGTGATTTGCAGCGGATGCTGAGCAGACTGCCGGGCGCATTTCCTTCGGAGACGGAACTGGCGATTCGGTGCCGAGATGAAGTTGCGCTGGTGTCCTATCGCGACCATTACCTCGCGGAGCACGTTGCGGATGCTGATAATTTTCTGCAGCAGATTGTGCGCCTCATGTTTAAGTATGCCCTGTTGCGGCCGAGTGCCGGCGCGCACCTGAGTGCAAGCGAGGAACAGCAACTAGCGACCTTCTTGCGTTACCCGATGCTGAGTGATTTGCATGGTTGTGTGCTGCTGACGTGTTTGCCCTTTGCGAGCACAGAACTCTTGAATTTGATCTTTGATTGGTGGGTAGAAGCAAATCCGGAGATTGCTGTTGCCCACTCGCTGGAAAAGCAAAAGGTGCTTTATATTCTTGCCTGGTGCGGTCTTGTGCGCGGTGACACTGAGCTGATGGCGAAAGTAGCACCGGGTATTCAGGAAATTTTGGCTAAATTCTCCGCGGATTTGGTTGTAGTTGAGGGCGCGCAACTTTTCTTACTACAACAAAAGCAGCTGCAGCAGCCGAACGCGCAGATTGAAGCGGACATGAAGCGGCGCATGCAAATCGTGGAAAAGTATACGGGCAATCAGCAGTGCAATTGGCTGCGCGAACTAATGGCAACGCTGAACACTGACGCTGCCGTTTGGCACAATTCAACAATTATGCAGCCGGAATACGATGCAGACCTAGCCGCGCGGGTGCGCGCAGCCGGTAGCACGACGCAGCGCCGATCGGCGACAGGGGCAGTAGTTGGCGCTGTGCGGCAGTGTTTTCAGCTCACGATGACCCAGGCGGCGGTCAATTGGACCGCGCCAACTCAACTGCGGTACGAGCAAGGCAAGTTAAACTTGCGCTTCTGTAACCATCTGGAATTATTGAACCGCCTGGTCGTGTTTGATAATCGTAATTCCATGGATATGAGTAATTACGATGATTCGCCAGATGTGGCGCTGCAAAACACCATTCAGAATTATTTCTTCAAGGTCGAGGATGATCCGGCGAGTGTGCCAGACGAGGCGACCTTTATTCGTCAAACAGTGGCGGACGTGTATACGAAGGGACATGACTGGCCAAAGTGGTATCTTGACGCGGTGGCGTCCCTAGTCCCCGTTTTGTGCACGGTTTACCATGGCACGATGGACTGGGAGTTGCCCGAAGCCTGCCAGCGGGCATTGCAACACTTTAAGCAGGCGCGCCGCTTGACGGCTAGTGAATTGATGCTGATTACGCAAATGACAATTGCCGCGGGGGATGATGCCTTTCTGATTTGGCAGACGATGCGGCGCGAACGTGCGCAGCTGACGGAATACATGTTGATTGATTCGACCTACCAAACAGCGGTTAGCTTGGCTTACCACCGCCGAACGGATTTGCTCAGGCAGATGCATGAGGAACTGGCGATGGAAGCGAGCAGTTATGCCGACCCCGTTAACGGTGAAATCCGGCGGCAAGTTGAACTCTTTGTGGCTCGCGGGACGCAACTACCAGATTTTGAAGCGAAGAGCACCCAATTTAAGGAAGAATTGGCCTTCCTCGGTTGGCAGTTTTATTTGAACGTGTACAAGTACAACGAGAAGCGGGTGATCGCTGGCGCCCCAGAATTAGCGGCGAATGAAGACAAAACTGAGGGACCAGTTTTCTTTGAATAATGGACAACAAAACTCATGAAAACGAATTCCTGAAAATAAAGCTTACGAAAATGAAAATTTTCTGCTAGTGTTGTTTTTATGGCCGCCGGTTTGACGGGAAATGGGGCGCGTTCGGGGATGTTTCAGTCCCGCGCCAGAAAGCTCTGCTAGGTAAAGCGGATGTTTGCTGGTGTCGCCTTTTGTACCAATGATAAGCCGCAAATTTACGGTTACAGGAGTTTTATTGTGCCAAAGAATTTTAAAGAAGAAGTTATTTTCACACTCATCATGGCTGGGCTGATGGTCCTCGTGATGGCCGGCTACAACGTCGCCCTTGCAGACGGTTTTAGCTCCGGATACATTCTCGAAGTGCTGACGGGTTACCCACTGGCACTGGTTGTTGCCATTGCCCTCGACATGCTGATTGTTGGGCCTACCGCCAAGCACATTTTCTTCAATCACATCTTCAAGCCTGAAATGGAAAAGAAGCCTGCAATCATCGGCATCTGCATTTCTGTTTTGATGGTTGCCGGGATGGTGACGCTCATGTCCGCATTCGGGATGATTGTGACGCATAACTTCGCTGGCAACATTGTGCTCACCTACCTGCACACCTGGGCATTCAACGTCCTGATGGCACTGCCATTGCAGCTGCTCATCGTCGGACCAATCGCCCGCGGGGTACTTGGCGCTGTGCAACGCCGTAGTGCTAACGATGAAGAAGAATCCGCTGTTGAAGCAGATTAATCAACTAACTAACTATAGTAATGAAGCGCCGGAGCTGAGCCCCGACGTTTTTATTTTGGCCAAAATGTGGCTGAAGACGCAAAAACAGCGCCGGTGCAAATCCACTAAAATGGATTCTCACGGGCGCTGTTTAAGTTACGCGTTGAATTATTCAGCGGCGCGCTTGGAGTAGGTGCCACGGTCAGTGTTGATAATCAGGGCTTCGCCTTCCTTGATGAAGTCAGGCACGTTGACGACCAGGCCAGTCTCCATCGTTGCAGGCTTACCAGAACCGGAAACAGTCGCACCCTTAATGGAAGGACTCGTTTCGGTCACCTTGAGGGTGACCGTGCTTGGCAGGCTAATCCCGATAACCTCGGTGCCGTAGAACTCAATGTTCACGTTCGTGTTTGGCAACAGGTAGAGTAGTTCGCTTTCGATGGAAGAGGTTGCCAGTTCATACTGTTCGTAAGTTTCCAAATCCATGAAGAAAGCTGTGTCATCCTGGGTGTACAGGAACTGGGCAGCCTTAGTTTCGAGAACCGCCATTTCCACCTTTTCGGTAGGGCGCATCGTGGTCTGCACGATGGAACCGGAGCGGACATCGTAAAGCTTCATCTGCATCACGGTGTTACCCTTACCTGGCTTGTGGTGGTTGGTTTCGAGAACCTTGATCAACTTGCCATCCTTTTCGAATGCCATTCCGCGCTTTAAGTTAATTGCTTCAACCATGTTTGTTTTTCTCCTTTTGAGGCAGAGCCGTGCCAATTGCATGTCACGTCTGTGTCTGTGATTGTCTTTACCGCCAGTGATTTTGCCTTACAGCTGCGGCGGCGGCAGCGGTACGACCAGCGCGCACCGGCTATGCCCAAAGTAGATAAACATCTTGGTTACTCCATTCATTGCGGGTTTTCCCGCCGTATTGGCCGCTAGGCCGTCACCTGCCATTATAACAAAAAAATAGTGAGGCGTCCCAAAGTTAAATTTTGTCACGTTTGACGCGTTGTTACTGTCCGTAAGCGTAAGTCATGAAACTTTCATCCGCAAGGATGCAGGAATTGAAAATAGTGGTTAGACCGAAGGTCGGAACTGGGCCGGATTAGCTTCGCTCCCGGGAAGGGTGTGCGTGGGACCGTTCCAGCCAGCTGCGCTGTCTTCCACTGGCGATTTTGCCGCAAACCCGTCGGCAAAATCCCGCTCCTAACGAAAGTGGCGGTGTACATTTCGCACAAAGTTCATGTGCGAAACATACACTGCCATT
>NZ_RHNR01000052.1 GCF_003946025.1 Lacticaseibacillus songhuajiangensis | reverse complement strand
CGGGAGCGCGGAGTTGACGCCGTTCTTGCGGCAACTCCGCCAGCGGAAGACCGCGATAGCGGGCTGAAGCAGTCCCCGCCCGACGTAGTTCCCGGAGCGCAGCCCAAGCGCACCACCACCGGAGTTGCCGACCCCACCGCCTTGCGGCGTTGTGAAAGCTGCTTAAAGTGCAGGTCGCACCCTTGCGGGCGCGGACTTACGCTGACGGACAGCGAATACAAAAACACCCCCGCAAGCGGAGGTGTTTTCGGTTAGAACAAATTGTCGAACAGGCTGAGCTGGTTTTCGTCTGGCAGTGCGTCGAGAACACGCTGTTCGGTCATGTAGTCGATGATGGTCTTGGAGACCTTCCCGCGGTTCTGCAAGTCTTCCTTAGAAAGAAACGGCTTTTCTTCACGTGCGGAAACAATCTGCTTGGCCACATTTTCGCCCAAACCCGGAATCGCGCGGAATGGCGCCAGCAAGGTGTGGTCATCAACAATGAGGAAGTCGTGACTGTCGCTCTTCTCAATGTCCACCATCTGGATGGTGTAACCACGCTCCAGGCATTCGTTAGCGATTTCGAGAATCGTCTGCAGGCCTTTTTCTTTAGCACTGGCCTCGTTCCCCTTGTCACTGATTTCTTTGATGGCCGCCTTAACGGCGTCCTTACCGCGGCTCATCGCCACGAGGTCAAAGTCTTCAGCCCGCACGGAGAAGTATGCTGCGTAGTAAACCATGGGGTAGTACACCTTGAACCAAGCAATGCGCAGCGCCATCATCACGTACGCGGTCGCGTGGGCCTTTGGGAACATGTACTTAATTTTGAGGCAGGAATCGATGTACCAGTCCGGCACGTTCGGGTTATCCCGCATCGCCTGTTGCCAGTCGTCCGGGATCCCGCGTCCCTTACGCACGTGCTCCATGATATTGAAGGCCATGGAGTCGTCCATTCCCCAGTGGATGAGGTCCATCATGATGTTATCACGACAACCAATAACGTCCTTCAGGGAGATGACGCCTTGACTCACCAGTTCTTCAGCATTGCCCAGCCACACGTCCGTCCCGTGGGACAATCCAGAAATCTGTAGCAATTCGGCGAAGGTACCCGGCTTGGTCTCTTCGAGCATTCCGCGTACAAAACGCGTCCCGAATTCCGGCACGCCGAGCGTCCCGGTCTTCGAGTTAATCTGCTCCGGCGTCACGCCGAGCGACTCGGTACCGGAGAACAGTTGCATGACACCTGGGTCATCAGTTGGAATGGATTTTGGCTCCACACCGGACAAATCCTGCAGCATGCGGATCATCGTCGGGTCATCATGACCCAAGACATCCATCTTCAGAATGTTGTCATGGATGGAGTGGAAATCAAAATGCGTGGTCAACCAGGCAGCGCCTTGGTCATCGGCAGGGTACTGGATAGGCGTAAAGTCGTAAATATCCATGTTGCCCGGCACAATCAGAATCCCAGCTGGGTGTTGCCCAGTCGTGCGCTTAACACCAGTTGCACCGGAAGCAAGGCGGTCAATTTCCGCCCCACGCAGCATCAGGCCATTGTCACGTTCGTAAGCCTTCACGTAACCATAAGCTGTCTTGTCGGCAACGGTGCCGATAGTCCCGGCACGGAACGCGTGATCCTCCCCGAACATGATTTTGATGTAGTTGTGCGCAACGGGCTGGTAGTCCCCAGAGAAGTTCAGGTCAATATCAGGCACCTTGTCCCCGTGGAAACCCAGGAAGGTTTCGAACGGAATATCGTGGCCATCTTTGATCAGTTCGGTGCCGCACTTCGGGCAATCCTTATCAGGTAAGTCAAAGCCAGACCCGTATTCACCCTTCGTGTAGAACTCACTGTACTGACACTGCGGGCAGCGGTAATGCGGCGGCAGAGGATTAACTTCAGTAATTCCCGACAGTGTCGCTGCTAAACTAGAACCAACAGACCCACGGGAACCAACCAGGTACCCGTCCTTGTTGGACTTGAGTACCAGCTGCTGGGCGATGTTGTAAATGACCGCAAACCCATTGCCGATGATGCTCTTGAGTTCCTTCTTAACCCGTGCGGCCACGATTTCGGGTAATTCCTCACCGTACCATTCGTGGGCGGTGCGCATAACGTCACGTTCGAAGTTTTCGTTAACCCCCGGAATTTCAGGGGTATAGAGCTTATCCTTAACTGGCGTGATGTCATCTTGAATCCAATCAGCCACGGTGTGCGTGTTGGTGATGACAATTTCGCGTGCCTTCTCCTCGCCAAGCCAAGAGAACTCGCTGAGCATTTCATCGGTACTGCGAAAGTGAACATCAGGCAGTTCGTAGCGGTTGAGCATGTTCGCCCCACCTTGGCTGTTAATCAGAATTTTGCGGTAAATCGCATCGTGGTCGTCCAGGTAATGGGCATCCCCCGTTGCGACCACCGGCTTACCGAGTTCGTCGCCGAGCTTGATGATTTTGCCGATAATGTCTTTGAGGTGCGCCGGACCGGAAACCATCTGGCCTTCCAGTAACTGCCGGTAGTTCGGTAGCGGCTGCACTTCCAGGTAGTCGTAGTACTTCGCCAGCTCGCGGGCTTCATCGACCCCTTTTTGCATGACCGCGGTGAAAACTTCGCCCTTCTCGCAGCCAGAGCCGACAATCAAACCCTCGCGATAATGGTTCAGGCGACTGCGCGGCACCCGCGGCACCCGGTAAAAGGTCTGCGTCATTGATTCAGACACGAGCTTGAATAAATTCTTGAGTCCCGCCTGGGTCTTGGCCATCACGATGGCGTGTGTTGGCCGTGCGTTCTTGTACGCGTCGCCCGCACCCACGCGGTCGTTCAACTGGTTCAGCTTATCCCAGCCGTACATTTCGCCGGCTTCTTTAAACAGCGCGTACATCAGGTACCCAGTTGCCTCGGCATCAGCGTTCGCACGGTGGTGGTTTTCCAAGACAATGTTGTATTTCTTGGTCAGGGTATCCAACTTGTGGTTCTTGTTTTCCGGGTGCAGCGTGCGCGACAGTTCCAAGGTATCAATGACCGGCTGCGTAATTGGCTGCATCTCCAAGCGCCGGTAAGCCGCCGTCAGGAAGCCCACGTCAAAAGTAACGTTGTGCCCAACCATGATGGTGCCCTCAGTAAACTTAGCAAACTTGCCGAAGACTTCCGCTTCGGTGCCACCCTTTTGCACCATCTCGTTGGTAATGTGGGTCAAATTCATCGTGAAGTCGGACAGTGCAAAGCCAGGATTAATCATTTCTTCAAAAGAATCGATGACGTTGCCGTCCTGCATTTTGACCGCGGCCAGTTCGATGACCTTATCGTAAACCGCGGACAGTCCCGTGGTTTCCACGTCAAACACAACGTAGGTCTGATCCGCGAGTGACAGTGGCTGGTCATTACGGTACGCAACCGGCGTGCCGTCATCCACCAAGTTCACCTCGACGCCGTACAGCATCTTGATGCCGTTCTTCTTGGCAGAGCTGTACGCTTCAGGATAGGCCTGCAAGTTCGCGTGGTCCGTCACGGCGATAGCCGGATGACCCCAACTGGCAGCGCGCTTCACGTAGTCGCTAATTGGTGGCATCCCGTCCATCTGACTCATGTTGGTGTGCAGGTGGAGCTCAATGCGTTTTTCACCCTCAGCGGTATCCTGACGCTCCTGATGCTTCACCTGCATCAAATCGCGCGCGTTCACCGTCAGTTCGCGGGAATAGGAGTCTTCCTGCACACTGCCGCGCACCTTCAGCCACATGCCTTTCTGAATCTCATCGAAGACGGCTTCTTCTTCCTTGTTGTTACTGAACTTCTTCACGAGGAAAGAGCTGGTGTAGTCGGTAATTTTGACAGTCATCAGCTTGCGCTTGCTGCGCAGTTCCCGAACCTCGACGTCGAATACGTAACCTTCAATCAGGACACTGCGTTCTTCCTGGTTGATCGTGACCATCTGCTGAACGTCTTCGCCGGGTTTGATGTCGCGGCCCAGCAAAATTGCGGGTGATTCGGCTGCCTTGGCGCGGTCCTCACTTGCCTTTTGAATGACACTTGCGGCACGTTCCGCCATCGCTGCGGTCTCTTCAGCCCGCTTGCTTTGGAATTCACTCAAGTTTGCGGCCTCGGCAGCCTTATCGACTTCCGGCCGGATGGTGAGCCCGCCAAAGCCCAGGTCGCGGAATTCATTCTCCAGTGCCTGCTGCGGGCCATCCGCAACAAATTGCCGCATCGGTTCGTTTTCCACAGGCAAAATTACGGTGCGTTCGCGCAATTCGGGCACCATGGACTCACACTGTTGCGCGACGATTGCCGACTGCAACTGCGCGTGACTCACCACGTAATCCCAATAGCCGCGCACCAATCCCACATCATACTCACTGCTGCGGGTCCGCACGTGCAAACTCGTCTGCGCGATGGCACTAAAAGCACTGGCAAGCGCACTCTCAAACTGATTGAAAATGGCGTAAGGCAGAATTTCGGCAAAGGTAATCTGGAAGTCATAACGGTGCGATTGGGTGTGCACCGTCACGCCATCAACCGTGGCACCCTTGAACGCGGGTGCGTTCAGGATGCCCTGGTCGAGCTGAATTTGTTCGACCAGTTTGCTAAACATTTCCTCTTTACTGAGCATGGGACTCCTTTCTGGAGGCTGCGCAAAAAGGCGTTCAGAACCGGGTCCTGCCTTTTCACGCGCGACTGCGATGTATCTACACCCCACAGCCACCTCTTATCAAAAGAAAGACGGAGCAGGCACCCGGGCCAACCCCGTCTTTCTTTACATTTCAAGCAATTAAGTCGTGCTTAGTTTTCAGCGTCACCGAGCAGAATCTTGATTGAGTTAATGAGTTCTTCAACCTTAACTTCAATGCCTTCGTCGTTCGAACGCAGTTTAACTTCAACGATGCCTTCGCCGGCCTTCTTACCAACGGTGACCCGCACAGGCAAACCAATGAGGTCAGAATCCGCGAACTTGACCCCAGGACGTTCCTTACGGTCATCCAAGAGGACACTGTAACCAGCTTCTTCCAATTCCTTGGTGACTTGGTCCGCCAACTGAACTTGTTCGGCCTTCTTAGTGTTGATTGGTACCACGTGAATGTCAAATGGCGCAATGTCCCGTGGCCAAACCATGCCGTTGTCGTCGGCAGTCTGTTCCACGATGGCAGAGAGTAGACGTGACACCCCAATACCGTATGAACCCATGATAATTGGCTGGTTGCGCCCGTTTTCGTCCAGGAAGTTGGCACCAAGAACCTTGGAGTAACGTGTCCCCAACTTGAAAATGTGTCCAATTTCAATACCACGCGTGAAGTGGAGACTGCCCTTACCGTCTGGCGAAGGTTCGCCCTCGAGCACGAAGCGGATGTCGGCGACGGTTTCCGGTGTGAAGTCACGACCTGGGTTAACGTTGGCCAAGTGCTTGCCGTCTTCGTTCGCACCAGCAAACGCATTAACCATATCCATGACACTGTTATCGGCGATGACGCGCACGTCGTCATCAACCTTAACTGGACCGACGTTACCAGGATGCACGTGCAAGTACTGCTGTACCTGGTCGTTTGTCGCCATGTCGAGGAAGTCCGCGCCCAGCAGGTTCTTCAGCTTAACGTCGTTGACTTCAAAATTCCCGCGCACAAGCGCCAGCACTGGCTGCTCGTCCGCAATGAAGAGCACGGCCTTAATAATCCGGTCGCTGTCAACACCGAGCTTAGCGGCAACTTCGTCGACTGTTTTGGCATCGCCAGTATCAACCAACTTCAGCTCGCCAGGCTTCTCGTCGCTGGTCTGCGGCGTTGTCAGCGTGGTGGCCATTTCGAGGTTGGCGGCGTAATCACTGCCATCGGAGTAAACGATGGTGTCTTCACCGATTGGCGCAATGGCGGAGAATTCAGTGGAGTCCTTACCACCCATGGCGCCACCGTCGCCGATAATCGCGCGGTAGTTCAAGCCAACTCGGTCAAAAATGTTCCGGTAGGCCTGGCCCATTTCCTTGTAAATAGCGTCGAGGTCTTCTTCGTTCGCCGTGAAGGAATAAGCATCCTGCATGATGAACTCACGACCGCGAAGCAGACCGTAACGCGGACGATCTTCGTCGCGGAACTTGGTCTGAATTTGGTAAAGCACCATCGGCATCCGCTTGTAACTTGTTAGCTGGTTAGCCACGAGTTCCGTAAAGGTTTCCTCGTGCGTCGGTCCCAAGATTAGGTCACGTTCATGACGATCCTTGAGCTTGTACAGGTTTGGTCCGTATGTGCTATAACGACCAGACCGCTCCCAGAGCTCAGCAGGCAAAAGTGCAGGCTGGCGCATCTTTACCGCGTCAATTTTGCTCATTTCCTCATCGACAATTTTTTCGATGTTTTCGAGCACCCGTTCAGCCAGTGGCAGGTAAGCGTAAACCCCGGCCGCCACTTGGTTGATATAGCCGGCACGCAGCATTAGCTGGTGGGACTTGGCTTCAGCACCGCTAGGCACTTCCTTCGTAGTTGGAATCAAAACACGACTTTGCTTCATAATAGAATATTTCCCCTCAACTAATAGTTAGAATATGCGCAGGATGTCGTTGATGGTCACCGCAATCATCAGTGCAAATACGAGGGCTGCACCGACTAGGGTCACCATGCCCTCCTTTTCAGGCGGCAATGGCTTTCTGCGAATCATTTCAATGATGTTCAGTACGATTTTACCACCATCAAGCATCGGAATTGGCAATAGATTCATAATTCCCAGGTTAATGGACAGCGAGGCCATAAACCAAATGATGGTGTAAAGGCCGCCGCTAGCGGCCTGGCTGGTCATCGTGTAGATGCCGACCGGTCCTGCTAATTTGTTCAGCGAGAAGCCGCCGGTCACGAGTGAGCGCAATGCGCCGAGAATCTGACGCGTCAGCTGCCAAGGCTCCGTTACGGAGTACTTGAGCGCCGTGCCTATGTTCCGGTCAATAGCGCTACTAATGCCAATGAGCCCCTTCTTCGGCTTCACGGTGAGCGTCATGGCCTTGCCACCGCGCCGCACAGACAACTTGATACTTTGCTGCTTATGCTTACCAATCTGCGTGGCAACCGCCTGAAAACTGCCAGTCTGCTTACCATCAACCGCGACGATGCGATCATTAGCCTGCAAACCCGCCCGAGCAGCTGGTGAGTTGCTCGACACAGTTCCGATCTGGTTGCCAGTCGAAGGCACGCCCATGGTGAGCGCCAACACAAAGAACGCAATAAATGCCAGAATGAAATTGTTCATCGGTCCGGCAAAATTCACGAGAATTCGCCGCCAGATGGAAACACTCTGGAACTGAACGTCCCGCGGCGCAATTTGGACCTCGGTGCCGTCTTTTTCAATGACGGTGGCATCGTGATCCACGTCCCAAGTGAGCAGCTGCGACTCATCGCCGTTTGCGTAACCACTGATTGTGAGCTTGTCGATGAGGTCACTGGCACTAACTTGCACGGGCACACCACCTTCGAGCATCAGTTTGTCTGAGGTGTTGATGCGGCTAATTTTGCCATTGGCACCCGTAATCAGGCTCACCTGCATCCCAGGGCGCAAGTCAGCTTCTTCGTCTTGCCAGCCGGCCATGCGCACATAACCACCAAGTGGTAGCATGCGTACCGTGTAAGCAGTGCTACCACTGCGTTTACTGTATAGTTTAGGACCCATGCCGACTGAGAATTCGCGGACGAGAATGCCACTTTTACGTGCAAAGAAGAAGTGACCAAACTCGTGCACAATGACAATCGTCCCGAAGATAATCAGAAACCAGATAAAGGTGCTCATCGCAAACCTCCCGTCGCTTGTTTAGACAAGGCCGAGCCAGTGAATCATTGGCAGCACGAACAGCAGGCTGTCGAAGCGGTCCAAGATGCCACCGTGACCCGGCAGAATTTTACCAGAGTCCTTAACGCCGTAGTAGCGCTTAAGCGCGGATTCGGCGAGGTCCCCCATTTGCCCCCAAACGGACAGCAGGAGTGCAATCAAAAGCATGGTGACCATGCCGTGCCCGAGGTCAAAGAACTGGATGTAGATTGCAGCAAAAATCATGGCAACCACAACCCCACCGATTGAACCTTCCCAGGTCTTGTTGGGACTGATAGCAGGCCAGAGTTTGTGCTTCCCGAAGGCGCGGCCAAACATGTAAGCACCGGAATCTGTAAGCCACACAATCAGCAGCGCGAACATCAACATTTCTAGGCCCTTAACGTTACGGATGGCGGCCAGGTAGTGGAAACCGGTCCCAATGTAGATGATGGACAGCGCGGTCACCCCGATGTCATCGTAACTGGTCTTGTTCTTGCTGGTCACCGTCAGAATCAGCAAAAGCGCAATAATCACGCCCAAGAGGTCCGTCCGGCCAAAGCCGCTTGGCAGCCAGTTCAGGGCGGCATCTGGCAGTGTTACCGCCAGCACACCCAGTCCGCCGACCAAAGCTTCTGCGGACACAATAATCTTCTTACGCATGATGAAGATTTCGCTCATAGCAATCAGCGCCAATACCGCCGCCGCCAGGTCAATCCAGAACCCACCCGCAATTAGAATGGGAATGAAGATGGCGAGTGCAACCACCGCCGTTATAACACGTTGCTTCATTGATTAAGTACTCCTTATTTTTTAATTCCGCCAAAGCGCCGGTCGCGTCCCGCAAAATCGGCAAAGGCCGCCTTGAGGTCGTCCGGGCTAAAGTCAGGCCAGAGTCGGTCGGTGAAAACCAGCTCAGAATAAGCGATCTGCCACAAAAGGAAATTCGAGATGCGCTCCTCACCACTAGTACGAATGAGCAGGTCTGGGTCCGCGAGTTCACCAAGCGGTGCCGTCATCAGCGCAGCATCAATGTCGCTCGCCTGAACGTCTGCCGCCTGCAGGTCGCCATCATTGGCTCGCTGCACCAGCTTCTGGGCGGCGCGGACAAGTTCATCCCGACCACCGTAGTTGAGGGCAAAATTCAGGACCATCCCGGTATTATTGGCAGTATCCGCCACAGCGTCAGCGCATGCCTTTTGCGTGGACGCTGGCAGCATGCTCGTGTCGCCCATAATCATGACCTTCACGTTCTGCTCGATGAGTTCAGGCACAAACTTGTTAAAGAAGGTGACGGGCAGGCTCATCAGGTAGGAAACCTCACCCTCAGGACGCTTCCAGTTCTCCGTCGAGAACGCGTACAAGGTGAGCACCTTAACCCCGAGGTCCGACGCTGCGCGCGTAATCGTGCGCACATTGTCCATCCCCTGCTTGTGACCAGCAATGCGCGGCAACATCCGCTTCTTTGCCCAGCGGCCATTGCCATCCATGATGATGGCCACGTGCCGCGGAACCCGCGCGGGATCCAGCTCAATATCTTTTTGTTTTCCGTTCAGCACAAGACGCCTCCAGATGTGGTTATTATTACCATACGAGTTTAGCAGATTATGGCGCTTAGCAAAAGCTCAAGGCGACAAACAGTCGCTTTCGTATTACCGCTAATGAAAAAAGCCGCCGACGAGCACGCGCCAGCGACTTTTCTGTGAGGCATCGATTAGCCTTCGGTGATTTCCTTTTCCTTGTTGGCCGCAATCTTGTCGATGTCAGCGGTGGCGTTATCGGTCACCTTCTGCACATCTTTTTCAAGGCGGTGCAAGTCGTCTTCAGTGATGTCACCATTCTTCTGCTGGCGCTTGAGGTCATCCATGGCGTCACGACGGACGTTGCGGACGGCAATCTTTGCGCTTTCAGCGAATTTGCCAACTTCCTTGGCCAATTCCTTACGGCGGTCGGTCGTCAGCTGCGGGATAACCAGACGAATCGCGGAGCCGTCGTTGGCTGGGTTAATCCCCAAGTCAGAGACGAGCAAGGCATTCTCGATTTCCTTCAGACTGGACTTGTCGTAAGGTGTGACCATCAGCACACGTGGTTCTGGAATAGTGATGGCAGACATCTGGTTGAGGGGTGTTGGTGCCCCGTAGTAATCCACCATGATGTTCGCCAGAAGCCCAGCGTTAGCCCGGCCGGCACGAATTGTGCCGAGGTCGTGTTCAAGCACGCCCTCGGTTTTCTTCATGTTCTCCTTAGCGCGTTCAATTGCTTCGTTAGCCATGATTAGTTTCTCCCTTCAATCGTGGTCCCGACCTTTTCACCCATCACAACACGCTTGATGTTGGAAGGTTCGTTAAGGTTAAAGACAACCAGTGGAATATCGTTATCCATGGACAAGCTGCTGGCAGTTGTGTCCATAATCTGCAGGCCCTTGGTGATGACGTCCATGTGGCTCAAGGTGTCAAACTTAACTGCAGAAGCATCCTTGGCTGGATCAGCGGAGTAAACCCCGTCAACCCCGTTCTTTGCCATCAGAATGGCATCGGCGTTGATTTCAGCAGCGCGCAGTGCCGCTGTCGTGTCAGTACTGAAGTATGGGTTACCAGTACCAGCAGCGAAAATCACGACGCGGCCCTTTTCGAGGTGCCGTACTGCCTTCCGACGAATGTATGGTTCAGCAATCTGCCGCATTTCGATAGACGTCTGCACACGAGTTGGGACGTCCATGCTTTCCAGATTATCCTGCAGTGCCAGGGCGTTCATCACGGTCGCGAGCATCCCCATGTAGTCAGCCTGAGCACGTTCCATGCCCATCTGCGCACCGGTTTCACCACGCCAGATGTTCCCACCACCACAAACGATGGCAACCTGAATGCCCAGGTCATGCACTTCCTTGATCTGCTTAGCGACTTCCGCAATGACTGGGGGCTGGATGCCGAAGCCCGTTTCACCAGCAAGAGCTTCACCACTAACTTTAAGAACGATACGGTTGTATTTGGCCATGAATAATAAACTCCTCTGTATTTTGCTAGTAACAGTTTACCATAAATGGCTTCAGGGCGGAGGAGTTTCTCATTTTGAACGAAATTCTGAATTATCACGATCAGCGACATGGTTTGAGAAATTTGAAATATTTGAGCGAGTATTATTCACGTACCAACCATGAATCAATTATAATAAATCCGAAGTTCGCCTCTTGAAAGGACATTTTTATGGATAAACAAACCAACTCGAAGTTTGGGTTCATTGCACCCATTTCTGCAATGAACCATCACGACGGGGTATTTTTTGAAACGATTCGAAAACGTATTTCAAGTTTTCTTGTAGCTCAGGGTTATCCGCGACCAATTTTAGTAAGTGAATTTAGTGGTAGTAACGACATCTTGAACAAAATACTAGAAGGCATCAATGAGTGCGATATCATTATTGTGGATATGACCGAGAAAAACCCTAACGTTACCCTGGAATTAGGCCTTCGCGCTGCTGCCGATAAACCTTTCATACTCATTCAATCAAATGATGATCGAGAGTTCCTTTCAGATTTTCAAATGCAACAAATTCTGTTTTATCCCAATGACCTCGACACAAATTTACTAAATCAATTCTACAATCAGTTACTCAATAGAATTACATCTGAACAAACGAAGCTTTTAGATCCTGACTATTCGCCATTTCTTAAAGAGCACGTTATTTACAAGCCATCCGACGTCAAAACCAATCGAAACCCCATTGGTATAACTCTGTCAGATCTGCAAACTCGAATTGCAAAACTAGAAAACGCGGCCCCCTTCACCGAGGAAGCACTAAGAATTTCGGAAATCGTTGCAGACGATGCGTTTCAAAACTACGTCAATCTCGCCAAGAAAAAAAATATAGCAGTCCCTGAACTCGGAACTTATTACTACCACAATCATTTCAATCAGCCTATGTAGCATCGTTTTTCATTAATGGATATCCTGCTTGAGGCGAAAATTCTTCCAGCACATACTTCAGCATCTTTTAGCAATCAGGACATCACGTCAAACTCACCCGCTGTCAATTTCATGCATAAAGCTCGGACACTTTTCTGTGCGAATAGAATCAATGCCGACTACACACCGCAGAGTCAAGAGGAAGTATTCCGCGTGTGCGCCGGCTGAATAACACTCCGTAATCCTACACAGTACAGGTTCCTTTTGTACCGTGTATTCGTCAATTACTAACCCAAACTTGTCAGAATCCAACATACACGAAAATCAGGCATCCGCCGTCCCAATGTGATTGCGAATGCCGACTTTTGTTAACAACGACAGCTACTTTCCCTGCATGTTTTATCCAAGAGCCTAGACCATTTCAGTAGTTGTATAACTTAGCTCTGACGGTGATGCTTAATGAAGCTCAGGTCGATTTCTGACTTCATGTTCATCTCCCTTTTTTTCTATGCACCTATAGTGCCGTGCGGTAATCGCATGATTAAGAATTATTTGTTCGAATTTCGCACGTGTTTCGAAAATCACATGAATTGATGCTATTCTGTATGCGTAAATCGCATAGGAGGTACACAAATGGCTACACTACAATCACGTCTGATAGATCTGCGCGAATCCAAAAACATGAGCCAGGCTGAACTTGCTCGTCGTATGCAGGTCGATGGTTCAATTATCAGTAAAATCGAGAGCGGTGCGCGCAAGGTCTCAAGCGAAGAACTTGCGAAATTAGCAAGTATCTATGAAGTGACCACGGACTATCTTCTGGGCATCAACAAAACCCCTGCATGGGCAACGGAGAAACAGGTCACCGACCTTAAAGACTGGCTCGATGACCCGGACGCTATGGACGGTTTTTCCTTCGGCGGTACTGATCTCACTGAGGATGAAAAGGCCAAGCTCAAAATGAGCATGACTCAAATCTTTTGGGACAGACTCGAACTGGACCGCATGCCTATGCCGGATACCAAGTACATGCGAAAAAACGGTGATGACAAGTAATGCTAAACAATCCAGTCACACCGGAAAACATGGCCTATTTCATGAATAGACGCTACAAAACTTCTGAACCGTGGGCGCTCGTCGAACGGCTTAATATATGTGTGGAATGGACCGATGCGCTTAAAGACGACAAGCTGGGACGTACTAACTACTCCCCTTTTGGAGAGTCAGTAATCTACCTGGCATCAAGCATCAGGCACAGTCCCATCAAGACTAGAGTTTTGGCGCACGAACTCGGGCACGCACTTCTACAAAATGGTGTGGCAGCCTACTATAAAATGGCAGACCGTGGCCACAGCAAGTCAGAAGACGAGGCAGACCGTTTTGCACTCACTCTTCTGACACAACTTTACGAAGAAGAGTTTGGGCGATTGCCAGACAAACTGGAAGATATTCAGATGCAGTACGGGCTTTAAATAGTAAGAGGAATTTGGGATGGGTAATTGGGGGTAAATTAATATGGACTTTCTCGTCTTTTTGATGTGGATCGGTATGTATGGTTCATTCTTTGCTGGAATAATTTGGTTAATCTACGCGCTAATAAAAAAGCGGCACAAAAAACCAGGAATCATTCTACTGGTCGTTGCCTTGCTAATTCTTGTAGCCGCGCAATTCCTACCGGATAAATACCTTGCGGATGACAACGACAATACTCGCACCGCCAAAACTGCAAAGAATAAAACCACTAAGCAGAAAGCGGCCGCTAGCAGTAAAAGGTTAGCAGAATCTAAGAAAAAAGCTGCTAAGGCATCCTCAGAGTCAAAACATAAAAAGGTTGTTGCCACATCTGAATCAAAGAAAGTAGCCGCAACCAAAAAAGCTAACGCTAAAAAGAAGGCATTAGCCGAAAGCAAGCGTAAGGCTGAAGCGTCCGCTAAAAAGTCAGCGGACGCCAAAGCCGCAACGTCAACAGTTGCATTTGGTAAGAAATTGCACAAGGTTGATAGTGATGTCACTGGGGTTACCAAGTACAATGGCGTTCTCACTGTCGTAATGAAAAAGTCTGTTGCCAGCAAATTGACTGACACCAAGCTGATTCAAGAAAAAGTGCTTAAAGACGCCATAAACGTGATTGCGTATGCTTCAAAGAGTCCAATGGCTTCCAAAGGGGTTCTCGTGGTTGGCGGGTACATCAAGGATGAAGTTGGCCCTTCCCCGGTAATGAGTGTTTATTATGATAAATCCGCATTAGCCAATGCGGGGTACAAGCCTAATTATATTTACCAGGATGACGCACTGGACTTGTTCAGCAAATCAACCTGTTACTATCTGTATGGCATGTACATCAAGAACGCAACTGATGATCATCGCGGAATTTTCGAAGGATTTCGCACGAGTGATGTTTCTGCTGCGCCAAGCTGGTTTGAGACTATTCTCGCTGGTGACGATGTTGTTAAAGCTGACAAGTAGCATCATCACCGAGGCCGAGTTCGAGGCCAAGAAGAAGGAACTTCTCGGTCTGTAAACCAAATATCCCCGACCAGTTCGCAGGTTCGACTCCTGCACGGGGAATACTAAATTTGTGAGGTGTCCATTTGAACTACCACATTGTGATTCCAGAAAAAGTTGATAATCTTGCCCCAAAAATTGCAAACTTGATTCGGGTATTAGACATCCCAAGTTTGGATGCTGGTGATTCTGTTCATCTTGATTTTTCGCACACGGAGATGGAGGCACGTGTATACTCCAGCGGAATGAGTGATAAAATTAAGGAAGCCTTTTCCAAAAATGGGTTTCTAAAATCAGTTGGCATTCCATCAGAAACAACTGACACCTATAACACCACAATTCCAATATTTAACGGCTATAGTCAAAATGAGTATGCTATTAAAGCCTACCTGGACGAATTTGTATTTAACAACGAGCATTGGCCACGCAGCTATAACAACTCACTTTTTGGAATAGAAACAATAAACTCTGCAATTTATGAGTTCACAAGAAACGTTAACGAACATTCAGGTAGCAATCGCGTTTTTATGTGCGGTCAATTCTATCCAAGAAATAATAATCTGCGGTTCTGTATTGTTGATAAAGGAAAATCGATTCCCTTCAATATCCGCAATCTGCTACCCAACCTAGCAGCTTTAACAGATTGCGATGTCATTGAATGGGCGACCGGAAAAGGAAATTCCACAAAGCCTGATAAAGTGGCCGGTGGTGTTGGTTTATATTCTATAAAGCAGTCGATGATCAATTATGGTGAGGTTACCATCTTGTCAAACGAGGGACTGTGGAAACAAGCTCTTTTAGGTGGTCATAGACACATACCATTAACATCAAAATTTGGCGGTACCATTATTCATTTGAATTTTTTCTTGGACAAAATACCGAGTTATATGCCTTCACAAAGCGAAGATGCTACAATTAACAATGATGATATATTTTTTTAGGAGGTATGACAATGGATGAAAAAACACTGATTGTTAAAGACGTGATACAATCAAACCTTGCTGTCTCCCCCGAAGATGGTAGTAACGTTTTCTCCATACTTGAGTCTTCAATCAAGCAAAAGCACCTGATGCATGTTGATTTTTCCGGTCTGCAAACAGTAACAACTGCATTCTTAAACGCTGCAATAGGCGATTTGTATGCTAATCAAGACCGAGACACACTGAATAAGTTTATTAAAATCGATGGTCAAACACTAACCAACTTGCAGAGACAAAAAGTACAACTTGTGATGGAAAATGCTAGAACGAGACTATCAAACGATGAAATTGACGAGGAGATGTAATTATGGCGGGACGAAGGTACCTTGCCTCAACTTTTCCGTTTAGTGATAAAAGTCATATTCTGGTAGATACAAATGTTTGGACATTCATCCACTCAGTTCAGATTTCAAATCAAGATCCGGGATATGCTGATCTTTTGTATAATAAGATTATTCCTGCTGGGGCACACCTATACACCTCACCGTTAATTATCCAAGAGTTCGTCAACGTTATGACAAGAGCGGCTTGGCGAGCCTATCGAAAAAGAGTTAATCGTGATGAGGATACTTGCCCGTACAAGAAAGTTTATCGTCGTACTCAGGATTTTCGCAATAACTACCAACTAGCTATCGACATTGTGAAAACTGAAATTATTCCCAGATGCACCGTTATCAGCATCTCACCAGGAATGTTAAATGATTCGATTACCAATTACTCCGCCCAAGATTTCAACGATGATCTCATCATGAAATGCGCCGAGGCCAACGGCTTAATCATTCTTACTGACGATGAAGATTTTACGAATCACACAAGTGCATCCACAATCACGATATCAAAACACAATCGTAAAAAGGACCACAAACGATCTTATCGTTAATAGTCCTTTTATTTTTACGGTTGTTACGAACACCAGTTCGTGAACTGAAACAACTTTTTACACATTTCAGGAGGAACACACACCATGAGAAAATGGGAACCAGTACCCCGTCACCCCCAACATCTACAGCTACGAAACCGAAAAAAGGAAAAAAATACGGCGTACGTCTTGGCTATGTAAATAGTGGCTGGTGAATTAGCCCTAACTTTCAGGCAAATCCGCGATAACTTTGTAATCAATCTTCACCGCAGTCTTATTCTTTTTGGCAGTAATCGAAATTGGTCTACTTAAAACTGCGAGAAGATTTTCCAAATTCGCCATGACCAC
>NZ_RHNR01000051.1 GCF_003946025.1 Lacticaseibacillus songhuajiangensis | reverse complement strand
ACTACCCCAACATGGCATGACCTATACCGCTAACAAGAATCGGTTAAAAAGTGTTGCGCTTGATTTGACAATTGAGGATTGCTAATTTCTTAACAATTGAGGCGGATAGATTACCTTGTCCTCCTTGTAGATATTTTTCAATGATCTGTGACTTTTGCAGTTTCAACCACTGTGCTAAGAATTCAGCCAGGACCGATCCATTCGGGATAATTGCTAAGATTGCCTGATTGATAGCTCCGTTAATCGATGAGATTCCTACTTCTCCGCTTGTAGCCCCGTATAGCGCATACAGCAAGGTTCCCTTTGTAACCATTTTGGCTGACGAATTAGTTAGTCCCTCTGCAGTTAGAAATAATTCAGTAGTGTTTTCATTGATTTCGGCAGACCTAATAAATGGAATTTTTCCACCATAGTATGTCTTGTTTGATGCACTAGGTGTGCCACCTGAGTACGACGAGGAAATATTCCCCAACTTACGCTTTTCCCAAGCGTCAGTGAAACCTCGAAACCTAAGCTCTGGTACATTACGCTCGTTTTCATTTTTCGTCATGCTTTTTTGTCTCCACTAATTGTGCGGCCAAAGCCTCGAACTCTGCGGTTGAGGCTGCAATCTGCTTGTCGATGTCGGCAATCTCCGCTTTCACAGCGTCAATGTCAATTGGGGCCTCTTCTTCGAAGGTATCCACGTAACGTGGGATGTTCAAGTTATATTCATTTTCCTTGATTTCATCCAGACTTGCATCGTGGGCATATTTATCAACATCTTCGCGCTGAAGATAGGTTGTGATAATTTTATCGACATTGGCATCAGTCAGATTATTCTGGTTTTTGCCCTTTTCGAAGTCACTTGAGGCGTCGATGAAGAAGATGTCAGAGTTGGAACGGTTCTTCTTGAAAACGAGGACAACTGTTGGGATACTGGTCCCGTAAAACAGGTTGGCCGGCAAGCCAATCACAGCGTCCAGAACATTGTCATGCTCAATCATGAACTGGCGAATGGTGCCTTCTGCAGCCCCTCGGAACAGCACACCATGTGGCAAAACAACCGCCATCGTGCCGTCTGTGTTCAGGTGGTACAGCATGTGCTCAACAAAGGCCATGTCCGCCTTGGACTTAGGCGCGGTCTTCCCATACTTGCGGAAACGTTCGTCGTCTAGCTTGTCACTCGGATCCCAGTTAGCGGAGTACGGTGGGTTGGCGACAACGGCATCGAAAGTCATTTCACCAACCTTATCCTCTTCCAATGTATCGCCCTGATATAGGCTGAAGCGCGTGTAGTTCACGCCGTGCATCAGCAGGTTCATCCGCGCCAAGTTATAAGTGGTCGAATTCAGTTCCTGACCGTAGTACTCCCCAATTTTGGCATAATCCCCCAGCCGCAGGAGTAAGGAACCAGAACCCATCGTCGGGTCATAGACCTTCTTCAAGCTATCGCGGCCGGCCGTCACAATCCGCGCCAGAATCTTGGAAACTTGCTGCGGCGTGTAGAATTCGCCCGCCTTCTTACCAGCAGATGCTGCGAACTGACCAATCAGGTATTCATAAGCATCCCCGAGCACATCAATCTGCAGGTCCTTACCACTGAAGCTGATGTCTGCGAGCCGCAGAATGACCTGTCCCATCATGTCGGAGCGCTTTGCCACTGTGTTACCAAGTCGCGTCGAAGAGAGGTCCATGTCTTCAAACAGACCGCGGAAGTCTTCTTCAGAATCCTGACCAAGTGTGGAGGTTTGCACCTCGTTGATCGCGTTCTGCAATTCTTCGACGTCGAAGTTACCCGCCTTGATTTTGGCGACCATGGCCGGGAACAGGTACTGTGGTTCGATGAAGTAACCAAGCCCCTTAGTCACTTCATCGCGAATTGCCTGACGCATGTCTTCTTGCTCGTAGGCTTCAGCGAAGCTCACCTCATCGTGTTCAAAAAGGCGTTCGCCGTAGTCATTCACGCGTTCCGACAAGAAACGGTAGAAAATGAGTCCGAGAATGTAATTCCGGTATTCGCTGGCATCCATGTTGCCCCGCAGGTCGTTAGCGATGGACCAGAGGCGTTTTTGCAACTCAGCCTGCTGCTGAGCCTGGGTGTTGTTGTCTGTAGCCACAATATCTCTCCTTAGTTAAAACTGAATGCTTTCAATGTCTTGGTGACAAAATTACCAATCTTCTGTTTCATTGTCCGTTTTTGCATGAAGGTCAGCCCTACTTCGTTCAACTGATCTGTCATTTTGGACTCACTGGTGTGCCCATAGAAGCTGTAATCGTTGATTTGGTCCGTCACCATTGCTGGTGGCAAGCCATTCTCCTTGGCAAAACTGTCGATAGCAATATCACGACTATGTGCCATGAAGCGGTCAAGGGCGTTGCCAATATCTGCTTTTTGCGGCAACTTAGGAATCACTTCGTCAAGGAAGCGCTCGAGCAGTTCCGCTTTTGACTTCAGGTCGTCGTTATCCGCATTGTGCAGAATACGGCGAATTTTCTTAGTGTCGGCATCGCGATTCGCCGAGGTGTCGAGGTCAATGTTCTTAATCAGATTCACGATGTACGCAACGTCAATCGTATCCGTCTGCACCAGCTGGATTTCAAAATCAATGTCGTCCAGAATCGACCCCTTAATGGATGATGCATCCTTAGTGAGCTTGCTGTAGGTGGTGTAATACTTGCCGCGGTAATCCTCCAAATCCTGTTCGGAGAACGCGGGTGCGAATTGTTGCCAGTCGAAGTCGTCGTATACCCGGATTTTATTGAAACTACGCAGCACCTCACGGAAGGCTAGAACGAACTTGCTAATGGCCTCAGTGCCCTGATTGTAGAGAGCATCCACAGACGCCAAGCTTGGCGTGACTTCACGTAACTTAGTTATGGCGTCAAGCATTTCGCCCTTCAGCTTGTCATAACTCGGCGCAAAGAAGTCGTCGTTACCGCCACCAGAGAACAGCTTAACTGCATCATCGGTGTTCTGCTTCAGGTTGCGGTAGGCAATGATGTTCCCAGATGGCTTGCTGGCGGTCTCCACACGGTTCGTCCGTGAGAATGCCTGAATCAAGGTGTGGTAGCGCAAGTTCCGGTCAACGTAGAGCGTGCTCAATTTTTTAGAATCAAACCCCGTCAGGAACATATTCACAACAATCAGAATGTCGATGTTCTCGCTTGGTGCGTCCGCGTTGTGCTCCTTCATCCGTTTGGAAACATCCGCGAAGTAGTCCTTAAAGTGATCCGTGGAAAAGTCAGTACCGTACGTGTCGTTGTAATCACTGATGACCTCATCCAACCCTTGACGGGAGGTCACATCATCTTGACCCTGATGTTTTTCGTTATCGTCTTCGTTGGCTGCCCAAGTGAAAATGGTGGTCACGTTCAGTCGGTGTTTCGTATCCAGTTCCTTGAACAGATGGTAATACTTAAGCGCAACGCGGGTATTCGGCACCGTGAACACCGCGTTGTAGAGTTTACCTTTGGAAACCTTGCCGTGGTTGGCGATGATGTGACTGGTAATCATGCGCAAGCGGTTCTCATCTTCGAAGACTTCGCGCTTATCAATTGAACTAACCTGCTCATCGTCATCGGCAATCCCCTTGCCCTGAATCGTGTTGATGTATTGAATGGTAAAACCCAATACGTTGCCGTCGCGGATGGCATCCTTGATCAAATACTTGTGGAGCAGTTTGTGGTAAATGTCTTTAGTTGTTCGACCATCCGCACCGATATTTTCCGGAAAAATTGGTGTCCCGGTGAAACCGAAGTGTTGAGCGTTCTTAAACCAGTGGTTCACGTTCTTACGCATGTCGCCGAACTGACTGCGGTGCGCCTCATCTTCAATAAACGCAACTTTGCGGTCGTGGTAAGGCGTCAGCACCGCCTTGTAGCGGTCATTGCGCAGCGCGCTATTCATCTTCTGAATGGTTGTCACAATCAGCTGATTGCCATTCGAGCTCAGTTGTTTAACCAACGCCTCCGTGTTGTTGGTCCGGTCAAGTGCCGCCTCGCCATTCGCCGTCTCTGGCAGGTACGCTTCAAAATTCTTCGCGGTCTGAATGTCCAAGTCCGCACGGTCGATCATAAAGATGACTTTCTCAACATTGGTGTCTTGTGCGAGGAGACGACTAGCCTTAAACGACGTGATAGTTTTCCCTGACCCAGTTGTGTGCCAGACGTAGCCATTATCGTTAGTATCCTCAGCCTGCTTAATAATCGCCTCGGTCGCGTAAATCTGGTACGGCCGCATCACCATCATCAGCTCATTGGCCTTATCAAAAATGGTGTAACGCGCAATGATACTGTGGAATCGTTCCTTCGCAAAGAACGAGCAGGTAAACGCATCCAGGTCGTTGAGCCAGTGATTCTATTCATCCGTCCAGTAGAACATGAAATTTGAGTTGAGTTTGCCATCCCCGTTAGCGAAGTAGCGCGTCTCATTACCGTTGGAGATTACAAACAGCTGAATGAGTCGGCGCAAATCCCGCCCGCTCGAAATCATTTCGCTCTTATAGCGAATAATCTGATTGAACGCCTGTTTGAACTCAACGCCGCGTCGTTTCAATTCCACCTGCGCTAAAGGCAACCCGTTCACGAGGATAAGCACGTCGTAGCGGTTTTCGTGCACCCCAGCAAAAGTCGTCTGGTGGGTCACCTCAAACACGTTGTTAGCTGCTGCGGTGCCATCGAAAACTTCGAGGTAAAGCTGGCTGTTATCATCACGCTGAATGTTGATTTTACCCTTCGGCTGCGTATCGCCACCGCGCAACTGCTGAGCAATCTGGTAATGCGTTCGCGAGCCAATTAGTTGATTCAAAGCCGCATTGAACTCATGATCACTAAGCGGTGTGCCGGCCAAATTGTCTGCGTTACGCTGATTCAGCAAGTTACGAAAATGCGCTAGGAGCGCTTCCTCATCTGGAATCTGCACCTGCGTATAGCCAATCGTCTTGAGTCGCCGAATGAGTTGGTTTTCCAACTCCATTTCTGACTGATACTCATTGCCCATCAGTAACCACTCTCCTATATGTACGTCACTAGTAGTTCCATTATAACGGAAACACTTACGCTTGGAATGAGCGACAACGCTTTTGGCGTCGATTTCAGATGAAAAGTAACGCATTTTGTATACAGACTGCAGCTGGTTGCAGAATACGTACGGTATCCCGTTTCGCCGCCGCTCCCAAAATCGCGTTTTCCCACATTTGACATAGGACATATTTTTAAATATGCGCAATTCGCCACAGGATGTTTCCCCGCGACAATGCAGTCTTCCCGCCAATTCCGCACATTTTCCGTGACAAAACTGCGCCTATTTCTAAATATGGTTGGTGTCGTTTGCTCAAAATCGCCAAATAAAGAGGCGGTGCCCAACGCTCTGCGTCAGGCATCCGCCTCAAAGACAAGTAGCAAACGCAAAACGCACCCACCACAAACCTTACCTTCTATATATCATGACTTCCGCGGCAAACCCCGCCGCAACATCCGCTCCGCACCCAAACTGAGCTGCTGGCCATGTTCGTACAGCCGCTCAAACGCCGGTGCGAGCGTGCGCAAGCGCTTGTTGGCCGATTCCAACTCGAAGTAATTGATGTCCACATCATCGGTGCCGAGCCAATCGGCGATGTCGTCATGCTCCGGGTTGCGCGGATCTGCCAAGGCGGCCAGCTTATCGTGCATACCACCAGTCCCGCCAGCGTCCTCCATAATCCCGTAACCTTGCCCGTCCGTGATGCGCGGCAGCTGGTACGCGGGCACCTCCGGATCATTAAAAACGCGCACTAAATGACACAAAATGGTCCATTCATCGCCCATATCGTACACGAAAATAATGTCACTTTCCGTCGCAAAAACGTCCTTAATGGTCGTTTGCGTGACGTTTAAGGTCTGAATTCCAGCCATTTCGTCATCCCAAGGACTCGGAATCACCCAGCGGCGCATATGCAAGCGGGTATCTGCCCAAGGGTTAATTCCCGGCAGCGGATCGAGCTGGTAGCGGCGCTGAAACTCAAACTGGTGGTTCGCTTTCATCTCAAAAGTACTCATCAGCAAGTAGCCCAGCTGTGCCAGTGACTGCTTCTCGGTCACCTGCACCGTGCGCCAGATTTCCTGTTCGTAATCGCGGAGGCGCACCTGCAGTTCGTAAATGTCTTGTTTAGCCATCTAGTTTTGTCCCATCTGCGGCTCGGCGGCCGCAACTTTGGCGAGCAGGCGCATCAGTTCTGCGCGCTCAGTATCATCCAGTTGCGCATTCATGTCAGTCTCCAGTGTCGCAAACACCGCGTGCACCTCGGCGACCTTCTGCTCACCCGCAGCGGTCAGGCGCAATTCCTTTTGCCGTTCGTTGCCACTGGCGACCTGACGATCAATCAGGTCGCGCGCCTGCAGCACCTTGAGGATGTTGGTCACAGTCGCCTCCGACTTACCCAGGTAACTGGCGAGCTTCTTTTGCATCGTCCCGGGGTGTGCCCCGATATAATGCAGCGTGCGTGCCTGGTAGATGTTGAGCTCCAGGGCCCGAATGCCGCGGTGGATGTATGCCCGCTCCCCGCGGTGAATCTGAAAAAGGCGCTCGGTTAGTTTACTGATAGATTCCATTGTCTGCCTTCCAATCTTTAACTACTAAACAGTTTAAGCGGCAGGTATCCGGTGCGCAAGCAATCTGGACAGAATATTCTGGCAAAATTTGCGAGGTGTCACTTTTTTCGTATTAGTATTCCCGGCAGCGCACTGTCGTAAGCGCTTGCGGTTAACCGCCGCAACTGCTACGCTGAGGACAAAATGACTGGGGAGTGTGCGTGATGACTAAAGCAGTGGTGTTCTTTGACCTAGACGGCACCTTGATGCAGGACGATAAAACCGTGGCGGCAGACACGCTGCAAGCATTGGCAGACTTGCGCGCCGGCGGCAACCTGCCCGTGATTGCGACCGGCCGCGACCTGTGGGAACTGGCTGCTTTGCGCAAGACGACCGGCATCAACACCCTCGTTGCGGGCAACGGCGCCACCATCGTGCTCGATGGTGATGTGCGGGTGCGCCAACACATTGCCCCGGAATTGGTCGCGCGGGTAAGTGCGCAAGCCGCCGCTTGGGGCTACGCCTGCGCCTGGTATAGCGAAGACGGCGCGGCGCTGTCCGCAGTTAATGCGCTCACGCGTGGCAACTATGAGGATGTCCACCAGGTGGCGCCGCCCGTTGATCCCGGGTATCCGGAGCGACACGGCCTCACCCGCATGCTCATCTTTGTGGCTGATAACGACGCCGAAGCGCTGAAGGCACGTTTTGCCGCTGCTTTTCCGGAGCTGGCGTTCTACCACGACTCGCCTTTTGACATCGACCTAATTGAACGGCGACTGAGCAAAGCGTCGGGTATCCGCAGTCTGCTTGCCCAGCCCGAGCTAGCCGGCGTGACCACTTATGCGTTCGGCGACGGCGACAACGACTTGCCAATGCGCACTGTGGTCGACCAGCTCGTGGCCATGGGCAACGCCTCACCTGCCATGCTGGACGCGGCGGATTTTGTGACCGCAGATAACATGCACGGCGGTATTGTCGCGGGATTGCGGCATTATGGCTTAATTTAATTTGCGGAAAATATTTTTGCTAGGACGCTTGACCTTGACGTCACGTCACCCCTTAGACTATTTGTGAGGTGATAAGAATGGATTACAGCATTAGTGAATTCTCCGCACTGACCGGCGTCAGTGAACGGACGCTGCGCTACTACCACGCGCGCGGCTTGCTGCACCCGAGCGTCGCAGCGAACGGCTACCGGCGCTTCAACAGCACCGATGCGGACACTCTGCAGCTCATTCGTTTCTACACGGCGGCCGGCTTCACTCTGGATGACGCGGCGCAACTGCTGCAAGCCGATCAGGCCACACGAACTGCCGCCTTGCGCGAACAGCGCGCGGCACTGCGGTTGCAGCAGCAACGACTCTCCACACTTATCGCCCAAGTCGACGCAACAATTGCGAATCAGGAGGATGACAAGATGACAGACACAGCTAAATTTGCGGCGTTCAAACAGGCGCAACTCGCGCAAAATGATGTGGCTTACGGTGATGAGGTGGCAGAACGCTGGGGCCGCGACGCAAAGGCCGCTGCAGACCGGCATTACGCCGGCATCAGCGAAGCGCAGTACCAGCAGGCGCAGCAAACTGAGCAGCAACTTGCAGACGTGTTGCACGCGGCGGTGGCCGCGCACGCCGACCCGAACAGTGAATTGGGCTTGCGGACGTATGCCTTGCACCGGCAATGGCTTGAGGTTATGTGGCCGCAGTACAACGCGGTGATGCATCGCGGTCTAATGGACATATACGCAAACGATGACCGGTTCGCCCAATACTACGAACAGCTCGGCGGCAGCGGTGCCAGCCAGTTTTTGATTGCGGCAGTGCAGGCGCACGCTGCAGATTAAGCGAAAAGGACAATCTCGACTGAGATTGTCCTTTTTGAGTGCTGTTAGTAGAGCTTGCCCACAATCGCGGATTCCGCAAACAGTGCGGAAATGCCGCCTGTGTGCCAGAAAACCACGTTGCTGCCAGGCGCAATTTTGCCCGTTTTGATGTAATCGAGCATCCCCGCGAAGCCCTTGCCCGTGTAGACAGGGTCGAGCAGGATGCCCTCGGTTTCAGCAAGTAGCCGAATCGCCGCCGTCGCGCTGGCCGTCGGGATCTCGTAGCCTTCGCCGAAGTACGACTGGTCAAAATTAAAGTCGGCCCGCGTCACCGTCTGGTTGCTGCCTAGCAAACGCAGGGCATCCGTGGCCAGCCGCGCCGTCTTGTCGTAATGTTCAATTGGCTTCGGGCTGACGTTGATGGACAGCACCTTGGGCGCGTTGCTGCCGCCGTATAGTTTGGTGCCGGCGACAAGGCCGGCCGCGGTGCCACCAGTACCGCGGCCGTGCACGATGTAATCCGCGTGCACGTTCAGTTCATTGAGTTGGCCCAGCAGTTCATCGACACCGACCGCGAAGCCGACCGAGCCAATTGGCGTCGCGCCGCCAACGGGAATGATGTACACCTTGTGGCCGGCGGCTTCGAGTTCCGCCTTCTTGGCGATAGCCTGCTCCATTGCAAAAGCATCCGCTTCCGCTTCAGTGCGGCCGTCCATGGACACGTACTCAATCTGCGCACCGAGAATTTTGTCGATCAGAATGTTACCGCGGTCTTCAGTCTGATCTGGTGGCGTGATGGTTTCCAGGTACAGCAGCGGCGTGAGGCCGAGACGCCGCGCAGCCACTGCCGTTTCCATGGCGTGGTTGGACTGGGTCGCCCCAAAAGTAATCACGGTGTCGGCACCCTGGTTAAGCGCGTCACCGAGCAGAAATTCCAACTTACGAATTTTGTTTCCGCCGAAGAGGTTCGGCCCCGTCAGGTCGTCGCGCTTCAAGTAGAGGTTCACGCCGAGCTGCTTAGATAAGCGCTCCAGCTTGTGCACTGGCGTTGGGAAGAAACCCAGGTGCTCCCGGCGCAGGCCGTTGTAATTGGTCATTGTTTTGTGGTCCTTTCTTGATTTAATGAGTGCGGAAATTTGGGTAGCTGACTGTGTGTCTAGTCGAGCTGCGCGACCCAGCAGTTCGTGCTTTGCACGTTTAAGCCAAAGGGGCTAAACCCGCCCCTTCGCCTTAAACCCGCAAATGCTCAACTGCTAAACGGGTCGCTCCGCTCTGTTTTTAGTCGAGCTGCGCCGTGCAGAACCCTGCGGTTAACCCGTTTCGGACCTAGTGCAAAGTACGCACTAGGTCCGAAACACGTTAATCCTCAGGTTCTAACCACACGGCTCCGCTCTGTTACTTGGTAATATCCGTCCCAAAGTACTTCTCGGAGATCTTCTTGGTCGTTCCATTCTTCTTCAGCACGGCGAGCGCCTTATTGATGCGCTTCTGGAGCTTCGTGTCCTTCTTGTTGATCAGTGCCGCCGTCTTGGCCGGTGCCACCGCACTATCAGGCAGCTTGGTCATCTTCAGGCCGCTCGTTGCGCTCTGCTGCTTGTAAGCATACCACGTTGGCAGCGCGTTGATGGTCCCGTCGACCCGGCCATCCTTAACCATGTCCAGAATCGTACTGAACTGCTCAACGGGTACAACGGTCGCCCCGTTCTTCTTGGCTACCGTGGCGTTGTCGGAACCGGTGGATTGACCAAACTTCTTACCCTTAATCTGACTGATTTTGGTCAATGGCTTGCTGCTTGGTGAAATCAGAACGTAGTGGCTGTAGGCGTAGGTGCTAGAGAAAAGGTAGCTCTTCGCGCGTTCTGGTGTCTCCACAATGTTGTTCAGCACCACGTCGAACTTGCCACTGCCGAGACCGGCAATCAGGGAGTCCCACTTAGTTGGGGCGAACTTGGCCTTCACGCCCAGCTGCTTAGCCAGTGCCTTGCCCAGGTCGACTTCAAAGCCGACCAGTTTGCCGTCCTTACGGTAAGAATATGGTGCGTAGGTACCTTCCAGCCCCACCGTAAGCTCGTTCTTGTTAATGAGGTCGTCCTTGAAACTGCTGCTGGAGGAAGTCTTCGAGCTACCGCACGCTGCCAGCAGGGCCACGCTCGCCGCAACGGCTGTCCCAAGCAAAATCCGCTTAATGGTTCCCAAATGAATTGTCATAATCGTTTCTCCTTATTCCGTGATGTCTGCGCCGAAGTACTTCTTGGACAGCTTCTTGAGTGTGCCGTCCGCCTTCAGTGCCTTGATTGCGCTGTTAATCTTCTTCTGGAGCTTGGTGTGCTTCTTACCAATCAATGCCGAAATTTTGGCTGGTTCCTGTTCGGAATCCTTGAGGATGGTCATCTGCAGACCCTTAGTGCTGTTATTCTGCTTGTAGGAGTACCAGGATGGCGTTGCGTTGACCGCGCCGTCTGCCCGGCCGTCCTTGACCATCTGGTAAGATGTGGCCACATCTCCGTTCGGGATAATCTTGGCGCCCGCCTTCTTGGCAACCACCGCGTTGTCCGTCCCGGTGCCTTCAACGAACTTCTTGCCCTTGATGGCGGCCAGACTGGTCAGATTACTGCCGGCCTTAGAGACGATGGCGTAACGGCTGTAGATGTATGGCGTGCTGAAGAGGTAAGCCTTCTTGCGTTCCGGCGTTGGCGTGATGTCATTGAGGACGGTATCGAACTTACCGGAACCCAATCCAGCAATCAGTGAGTCCCACTTGGTTGGGACAAAATTAGCCTTCACGTCCAACTTCTTGGCAATGGCCTTACCCAGTTCAACTTCAAAACCGACGAGCTTGCCGTTCTTGCGGTAAGAGTACGGTGCGTAGGTACCTTCCAGCCCGATGGTCAGCTGCTTGCTGTTGATCAGGTCACTCTTATAACCGCTGGTGGCGCTGCTGCTCTTGCTGCCGCAAGCGGCGAGCAAAACGACACTGGCTAAGGTTGCGGCGGCAACGGCCGCTTTTTTGAATGTGAATTTCATAATGTAATCTCCTCATGTAGTGTGCGGAGCCCAGCGGGTAGCTTCTGAGCATTAGCGGAGTTTTGAAATTGACGCGGTTTTGGCGTCAGTTTCGAAACTGTGCTAAGCGCAGGAAGGTGCTGGGCGCAGCCGTTCTGTGCCGTAAGTTCAAGCACCGAACGAGACGCACACTTTCTTCTTCAAAATTTTGTGATGATTGGTGCTAATCAGGTGTAGGAGCGTGGCGCGCTACCCGTTTCTGAGAACGGCTCCGCCCAGCAGCTCTTTCCGCTGGGCTGCGCACACTACTCAGAACGGCTCCGCGGGGCAGCCTTTTCCGCTTTACCCACTCAGGAGTCAAGGCCAAAACCCGGCCTTAACTCCTGAGTACGTAAATGCTCAAAGCCTAACCGCCCCGCTGCGCACACTATAAATCTTGGAACGTCATCGCCGACACGAAATTCCGAATTCGCTCATTATCCGTGTTAAAGAACTCCGCCGTCGGCCCATCGAACAACAACTGCCCGTTCTCGACGAACAGAATTTTGTCCGCCACCTTCTGCGCAAAGGCCATGTTGTGGGTCACAATGATCATCGACTGCTGCTCCTTGGCAATCTGCAATAACACCTTCAGCACTTCCAGCTCCAATTCCGGGTCCAGGGCGCTGGTCGGTTCGTCGAGGAAAATGTACTCGGGATGCATCGCCAGTGAACGCGCAATCGCCACGCGCTGCGCCTGCCCGCCGGACAAGGAACTGGGATAAACATCCGCCTTGTCCGCAAGTCCCACCTTGGTCAGAATCTCGTGGGCTTCCTTAGTTGCCGCGTCCTTGTCATGTTTGAGCACGTGGACTGGGCCTTCGATGATGTTCTGCAGCACGGTCAGGTGCGGAAACAAGTTGAACTGCTGAAACACCATCTCGGTATGCCGGCGCACGTCCAGCGTGGTGGCGTCGCTGATTGGCTGGCTGTAATCAATATGAATGTCGCCGAAATCGAACTTCCCACTCTCTGGCCGCTCCAGCAGGTTCAAGCTCCGCAGCAAGGTCGACTTCCCGGAACCAGACGGGCCGAGGATGACGGTTGTCTGGTGGTCGGGAAACGCGGTGCTGATGTCCTTGAGCGCGTGGTGCTCCGCATAATTCTTATCTAGCTTCTCAATTTTGATCAAATTGTCATCTCCCTAATTAACCGGCGTCACGTAACGTGACGTCACCTTTTCCAGGTAACTCTGGAGCCAAGCGAGCAGCGTGCAGGCAATCGCGTAGTACGCCGCAACCAGCGTGTACATCACCAGCGGCTGGTAATTGGCTGCGGCAATCTGCTGACTGACCTCGAACATTTCGACGATGGTGATGGACGCCGCCAGCGACGTGTCCTTCACCAGGCTGATGAAACTGTTCGCCAGTGGTGGCAGTGACACCCGTACGGCCTGCGGCAAAATGATGCGCCGCAGTGCCAAACTGCGCGTCATCCCGATGGAAGCGGCGGCTTCCCACTGGCCATTGGGGATGGACTGAATCGCACCGCGGATGGTCTCACTACAATAAGCACCCGTGTTGAGCGTGAAGGTCAGGATGCCGGCAAGCACCGGATCCATCTGGATACCGTGTGGAAAAATGCCCTTAATTTTCAGGTACGGCAGGCCAAAGTACACGATGAACAGTTGTACTAGCAGTGGCGTGCTGCGGAACAACCAGATGTAAAAGCTACAAATCCACTTCACAATCTTGAACGCCCCGCCGCGCGTCGAGATGCGGGCCAGTGCCGTCAGCAGGGCCAGAATCAAGCCGAGGATGAAGGACACAATGGCGATGGGTAAGGTGTACTTGATACCGGCAGCTAATATCTCCGGTGTTGAACTCACAATAATTTTCCAGATATCCATACATGACTCCTTAATGATTAAGATGACTAATAATTGCATTGCCACTCGGTAAACAAAAACAACACTCCGCCCAGTCTGCGCTTGCAGACAAGGGCGAAGTGTTGCTCCGCGGTACCACCTTGTTTCGAAACAATGGCAAAAATAGCACTGCCATTATTTCCTCTTGGCCACTGACATGGCCGTGCTCTGTAACGGGAGTACCCGCCACCCACTTGCTTGCGCTCATGCGTGGTTGCGTCGGAGACCATCTTCGGAACGTCTTGCCACCGGTTCGCACCACCCACCGGCTCTCTGGACGCAAGATTAGTTCTTACTCATCTCTTCGTTCACTAAGTTATGCACAATGTTAATGCTTGATGAGATAATTGTCAAATAATTATTGATATTAGGCAAAATAATTTCGCCAAATCGGATTGTATCAGCGTTTATTTGCATCTGCAATGATTAACGATTAGGCGCAGCCTGAGTCGTCATTCTCATTTTAATCCGTGGAATTATGTCACCGCATCACATTTTCAACGTAAAAAAGAACCCCGCGGCCGCGGGGTTCTTCATGAAACGACTTTACTTGGTGATGTCCGTGCCGAAGTACTTCACAGACAACTTCTTAAGTTCGCCGTCCTTGCGCAGCTGCGCAATGGCCTTGTTGACCTTCTTCTGCAGTGCGGTATCCTTCTTGGCGATGAGCGCGGAAATTTTGCCTGGTTCCTGGGCGCTATCCTTGATGACGTTCATCTGCAAACCGTCGGTGGCGTTGTCCTTCTTGTACGCATACCAGCTTGGTGCGGCATTGACGGTGGCGTCAGCGCGGCCTTGCTTGATCATCTGCAGGGAGGTCACAAAGTCGCCGTTGGGTACGATGGTGGCGCCGGCGTTCTTGGCAACCGTGGCGTTATCCGTCCCCGTCCCATCAACGACCTTCTTGCCCTTGATGTCCTTCAGCGTCTTGTAGGCACTGCCGGACTTAGAAATCAGCACGTAGCGGCTGTAAATGTAAGGCGTGCTGAACAGGTACGCCTTCTTGCGTTCAGGGGTTGGCGTGATGTTGTTGAGCACGGTGTCAAACTTGCCACTACCCAATCCGGCAATCAGGGAGTCCCACTTGGTGGGCACAAAATTAGCCTTGAGATCGAGCTTGTCAGCAATTTTGCGGCCGAGCTCAACTTCAAAACCAGTCAGCTTACCATTTTCGCGGTAAGAGTATGGCTTGTAGGTGCCTTCCAGCCCGATGGTGAGCTTGCCCTTGGTGACCACTTCACTCTTGTAGTCGCTGCTGGATGTGGTGCTAGAACTGTTGCCACAAGCCGCAAGCAAAATAACAGACGCGGCAGCCGCCACTGCCAGCGTGAACTTCTTCATGAACTTCAAAATATATCCTCCTAATTGTATGGTAGTGTGCGAAGCCTGGCGCTTAGAGGTTGAGCATTTGCGTACTTTAGCGTTAAGACCGGTTTTTGGCCTTAGCGATAAAGTGGGCAAAGCGGAAACCTCTGCCAGGCGCAGCCGTTCTTGGTGCGGTGAATGCGTACTGCACTCACGCTTCCTAGAACGGCCCCGCCCAGCAGCTTTCCCTACGGTGTCCATTGCACTAACACTGCTAAAGCAGTGAGTGCAAGTGGCTCCGCTTAGCCCGACTTTGAAACTGACGCAAAACCCGCGTCAATTCCAAAGTCATGCTAATGCTCAAGAGCTAAACGCCCCGCTGCGCACACTTTCTAGAACGGCTCCGCGGGGCAACTCCCTGTGCATAGCCCGACTTTGAAACTGACGCAAAACCCGCGTCAATTCCAAAGTCATGCTAATGCTCGGGAGCCGACCGCCCCGCTGCGCACACTACAAACTCTGGAACGTCATTGCCGACACAAAACTGCGAATCCGCTCGTTGTCGGTATTAAAGAACGCATCGGTGTCCCCGTCAAAGCGCAACTGCCCATCTTCAACGAACAGAATTTTGTCCGCCACCTTCTGGGCAAAGGCCATGTTGTGGGTCACGATGATCATCGACTGCTGCTCCTTGGCAATCTGGAGCAGCACCTTCAGCACTTCCAGCTCGAGTTCCGGATCCAGCGCGCTGGTCGGCTCGTCCAGAAAAATGTACTCGGGGTGCATCGCCAGCGAGCGCGCAATCGCTACCCGCTGCGCCTGCCCACCAGACAAAGAGCTCGGGTAGACGTCAGCCTTGTCGCCGAGACCGACCTTGGCCAGAATCTCGTGCGCTTGCTTAGTCGCCGCGTCCTTGTCGTGCTTGAGCACGTGCACCGGCCCCTCGATAATGTTCTGCAGGACCGTCAGGTGCGGGAACAGGTTGAACTGCTGGAACACCATTTCGGTGCGCCGGCGCACATTCAGAATCGTCTGGTCAGTGATTGGCTGGCTGTAGTCAATCTTGAGGTCGTCGAAGGTGAAGGTGCCACTTTCGGGCCGCTCGAGCAGATTGAGACTCCGCAGTAGCGTCGACTTCCCAGAGCCGGACGGGCCGAGGATGACGGTCGTTTTGTGCTCTGGGAACTCGGTGCTGATTGCCTGCAGCGCGTGGTGTTCGGCAAAATTCTTGTCGAGATTTTCAATTTTGATCATCCGAATTCCTCCTTACTTCACCGGCGTCAGGTAGCGCGAACTGCGCTTTTCCAGGTAGGACTGCAGCCACGCCAGCAGTGTGCAGACAATCGCGTAGTACGCCGCAACCAGCGTGTACATGACCAGCGGCTGGTAGTTCGCCGCGGCGATCTGCTGACTGACTTCAAACATTTCGACAATCGTAATCGACGCGGCCAGCGAGGTATCCTTCACCAGACTGATGAAGCTGTTGGCCAGTGGCGGCAACGACACGCGCACGGCCTGGGGAATGATAATCCGCCGCAGCGCCATGCTGCGCTTCATACCAATACTGGCGGCTGCTTCCCACTGCCCGTTCGGGATCGACTGAATCGCCCCGCGGATGGTTTCACTGCAGTAGGCCCCAGTGTTCAGCGTGAAAGTCAGAATCCCGGCAACGACCGGGTCCATCTGGATACCTTTGGGCAGGATGCCCTTAATCTTCAGGTACGGCAGACCGAAGTACACAATGAACAACTGCACCAGCAGTGGCGTGCTCCGGAACAACCAAATGTAGAAGCCGCAGATCCACTTGACGATGTTGAATGCACCGCCGCGTTGCGACAGCCGGGCCAGCGCCGTCAGTAGCGCAATAATGAGTCCGAGCACGAACGAAATGATGGCAATGGGCAGAGTGTACTTAATCCCCGCTGCTAAGATTTCTGGTGTCGAACTGGTAATGATGTGCCAAATGTCCATTGTTGCCTCCTGTGATATGTATCGGGCGTGCGGAGCGGCGCGTTGTCGCGGCACACATACGTTTTATCCTATTAAAGAGAATTGTGCTTGTCAAATGTAAGTATATCTCAGTTTAACACAGGCCTCTTGCCGCCACAGCCTTAGCCTGTCAAAAAATATTGACAATCGGGCGCGGGTTGTCCGCAGCTCACCCAGTTTCTTCTATATAAAAGAAGCATCTGAAGTTGCGCTTACGTTCCACTCTGCCCAACACAAAAAGCACGTAGCCAGCGGCTACGTGCTTTGGGCGATACAGTTACTTTGCAAATTCATTAATCAGTTCAATCATGTAGTACGTCCCCTCACGGTAATCAGGAACGCGAATGCTCTCGTTTGGCGCGTGGGCACCGGAGCCAGACCAACCAATCCCGACAGAAATGATTGGCACGTTCAGTTCAGACGCAAACTGTGGTTCTGGACCACTACCAGCGGAGTTCGGCACGTAGCGGGTGTTGGCTGCGCCGTAAACCGCATCGGCAACGCTCTTGGCGCGCTGCACGAACGGATTGTTCATGTCAGAGCGGTAAGCATCTTCGCTGAGGTTGAAGTGCATTTTGACATCTGGGAAGCCGTTCACATCAAGCTGCTTGCGAATCTTGTTGTAGATGTCGTGGGGATCCTGACCAGGAACCAAGCGGCAATCCAGTTTGGCCTTCGCGTACTTTGGAATGACGGTCTTGATGCCCTCGCCCTCATAGCCGGATGTCAGGCCATTAATGGTAATCGTTGGCTGGTTGACCACGGCGGTGCGGGGGTCGTCCGTAATGAACGGCCGGCGGACCCCGTGGGCCGCCTTAATTTTGGCGGCGTCAAAATCCATGGCGTCGACCGCCGCCTGGGTCTGGGCATCGAGTTCGTGGATACCGTCGTAGAAACCGTCAACGCGCACCTGTTTCGTTGCGGGGTCACGGAGCGTGGACACCGCTTCGACCAAGCGCCATGCGGCGTTGTCAACGTAGGCGGCCATCGAGGAATGCATGTCCGTTTCGGCAGTCTGGACGTCGATGTCAAAGGAAACAATCCCCTTCACCCCGAGACCGACAGTAAAGTGTTCGGCTTCGTTCTTGCCACCGCCTTCCCAAACGCAAACGTCACAAGCGAGTTCTGCCGCGTGGGCGTGGACGTAATCGCCCACGTGAATGCTGCCGATTTCTTCTTCACCTTCGACGAGGAACTTCATGTTCACGGGGTAACCACCGTGATCATGCATGTAGCGCAGGGCGGTGAGGCGACTCATCAGCTCCCCTTTATCATCGGAAATCCCGCGAGCGACGAGTTTCTCCCCCACCCGGGTTGGTTCAAAAGGTTCCGTGTTCCATTCTTCAAGTGGTGTTGGTGGCTGCACGTCATAGTGGTTGTAGAAGAGAACGGTTTTGTCACTCTTCCCCTCAAATTCGGCGAACACAACGGGATTGCCGCCCTGGTCGTGCCACTGGGTCACTGTCTTGGCGTCTAGAGCCCGGAAGGCATCCTCCAACCACGCGGCAGTTTCCGCGATGCCTTTGTTCTCAGCAGAAATGCTGGGGATTCGGACATAATCCGTCACTTCGGGCAGGTAGTCTTCTGCAAACTGTTCGATTTCTTCTCTTGTACTCATATGCTTGTACTCGGGGATCCCCCCGAGCGCCGGTTATCCGGCGCCGTCCTTTCACTAATTGAACGCGCACCTGCTGCAGGCCGTACCCCGCGGCAGCGTGCTGAGTTGAGTTCACAATGATGCGAAGATCCACTTCGCTATGCGTATTGGTCCTGGATTATTCATAGAATTTCAAAAAAGCAGCGCAATCCCATGATTCACACGGGACTGCGCTGCTTTGGTGTTTC
>NZ_RHNR01000050.1 GCF_003946025.1 Lacticaseibacillus songhuajiangensis | reverse complement strand
GTGGTCATGGCGAATTTGGAAAATCTTCTCGCAGTTTTAAGTAGACCAATTTCGATTACTGCCAAAAAGAATAAGACTGCGGTGAAGATTGATTACAAAGTTATCGCGGATTTGCCTGAAAGTTAGGGCTAATTCACCAGCCACTAAGAAAAGTTATTAGGGAGAATGGCATGGGATTAGAGGCGAAACAAGTTGAGCAAATATCAGTGGGATATTTGGATGCAATCCTACCAAGGATAACTGGCATAGATGCTGACTTGGTTATTCATAATAATGGTGCGCTTACCGATGGAACTGTTTCTCTTTATAAGAACCAGAAACAGACAATCGAAAATTTTGAGCAAACTATTGCGGTTCAGGTTAAGGGGAGTACAAACAGCAAGATTTTCTCCGGTAAGCGTCCAACTTTTCGAAAGATTTCCAGGACAAGTATTGAAAAATATCGACAGCTTGGTGGATTGTTATTGTTTGTGGTAACAATCAATCCTAGTAGCAAACAGGCGACGCACGTTTTGTACAAGATACTGTCACCCTATCGAATCACACGATTGCTCGACAATACAGCAGGAATGAAATATCCTCCAATAAAATTGTCGTATTTTCCGGAATCTTCTGAGGAGCAGCTTGGGGTATTACGCCAGGCTGCTTATGATCTTAGCCATGACCACTCAGAGAACTTAACCCATCCGGTTAAATTGAAACCTGAGAAAATTACCATACCGACATTTCAGATGAAATCTGCACTTTCGGCAGGGCCAGATGCATTAGAGAACAGGGAGTTACTAGCCTATGGTCATGCTGAAGGAGTCGAGTGGGTCATTAGCGAGATTCTTCCCGAGAATATGACGTTATTTGTTCAGCACGGAAAAGTTCAGATGCGTTTTCCAAATCAAACTCAATTTTCGGGTGTTATCGTTGAGACTAAACGTTTCCATAAGCCGCCGATTACGGAAATTCGAACTGGTCATGAACAGATGATTCGAATTATGTTGGTTCCACAACAAGAGAATCAGGGAGTGGGTAGTCAACTTTTTTCTGGAAAAATTTATTTACATGTTGCTGCGACGCTTGAGCATGAGATTGAAAATACTGAAGCATTTTTAAGCTTGCTAAAAACCCCAATTTTAATTGTAAACCAGAATATTATTGACTTATCCAGCTATATTCCTGAAAATCGCACCTCTAAAATTGAAGAAATTTCCAATCGGCTGAATGTTCTTGAAATCAAAAAAGAAGCAGGAAAGATGCTTGGCGTGGACTTTTATGATGTTCAAGAAATGAGCGATGACGATATTCAGACACTCGAAGCACTTTTTTCGTTATATCGGAATCGAGACACTAATCAAAAAATTGAACGCTTGATGCTTTCAATCGGAAATCATGATCACGCAATAATTGTTGTTAATGATTTTGTCAGCACGCTATTTGATAAACGGGTTGAACAGAAGTTAAAGATGTTGGCTGGGCCTGACGAAGAATCGACAGATTTAATCGTTGTGAATCCATACACGATGATTGATGGGAATATTCATTTATCGAAAATACCCGATTTTTCTCCGAAACTAATTTTAAATTGGTTTCGGGAACATCCTGATGAATTAATTAGTGAAAGACAGAGACTTCAAACAGAGTATTATTGTCTTAATCTGTTAATGGAGTACAAAGAAATGTCAGATAATAGGATGTTGCAACTCGCGGTTAACATACACAAGCAATTGAAGATACAGGGAGACCAGGATAAACATTTGTTCTTTATTGAGCAACTCATTCAGATCATTAGTGGATCAAAGCGGACTATGCATGACTTAAATTTGCTCTTAGAGTTCACCCAAAGTCAGGAAATAGAAGTACAAATTGTTAGCAAGGCACTTCTTGGAGCTGAATCGTCAGATTTACAAAACGACATTGATTTGTTCCCGCAAGACGAGCCATACGCAATTTATAGGTCAATAATGCAGGTGTTGTGGGCATAATTGAACCAAGGCTGATCGGCAATGCGACGCAGGTGGGTATGGAACCTCTGACAATTCTGAATGTAAATTAGCAGAAAGGCCCGTTAATTCGGGCTTTTTGAATACTCATGTGCAGTCGTATCAAATTCTCACTTGTATTACTCTGTGAAATGTAGCGGCGGCTCGGGTTACGCAATGCTTGGCAAATAATCTCAATTTTTGCCCACACATTTGCCCACGTTTTTGAGGCGCAGGAATTATGAATCAGACCCCGGTACATGCAGATAGTCACCCGGACATTTGCCTACCTTGACTGCCAAACAACAGGGCCAGTAAATACAAGGCTGCTTGCCCTGTTTTAGCGCATCATTTTAACCCAGCCCTCAATTTTTGAAAGGTGCGCAGCGCGTTGGTCAGAAGTTGAGGAGGTGATGCCGCCAAGATTGTGCCATTTGACATGCTTAATTCCTAACTGCTTCAGTGTGCCACCAATCATGACACGCTGAATCGCGTCTCCGCAGAATAGGCGAAGAAAAAAAGTCGGCGAAGTGGAGGTCGTCAGAATCAGTGTTGATTGTATATTTCCCAAGTTTCCCGCGATCCCGCGACGAGTCGGTGTATACGCAAATTCGGGTCCGCGTTTCATGACCTTATCAAAGAAACCTTTCAGCATTGCCGGAATGTCGTTCCACCAAATAGGAGTGATAATGACCATCCTCTCTGCGGATTTAAGGACGGAGAGATAATCAGTGACTAGTGAATCCGAAGTGGCGCCAGAGGCATACAGCGCTAGCTCGTGTTCGTCATACGCCGGGTTAAAGTGGTCTGCATACAAATCTAATACACGATAACTAGACTCGGAATCCCGTAGACTTTGAACCACTGCGGACAAAATAGCATGATTAAAGCTTTTTGCATATGGGTGACAATAAATAATCAGAGTGTCTGTCATTTTCTTCACGCTTTCAGAAATTCAGCTAGTGTCGAGGCGACTAGAACAGGATCATAAGTGGTGACGTGATTGACAATCAATAGTCCGTATCCTTGGATGAACGACCAAATCTGGATAAATAATGCCCTTGAATCGATTTTTGGCGAGGCAGGTTTTAACTGATTGATGATAGAGGTTACGAGACGATAGAAGTCAAAGTTCTCTGCCGTGCCAGGATCGTTAAGTAATTTGGCCGCGGTGGGATTGAAGAACAAGAAGTTCATCGCGTTTGCGTCAGACTGAAACTTTTGTGTCAGCTGATCCGCCATATTTAACAGTTGTGATTGTGGCGATGACTTTAAATCCAAGTGTGCCGCAAGTTCAGCTGATAGCTTGTTTGAAAGAATTGAGGTGACTTCTCCGAACAATGCTTCTTTGCTACTGAAATTCTTATAGAATGCGCCTGTAGTTAGTCCGACATTGCTAGCAAGTTGTCTAAGCGAAATGTTTTCGTAGCCATTTTCGCTGATTTGCTTGATGGTTTCTTTGATGATTTGGTTCCTTGTGGTATCTGCATGGTGAGTCATGGTGTGTTCCTCCAATCTAAGATAACGTCGTTACCCAAAACTTATGATAACACCGTTATCTTCGGCGTCAAGTTCATTCTTTCGTTGAGTCTGTGCCCGTGACACCGTTACACAACCAGAATAACGACAATACCCGGCACGACCTGCTACGCCAGTTTCAGCGTAAAGTCGTGCCAGGTATTGTTTTAGGTGTAGATTTCTCAATTCAGATTTAGCTTATCCACCTGGTATGACTGGATAGCCTTTAACTCTTGGTATGCTTGATGAATTTCTTTAATCGGCAAATCTCGATACTTGGATTGCTTCGTAATTGTTCGACCATTCTGATCTGTATCTGGCACGCCGTCTTCATCAACCGGTGTGTAAGGGCGGAAGTAGTGCATAATCTCGTTGAGTTGCTCAGCTAGTCCGTCTAGTTGTCGTGGTGAGAAATCACCCATCATGTGCATCACTCTGCGAATCTCGGCAACCTTTGGCATATACTCGTCGATTCGATCAAGAACGGCCGTGGTTTCTCCAACCGCGGCTTCTTTTTCTGTCCGCAGTAGCTCTGATGGCATGACGTTGAAGAACTTAGCGATACCAATCAAGTTCTCATAAGTGGGATGATTCATCTCGCGCTCCCAGTTTGAAATAGCCTGTCCATTGACTGGCGTATCTAAAGCGGCGCCAAGTTCTGCCTGCGATAACCCGCTTTGAAGACGAAGCCGTTTTAGATTTGGACCAAAGTATTGTATTTCTGTCATGTTGATCACCTCATCATCAGGTTACCAGATAATCAATTTAGTGCCAAGTTCAGCAACTATAATTGGAAGTTTTGTAGCTATGAAAAAGCTAAGGAAATCGGTTGAGAGCCTTGGTATCATTGCAGTAACGTATAGATGGATAATACGATTAGTGATGAAAGGAGGAAGCCGCGCCGCCACGCGCGGCGTGCAGCGCGAAAGCCGCAAGCGTGAGCGGCGGCGGTCGGCGTAGCCGGCCGCCTAGACCCCCATGTACTAACAGGGGGGTCGTAAATGACACCTATCTACCTGATTTCCCGGTAGAAACGTTGGTACAGCACCGAAGTTACCGACTGGACAATTCAAGTTGATGTCCGTTGGCAACAAGATTAGGAGGTAAACAATTTGGGTTACTGGAGTGATTCAGTTCGAAAGCGCCGCAAAGAATTGAATCTAACGCAGGTACAGCTATGTCACCGGCTTGGCATTACACAACGCCACCTGAGTCGCATCGAAAATGGTGAAGCGTGTAGTAGCGGCCTACAAATGTATATTGACAAGACGCTCAATAATTGGACAGATGAGCCGGAACTGCAACTGCTGATTGACTATGTGCGGATTCGGTTTCCAACACAGGATATAGACAAAATCGTCGATGACACCTTACGTTTGCAAACGGATTGCATTCTGTCAGAAGATCGCGCAGCGTTCGGTTATCAATTCACCCGCTCGCTGGGCCAGATCAAAGTCTACGGCTCTGATTCGGGCCATAAGGAGCTGGGGACGCTGGTAGAACTACGTGGGCAAGGTTGTCGCCAAATGGAAAGCATTCTGCTAGGGCGTGGCGAAACTTGGTATGACTTTCTTAATCAGTGCCTGGATATGAAAGGTGTGATGAAACGGCTGGATTTAGCCGTTAACGATATGGTCAATATGCTGGATATTCCAAACCTGATTCAGAAGATTCAGGCCAACGAGTGCATCACCGTTATGCGTGAATACCAAGGCACGGTGTCCGGCCACATCTATCATGATGACGATGAAGAATTTGATGATGAGACTGGCACGACATTATACATTGGTTCAACTAAAAGCGAGCTTTACTTTTGCCTTTACGAGAAAGGCCCCGAACAGCACAAGAAAGGTTTAACCACGAACATCTATAACCGTTTTGAAATTCGCTTAAAGAACACTCGAGCGGAAAAGGCTGTTGATGATCTCCTTTGCTATCGTGATGAAGAACGCACGATATTTGGCATTATCAAGCGCTACCTGCGATTTGTTGATGCTCAAAAAGGCAAGCCACGACTGGATTGGCCGCTCAACAAGAATTGGCAACGCTTTGTCGGTCATGATCGCCAGCCGCTGCGCTTGACCACTGCCCCAGAACCGCTCGATCTCAACCGCACGCGGGCGTGGATCGATAAGCAAGTTGCACCGATGGAGCGGGTGCTCCACGAGATTGACGCGTACTGGGGTAACCAGAAAACGATGCAATCGATTCGCGGGGCAATCTTGACAGACAAACACCGACAAATCATTGAGCAGTACACAGTTGGCGCAGATCAACTTGAAAATGGCCTGTTTGAAGAAATGACACCCGAAAGTGAGCAATCAAAAAAGGATGACCACGCCGACCAAAGCAAGTAGTCACCCTTCACAGATAAGATATGGGTCCTATCTGATTTGATTATCTCACACAAACTCTATTCGTAGAAGGAGTGAGATTGAAATGGAATATCCAAATGCTATGCAACTCCCGTATTTGCTGAACAGACAACAGGCCGCAGACTTTCTCGGCGTTGATCCAGTCACGTTTGACAAAGTCTTTCGACGGCACCGCGACTTCCGGTGTTTCATGATCGGCAAGCAGGCTCGCTTCACCATCGAAGAATTGACCAGTTTCGTGCGTGAGCACCTGGTCGATTAAGTTGGTGTTGTCGTTCAGACAAATTGGATGCTAAGCTGGACCTAAGTATTTACGGGGCCAGCTTAGTTTATTTAGGAGGTAAACGAGTATGGCTTCATTTATGAAACGTGGTAAAAGTATTTTGACGCAAGTCGCATTCACGAAGAAAGGAAAGACCTATCGACTATCAAAGTCGTTTTCGAATAAGCAAGACGCCCAAATCTGGGCGCATACGCTGGAAATGAAGAAGGCTGGCGGCGTGGACTTAGTTGATCGTCAAACGCCGATGATGGATTACTACGACTACTGGCTTGAATTTGCGAAGAAAGGAGAGTTGAAGGAAACGTCTTACCTGTCATATCACCGGACTGGCAAGACCTTCCGCAAGCTATTTGAGGAGGTAAGGCTGTGCGATGTGACCGATACTTACTTGCAGACAATGCTCGATGAGTACGGGAAGACCCACGCGCAGAAGACGGTGAGTGATATGATTCGACCGCTGCGTTCCATGCTCAAATACGCTTTCGCGCATGGGTTGTTGGTCAATGACATTTCCAGTCTGATCAAGGCACACGGGAAGGCGTCAGAGAAACGGAACGTGCCGCTATCGATCACCGATATGAAGACGTTGAAGCAATACTGCTTTGAACATGCCGCCGAGGACGAGTTCTGCGTCATGGTGTTGGTGGCGTTGCTGACCGGACTACGCCGGGGCGAGTGCCTGGGGTTACGGCCGGAAGCATTATATGACGAGCAAGGTGACTGTGGCATTCACGTTAACCAGCAGCGAAGTCCTTGGGTGAAGAACGATACTACCTTGAAGACCAAAAAGGCGTATCGAACGGTATCATTGCCTCGTGAGCTATATGATCTCCTCAAGCAGGTCAAACCAAAGGCTGACGGCTACATCTTTGAGACATACGGATTCCGGGTTGCGCTACGATTGGAGCCGCTATTGAAAGAGGCAAAAGTCAGTCATACGACTTTCCATGGTTTGCGCGACACGTTCGCTTCATTTTTATTCAGCCAAGATATTGATTTGGCCTATGTTTCGGAGCATCTAGGGCACGCGAGCTTGAGTATCACACAGGACTATTACATCTCGTTAATGCCCGAAAAAAAACACGCCCAGAATGGGCGTGCAATGGACTTACTATCCGAGTTGTAAATACTGCAACAATCTGCAACAGTAGAAGTCCGATAAACGTTGCGGTCACAACGTTTGTGGAGCTGAATATTACAGCATCTGGTTGTAGTATTCAACAACGAGGGCTTCGTCGATTTCTGGTTCGAGTTCATCGCGCTGTGGCAGACGAACGAGGGAACCAGCCTTCTTGTTTTCGTCGTATTCGACGTAGGAAGGACGGCTAACGGTTGCTTCAAGAGCAGCGTTAACGATAACGAGGTTCAGGGAACGCTCACGCAGAGAGATAACCTGACCAGGCTTAACTTCGTAAGAAGGAATATCAACGCGCTTGCCATCAACGGTGATGTGACCGTGGTTTACAAGCTGACGAGCCTGACGGCGGGTCGTTGCAAAGCCAAGACGGTAAACCATGTTGTCAAGGCGCTGTTCGAGCAGGATCATGAGGTTTTCACCGTGGGTGCCTTCGGTAATCTTACCGGCACGAACGAAGAGGTTACGGAACTGACGCTCCGTCAAACCGTACATGAAACGAAGCTTTTGCTTTTCAGCGAGCTGTGTACCGTATTCGGAAATCTTCCGACGGCTGTTAGGACCGTGGTCACCAGGTGCGTATGGGCGACGAGCAAGTTCCTTACCAGTACCGGAAAGAGAAATGCCAAGACGGCGGGAAACTTTCCAACTTGGGCCAGTGTAACGTGACATAAGAGTAAATCCTCCAAAAATTTTTATTGGAGTAAAATATACGATCGCGAGTTTAGCACACGGGCAGTTAAGCTTCGGTTCGCCTTTGCAGCAAGGTTACTGCGCATCCACCGTAGTGGGCTTAACTGGAGCCGACCATGCCGCTCGCAGCTGCAATATTTTACACGCTGACTAGCTTAACGCAGAAATGCCCGCCGCGTCAAGCTTTTTGCCGAGTGCTTTTGCGAAGGCCTGCACAATCTGCTGGTCCTCCGCGCTGAAACGATTAAGCGTTGGCGAGTCGATGTCGAGAATCGCACTGAGCTCACCATTCAGGTAAACGGGCGCCACAAGTTCGGCGTTGCTGGCGGAGTCGCAAGCAATGTGACCGGGGAATTCGTGCACGTTGGGCACGAGTAGGGATTCGCCCTGAGCAAAACTGGTACCGACGACACCAGTGCCTGGTTTGATGTGCATGCACGCCACCTTCCCCTGGAATGGGCCTAAGTCGAGTTCACCGCTTTGCTTGTTCAATAGGTAGAAGCCACACCAGTTATTGTCTGCGATGGCATCGCTGAGTAATGCGCTGGCATTGGCCAACATGGTGACAGCGTTTGTTTCGCCTTCCAGAAGGGCTGTGACTTGATCGACGACGATTTCATCCAATTTTGGCACCTGAATACCTGCTTTCTAAAATATAAGTAGTAACTTTCACAAACTAATTAAAAAAAGTGTTTCCACTAGCCGTTTTTTTTGCGATACTGGACACTGAGAAGTATTTAGTAGCCGTGCACCCAGCTCGCGACATTTGCGCACATTTTTGCGCATCCGCGGATGGCACGCGGCAGCTTTAATGCTTGGAAGTATTTTAGTCGTAGCAGTTGCATTTTGCAATGCTGGGATATTGATTAAGAGGTGCGTTTGAATGCTGTGGATGGTAATTGGACTGATAGTAATCGTTGTGCTTGTGCTTGGCGGTGTTTGGGGTGCTCAGCGTTATTTCAACAATAAACTGAGCAATCTGGACGCGCGCAGCAGCGACATGGGCAGTGATGAGATTGAAAAGCAGATTCGCGCCATGAAGGGCTTGCACCTGAATGGCGCGAGTTTAAAGGCGTTCACTCGTCATCAGCGTGAGTACCAGCAGCTGGCGGAAAGCGACGGCGCAAAGATTGAAACCATGCTCATGGAAACCGAGGGCGCAAATGGTCAACTGCGCTTTGGAACCGTTCGCGAGCAGATTGCGGAAATTGATGCACTCATTAGCAAAACTACAGCGGCTTACCAGCAAATCAACGCGGCCTTGACCCAGATTTACCAAGATGAGGAAAATAATCGCAAGCAGCTCAAAAAACTGCGCGCCACTTATCAAGAGACCCGCAAGAAACTGCTCGCCAAGAACTATGCGTACGGCGACAGCATGCCCGCGCTTGAAGAACGCCTCAAGGCGGTGAGCGCCGAGTTCGACGCGGTGGATGCTGTGAGTGCAACCGGGGATCATCAAGCTGCGCACACCAAAATCCAAGAACTCGCTGCTTCGGTTGGCGAACTTGCCGACCTCAGTGACAAGATTCCCGTCTTGCTCGCGGAACTCATCAAGGAGTTCCCAGACCAGCTTGATGAACTCAGCACAGCGAGTGAACAGTTGCGTTCCCAGCACTTCCAATTCGCCGATGTCGATATCGACGCGGAGCTGCGTAAAATCAAAGTGGGCATCAGTAATAGTAAAACCGCCCTTGCCGGCTTAAACGTTGAAGCTGCGGCTAAGCAGAATAAGGAACTGGCCACCAGCATCGACAAGCTGTACGACGTGATGCAGACTGAACTGGATGCGCGCGAGCAGGTTGCAGGTAAGGATGAACACGTCACCCAATTCATCGCGCACGCACTGCGGCAGAATCACCTGCTGATTGCCGAGCTCGACCACCTCAACCAATCCTACAAACTGACGCACGATGAAATCGAAACGGCCGAAAAATTACGGCTCGAACTAAACGAACTGAATCAGCAGCACGAAGCAGATTTGCAGGCACTTGCGGACCGCAAGCCGGTTTACAGCCAGATTGCCGCGCACTTTGCCCACGCTGAAAAACGCCTGCGTGAAATTGAGCAGCAGCAGCACGATATTAACCAGCGCGTCTCGGGCCTTAAGGCTGGCGAGCAATCCGCCAATGAAGCACTGGAAGGTTTTGCACGCGATCTGCGGACAATTTTGCGTGAACTTGATCACATGCAGTTGCCCGGTCTGCCGGAGGCGTTCCGCGAACAGGCCGCTCACGTGAAGAAGGAAATCGAAACTATTCACGAAGAGCTGGGTAAGGTCAAAATTAACCTGGACGATATCGGGGAACAGCTGATTGGCCTGCAGTCGGATATGGATGACCTCAAGCAGTCGGCCACCGAAATTGTGGATGCAGTGGGGATGACTGCCCAGCTTCTGCAGGCGGCTAACCGGCACGAAGATAAGCATCCGGAGCTGACCGAAGCCAAGACTAAGTCGAAGGCTTTGTACAGTCAGATGCGTTATAAGGAAGCCGCCGACTCGATCGCCTCAGCACTGGAAACCGCCGTTCCGGGTAGTTACCAGAAGGCCGAAGATGCTTACTTGAGTGATAAGGGCGCAAAGCCATTTTAGAAGACTAGGGGAAAACCCCGCATCGCAGGATGTGGGGTTTTCCTTTTGCCTTTGGCGGTTGAAAAAGATGGCCGAGCGTGCAGCACACACAACGAAATTAATGTCGTGCGACTGCGCGCGGCGCTTACACAGCTGGAGGCCTAGACGTGACGGCATTTTTTGCATATAATGCTAACAGCTTACTTATTTTTCGGAAGGACGATAACAATGATTTATTTTGATAACAGCGCCACAACCCGGCCACTGCCGAGCGTTCTCGACACTTACCGGACGGTTGCGGAGGACTTCTTCGGAAACCCAAGTTCCTTGCACAACCTGGGTGACCGCGCGCGGGCCGTGGTTGAACAGTCGCGGGGTCAGATTGCCCAGTTGATTCGGGCCAAGCAAAATGAAATTTACTTCACCAGCTGCGGGACCGAGGGTGATAACTGGATTATCAAGGGGACTGCGATGGCCAAGCGCAAGTTCGGCAAGCACCTCATCACGACTACCATTGAGCATCCGGCCGTTCGCAACACGATGAAGCAGTTGGAAGAACTGGGTTTTGACGTGACCTACATTCCCGTTGACGAACGCGGCTTTGTGAACCCAGCCGATGTGAAGGCGGCATTGCGTGACGACACGATTCTGGTCTCCGTCATGGCAGTGAACAACGAAGTGGGGAGCATTCAGCCCATTGCCGAAATCGGCGATATTTTGGAAGATTACCCGACGGTCCACTTTCACGTTGACGCCGTCCAGGCAGCTGGTAAGGGGGTGCTCGACATGTTGCGGCACCCGCGTGTCGATTTCTTGACCTTCTCGGGGCACAAGTTCCACGCGCCTCGCGGTACCGGCTTCATCTACGCCAAGGAAGGCCGTGTGATTGCGCCACTGCTCGCCGGTGGTGGCCAGGAAAAGGACTGGCGTAGTGGTACCGAGAACACACCGGGTATTGCCGCCATGGCCAAAGCCTTGCGCCTGACTTTTGACGACGAAGCCGCCAAAGTTGCACGTCAGCAGGCCATTCGTGAGGAAATCGTGCAGCACGTGCAGCAGTTTGATCATGTGCACATGTTCAGTGGGCTGGGTAAAGATTTTGCCCCGCACATCCTCACCATGTCCATTGGTGGGGTGCGTGGCGAAACCATCGTCCACGCTTTTGAAAACGAGGGTGTCTACATGTCCACGACAAGTGCGTGCTCAAGCCGGTCTGGCGATGAAAGCAGCACGCTCAAGGCCATGAACGTTGACAGCAAGCTCGCCGAATCTGCATTCCGGATTAGCCTGGATGAAGACAACACCATGGAAGAGGCTAAGCAGTTTGAGAAGGCCTTCGATAAGGTCTTTGCCGGCTTTAACCGGATGCGTAAGTAAAAACACCGAAGGAGATTAAATTTGCAATATTCTGAAATTATGGTGCGTTATGGTGAACTTTCCACCAAGGGACGCAACCGCAAGGCTTTCATCGGCCGCCTGAACGGTAATGTGGTGAAGACTTTGCACGACTTTCCCGACCTGCGGATTCGCCCCAAGCGCGACCGTCTGCACATTGAACTCAATGGCACGCCATCACAGCCAGTGATGGATCGGCTGAGCAAGGTGTTTGGCATCCAGTCCTTCTCCCCAAGTATCGAGGTGGAAAAGAACATGGACGCCGTATACGACAACGCTTTGGCTCTCATGAACGAAACTGCACCTCAAGGCGCATCCTTCAAGGTTGAGACTAAGCGCAGTGATAAGACCTTCGAACTGGACACCAACGGCATGAACCTTGCCCTTGGTGACTTCTTCGACGAAAAGCGGCCAGACCTCGTGGTCAAAATGAAGCACCCCGACGTGACCTTACGCGTGGAAGTGCGTCGGGAAGCCATCTACCTGTCCACCGAAACCGTTAAGGGTGCCGGTGGTTTGCCAGTCGGGACTGCCAGCAAGGCGGCCATGATGCTGAGCGGCGGGATTGATTCACCCGTTGCGGCATACCTGGCGCTCAAACGCGGGGTTGATATTGAAATGGTCCACTTCTTCAGCCCGCCATACACTAGTGACAACGCCCTGAATAAGGCTAAGGAACTGACTGCTAAGTTGACGCCATACGGTGGCAGCATCAAGTTCATCGCGGTACCTTTTGCCCACATTCAGGAAGAAATCAAGGCGAAGGTGCCAGAAGGTTACCTGATGACGATTCAGCGCCGGCTGATGTTGCGCTTGACTGAAGCCATTGCCAAGCAAAATGGCGATATGGCCATCTTCAACGGCGAATCTGTTGGTCAAGTGGCCAGTCAGACGTTGGCCTCTATGGCTGCCATCAACGACGTGACCGTGATGCCAATCGTGCGGCCGGTGGCCACGATGGACAAGACGGAAATTATTGCCTTGGCCGAGAAGATTGACACCTACGAGCTTTCTATCATGCCATTTGAAGACTGTTGCACAATCTTTGCGCCACCATCACCTAAGACGCAGCCGAAGATCGACAAGGCGCGCTACTACGAAACCAAGATTGACGTGGAAGGACTCATGGCCGAATCCATGGCTGGTTTGCAAGTAACGCAGATTCGTCCGGGTCAGGAATTCTTGAACCAGGACCAAGACATCATCGCCGATCTCCTGTAAGCATGCAAAACGGGCTACCCAATCGCGGGTGGCCCGTTTTTACTGTCCGTCAGCGTAAGTCTGTGCCCGCAGGGGCGCGACCTGCACTTCAAACTGTTTTCATACCGCCGCAAGGCGGTGGGTCGGCAACTCCGGTGGTGGTGCGCTTGGGCTGCGCTCCGGGAACTCCGTCGGGCGGGGACCGCTTCAGCCCGCTGTCGCGGTCTTCCGCTGGCAGAGTTGCCGCAAGAACGGCGTCAACTCCGCGCTCCCGAGATGATTGTATGCAGCCACGACGGCAAGAACGGCCGTCCTGTCTCCAAACAATCATCTTTTCGCCCGACTCCGTTCCCTGTGCCCTTCGGTGTCCGTCTCTCTACGCGCTAAAGCGCGAGGTCGACTGGCTTCGCCCAAGCATACCACCACCTCCGTGGCCGACACGTTAATGAGTGGAGAATACCACAGATACCGAGCGATCGCTCATTCAAACGCCGGATCAAAACACAGGCCGTAAAACTGGACGACGACTACCTCCAGTACTATTAAAGGCCACGATAACGGTATTCAGTGCGCACCGTAAACAGACATCCTGATTCCCGCGTCGACATTTCCCAGTACTTGTCCATTTGTTTAGTGTTTCCGCCAGCTTGACCTGAAACTTTCACCACCATAGTCATGTGAATGCGCGTCGGAACTGGGCTGGATTGGCGGAGCGAACGGGCAGGGTGTGCGCGACCGCAAAAATAGCTGTGTATGTTTTGCACATGTACTTTGTGCAAAATGTACGCAGCTATTTTTGCTAGGAGCGGAAGTTTGACGCGGGTTTTGCGGCAAACTTCCCAGTGGAAGACGGCGGAGCCGGCTGGAACGGTCCCGCGCACACCCTGCCCGGGCGCGTAGCAAATCCGGCCCAGTTCCGACCTTCGGTCTAACCACTATTTTTCATCCTTGCGGATGATTTGGTTGAAAGTTTCAACGCTCACGTTGACGGACAGCGTCAAGGCTTAACGTTGGAGAGGTCAATGTCGCCATTGGGCATGAGGTGCAGAGACTTGATGTGGTTGCTGAGCAGGTAAGACTTCCCGGATTGCATCACGCTCACGACCGGAACGTCCTGACCAATAATCAATTGCTCGGCCTTTTTGATGGCTGCCCAACGCTTGTTGCTGTTGTTGACGTAGTCTACAGTAATTTTACTGTAGAGGACGTCGTACTTCTGACTGCTGTAGCCGGCGATGTTCTGCACGTTGTCGGACTGGTAGAACTTCAGTGCGGAGGCCGGGTTGGAACCTGCTGGTGTCCAGCTACCCAGAACAACGCTGAATTTACCTGCTTGTTCCAACTGGTTACGTTTGGCAAGGGTCGTTACGATGACGTTGACGCGCAGACCAGGTAAGTTGTGCTGCAACTGGTTTTTGAGGTAGTTAGCGGTTGTCCTGGCGACCTCGTTGTCCGCAATGTTGAGGGTGAGGCGGATGTTGCGCTCACCAATTTCTTGCTGGGCGATGCGCCACTCTTTAGCGGCAGTGTTTTGATTGTAGGTGAGCAGTTCGCCGGCATCTGTGCGGTAATCCTTGCCGCTGGCGTCGTTCACTAAGCCGGCTGGAATCAAGCCATCCAGTTCACGGGAGCCGTCATCGAGTACGCCGCGAGTCAGCATATGCTTATCAAAACCGGTGGCGATGGCGCGCCGCAGATGGACATTAGCAGTTGCGCCATTGCGGGTGTTGAAAAACAGGTAGTTAGCGGTCGTGGTGCGGACAGAATGGAGCTGCCGGTTGCCACTAAACTGCTTTTTTGCTGCGGGCTGGAGCTCGCAATAATCGAGTTTGCCCGCCTTGAATTCATTAATGGCCTGCTGCGGTTGCAGCACAGCGTAATCAACCTTACGCAGACTAATTTCGTCTTTGCGCGGGTAATTGGGATTCCGACTGAGTGTCCAGTATTTGTCCCGTGGGCCGGACCAGTGGCTAATGGTGAAGGGACCGTCGACGAGGGTATTGGCCGCTGAGCTGCCGTACTGATTGCCCAGTCGTTCCACAAAGGACTGCTTTAGGGGTAAAAAGACGGTCCCAGCGAGATCTTGGCGCAAGTAGGGATCTGGCGCGCTGAGTTCAACGGCGAGGCGGTACTTGCCGAGCGCCTGAACACCTAGATCTTTTGCGGGCCGGGTGCCGCTACGCACTTCGAAACCGTTCCTAATGATGTCGATGCGTGCTGCGTTACGGGATTGCGTGCGCGGGTTCGCGAGTCGGCGCCAGGCATAAACAAAATCAGTTGCCGTGACGGGACTGCCATCGCTCCATTTGTAGTGGTTGAGTTGGAAAATGTACTTGAGCCCCTTATTAGTGACAGTTGGATTATTTTTGGCAATCTCTGGTGTGGTTCCCCCTGATGTCGTGGCCGAGTAGAGGCCGACGTTCAGGTTGGTAATCAGGCTGCTCGCGGTGATTGACGTGAAAGTTTGCGAGTCGAGCGTTTCAACAGGCGTTGCAATGCTCGTGCGGAACGTTCGTGATTGGTTAATAGTGTTTGCGTCCCCGTGAAAACGCGCCAGCAGACCCGCCGTCAGGGTACCCGCAATCCCAATGACGATGGCAGTGCCGACAATTAACTTGTTCTTCATTTTGTCTCCCCAATGTGCATGCCAGTGTGCGACTCAAGCCATCTGAATAACGAAATATAGTTGGCCAAAATTTCATTTAGAACCCGTATGCATTACTTTATAAAATCTACTAGGAATATAGTAAAGCAAGTATTATCATTGTAACAGCAGTATTCTCAAAATAACGTGAATAGCGATACTTTGTACGAAAGGGGGGAGCACAAAGTGTTTAGTTGGAGTAATTGGTTTATCCAAGTGGTCATCGCAATGTTCTTCATCTCGGGCTTTGTGGTCTCCTACCACCGACTGCGCAGTTTCATGTGGTCGCGGCATTATAAAACACGTCGGTGCCAGCGAATCTGGACTGCCAGTATGTTGACTGCTTTTGTGGCTGTTTTAGTTTTGTTCGCCATGCTGGCCGCTTGGCTAGATCCAGCAAACTCTGCAGGTTACTTAAACTGGGCATTGTACATGTTGATCATTCCGATGATTGATACGCAGGTCAATCCGTGGGAATTCGGCGTGCGGACGGCCATGGTGCTCGCATTTTGGACTTTCAGCGTTAACTTGCACGATGTGTTCTCGCTGGTTTCAATTGTCAGTATTGCGCTCATGCTGGTATTGGTGTGGGTGCAGCGCGGCGTCATTGCCAAGGTCAGCAGTTTCAACGTCGGTATTTCCATATGGAGTGCGGTCGCCTTCTGGTTGACGCAAACGCAGTTGTCACTGGGCAACATCGTCGCGAGCATCGTGATGTCGGTTGCCATTAGCATGTTTGCGGTCATGTACTGGTCACAGGCCCGTGTGGAGGAGCTGGAGCATGCGCGCTTGGTCAACGAGGTGAATCGGGATGCGCTGACTGGCGCGGGCAGTTACTTTGCCTTTAAGGACGACATCATGACGCAGATGACGCTGAGCCGGCGCCACATGCAGCCGATGACACTTGCGATGTATGACTTGGACTATTTCAAGAGCATTAATGATACTTACGGCCACCAGGCGGGTAACACCGTGCTCATTGAGGTGACCAAGGCGGTGCAGGCGCTGCTGGAGGCAGAGTGCGACACGCGTTTTGGTTTGTACCGGACTGGTGGTGAGGAGTTCAACATTGTTTTCCTCGACTTGTCAGCAGAGCAGGTGCAGGCAATTGGCGAAAAGGTCGTGGACCACGTGCGGCACATGATTGTGCTACACGAAGGCCGGCAGATTAAACTGACGCTGTCGATGGGGATTACGAGTCTGCGCAATGAGGACGTCAGCCTGGAAGACTTTTACGAGCGGGCGGACCGTAGCTTGTATATCTCGAAGCAAGCTGGACGTAATCGCCTGACGGTTGAAGGTCAGGTTGTGGGTGCTGATGCCCAAGCAAACTAATGCTAAACTCTAATTGACCGGCGCAAAGCTATCAGCTATACTTTAGCCAATACGTTGAACAAGAGGGTCAGCGCGTGCGGTGAGACAGAAACGGGGCGGTTGATGGAAGCCCTGCACGGCGCGGTGATTGTAGCTTGTGAGTGCCGTCCTGAATGACAAGTAGGGACAGCCGGCATCCGCCGTTATCCTTTTTAAGTGGAAGTGGTGTCTTTTGGACGCAACTTCAAATTAGGTGGCACCACGAGCAAACTCGTCCTATTACATAGGGCGAGTTTTTTTGTTCTCGAAAACATATAGGGGTGAAATTGCATGACAGAATCAGAACTAGCACCAAAGTACGATCCTAAATCTGTCGAAACCGGCCGTTACCAGGAATGGGTCGACGAAGGGGTCTTCAAACCAAGTGGCGATAAGAAAGCTAAGCCTTACACCATCGTTATTCCACCACCAAACGTGACCGGTAAGTTGCACATGGGGCACGCCTGGGACACCACACTCCAGGACATGATTATCCGGCAGAAGCGGATGCAGGGCTTTGATACCTTGTACCTGCCGGGGATGGACCACGCCGGCATTGCCACGCAGGCGAAGGTTGAAGCTAAGCTGCGCGAAGAGGGCATTACCCGTTACGACCTGGGCCGCGAAAAGTTCGTGGACAAGGTTTGGGAATGGAAGGATGAATTCAGCAAGATCATCCGCAAGCAGTGGGGCAAAATGGGTCTGTCTTTGGACTACGACCGCGAACGCTTCACGCTGGATGCCGGCCTGAACAAGGCCGTGCGGACCGTGTTTGTGCAACTGTACAATGAAGGGCTCATCTACCGCGGTGAATACATCGTTAACTGGGACCCCCAGGCGCGGACCGCGTTGTCTGACATCGAAGTCATTCACAAGGACGACGAAGGGGCCTTCTACCACCTGATTTACCCATTTGCAGACGGCACTGAAGGCGGCATTCACATCGCCACGACGCGTCCGGAAACCATGTTCGGTGACACGGCCGTTGCGGTTAACCGCAAGGACCCGCGTTACAAGGACATGATTGGCAAGGAAGTCACTATTCCTGGTGTTGGTCGCAACATCCCAATTATCGCCGACGAACACGCCGACATGGACTTTGGGACTGGTGCTGTTAAGATTACGCCTGCCCACGACCCTAATGACTTCCAGGTTGGCCTGCGTCACGACTTGCCACGCATCAACTGCATGAACGACGATGGCACGATGAATGAAGTTGCCGGTAAGTACGCTGGCATGGATCGTTTCGAATGCCGTAAGGCCCTGGTTAAGGACTTGCAGGCATCTGGCGACTTGATCAAAATTCAGCCAATCGTCCACTCCGTTGGTCACTCCGAACGCACCGGGGTCCAGGTTGAAGCTCGGCTTTCCACCCAGTGGTTCGTGAAGATGGCACCGCTGGCCAAGAAGCTGCTTGATAACCAGAAGACGGACAACAAGGTTGACTTTGTGCCTGACCGTTTCGAACACACCCTGACTAACTGGATGGAAAACATTCACGACTGGGTTATCTCCCGTCAGCTCTGGTGGGGTCACCAGATTCCTGCTTGGTACAACAAGAAAACTGGCGAAATGTACGTCGGCATGGAAGCACCTAAGGATGCTGAAAACTGGGAACAGGACGAAGACGTGCTGGACACCTGGTTCAGCTCCGCTTTGTGGCCATTCTCCACTTTGGGCTGGCCTGATGAGAATGCTGAAGACTACAAGCGTTACTACCCAACCAACACTTTGGTTACCGGTTACGACATCATTCCGTTCTGGGTTGCCCGCATGATGTTCCAAGGTTTGCACTTTACTAAGCAGCGCCCATTTGAACACGTTCTTATCCACGGCTTGATGCGTGATGAACAAGGCCGCAAGATGAGTAAGTCGCTCGGCAACGGGATTGACCCGATTGACGTCATCGATAAGTACGGGACTGACGCACTGCGCTGGTTCCTCGCTAATGGGACAACCCCTGGTCAGGATGCGCGTTTCAGCTACACGCAGCTTGACTCTGCATGGAATTTCATTAACAAAATTTGGAATGTTTCCCGTTATGTGATGATGAACTTGGGCGACACCAAGGCTGACAGTAAACCTGATGTTGCCAGCTTTGATCTGGCGGACAAGTGGATTTTCGCCGAATTGAACAAGACCGTGGCTTCCGTAACCGCCAAGTTCGATAAGTTTGAATTTGGTGAAGCGGGCCGTGACCTGTACAACTTCATCTGGGGCGAATTCGCTGACTGGTACATCGAAATGAGTAAGGAAACCCTTACCGGCGATGACGAGACGAAGAAGGCCGCTAAGCGCGTCAACTTGTACTACGTGCTCGACCAGATTCTGCGTCTGCTGCACCCAATCATGCCATTTGTAACCGAAAAGCTCTGGTTGGCATTGCCACACAACGGCAAGTCTATCGTGACTGCAAGTTACCCAGAAGTGCACGCCGAATTCGACAACGACGCTGCCAGCGTTGAAATGACCCACGTGCTGGAACTCATTCGTGCGGTGCGGAACATTCGTAACGAGGTGAACGCACCACTGAGTACGCCAATCAACGTGATTATCTCGCTCAATGATGACAGTCTCGAAGAAGCCTTCACCGCCAACCGGGCCGTGTTGGACCGCTTCCTGCACACCCAGACCTTGACTATTAAGAAGTCGGGTGAAGCCGTTGGTGACATCAAGACTGCCGCTTCTGCCGTGATGGCGGGTGCAACGGTTTACGTACCACTGGCAGAACTGATCGACTTCGATGCGGAAATTGCCAAACTGGAGAAGAACCTCAAGAAGCTTGATGGCGAAATCACCCGCATTGACAAGAAGTTGGGTAACCCTGGTTTCCTGAGCAAGGCGCCTGAAGCTGTCATCGACGAGCAGAAGCAAAAACGGGCCAGCTTTGTGGCCGAACAGACCGCAGCGCAGGACCGCATCGCTGAACTGAAGGACGCGCAGAATTAATACTGTCCGTCAGTGTAAGTCATGAAACTTTCATCCGTAAGGATGCAAAAATTGAAAATAATGCTCCGACCGACGGTCGGGACTGGGGCGGCTTGGTTACGTAACCGCAGGTAGGTGGCGCGGGGTCGCTCTCGCCTGGTAAACCAGGCTACCGCTAAACTTTTTGCCGAAGCCCACGTCAAAAAGATTTACCCCGAGCACGAATAGCCCACACAAAACGGCCTTCGCCGGTTGTGTGGGCTATTCGTGCTCTTTGCGCGCCACCTACCTGCGTTCACTCCACCAAGCCGCCCCAGTCACTAAGTGCTACAACAATACTCCAGTAGGAAAAGGTTCAGACTACATGAGTCGGAGCGCCAAACGCAGACGAACACGCAATCGAGAAAGGCTGTCACAATGTGCAGTTCATCTGTCTTCCTAAACATGGTGAATACTGAAGTCATAGCCTTTCTAAGTACCGGAGACAGTCATCGCACGACCAATGTGTATGTACCGTATTTCCTACTTAGTAACGTGTCGGCCACGGAGGCGTGAGTGTGCTTGGGCGGAGCGGAGGGAACGGAGTCGGGCGACAAGATAATCTGCAGTGTATGCCCGGCTGATTTTGCCGGGTGTACACCGCAGATTATCTCAGGAGCGCGGATTTGACGCCGGGTTTGCGGCAAATCTGCCAGCG
>NZ_RHNR01000005.1 GCF_003946025.1 Lacticaseibacillus songhuajiangensis | reverse complement strand
TTCGGTCTAACCACTATTTTCATCCTTGCGGATGATTTGATTGAAAGTTTCAACACTTACGCTGACGGACAGCAAAAGCGTGGATTTGTCCGCTTTTTAAGCGAAAAGCTTGCAAAAGTATTAAGAAGTGGCTAGTATTGCAGGAGGTTTTCCTTATCGTAATGTTAGAAAGGACGTGAACATATGGGGATTTTTAGAAAGCTTGGCTGGTACTTCAAACAGGAGAAACGCCGCTACATGGTGGGGGTCGTCGCGCTGTTTCTGGTCGCGCTTGTTAACCTGATTCCGCCAAAAATTATCGGGACCATGGTTGACGCCATGGATAAGCACACCGTGACGGCACACAAGTTGGTCATTTGGCTGGCGCTGATGCTCCTAGCGGGTGTAGCCCAATACTTGTTCCGCTTTGCCTGGCGGACGCAGATTTGGGGTGGGGCCGCCTTGCTTGAACGCACCTTACGGACACGCCTTTTCTGGCACTTCATGAAGATGGACGCCACCTTCTATCAGCGGCACCGCACCGGGGACCTGATGGCACACGCCACCAATGACCTGAACGCCGTGCAAAACGTGGCGGGTGCCGGCGTGCTGACCTTATTTGATTCCATTATCACTGGGGGAACCACGCTGGTTGCGATGATCACCCTGATTGACTGGCGCCTGACTGTTTTTGCTATTTTGCCAATGCCGCTGCTGGCGGTGATGGCCCGCAAGTTGGGCCGGCGTTTGCATACAGCCTTTGGGGCTGCGCAGGCGGCGTTCTCACGGCTGAATGATAAAACGCAGGAATCCGTCTCTGGGGTGAAAGTCGTCAAGACTTTTGGCCAGGAGAAGGAAGACGCCGCGGACTTTGACAAGATTGTTGACAACACCATCCTGATTAACCGGCGGGTGAACTTTATTGACTCGCTATTTGATCCCGTCACTAGTCTAATTATGGGCCTGACCTACGTGATTACCATTGTGTATGGTGGCCACCTGGTCGTCAGCAACCAGATTACCATCGGGCAGTTGGTCTCCTTTGTGGCCTACGTGGCGGCGCTGGTGTGGCCGATGTTTGCCATTGGCCGGCTGTTTAACATCCTGGAACGCGGGAATGCTTCTTACGACCGCGTTGCGGAATTGCTGGCCGAAAAGAGCAGTATCGTTGAACTGGCGGAACCGATTCGGGAACCAGCACACGGTGATCTGCGCTACGCCGTGAACCAGTTTAGCTACCCTGGCGATGAGACCGCGGCGCTGGTCGACGTGCACTTTACGATTCCGGCGGGTAAAACGCTCGGGATTGTTGGGCGCGTTGGGGCCGGCAAGAGTACCATCTTCAAGCTTTTGCTGCGCGAATTCGATAATTACAAGGGCACGATTGAGTTCGGCGGTCACGACATCAAGGAATACTCCCTTGATGCCCTGCTGGATTCGATTGGCTACGTGCCACAGGATAACTTCCTATTCTCAACGACCGTGGCGAACAACATTCGCTTCAGTGCTTATGGCAAGTCGCAAAATGAAGTGGAGCACGCGGCATCTGAGTCCGCCGTCCACGATGACATTTTGGGCTTTCCTGAGGGCTATAACACGGCCGTCGGTGAGCGCGGGGTCAGCCTGTCCGGAGGGCAGAAGCAACGTCTCGCCATTGCGCGCGCCGTGATTAACGGCCCGGAACTGCTCATCTTGGATGATGCACTGTCCGCCGTTGATGCCCGTACTGAAGAAGAAATTCTGGAGAATTTGAAACAAGAACGGGCCGACAAGACGACGATTATCGCGGCACACCGTTTGAGTTCGGTGATGCATGCCGACGAGATTATTGTGCTCGAAAACGGGCGCATCATTGAACGCGGCACCCACGACGAATTGCTTGCCCTCAATGGCTGGTACGCCGAGATGTGGCACCTCCAGCAACTGGAAGGCAAACTCGACAAAACGAGCGGAAAGGACGGTGAGTAAGATGGCCAAGGAATATCAATCAGCTTGGGCCCAGAGCATCTCCGTTAAGGACCAGATTAAAATCATGGGGCGGCTGATGCGTTACGCCAAGCCGTACAAGAAGCAGTTCATTGGTGCCATTATCGGGGCGGCCGGATTGGCCGCGATGAACATCGCTTTGCCTTTTGTTCTGCAAGAGTACATGGATAAGTATTTGGCCAAGCAGAGTGCCACGACCGCAATCATTCTAAGCATTGCGACCTTGTACGCGGGCGGTACCATCCTCAAAGCCTTGTCTCAATTTGTGCAGTCGTTTGCTTTCCAAATGGGCAGTGAGCGCGGGCTGGAAGATGCCCGCCGGCAGTTGTTCGGTAAGCTGGAGACGCTGGGCATGCGCTACTTTGACCAGACGCCCGCCGGTTCCATCGTGTCGCGGGTGACCAACGATACCTCGACCATGGCCGATTTTTGGAACGTGTGGCTAACAATCCTGGTAGGGATGTTCTCTCTGGTGTCGTCTTTTGTCGTGATGCTCAAGTGGGCACCCAAAATTGCGCTGATGGTGCTGGCGTTTACGCCGGTACTAGCCTTTGTGGTGTGGTACTACAACCACTACTCCAGTAAAGTGTACCGGCGCATGCGGGAGAAGTTGTCCGAACTGAACACCAAGCTGAACGAATCCATCGAAGGTATCAGCATTATCCAGCAGTTCCGACAGGAAAAGCGCATTAGTGATGAGTTTGAAGCCACTAACGACGATTACCTGCGTAGTCGTAAGGCCATGATCCGCACGAACTCACTGCTGTTGGGGTCAATGATCAACTTACTCTACAGCCTCGCGCTGGTCGTTGTGCTGGCGGCTTTTGGCCTGATGAGTATGCACAGCTTCGTTGAGGCTGGGATGGTTTACGCGTTCACAACCTACGTGGCCAACTTCTTCAACCCAATGACGAACATGATGGATAACCTGACCTTCCTGCAAGATGGGGTGGTTGCGGGGAGCCGCATGTTCCGGATTTTGGACAACCAGGAGTACGCGCCGGCCCAGAACGAGGGGGCCAGTGCCACGGTGACGCAGGGCAAAATTGAGTTCCGTCACGTCAGCTTCGCCTATGATGGCGTGCACCGCATCTTAAACGACATTAGTTTCGTTGCGAACCCGGGTGAGACGGTGGCGCTCGTTGGCCACACCGGGAGCGGGAAGAGCTCGATCATCAACGTGCTCATGCGTTTCTACGAATTCGGCGAGGGCCAGATTCTGATTGACGACGTGGACATTCGCGAGTACCCAATGGCTGAATTGCGCCGTAAACTGGGGCTGGTGCTTCAGGATTCCTTCATGTTTTACGGGGATGTCGCCAGCAACATCCGCCTGTTCAACGAGGACATCACCGATGAACAGGTCGAAGCCGCGGCCAAGTTTGTCCAAGCGGACAATTTCATTGAGAAGTTGGACGGCAAGTATCACGCCCGCGTCATTGAAGGCGGTAGTCAGTTCAGCTCCGGCGAGCGCCAACTGATTTCGTTCGCACGGACGGTCGTTACCGAGCCCAAAATGCTGGTGCTTGATGAAGCGACGGCGAACATTGATACCGAAACCGAAAACCTAATTCAGGAAGGCTTGCGCCGCCTGCGTGCTGGGCGCACGACCATCGCGATTGCGCACCGCCTGTCCACGATTAAGGATGCCAACCTCATTCTGGTCTTGGATGCTGGGCGGATTGTTGAACGCGGGACCCATGAAGAACTCCTGGCGCAACATGGCCGTTACTACGACATGTATGAACTGCAGGCAGGGCAAGAAACCTTGGCTGACGCTCAGGAATAGATTCAACACAAACGACGACCCACGGCACTGAGAAGGTGCTGGTGGTCGTCGTTTTTTGTCGTTTGAGTCGGTATTTTTTGAGACCATCGGGCTAAAGACGGAGCGGCCGCATGTGTGCTGGTGGTATAATAATTGCAATGAAAGGGCTTGCTGGAGACGCGGCGTGGCTGCGGAATTAGCAAGTTGGGTTAAGGCGCTATTTTGGAGGCACATGATGAATGGGTTTAGCATGCAGTCATTGATGAAACATCCTTTGCTCGCGTACTACCTAGTGGTAGTAGCGCTACTCATAGCGGCGTTCGCCACGAACAACGTTTGGCTTAAGGGTGCGGTTCTATTAGTGTTCTGGGGGATGTGTATCAACAACGCAGCTAAATCGCTACGTACTTGGCGAACTCAAGATGACCGTAACATGCTCAGCGACAGTGTGGTGGGCTTGGTTGCCACGGGGCTGTTCGTCTACCTAGCCGTGCTCAACGCCAACGATTGGCTGCTGGGCGGGATTGCACTGGGCAATTTCTGTAATGTCGCCTTAGACTTTGTGCTGGCAATGCGGCGGCGCAGCCTTGAGCAACATCATTAAGCGCATTGGGAAAGATGGTGACATTCTTTCCCTTTTGTTTAATATTTTATCTTTGACCATTATTGACCAATGGCGGTATACTTATCTTATCAATTAGCCGCCAAGCAGCGACAGACAGGGAGACGAGTAGATGAATCCAGAAAAAATGACGCAGGCAGTAACAGAAGCATTGGGCGCTGCGCAGCAGATTGCGCAGACCCGCCACCACCAAGACATTGATGTGCCGCACCTCTGGAAGGCACTGCTCACGCCGGGTGAGCTGACCCAGCAAATTTACGAACAGGCCGGCGTTGACGTGCCCGGCTTGAATAAAGTCGTTGACGACGCGCTGGACAAGGTGTCGGTTGTCGAAGGTGTTGCGAACTACGGTCAGAACATGAGTCAGAACTTAGCCCACCTGATGCAGGACGCCGACAAGGAGCGCGCAACGCTGGGTGATCAGTTTATCGCCACTGACACCCTGGTGCTGGCGCTCATGCAGCAGCAGTACTCGCCAATTACTAAGTTCATCACTGACGGCGGCGTGGACAGCAAGAAGCTGGCGGCAGTCGTGAACAAAATTCGCGGCGGCCAGCACGTGACGAGTCAGACGGCTGAAAACCAGTACCAGAGCCTCAAAAAGTATGGGACTGACCTGGTTGCCGAAGCCCGCAGTGGCAAAATGGACCCGATTATCGGTCGTGATGATGAAATCCGCGATGTTATCCGGATTCTGAGTCGCAAAACCAAGAACAATCCAGTGCTCATTGGGGAGCCTGGGGTCGGGAAGACCGCGATTGTCGAAGGACTTGCCCAGCGGATTGTGCATCAGGATGTCCCTGATAATCTGAAGGACAAGACCATCATCAGCCTGGACATGGGCAGCCTGATTGCCGGAGCTAAGTACCGTGGTGAATTCGAAGAGCGCCTCAAGGCCGTGCTGGCTGAAGTGAAGAAGGCGGAAGGGCAGATTATTCTCTTCATCGATGAAATCCACACGATTGTGGGTGCCGGCAAGACAGAAGGATCCATGGACGCCGGCAACTTGCTCAAACCAATGCTGGCGCGGGGTGAGCTGCACCTGATTGGGGCCACGACGCTTGATGAGTACCGTGAGAACATTGAAAAGGACAAGGCGCTCGAACGTCGTTTCCAGCGGGTGCTGGTGCAGGAACCGAGCGTTGAAGACACCATCAGCATTTTGCGGGGACTCAAGGAACGCTTTGAAATCTTCCACGGCGTGCGCATTCACGACGCCGCACTTGTGACCGCTGCGACCCTTTCTAACCGCTACATCACCGACCGCTTCCTGCCGGACAAGGCCATTGACTTAGTTGACGAAGCCAGTGCCAACATCAACGTGGAAATGAATTCACGGCCTAACGAGTTGGACATCGCGGAACGTAAACAGATGCAGCTGGAAATCGAAGAAGAAGCCCTCAAGAAGGAAACTGACGATGCCAGCAAGCAGCGGCTAGCCAAGGCCGAAGCTGAACTGGCCGACGTGCGTGAGCAGACCAGCCGGCTCAAGGCGCAGTGGGAATCGGAGAAGTCGCAATTAACCGCGTTAAGCGCCAAGAAGTCCGAAATTGAAGCCGCCAAGCGTGACTTGGCCACCGCGCAGGATAAGTACGACCTGGAAAAGGCCGCGCGCCTGCAGCACGGCACCATTCCGCAACTGGAAGACGAGCTCAAGCAGATGGAACAAAAAGAGCGCCCTGAAAACTGGCTCGTTCAGGAATCCGTGACGCCTGAAGGCATCGCCGCTGTGGTCAGCGAGCAAACGGGGATTCCGGTGGCTAAACTGGTGCAGGGTGAACGCGAGAAGCTGCTGAAGCTGGCGGATAAGCTGCATGAACGCGTGATTGGTCAGGACGAAGCCGTACAGGCGGTCAGCGATGCGGTGCTGCGTTCTCGGGCTGGTCTGCAGGATCCGAGTCGGCCACTGGGCAGCTTCATGTTTCTTGGCCCCACGGGGGTCGGGAAAACGGAGCTGGCTAAGGCACTTGCCGAAGACCTGTTTGACTCCGATAAGCACATGGTGCGTATTGATATGTCCGAATACATGGAAAAGGCGAGCGTGTCCCGCCTGATTGGGGCTGCCCCTGGTTACATTGGCTACGAAGAAGGTGGCCAGCTGACCGAGGCCGTGCGGCGCAGTCCGTACACCATTGTCTTGCTGGACGAAATTGAAAAGGCCAACCCAGATGTCTTCAACATTTTGCTGCAAGTTCTGGATGACGGCCGCCTGACGGATGGACAGGGCCGCACCGTGGACTTCAAGAACACCATTATCATCATGACTTCCAACCTCGGTAGCGAACTGTTACTCCAGGGCAATCAGGCCGGAGAGGGCGCAGACGCGCGCAACGCGGTTATGAAGCTCATCCAGACCAAGTTCAAGCCGGAATTCCTGAACCGGATTGATGACATCATCATGTTCAAGCCGCTGACCCAAGACGACATTAAGCACATTGTCGTCAAGGACATCGATAATCTGCAAAAGCGGCTCGCCGACCAGCAGATTACCCTGACCGCCGATGATGCTGCGCTCAGTAAACTGGCTGAATTGGGTTATGATCCCGCCTTTGGGGCACGGCCACTGCAGCGGGTGATCACGAACGAATTGGAAACGCCATTGGCAAAACAAATCATTGCTGGCCAAGTTAAATCCGGAGAACACGTGCAAGTCACGCTGGAAGATGATAAAATAAGTTTCATCAGCGCAAAATAAACACTGAAAATTGCTAGGAATACTGTGCACGTCTTGCATTTTGCGAGAATTCATGTATAGTTAAAAAGAAATCCTAGTGAAAAAGGAGTTAACAATCATGGCAGTTCCAGCACGCAGAACTTCAAAAACCAAGAAGGCTATGCGCCGCGGCCACATTAAGTTGAATGTGCCTAACTTGCACTTCGACGCAACGACCGGCGAATACCGCGTTTCTCACCATGTTTCCCCTAAGGGCTTTTACAAGGGCGAACAGGTGGTTAACACTAAGTCTGAAGCTAAAGACTAATTAAAAATGCCAACATTAACGTGTTGGTATTTTTTGTGCTCTCATTTAGTTTCGAAAACTAGGTCATAAGGTGTTACAATGACCATAAGTAAGTAAAACGGAGGAAAAGAAAATGCCTGAAGATGAAAGTTTCACGGCTTATTTACAAAAGTTTGCTGGCATCAGCTGGCCGCGCTGGACGGATTTGCCGCAATTTGACCTGTACATGGATCAAGTCGTGCAGTTCGTAAACGAGCTGATCACCCCCGTGGGGATGGGCGAGCTCACCCCCACAATGGTTAACAACTACGTCAAAAAGGGCATCATTGGCGCGCCCAAGAAAAAGAAGTACTCGCGCGCGCAACTAGCTAACGTCATCGTGGTGGCCATTTTGAAGCCTGTCTTTGCGCTTGATACCATTGCCGCAGGGATTTCTTACCAGCTGGTGAACCGCGAACCCCAACAGGCTTTTGATGCCTTCATCTTGACCTTCACAGCCGCGATTCAGAAGGTGAACTCAGACTTTGGCGGCGAGATGGTCCTGACCGGCGTCAACAAAACGGACACCACGGTGGTGCAGAACGCGATGGTGCAATTGGCCATTAACGCGGTCATCCAGAAACTGCTCGTTGATAACATGACCGTCCTCAAAAATGTGCGGCCGCAGGGTAAGAAAAAGTGATAAATGTGACAAGAAGTCACATTTTGCTTGCGCAAGACGGGTTGCGGCGCTAAACTAAGGCACAGAATTTTGGAAAAAGGATGTCAATGATGAAGAAATTAGCAAGCATTACCGCAGCACTCAGCCTGACCCTGGTGCTGGCCGCCTGTGGCCAGCAGCTCAAGCCGACCAAGACCAGTTATGGTCAGAAGGGTTTGGTTGCCGTCGTGAAGGGCGATGCCAGTGGTAGCGACCACGTGAAGTACAGCACGGGTGACACCAAGGGCGAAAGCAAGATCAATGGGGGCACTTTCGCCATTACGCTGCCCGTTACTGATAAGCAGCAGAACGTGAAGTTAAGCGTTGGCAGCAAAAAAGAAACAGTCAAAATTAAGTCTGCTACCGCGCTGGGCAACTACAAGGATTCTGCAAGCAAGTACAACCAGGCAGTAATCGGGATGGCCCTGCCGGCAAGTGTGCAGAAACAGGCTAAGTCCGCGCAGACCATGACCAAAGCCAAGTTGGCAGCACTGCCGATGGCCCAGCGTATGGCCGCGATGAAACAACTGCAGACGGTGCAAGCTGCAATGGCTAAGGTAAAGACTGCAACGAAGGATTCCCAGTTGCCAGCTTCTGCTGACGAAGGGATTACCCAAGTATTGAAGGCCGGTAAGGTTAAGGTACGGGCGAACGTCACCAAGAGCGGCAAACTGATGGGTTATGCTGTCATCGTGCCAGTGAAGTCCATGAAGAATAAGACTGAAGCCAAGCAGTTCGGAATTACGCTGGGTTTGCTGGGTAATTCAGTCGGTGCTGATACCCAGAAGGTCATGAAGAAGTTCAGTTCCGAGACGAAGGGGCAGAGCAAGTCGCAGACAACGATCAAGACAATCACCAGCAACGGCGTGAAGTTCGATATCGGCTTCTCCACCACTGATTTGTACATCTACATCACGAAGTAACGATAAAAGCCCGACGGCGCTGAAAAAGCGTCGCCGGGCTTTTACTGTCCGTCAGCGTAAGTTCGCGCCCGCAAGGGTGCGCTCTGCACTTTAAGCCGTTCTCATACCGCCGCAAGGCGGTGGGGTCGGCTACTCCGGTGGTGGTGCGCTTGGGCCCTACGGTGTCCATTGCACTAACATCGCTGAAGCGATGAGTGCAAATGGCTGTGCTCCGGGAACTACGTCGGGCGGGGACCGCTTCAGCCCGCTGTCACGGTCTTCCGCTGGCGGAGTTGCCGCAAAAACAGCGTCAACTCCGCGCTCCCGAGATGATTGTGTGAAGCCACGACGGCAAGTGCGGCCGTCCTGTCTCCAAACAATCATCTTTTCGCCCGACTCCGTTCCCTGCGCCCTTCGGTGTCCGTCTCTCTACGCGCTAAAGCGCGAGGTCGACTGGCTTCGCCCAAGCACACCGCCACCTCCGTGACCGACACGTTACGGAGTGGCAATTACAGAATTATTCCCAATTACGAGGCAATGCCACACAGGACTAATACTGATAAACCTTTGCCCATAGTGTTGACTAATCTTGTGATAGTTCAAGCATGCCGGATTGTGACATTTGCGGCTTCATCGTTACATTGAAATCACCACCACAATCGTCCCGTGAATGCACTTAGGGTCTGGGGTGAATTGGCGTAGCAAGCAGGGACGAAGTCAGTGAAAATACAATTAGCGGTGTATGCCCGACGTGGTTTTCGTCGGGTGTACACCGTTAATTGTATCGGGAGCGGGACTTTGACGCTGGTTTTGCGGCAAAGTCCCCAGTGGAAGACGGCGAAGCCGGCTGAAACGGTCCCCGCTGACGGAGTTCCTGCTTGCGAAGCCAATTCGCCCCAGGCCCGACCTGCGGTCGATTTTCACAGCAGCCATCCTTACGGATGAAAGTTTCACGACTGACGCTGACGGACAACAAAAACGCCCGCTCAGGTAACCGAGCGGGCGACAAACATGTTCTGTTTACTTTTTAGCGGTTTCTTCTGCCATTTCAAAGTGCTTCATGATAACCGGAAGTACAAACAGGATAATCGCGAAGATGACGCTGTAAATAAGTGATGCGAGGGGGTCGTAGCTCGTCTGGGTCAGCGCGCCGGCGAGGAAGCCAGTGACCTGACCAAGGATGACGGCCCAGATAATAGTCATTACGTAGCGCATAGTATTCCCTCTTTTCTATGCGTCATTCTAACACGTCCCAGCATTTTGGGCAAAGCCAAAAAGACGGCTTACAGAAAATGTCGCCGCTAGTGCTTTCGCCTGTCGACCTATATAATGAACTCAGAGGTGATATCGATGGCATTTAGCCAATTGCGGGTCCTTTCCAGTGGTAGCTTGCTCAGCAGCCCAATCCGGGTTGACCAGTTGGTCGCTGCGGCGAAGGCACGCGGGTATGGTGCGCTGGCACTGACAGACGTGAATGTGGTTTACAACTTAATCCCATTTTACCGACAGATGCGCGCTGCGGGACTCAAGCCCTTGCTGGGCATGTTGTGCCGACTGCAAGATGAGGAGCTCATTTTACTTGCCCAAAATTATGCGGGTTACCAGCAATTACTGCGTGTTAGCACTGCGGTGCAGTTGGCGGATCAGCCGGTACTTGCAGACTTGCCGAGTTTGGCGGGTCTCATTGCGATTAGCACGGAAAACAGCACCATGACGCAGCGTTTTAACGCGGGCGATGGTGATGCGGCTGCTGCCTGGGTGAGCCAGGTACAGACGCACAAACCCGCTGAGTACGTGGTGGGGGTGCCTTTGGCAGACCTGAGTGGGGACCTGCCACGGTTTGCGCAAATTCACCACTTGCGGGCGGTGCCACTGGGTGATGTGCGCGAGATTGATCCAGAGGATGCCGCTAGCCGTCGCTTGCTGCTGGCAATTCGTGACGGCCAAAAGTTGCGGGCGGTGGACAGCGCGGATGACTACCACTTGCCAGCGGCGGATGAAGTGGCGACTTATGTGCAAGGTGCAGGACAAGAGGCACTGCTTAGAGAGCAGGATGAGCTCATTGCCAGCATTCAGGTGGGAATCCCTGAATTGGAACCACAGCTGCCGCATTTTCCATTGCCGGAGGGCGTTACAACCGGGGAGTACTTGCGGCAACTCGCAACCGCGGGGCTTGCGCACTTGGTACCCAACGCGGGTGCAGATTACCAGCACCGCTTGAATCGTGAACTGGGCGTAATTGGCGAGATGGGTTTTGATGATTATTTTCTGATTGTGCAGGATATTATCCATGCCAGCCAGGAGCGGGGCATCGTCACGGGCCCAGGCCGCGGATCTGCCGCCGGATCGCTCGTGGCCTTCACATTGGGCATTACAACTGTTGACCCATTGAAGTACGGCTTGCTTTTTGAACGGTTTCTGAATCCGAACCGGCATCAGATGCCTGATATTGATATTGACGTGGAGGATACGCGGCGCGGCGATGTCCTGGCTTATATTAATGAACGCTACGGGGCAACACACACGGCGCAAATTATGGCTTTCAGTACCTTTGGCGCTAAACAAGCGCTCAATGATGCCGCTGCTGCGTACGAATTACCGCGCTATAAGTTGGACGAGCTGCACCGGGCCTTGCCGCAACGTCTGGACAACTTAGGTGGTGCGCTTGAGACGAGTGGCAGCCTGCAGCGCGCCGTGCGAAATGATGCGCAGGTTGCCGCCGTTGTGCGGGCGGCGCAAGCCATTGAGGGGCTGCCGCGCACCATTACGACGCACGCTGCTGGGGTGGTGCTCGCCGCGGGAAACCTGACTAACACCGTGGCCTTACAGCGCAGTAGCGTGGGCATTGGCGTACAGACGCAAGTCGCAAAAGAAGGCGTGGAGCAGGCCGGCTTACTGAAAATTGACATTCTAGCTTTACGTACCCTGAACTTGCTGCACCAGATGGCACGCACCGCGGCGGGGCAAAAGATTGAACTGCCGGCAATGACTGCCATCCCACTTGATGATCCCGAAACGCTGGCGCTATTTGCGCGCGGCGAAACCAACGGGGTGTTTCAATTTGAAAGTCGGCCGATGCGTGCGGTTTTGCGCAAGGTGCAGCCGCAATCTTTCGAGGACGTTGTTGCCACGGCCGCACTCTACCGACCGGGGCCAATGGCGTATATTGACGAATTTGCTAAACGACGCCACAATCCCGACAGCGTGCAGTATGCTAGTCCGCTGATGGCGACCATTTTGCGACCAACCTATGGCATCATCGTCTATCAAGAGCAGGTGATGCAGGTCGCCAGTACCGTCGGCGGCTTAAGTCTAGCTGCCGCCGATGACCTGCGGCGGGCGATGAGCAAAAAGAAGCAGGCGGTCATTGACGCGGCGCGGCCGCAGTTTATGACGGGTGCGGCTGAACGCGGCGTTGATGAGCAAACGGCCGCCGGTATTTTTAGCGATATTGAACGTTTCGCCGGCTATGGCTTCAACCGCAGTCACGCGGTGGCGTACGGAATGTTGGCGTTTTGGCTGGCATACTACAAGGCGCACGCGCCGCAAGCGTTTTTCGCCGCACAACTTAATATGAACGTGGCCAGTGCGGAGAAAACGGCGCTGTTTGTTGGCGAGGTGAAACAAGCCGGGCTGCAGCTGCTGCCGCCCGATATTAACCACTCCAATCGCGGCGTGCGCGTCGAAAAGGGCGCCTTGCGCTTGGGCTTTGGCAGCGTGCACGGCATGCGCCGCGACCTGAGTGCTGACATTATTGAAGAGCGCAAGCAAAATGGCCGCTTCCGGGATACGGCCGACTTTCTGCTCCGGCTTGACTCAAAGTGGCGCAAGGCCGATATTCTGCGGCCACTTGTTGCTGCGGGCGGGCTCGACAGTGGCGGTTACGCGCGCGGCGCCTTGCTCGGTAATCTTGATGGCATTTGTAGTGCAACGGAACTAGCCGGCGGGGACCGCAGTTTGCTGCAGGCGTTGTGGCCCCGCTTAGACGAAGGCGTCCTGACTAGTGCAGAAGTTCTGGAGCAGGAGGTGCAAACCTTGGGCTTTTACCTCAAGGGGCACCCGACTGAGCAATTTACCGTCATCGAGCAGGCAATGCAGCTGACACCAATTAACCGGCAACAGTCTGCTGGCAGCTTCAGTTTTCTGGGTTTAGTTGACAGCGTGCGCGGTATTAATACCAAGACTGGGGCCAAAATGGCTTTTCTAACGGTCAGTGATAGCAGCGGTCAGGCCGAAGTCACAGTCTTTCCCGAGCAATATCTGCAGGCGCGGGGCATTGAACGGGGACAGGTTTACCTGATTGCCGCAACGCCTGATCGTAAAGAAAGCCAGCGCGGGGATACTGGTGAGCGCAAGCTGATTGCCCAAAGCCTGCGTCCGGCAACGGAAGTGGCGGCCGCGCTGAACCAACGTCTCTTTCTGAATCTAGGTGCAAATCCGGATGCGAAAATGAAAAGAGACGTCTTGCAAGTGTTGTTGCGCAGTCACGGACTGGTCCCAGTAATTATCGTGTCCGGCGAGCAGAAAATTTTGCTTGCCAGCAAGTACGCGGTGACGCTCAGCGCCAGTCTGGAGGCACAACTTAAGCAAATCCTCGGGTCTGAAGCGGTTGCAATTACCAAACAAAAGTAAACATGAGGAACAAGTTAAAAATGTGCCAATTCTAGGCGACTTTATTTTTGAAAAGTGTTAAGCTTATGCTTGTGTGGAATTAAAGGATTTGTCCACGATAAATCACGTGAGGTGAAATAATGAAACGCATTGGTATTATGACCAGCGGTGGGGATGCTCCAGGCATGAACGCCGCGGTGCGTGCCGTAACGCGTAAGGCAGAACACGAAGGCCTTGAAGCTTACGGGATCAACTATGGCTATGCCGGGTTGCTCGCTGGTGACATCTTCAAGATGGATTCTCGCACGGCTGATGACATCATCAACCGCGGCGGTACAATCCTCTACTCTGCTCGTTTCCCTGAATTCGCTGAAGAACCTGTTCAGCTTAAGGGTATCGAACAGTTGAAGAAGTTCGGGATTGACGCAGTTGTTGTGATTGGTGGGGATGGTTCTTACCATGGTGCCCTCCGCTTGACGGAACACGGCTTTAACGCTGTTGGCCTGCCAGGTACAATCGACAATGACATTCCGTTTACCGACTTCACCATCGGTTTCGACTCCGCTCTTCAGACTGCTGTCGACAACATCGACAAGTTGCGGGATACCGCACGCAGCCACGAACGCACCTTTGTTGTTGAAGTCATGGGCCGTAACGCCGGTGACATCGCAATGTGGGCTGGCGTTGCCGGCGCCGCCGAAGACGTTATCATTCCTGAAAAGGACTTTAACATCGAAGACGTTGCCGCAAAGCTTAAGTCTGCACGTGCACGTGGTCAGAAGCACAACATCATCGTGCTTGCTGAAGGCGTTATGACCGCCGCTGAATTTGCGAAGAAGCTCGAACCTTTTGGCGACTTCCAGCTGCGTGCAACCACTCTGGGTCACATCCAGCGTGGGGGCACCCCAACAGCATTCGACCGTGTATTGGCTACCCGCATGGGTGTCTACGCCGTTGAACTGCTGCTTGAAGGCAAGGGTGGTCTGGCCGTTGGGATTCAGAACAACAAGCTCGTCTACCACGACATGCTTGACCTGTTCGATTCCAAGCACCAGCCAGACATGGACCTCTACAAGGTTGCTAAAGACCTCGCATTCTAACTTAATTTCGGTAACAAAATTTTAAACACAATAAGTCAAAGGAGCTTTTCTTTCATGAAAAAGACCAAGATCGTCAGCACGCTTGGACCTGCAAGTAACACAGTCGACATTATCGTTAAGTTGATTGAATCAGGCGCTAACGTATTCCGTTTCAACTTCTCCCACGGTGACCACGAGGAACACCTTTCCCGTATGAACATGGTGCACGAAGCTGAAAAGATTACCGGCAAGACTGTTGGTATCCTGCTTGACACCAAGGGTGCAGAAATCCGGACTACTGTTCAGGACACTCCTAACGGTAAGATCGAATTGCACACCGGCGACGTACTCCGTATCTCCATGGATGCCAGCCTTGACGGCCACCAGGACAAGATTGCCGTTACCTACCCTGGCCTCTACGATGACACGCACGTTGGTGGTCACGTTCTCTTTGATGATGGTCTGATTGACGTTCTCATCACCGAGAAGGATGACGCTAACCGCGAACTTGTTACCAAGGTTCAGAACGACGGTATCCTTGGCGGCCGTAAGGGTGTTAACGCACCTGGTGTCTCCATCAACCTGCCTGGTATCACTGAAAAGGATGCCGATGACATTCGTTTCGGTCTTGACAACGGTATCCAGTTCATCGCTGCTTCCTTCGTTCGTAAGCCTCAGGACGTCCTTGACATCCGCGAACTGCTCGAAGAAAAGCACGCTGAATACGTTCAGATCTTCCCTAAGATTGAATCTCAGGAAGGTATCAACAACATCGATGACATCCTCAAGGTGTCCGATGGTCTGATGGTTGCTCGTGGTGACATGGGTGTTGAAATTCCTTTTGAACACGTGCCACTCGTTCAGAAGTCCCTCATCAAGAAGTGCAACGCACTTGGCAAGCCAGTTATCACGGCTACCCAGATGCTTGACTCCATGCAGGAAAACCCACGTCCTACCCGTGCCGAAGTTAACGACGTTGCTAACGCCGTATTCGACGGTACCGACGCTACCATGCTTTCCGGTGAATCTGCTAACGGTGACTACCCTGTAGAATCCGTTGCAGCTATGGCTCGTATCAACGAATACACCGAAAAGGCCATGACAGATCAGGATGCATACGCACTCAAGCGTTTTGCTAACCAGTCTGTTACGGAATCTGTTGGTCAGGCAGTTGCTGACACGGCTCGTAACCTTGGCGTTAAGACCATCGTTGCTGCTACTAACTCCGGCTACACCGCCCGCATGATCTCCAAGTACCGTCCTAAGGCCGACATTCTTGCCGTTACCTTTGACGACATTACTCGTCGCGGTTTGATGATCAACTGGGGTGTTTACCCTGTAGTTGCAGAACGTCCATCTTCTACTGATGAAATGTTCGAACTTGCGACCAAGACGGCTACCGACCTCGGCTTTGCTGAAGAAGGCGACCTGATTCTCATCACTGCTGGTGTGCCTGTTGGTGAAACTGGTACAACCAACGTTATGAAGGTTCAGATGATTGGCTCCAAGCTGACCGCCGGTTCCGGTGTTGGCGACCAGACCACCGTTGGTAAGGCAGTTATCGCTGCTACCGCCGGTGAAGCTGTTGCTAAGATGCAGAAGGGTGACATCCTTGTTGTTAAGACAACTGACAAGGACTACCTGCCAGCTATCGAAAAGGCTGCAGCCGTTGTTGTTGAAGCTGGTGGCCTTACAAGCCACGCTGCTGTTGTTGGTATCGCAATGGGTATTCCTGTTGTCGTTGGTGCCGAGAACGCAACAACCGTCATCGCTGATGGCCAGGTTATCACCGTTGACTCCCGTCGTGGGATCATCTACAAGGGTGCTACCAACGCCCTCTAATCTAAATTTAGGTTAGATAAGAAGGGACTCGGTATTATGCCGGGTCCCTTTTGTAATGTTGCGCTATTGCGGTGCGGCATTATAATGGTGAAGAGCAGATGCTCTTTACCGTACATATTCGTTAAACGGGAGGAAGACGATGGAGAGCTGGCTACTTTTAATGGCGGTGGCATTGATTGCGTTTTTGGCCAAAAACCAGGCCCTCATGATTGGGGCCGGCGTGGTGATTGTCCTCAAGCTGATTCCACAGTTGCATCCGGCGCTGAATGCCTTGGGCAAGAAGGGGATTAACTGGGGGGTCGTCGTTATCTCGGCAGCCATCCTGGTGCCGATTGCCACCGAGCAGATTGGGCTGAAGGATGTCGTCACGACTTTCACAAGTCCCGCCGGAATTATCGCCGTCATTTGTGGCGTGCTCGTCGCGGTGCTCAGCCGTCACGGTGTGGAACTACTTGCCAGTAGCCCGCAAATCACCGTTGCGCTGATGCTCGGCACCATTGCGGGCGTGGTTTTCTTGCGGGGCGTGGCTGCTGGCCCTGTTATTGCTGGGGGCATGACCTACGTGCTCATTACCCTGTTTAACGTGTTAACAACAAAGTGAGGAATTAATGATGGATTTTAACGGACAAGTTGTTGAGGCAGTCGTCTCAGATACCAATGACACCAGCGTTTTTGCGCAGTATGCAGGGGTGACCCTGGCTTGCAACGCCGATGAGTTTGAAAAGGCGCCAGCAGTCGGCGACACGCTGAGCGGTTTTGCCTATGAAGACGAACACCACCACGCGCGCATCACGACCAAGATGCCGAAGATTAGCGAATCACAGTACACCTTTTGCGAAGTTGTGCAGGTGCGCCGCGACTTGGGTGTCTTCGTTGACGTGGGCTTGGAAGATAAGGACGTTGTGGTTAGCTTGGACCAGTTGCCATTGGAATCCTACCTGTGGCCAACCCGGGGCGACCGCTTGAACATTCGGCTCCAGATTGATAATAAGCACCGCATGTGGGGCGATTTGGCGCAGCCTGGTCTCTATCAGCAGCTGTCGCGCCGCGCAAGTGACGACATGAAGAACAAGAACGTGACGGCAACCGCCTTTCAGCTGAAGAAGGTCGGAACCTTCGTCTTCACTGAAGATCACCAGATTGGCTTCATTCACCCGAGTGAACGCGATGTGGAACCGCGCTTGGGTCAGGTAGTCCAGGCGCGTGTTATTGGCATCCGTGATGACGGTGAGTTGAACCTCTCCTTGAAGCCACGTGCTTACGAGGCAATTGGAGACGATGCAGCAATGCTACTGGCAATCATGAAGCATAACCGTGACCACCAGCTGGGACTGACGGACAAGAGTGCGCCTGAAGACATCAAGAGTCAGCTTGATATTAGTAAAGGGGCGTTCAAGCGCGCCGTGGGCCACTTGCTGAAGGCACGTTATATTACCCAACACGATGGTGTTATTGAATTAACGGATGCGGGTCTGAACGCAGAAGATTAGAAAGGACGGCTGGCATGGATGATTTAATTAACGATTTTGTCCACTACCTGGCCGTTGAACGGGGATTGTCGCAGGCAACTCAGGATTCCTACCGCCGCGATCTGCAGCGTTTTGCCGCCTGGATGGATGCGCAAAATCTGGCAGAAGTGCCAACGGAAAGTGAACAAATTACCACTTTTTACGCTAGTGAAACGGTTGAGCTGGCCCCCAGCAGTATGGCGCGCCAGCAGTCGGCAATGCGCAAATTCTACCGTTATTTGCAGCGGCAGGGGCGTGTCAGTACGAACCCGATGGAACTGATTGATTCACCCAAGCCCGCTAAGCACTTGCCGACGGTCTTGACGCAAGATGAAATTGCGGCGCTGCTGGCCGTGCCAGATACTGGTAAGCCGTTAGGACTGCGCGACCGGGCGATTTTTGAACTGATGTATGCAACTGGGATGCGAGTTTCTGAATTGGTGAACTTGAAAATGAGTCAGCTGCACATGCAGATGAACCTGATTCAGGTGCTCGGTAAAGGGGACAAAGAACGCCTTGTGCCCGTCACCATGCAGGCTCAAGAGTGGGTGAATCGCTATCTGGACAACTCGCGGCCTCAGCTGCTGAAACGGGATCGGCCTGCAGAGGTGTTTCTCAACTTCCACGGCCGCAAGCTAACACGGCAGGGAATCTGGAAGAACCTCAAGGTTTACATCAATGCCGCTGGCATCGATAAGGACGTGACGCCGCACACCTTGCGGCACTCGTTTGCGACGAGCCTGCTTGAAAACGGCGCCGACTTGCGAGTGGTCCAGGAAATCCTTGGCCACGCTGACGTTAGCACCACGCAGCTTTATACGCACCTGTCCAATGGCCACATTGCGGATGTCTACCACAAGACCCATCCACACGGTTAGGGTGCTTCTTAGTGGCCTCAACGGGCAGATTATGGTAAATTGGTGTCTAAGTGGGTGAGAATGATGTTGGTAAATTACAAGGATGATTATCAGAAGATTGCGATGGGCTTCCTCTCCTATGAAGAGGATTTGAAAGATCTGCACAATCTCCAAACAGAGCTGAAGCTCTACACGACCGATCCAAGCCACCAGCTGTTCATGTACCGTGAGGACACGAACAACTTCTGTGGCGTGGCCGGAATCGAATTGGGCGACGATTACGTGCTGCTACGGCATCTAGATTTAGCACCAGAGTACCGCAATCAGGCGGTCATTAACCGCTTGCTGAGTGAACTTTCCCAGCGTGTGAATGGCAAGAAGCTGATGGGTTCTCTGGAAACGACGCCACTCATTATGAAGTGGGCAGAACAATCGAAGGAAAACTGTGATGGCACTAACCCTAGTCCTGAATGATTTTTCGGGGCCACTGGATTTACTTTGGCACCTGATTAAAGAAAATAAAATCGATATTTACGATATTCCAATCGCCAAAATCACGGAGCAGTACATCGCGTATTTGCACAGTATGCAAGAGCGCGCGCTGGACGTGGCCGGCGATTATTTTGTTATGGCCGCAAGTCTAATGGCACTCAAGAGCCGGATGCTGTTGCCTGAGCCGGAACCAGTTGATGAGTTCACGGAACCAGAGGACCCGCGTGCAGACCTGGTGGCGCAATTGCTGAATTATCAGGTTTACCAGGAAGCGGCCGCCGATTTGCGGCAGCGCGAGCAGGAACGCAGTCAGATGTTTGCTAAGCCCGCCGCCTTGCCGCCAGATGACGTGGTTGCGCCACTGGCACCCGGGGCGGTGAAGTTGCGTGAACTCAGCGCGGCGATGCAAAAGGTGCTGAGTCGCATTGCGCGTACTGAGCAGGCGGTGCGGCACATCGAAGTGGAGACCGTGTCACTGGATGACAAGATTAGTCAGATTGAGGAACAATTGCGGACGCAACACCGCTGCACTTTCCTTTACCTGGTGAGTCAGCCGACGGTCAGCGAGGTCGTCACGACGTTTTTGGCACTGCTTGAAATGGCCAAGAACGGCCTAATTCTGTGTGAGCAGGATGACAGCATGAGCGAACTCATGATTACGCAGCGGGAAGGAGCCCAGGCAAGTTGAACGCCCAAATTGAAGCAATTTTGTACGCCGCCGGTGAAGACGGTGTGGACATAAACGCGTTTAGCCAGATTCTGGGCATCGCGCCGACAGCCGTTCGCCAGCAGCTAGATTTGTTCATGAAGAATCTGAACGCGGATGACACCCGCGGGCTCACTTGCCGCGAGTCGGACGACCGCTACTTTCTGCTGACAAAAGCAGAACTGGCACCCGTGCTCAAGCGCTACTTTGAGGGCCCGCCGTCAACGGGTTTGTCCCAGGCGGCCCTCGAGGTGCTGGCCATCATTGCTTACCAGCAGCCGGTGACCCGCATCGAGGTGGATCAGGTGCGCGGCGTGCAGAGTAGTGGCGCCTTGCAGACACTAGTGACGCGCCAACTGGTGCAAGAGGCCGGGCGCATGGATGCGCCGGGGCGGCCAATTATGTACGCCACCAGTCCCCAGTTTCTGGATTACTTCGGCTTGCACAAGTTGAGTGACTTGCCGGACCTAGACGAACTACCGGCCGCGGGTGATGGCGCGCAGCTGGACCTGTTTGATCGCGGCAACGTCGCGACGGAAGAATCTTCGGAGGAAGACAATTGAACGAAGAACGATTACAAAAGGTGATTGCGGCGGCCGGTGTGGCTTCGCGGCGGCATGCAGAAGAAATGATTACGCAAGGCCGTGTCACGGTGAACGACCACGTGGTTCGTGTACTCGGGGTTAAGGTGACGCCTGAAGATAAGGTGAGCGTTGACGGTGTGCCACTAACACGTGAGAAGAAGCAGTACTTCTTGTTCTACAAGCCGCGTGGCGTCATCACCGCAGTCTCTGATGATAAGGGCCGGAAGGTGGTCACCGACTTCTTTGAAGAAGTGCAAGAACGCCTCTACCCAGTTGGCCGTCTGGACTACGACACTTCAGGTGCGCTCATCATGACCAATGATGGTGATTTTGCGAACATGATGATGCATCCGAAGTTCAACATCGACAAGCAGTACGTGGCCAAGGTTAAAGGTGTACCGCAGGGCGTTGAACTCATGCCGCTGCGTCAGGGCATCACGATTGAAGGTCGCAAGCTTGCCAAGGCGAAGGCCAAGGTGCTCTCCCGCGACCGGACCAAGCAGACCGCGATTGTGGAATTGACCATTCACCAGGGGCTCAACCACCAGGTCAAGAAAATGCTGAAGGCGGTTGGTTACCCAGTACTCAAGTTGTCCCGTGTGGCCTTTGGACCGCTGACACTGGATGGCCTGCAGCCTGGTGACTACCGTAAGCTCAGCCACCATGAAGTGCACGCGCTTAAGGGTGAGGCCGGCAACTAAGCTACTTTGAATTCAACATTAAGATTAGCGTTGCTGCCCAGCTGGGTAGTGGCGCTTTTTTAGTGCCGCGACGTTTTGCATAAACTGTGGCGGGCCGTGGCGCTTTTATTTCGTCACGGGTGTTGCTTTTAGCGAAGGGCTCATGTATTCTGTATTCGTAAGGTAACTTACAAAAAATAATTAAATGGTTCGTCTTCAGGGCAGGGTGTAATTCCCGACCGGCGGTGACAGTCCGCTACCCACGCGTGTGGTTGATCCGGTGTGATTCCGGAACCGATAGTTAAAGTCTAGATGGAAGAAGATGAGGCTCATTTTTCGTGTAGATAAATGGCCCGTCCCCTGATGTTTTCTTGATCAGGGGACGGTTTTTTGTTTACGCGGCGAGCAAGCTTCCCAGGGGCGAACCGCCTGGAGGTTTTTGTTATGCGTAGTGTTAATTTGCACAAGCTGGTAGCGGTGGCCGTGCTCGCGGCCTTGGGCTTTGTTCTCATGAATTTTGCCATACCCGTCATTCCAGCATTTCCGTTTCTCACTCTTGATTTGAGTGACCTAACCGTCCTGCTAGCGGTACTGTTGTTCGGTCTCAGTGCCGGCGTTGAGACCGCCTTGGTGCGCAGCCTGCTGCACTTCATCTTGACGGGTGCCGGGGTGGTTAACCTGATTGGCGACACCGCGGCGTTCTTCGCCAGTGTCCTGTTCGTTCTGCCAGTTGCACTGGCATTGCGGAATGGCTATAACTGGCGGCGGGCATTGGGCGCGCTGCTTGGTGGCACGGTGGTCTTGACCATTTTCATGAGCATCCTGAATTACTTCGTGCTCATGCCAATGTACATGACGGCCTTTGGTCTTAACATTCACATGAGTCTGGCCAAGTACTTGCTCGTCGGGGTCGTACCATTTAACCTCATCAAGGGTGTGGTCCTCACTGTAGTCTTCCTGGTCTTCGCCAAGGTGCTCGCACCATGGCTAGCCAAGCAGCGCGGGAAAGCGCTGGACAGCAAACATGTTAGTAAGCACGCATAATGCTTAGCTTAGGAGCCGGTACGTAAATCTGCGGATTTACGTACCGGCTTTCTTGTTTTAAAGTTGAGAAGCAAGCACTGCAGATGCTAAAATCGGAATTGCAAACAAATGTTCGCAACGCTCAAAATGCGGGTAATGAATGGGGAGGGCGAGTTAATGACAACAAAGGTGAACCACAGTGAGTTAAGTGACAGCGCCAAACTCATTCTGGCGGGCTTGACCGCGCAACCGCAGCGCGCACTGTCTTTATACGGTGTTTTAAGTGGTCGCCAAACGGCCTCCACCGTTTTTTCCGGCATGGAACAGGGCAATTTGCGGCTGTATGGTGTCACGCCGCGTCTGAGTCGAGGAGATTTTGAAAATGAAGTCGCAGCGCTGATGCGGGCCGGTCTAATTGCCCAACAAAAGGCGGGTTTGTGTCTGACAGATGCTGGCGCTGCAACGCGCAGTGCAGACACCACCTTTGCGGCAGCCCTTAAAACCTTCCGCCCAGACTACGGTGTGCAGGCCTTCTTGCCGCAGTTTTACCTGGCAGTACAAACGCTATCCGAACTCAGCTACGGCAATCACCGTTACCGGCCAGCCATAGCGGATTTGCACGTCCAAGCGCGGGTACGCTGGTGGTATGGCCAATTAGGGCAGGAAACAGCGGCCGCTGTGGCGGAGCTGACCACTTTGTTCACCGCGCTTGATCAGCAAACTGCTGATACGCTCGCCGGTCAGCTGCTCGCACATGGCTACAGTGGTAATCCGGAAGCAAGCACTAATGAACTGGCCATTGAACTGGCGGGGTGCGCCCTGCTTGCACAAATGTCGCCAACGCAAAGTCCGCATTGGTATCAGCTCTGGGGCGGACGCCAGCCGCTACTTTCGCAGCCGATGCAGCAAACGGTTAGCGAATTTAACGCCGGCGCATCGATTGAACAGATTGCCCAGCGCCGGCGGTTGCGGGTAAGCACAGTGAACGAGCACTTGCAGGTGGCGGCGATTTTTGGCGCACCCTTAACGTTCAGCCGCTTTTATCCGGCCGCGGCGAAACCGCAGCTTTTGGCAACGTGGAATGCCGGCCAGCACAGTTACCGCGAATTGCTGGACGTGTTGCCGGACCTGGAGTTCATGCAGGTGCGGATGTTTCAGATTGAACAGTTACGGGGGATGCAACATGCGCAGTGAAGTCGAAGGTGTTATTGAGCAGCTGGGCTACCAGAACCTGCGTCCCGGCCAAGAAGAAATTATCAACGCGGCGCTGGATGGTAAGGACGTGCTCGGCATTTTGCCGACTGGGAGCGGGAAGACGCTCTGCTTTCAGGCCACGGGTCAATTGCGTGCTGGTGTGACAGTCGTGGTGGAGCCCCTGCTTGCGCTGATGCGTGATCAGCAGTTGCGGCTGCAAGCCAGCGGCGAGAAACGTGTTTTGGCAATTAATTCGCAGTTAGCGCCTAGCGAACTGTCGGTAGTGCTGCAGAATTTAAGCTATTATCAATTTATTTTTATCGCGCCCGAAATGTTGACGCGGCCGGACATTTTGCGCGCGCTGCAGGCCGTAAAGGTGGGATTGCTCGTCGTTGACGAAGCGCACTGCATTTATCAGTGGGGACCGGATTTTCGGCCGGCCTACCTGCGGCTGGGGGATGTCCGCCAGCGCTTGGGTGCACCAGTTATGGCGCTGACCGCAACCGCGCCGGAGAACGTCCGGAGCGTGATTGTGCGGCAACTGCGTCTGCAAAATGCGACCATCTACGCTGGTAGCGTGGATCGTCCTGAACTGTTCATCGGCCGGGAGAGTCTGCTGGATCAGCGGGCGGTTAACGAGCGAGTGGGTGCGTTGCTCGCGCAAGTGGCGGGGCCAGCCATTATTTACTGTCCAACCAAGAAACTCACGGAGCAATTGGCGCAGCAATTTAGCGGCTTGCACGGCCGCCGTGTCGCCTTCTATCACGCCGGTCTTGATGGGCACACACGAACCCTGCGTGAGCGCCAGTTCACTGAAGGGAGCCTTGATACGCTGTTTGCCACCAGTGCGTTCGGGATGGGGGTGGATAAACCCGACGTCCGGATGGTGCTGTACCTGGGCGTGCCGGCTACACTCGAAGAGTACATGCAGGCCATTGGACGTGCGGGTCGTGACGGCCAGCCGGCACTGACGGCGCTGCTGTACACGGCTAAGGACGCACAACACACGGCGGGGATGTTGGCTAATTTGCCGAGCCCGATCCTGGTTAAGGCGCTTTACCGCGCACCCAAGGCATACGCCGGTAGTGATGACCCGCAGATTCAGCTAGTACTCGCCTACCAGCAAGCGGGCTACAGCGCCAGTGAAGTCAATCAGGCACTTGATGCCCGCATCGGCAGCAAGCAAAAGGCGTTTAGCGCCGTGGTGAACTTCTTACAGGCAGACGGTTGTGTGCGTGCAGAACTCTTGCACTATTTCGACAGTCCGGCCAAAACGCACGATGATTTTTGCTGCGGTATTGCGGATGCTGGTGTTCTCGCTCAAATTCACAGCGAGCAGCAGGCGGATAATCAAGGATTTAATACTTGGCAAGAAGTTTTTAAACAGATTTTTAATGTTAGCGACTAGTCCACCAGCTTTCATGTGATACAATTAACCAAGATGAAATAGGGGGGCATTGTTGTGCCAAGGAAAACAAACCGCTCGGAAAAAATTGCCAAAGAGCAAACAACCAAGGAAAAGCAGCCCTGGAATCAGCAGTTCGAGGACGATCGGGACGATGACGGCAATTTCTCACGTATCGAACGTCGCAAGCACAGCCGTGGTAATACAGTGCTCACAGTGGTACTCGTTGTTACCTTACTTTTGTTATGCCTAGCCCCAATTGTGTGGCAAGCCGTTTCAAAACGAATGGCGAACTCGGCGGAGTCGACGACGCGCATTAGCGTTGCTGCACCAAGCAAATCCAAGAGTAGCAGCGAATCAAGCAAATCAAGTAAGAAGTCGTCTAGTTCTAGTAGCAAGAAGAGTTCCTCGTCAACGAGCAGCAGTGTTAGCAGCAGTTCGGCAAGTAGCAGCTCTTCATCTAGTTCAAGTTCGAGTTCCAGCTCTAGTTCTAGTTCATCCGCCAGTGGTAGTTACACCGTGAAGTCCGGAGACAACCTGTACCGGATTGCGGTCAACCACGGGATGACCTTGTCTGAGATTCAGGCACTCAACGGGATGGGCTCAAGCACAGCCGTTACCCCTGGGCAGACGCTCAAGGTTAAGTAGTATCAATACTGAAGCTGGAACTTGGTTCCAGCTTTTAATTTGGAGGATCGCATGCAGATTGCAATTGATGGACCAGCTAGTGCGGGTAAAAGTACCGTAGCGAAGTTGGTCGCAAAGAAGTTAGGTTACGTGTACTGTGACACTGGGGCCATGTACCGCAGTGTGACCTTGCTGGTACTGCGCCGCGGTGTGGCACCGGATGACGCCGCTGCCGTGACGGCATTGTTGCCGGAAGTGCACATTGAGTTCAAGCCGAGTGCTGACGGTCAGCTGACACTCTTGAACGGGGAAGACATCACCTTGGCCATTCGCCAAGAGGACGTGACCAACAACGCGTCCGCCGTTGCCGCCATTCCAGCTGTGCGTACTGAACTCACGAACCAGCAGCGCGAAATTGCCGCAAAGGGCAACATCGTGATGGACGGTCGCGACATTGGTACGACCGTTCTGCCCCATGCAGAGCTGAAGGTCTTCATGGTGGCCAGCGTTGAAGAACGTGCCCGCCGCCGTTTTCTGGACAACAAGGAAAAAGGCATCGACGTTTCGGTTGAGACGCTCGAAAAGGAGATCGCCGCGCGTGATTACAAGGACTCGCACCGCGAGACCTCACCACTCAAACAAGCAGATGATGCAGTCCGCTTAGACACCACGCCAATGAGCATTGACGAGGTGGTTGACAGTATTATCAAGCTCTATGAAGCACGTCAGTAACAAAATAAAAGAGAAGTGAAGACTATTTTTGTCAGGCAGTGGTAATTGGGGAATATTTCATGTATACTGTCAAATGATGATAGTCGTTAAGGAGGATTTTTTGGCATGAGTGAAAACAGCGTAAACCCAGAAACAATGGAGGATGCACTCAACAGTGTGCACCAGGTAAAAGTAGGTGACGTGGTCAAGGGCGAGGTTCTCGCAATCGAGGACAAGCAGCTTGTTATCGGCATCGAAAATTCCGGTGTTGAAGGGGTTGTGCCACTTAAGGAATTAAGTACTCAGCCAGTCGATGATATTCACGCGGTGGCTAAGGTCGGCGACGAACTTGACCTGGTGGTTATTAGCACGATTGGTAAGGACAAGGAAAACGGGCAGTACCTGCTTTCCAAGCGCCGTCTGGAAGCTCAGAAGGTTTGGGCTGAAATCCAGAAGGAATACGAAGCTGGCAACAACATCACAGCACCTGTTACTTCTGTAGTAAAGGGTGGTCTGGTTGTTAACGCCGGCGTGCGTGGATTCGTTCCTGCATCCATGGTTGCAGACCACTTCGTAGAAGACCTGTCCCAGTACAAGGGTCAGGAACTCGAATTCAAGATTATTGAGATTGATCCAGCGGAAAACCGCCTGATTCTTTCCCACCGCGCTGTGCTTGAAGCTGCTAAGGCTGAAGCACGCAAGGAAATCTTCAGCAAGATCAACGTCGGTGACGTTCTTGAAGGTAAGGTTGCTCGTTTGACCAACTTCGGTGCGTTCGTTGACCTTGGTGGCGTTGACGGTCTTGTTCACGTTTCCGAAATCTCATTCGATCACGTTAACAAGCCAAGCGACGTTCTGAAGGTTGGCCAGGAAGTTAACGTTAAGGTGCTCAACCTTGATGCTGACCGTAACCGCATTAGCCTTTCCATTAAGGCTGCGCTTCCTGAACCTTGGACCGATATCGAAGACAAGGCTTCCGAAGGCACCGTTCTCGATGGTACCGTTCGTCGTCTGACCTCCTTCGGTGCATTTGTTGAAGTGTTCCCTGGTGTTGAAGGTCTGGTTCACATTTCCCAGATTTCCCACGAACACATTGCTACCCCAGCAGACGTCCTTTCCGAAGGTCAGTCTGTTCAGGTGAAGGTTCTCTCCGTAGACCCATCTGCTCACCGTCTTGCCCTGTCCATCAAGGCACTTACGGAAGCACCTGCCGGCGCTAAGGAAGAACAGCCTCGTAAGAGCAGCAACAACAACCGCGGCGGCCGTTCCCGTGGTAACAATGGCGGCAGCCACACCAAGATTCCAGCAGAATACCAGCAGGATGACTCTGGCTTCTCCCTTGGTGACATTCTCGGTGACGCTCTTAAGGACGTTGCTAAGAAGTAATCTTGATTTAAAAGATTATGACCAAAAAGTTGAGCCTCGGCTCAACTTTTTTTGTTAAAAATTCTAATTCGCAAACTATGTAAGGAGGTATGGACATGGCTATACCGACACTCGCCATCGTTGGGCGCCCCAACGTTGGTAAATCAACAATTTTTAACCGTATCGTTGGGACCCGGCAGGCTATCGTTGAAGATACGCCGGGTGTTACCCGTGACCGTTTGTACGGTCGTGGTTCCTGGCTGGCACGGGAATTCGCTGTGATTGACACTGGGGGGATTGACCTCGGTGATGAACCATTCATGCAGCAGATTACTGAACAGGCCGAAATCGCGATGGATGAAGCCGACGTGATTCTGTTTCTGGTCAACGTTGAAAACGGCGTGACTGATGCAGACGAACACGTGGCTCAGATTCTTTACCGCACTGACAAGCCAGTTATTCTCGCCGTCAACAAGGTTGATAACCCTGAACGACGCAATGACGTCTTTGACTTCTATAGTCTTGGCTTTGGCGAGCCGATGCCATTGTCCGGTACCCACGGGATTGGACTAGGGGACGTCCTGGACGCCGTCTTTGCCAAGTTCCCAGACGATAACGATGCCGAAGAAGACGATTCCGTGAAGTTCTCCCTGATTGGGCGGCCTAACGTGGGGAAGTCTTCCTTAGTGAACGCAATTCTGGGTGAAAACCGGGTGATTGTGTCCCCAATTGAAGGGACTACCCGAGACGCCATCGATACGAAGTTTACGGCCGAAGATACTGAGTTCACGATGATTGACACGGCTGGTCTGCGGAAGCGGGGGAAGGTGTACGAAGCCACTGAAAAGTACTCCGTGCTCCGTGCAATGCGGGCCATTGACCGCTCAGACGTCGTGCTGATGGTGCTGAACGCCGAAGAAGGCATTCGTGAGCAGGACAAGCGCGTCGCCGGTTACGCCCACGAGGCGGGCCGTGCCATCATCATCGTCGTCAACAAGTGGGATACGCTTGAAAAAGACAACCACACGATGACTGACTTTGAGAACCTGATTCGTGATCAGTTCCAGTATCTGGACTATGCGCCGATTGTCTTCGTGTCCGCGAAGACGGGCCAGCGTTTGCACAACCTGCCCGGATTGATCCTGCAGGCGGCTGAAAACCAGAGCCGGCGCATCCAGAGCAGTGTGCTCAATGAAGTTCTGAATGACGCCATGACGGTCACGCCGACGCCAACCATGAACGGGAAGCGGCTGCGCATTTACTACATGACACAAGTGGCCATCAAGCCGCCAACGTTCATCGTGTTTGTGAATGATCCGGACTTGCTGCACTTCTCTTATCAGCGTTTTCTAATTAACCAGCTGCGAGAGACCTTCGACTTTACGGGTACACCTATCCACCTGATTGCGCGGAGCCGGCAGTAAGGGGAAAAGACGTCATTTTGTAACAAACGTAACAAGCATGTCGTATAACAAAAAAATTCACGTTTTTTTGAACGAAAAGTGCGAAAACCCTTGCTACGACGCCGTTCCTATGCTATCTTAACGAATGAAATGGTGATGCTTCGGTTTTCATTATTTCCTCATTCTTGAACCACTATCAAGTGGGCATGTTTGGGTGTTCACGCATCTAATCGCACGGAGGTGAAATAATTTGGCTAACAAAGCAGAACTTATCGAAAGCGTTGCTACCGCAACCGGCTTGACCAAGAAGGATGCTACTGCTGCAGTTGATGCAGTATTCAGCAGCATTCAGACCAGCCTTGCAAAGGGTGAAAAGGTTCAGCTCATCGGTTTTGGTAACTTCGAAGTCCGCGAACGCGCTGCCCGTAAGGGTCGCAACCCGCAGACCGGTGACGAAATCGAAATTCCTGCATCTAAGGTCCCAGCATTCAAGCCTGGTAAGGCATTGAAGGACGCCGTTAAGTAAAACGAACGGTAGATGTAATAATTACGGCAGAGAGGTCAGGACTTAGGTTCTGGCCTCTTTTGTTGGCTAGGCTGCACCAAAGGGCGGTTAGGTCCCGTCACGTAGGCCACGCTCACCGTAAAACCCGGGTTTAGGTTTTATGGTGAGCGTGACCTACGTGCTAGGGACCTGCCCTTTGGTGCGCGACTGCGCAGTAACGGGAGCGTGTAAGCCCGGACTTAGGCTTTTAGGTGGGAGCTGTTTACATACTAGGGGCCTGCCCTTTATCGCGCGACTGCGCAGTAAAGTGACAGTAAAACCCGGGTTTAGGTTTTATGGTGGGCGTGATTTACGTGCTAGCCAAGAGCTCTCAGCGCTTTAGCGCATAGAGCTCTGGACATCGCAGCGGGACCTGCCCTTTGGCGCGCGACTGCGCAGTTACGTCAGTACACGACTGACCCGGCCACCACCCGCATTTTGTCCGCGCCCGCATTGGTAGTCAAACCGCGCGGGATGCGTTAAAGTTATAACTGAATGTATTCAAGGAGGCCAAGTATGTCTTATTCGGAACAGTTGCTTGATAAGCTCGAACAGGGCGAAATGGATAGTGTGAGTGACCTTTTCACGAAGGTGCTCGCCAACGACGATGACGAAACCAAGTTCAACTTGGCTGAAGAACTGTACGCGTACGGCTTCACGGGCTACGCGAAGCGCCTGTACCAGGAACTGGCGGGTAAGTACCCAGACGAGACCAGCGTGCTCACTGCGTTAGCCGACATTGCGGTCGCTGACGGTGACACTGACAAGGCACTTGACTACTTGTCCCGTGTTGGGCAAGACGACCCCAACTACGAACAGGCACTGCTCGCCACAGCTGACGTTTACCAGACACTAGGTTTATACGAAGTTAGTGAGCAAAAGTTGCTCGAAGCTCAGCGCCTGGATCCAGACGAACCGGTCATCGGCTTTGCGCTTGGTGAGCTTGAGTTTGCCTGGGGCCACTTCGAGACGGCCGCTGCGGCTTATCTGGACCTTTTGCAAAAGGGTGTGGACACTGTGGCGGATGTTGCGGTTAAACTGCGCTACGCGGCTAGTCTGGCCAATACCGGCCGCTATGAAGATGCGGTCAGCGTTTATGAGGAATACGGCGAACTGCCAATCGCCGACCGTTTTCAACTCGGTGCACTTTACCTGCAGCTGAAGGACTACCAGAAGGCGGTTGATGCCTTGCAGGCGGTGGTTGACCAGGACTCGTCTTTCACCAACGCCTACCTGCCATTGGCGCGGGCCGAACGTGAGAACGGTACGCCGGAATTGGCACTCAAGACGGTGCAGGCGGGGCTTGCTTACGATGACACCAATGAAGATCTCTTCGCCATTGGGGCGCAGCTCGCGCTGAGTTTTGGCGACAACGAGCTCGGGGAGCAATATCTGCAGTCTGCACTTGGCCTTGACCCCGAGAACCAGCACAGCATTCTGGCTTGGAGTAACTTCTTGATTGCTCAGGATCGCCATGAGGAGAACAGTGAGTTCCTGAAGGACCTCGACGATAACGGCTCAAGTGACCCACAACTTTATTGGAACCTGGCGCGCAGTCAGGCCGCACTGGAAGACTACGATGGCGCTCGCGGGAATTACCTGCTAGCGTTCCGGACTTTCCAGGACCGGCCTGAGTTCTTACGCGACATCGCCAGCTTCTTCCGGACGACGGCGGCCAAGGCCGAAGAAGAGGCTGCGCTTAGCCGCCTGACGAGTTTGGAGCCAGATGATTATGAGGCCCAAGAACGTTTGGACGAATTGAAGGGTAATCAGTATTAAAAAGACGCCGCACGAACGCTGCGAAGGGCGTGCGTGTGCTTTACATAGTGACGCGGTAGTGACGAAACGAACAGGAGTGTAGGAACGTGCAGGTAGATTTACGGCATCCAGAATTTCAAGCGGCAATTCCCATTTTGAAACAAATCGAGGCCGCGGGCTTTGAGGCGTATTTTGTCGGCGGCTGTGTCCGTGATGCTTTGCTCGACCTGCCGATTCACGACGTTGACATTGCCACTTCCGCCTACCCGCAGGAGGTGAAGCAAATCTTCAAGCGCACCGTGGATACCGGCATTCAGCACGGCACGGTGACCGTGCTCGACCACGGCCACGGCTATGAGATTACCACCTTCCGGACCGAGACGGGTTACCAGGACTTCCGGCGCCCGGACCAGGTGACTTTCGTGCGTTCGCTCAAGGAAGACCAGCTGCGCCGTGACTTCACCATTAATGCGCTGGCCGCTCGTCACGATGGCACCATCATTGATAATTTTGGCGGTCTACAGGACCTGGATGCGCACTTGCTGCGGGCGGTGGGCAACGCCCACGACCGCTTCCACGAAGACGCACTGCGGATGATGCGCGCGGTACGGTTTGAAAGTCAGCTGGGTTTCCAGCTGGAAGAGCAGACGGCGCGCGCCCTCAAGGACAACGCGCCATTGTTGCAACACATTGCGACCGAGCGGATTGCGGCAGAGTTCATCCGCCTGCTGCTGGGCATCAAGCGCAGCGCCGGCCTGACCAGTTTCATTCAGTCTGAACTCTACCGTTACTGTCCCGGACTTGCCGACGGCGGTGCGGCGCTGACAAGCTACGAGGCGTTGCCGGATCAGCAGTTGCAACAGCCAGGCGCGGCGTGGGCACTTCTGGTGTACTTGCTGGATACGCCGGCCGCTGCGTTCATGAAGAAGTGGAAACAGGCCAATAACTTGTCCGCCGAGGTGCAGGCAGCCCAGCGCATTTTGCCGGCATTGCTGAATGATACTGCCGATAACTGGGCGTTGTTCCAGTGCGGCCAGCCCGCACTAGCTGTGGCGCTGGAGGCGGCGCAACTGCTGGCACCTGGATTTGACCAGGCGGCCGTGCAGACGCGCTATGACGCGCTGAGCATTAAGAGTGCTAAGGAACTGGCCGTAAACGGCGGCGACCTCATCCAGGCCGGTTTTAAGCCGGGCCGCGAAATGGGGCAGACCTTGGCCAAAATGGTGCAGGCCGTCGTTGCGGGTAAGCTACCGAACGACCGCGCTGCGCTGCTAGCTACAATTAAAAATTAGATTTGGGGAATAAAACGTGCAGACTTTAACTGCGAATGGTGTATCAAAGACATATGGTGATAAGACCTTACTCGATAATGTCGACTTTCTGATTAACGAAGGGGACCGCATCGGGCTGATTGGGGTCAACGGGACGGGGAAGACCACCCTGCTGCAGGGCTTGTCCGGCCGGGAACCTTTTGACCATGCGGACATTCAGACGCCTAAAAGCTACAGCATCGCCTACCTGGCGCAAAAGCCGCAGCTGGATATGGACGCCAGCATTATGGATGCCGTGTACGGCGGCAGTTCGCCCGTTTTCCAGGCGATTCGCGAGTACGAGCGGGTGATGGACGAGTATACCCAGAACCCGCTGGACGAAGCCGTTCAGGCCAAATACGAGCGGGCCGAAACCAAGATGGGGCAGCTGGACGCCTGGGACGTTGAAACCGACATCAAGACGATTCTGACCCAGCTGCATATTGACGACCTTAGTCAGCGCGTGGGCAGCTTGTCTGGTGGCCAGCAAAAGCGTGTCGGCCTGGCGCAGGTGCTGATTGAAAAACCAGACCTGCTGATGCTGGACGAGCCAACTAACCACCTGGATTTCGACTCCATTGCCTGGCTGGAGAAGTACCTGGCTGCATACAAGGGCGCACTGCTGGTCGTGACCCATGACCGCTACTTCTTGGACCATGTGGCCAACCAGATTTTTGAGCTCGATAAGGGGCAACTCGGCATCTTCCCCGGTAACTACCAAGCATACGTTGAGCAAAAGGCCGATCAGGTCGAGCGCGAAACAGCTGCGGCCCATAAGCAGGCACAGCTCTACAAGCACGAATTGGCCTGGATGCGCGAGGGTGCGCACGCGCGGAGCACGAAGCAAAATGCCCGGATCAAGCGTTTTGATGAGATGAAGGCTGGCACCGTGGCCCCTGAGGCCAAGACCGTGGACATCTCTGTTGGCGGTACGCACCTGGGTAAGAAGGTTGTCGAGATTCACCACGCGAGCCTGAAGCTGGGCACGCACGTCATCCTGAACGACTTCAGTTACCTGATTCAGCGCAACACGCGCATCGGGATTAGCGGCATCAACGGAGCCGGGAAGTCCTCCCTGCTCAACCTGATTGCCGGCGACCTCAAACCCGATGACGGGATCATCGACGTTGGCGAAACGGTGCGCATCGGTTACTACCGGCAAAAGATGCCGCAGCTCGACCAGAAGATGCGGGTGATTAGCTACTTGCAGTCCGTCAGCGAGGGCATTACCAACGCCAACGGGGAACACATGACGGTCACCCAGTTGCTCGATGCCTTCCTGTTCCCACGCGAAAGCCACGGCACGCTGATTGAGCGCCTGTCTGGTGGGGAGCAGCGGCGTTTGTACCTGCTGCAAGTGCTGATGCACGAACCGAACGTTCTGCTACTGGACGAACCAACCAACGACTTAGATATTGCGACGCTGACCGTACTGGAAAACTACCTCGAGACGTTCCCCGGCACCGTCATCACGGTTTCCCATGACCGTTACTTCCTGGACAAGGTTGCCGATGAGCTCCTGATTTTTGACGGCAATGGCAAAATTGAACAGGCTCGCGGCATGTTCACCGATTACCTGCAAAAACAGGCCGACGCTGGTAAGGAAGCGGCGACAATGGAGGCACCTAAGAAGCAGGAAGCAGCGCCTGCTGAACCGGAAGCGCCGAAGAAGAAGGTCAAGCTGACCTACATGGAGCAAAAAGAGTACGACACCCTGATGCCGCAGATTGACAAGCTGGACGAGGAGATCACCCAGATCAACGCCGATATGCAAGCTAACGGGGATGACTACGGTAAGCTGGCTGAGCTGCAAAAGCAGCTCGACGAGGCGAACGCCAAGCAAGACGAGCTCATGAATCGGTACCTCGAACTCGACGAGTACGTGAACTAGAGTTGTCCGTCAGCGTAAGGATTGAAAATACCATCCGCAAGGATGGCTGCTGTGAAAATTGACCGAAGGTCGGGCCTGGGGCAAATTGGTTCCACACTCACGGGCAGGTAACGCGGGGTCGCTCACGCCTGGCAAGCCAGGCTACCGCTGAACTTTTTGCCGAAACCCACGTCAAAAAGGTTCACCCCGAACAGGCAGACCCATGGTAAAACGGCTATCGCCGGTTGCCATGGGTCTGCCTGTTCTTTTCGCGTCACCTGCCCGCGAGTGTTCCACCAATTCACCCCAGTCCCTAAGTGCTACAACAATACTCTGGTGGTGGAAGTTTCAGACTACACTAGCGGGAATACCAGCCATAGACGGATACGTAATGAGAAATGCGATTACGGCGAGCGATTCAACTGCCTTTACGAACATGGTGAATACGGCTGCCGCTGCCTTTCTAAGTGCAGAAGACAGTCATTGCCTAGCTGTAGCCAAAGGTTAGCGCAGTATTTTCTGCCTAGTTACGTGTCGGCCATGGAGGCGTGAGTGTGCTTGGGCGCAGCGAAGGGAACGGAGTCGGGCGACAAGATAATCTGCAGTGTATGCCCGGCATGGGTCTTGCCGGGTGTACACTGCAGATTATCTCAGGAGCGCAGATTTGACGCCGGTTTGCGGCAAATCTGCCAGCGGAAGATGGCGAAGCCAGTCGACCTCGCGCTTTAGCGCGTAGTGAGACGGACACCGTAGGGCCGCCTGAAGCGGTCCCGCCCGACGTAGTTCACCAGAGCGCAGCCCAAGCGCACTCACGCTGGAGTTGCCGACCCACCGCCTTGCGGCGGTATGAAAACATCAAAGAGGCCCGATGTGACTTCGTCACTGAAATGCATACGCTGAAGCACAGCATAAAGAAGCGCCCACACAACTGTGTGGGCGCTTCTTTGCGGTGATTAGACAAACAAGTAGATGGAAATGAACATGCACACCGATCCGGCGAGAACGAACAGGTGCCAGATTACGTGGATGTAAGGAATGTTCTTCTGCGTGTACAGCAGTGCGCCAATCGTGTAGCACAACCCGCCCGCCAGGAGCAGGAAGAAGCCGATAGCGCCGAGGTGCACCCAGAGCGGCTCCATGGCAATCAGGCACATCCAGCCGAGCAAAATGTAGATGGCAACTTCCAGCTTTTTGAAACGGCCGACGAAGAAGCAATCCATGATGATGCCTGCCGCACACAGCGTCCAGATGGTGGCTAGCAGTACCGTGCCCAGCGTGCCGCCGATGGCGACTAAGCAGTAGGGCAGGTAGGAGCCGGCAATCAGGACGAAGACGCCGGAGTGATCCAGTACCTGCAGCACGTGCTTAGCCTTCGTGAAGTACAGCGCGTGGAACAGGGTGGAGGCGGTGTAGAGGATAATTAGCGCCACCCCGAAGCCGACAAAGGATACAATTCGCACGGCGCCGCCCACCTGGACTGCGCGCACCGCAAGCAAAACCAGCGCGGTTACTGCGAAGAGGATGCCGACGCCGTGCGTGACGGCGCTCCAGAGTTCGTTGAGAATACTGTAGCGTTTGCTGTGAATGTTTGTTGTGAGTTGCATTTTGCTGACCCCCGTATGCCTTTTCATGTCTGACTACATACTATCTGGTTCTCAAAACTAAGTCAAGCACATCTAGTCTTAAAAACTATATGATAAGGAACATTAAAGCCACTATGATTTTTCCGGCGGGTTCGTTATAATTATCCGTGAACGATTTAAAGAAAGAACTTAAAAAGAAAGCGTGGCTTCCAGATGACCAAGATTAAAGTAGTCACCGATTCATCTGTCCAGATGACGCCGGAAGAAATAAAACAGTACGACGTCACGGTGATTCCCCTGAGTATTATGATTGACAACACTGTCTACGTGGACGGTGTGACCATCCAGCGCGACGAATTCGTCGAGAAGATGAACAACAGTAATTCCTTGCCGACAACCAGTCAGCCCGCCATCGGGACGATGGTCGACAAGTTTAACGAGTTGACCGCCGACGGTAGTTCTGTGCTCGGCATTTTCATGGCGGAGAGCCTGAGTGGGACCGTGAACTCCGCACGTCAGGCAGCCGAGATGGCTGATGGCGACGTGACGGTCGTTGACTCCGAGTTTACTGACCGCGCGATGTCCTTCCAGGTCATTGAAGCCGCTAAGTTGGCCGAGCAGGGTGCGTCAATGGCGACCATCCTCGACACGGTCAAGCAGGTTGAAGCCAACACCACCTTGCGCATGGCCGTTGTTGATCTGACCAACATCGTGAAGGGGGGCCGCTTGTCTAAGGCTGCCGGCATGATTGGCAGTTTGCTCAACATCAAGGTCACCCTCAGCATGGAAAACGGGAAACTTGAGATTCTCAAGAAGGGTCGCGGCATGAAGACCATCCGCGCCTTCAAGGATGAAGTCATCCAGACCATGAGCCAGTTGCCAGACGTGAAGGGCGTCGGCGTGTCCTACGTGGGCATTCCGGAAGACGCCCAGGCGATGGGCGAAGAAATTCGCCAGGCACTGCCCGGCGTTGAAGTGCTCGTCCGCACGACCACCCCAGTTGTGGCCACTCACGCGGGTCAGGGCGCATTCGCCATTTTGTACTACGAAGGTTAAGCGACAATTACCGCATTGTAGCGGCGCATTGAAGGGCGGGGACCTTGGTTCCGGCCCTTTTGTGTTAAAGTTAGAGCATTAAACAAAGGGAGGTTGCGGCCACAATGAAGTTGAAATCAGTCATCACGGGGATTGCGACGTTCCTAGTTGTCAGTATCGTGGCGTTTCTGGCATTCAATAGCGGTTTGCCGGCAGCCAAGGCACTCGATACCAGTGGCAATGGCGGTGATGGCGGCACCATCCACCTCGCGGCGGTTGGCGACTCGCTGACCCACGGGGTGGGTGACACCACGCACCAGGGCGGCTACGTGCCGCTCATCGCCCAGGACATGCAGGTGGCCACCAATCGCAAAGTTGCCACGAGTAACTACGGGGTGACCGGCGACACGGCGCGCCAGATTCAAAAGCGGGTGCGCACGCAAAAGAAACTGCAAACCAGCGTCAAGAACGCAGACATCATCACCATGACCGTTGGCGGCAACGACTTGATGCACCTGTTGCAAAAGAATATGCTCAGTATCAACACCAAGGACGTCACCAAGGGGATTAACACCTTCCAGAAGCACCTGACAAGTCTGATTAGTGATGTGCGCGCCCTGAATCCGAATGCGCCGATCTACGTTTTCGGCATTTACAACCCGTTCTACGTTTACTTCCCGAACATCACCAAGATGCAGACCAGTGTCCAGCGCTGGAACAAGCAGACGCAAAAGACGCTGGCTACGCTGAACAAGGTGTACTACGTCGACATCGATTCTGTCCTGTCCAAGGGGAACGGCCAGAAGAAGGCCAGCTCCGCCAAGAAGCAAAAGGCGGTCAACAACCTCATCTACGGTAAGGATCACTTCCACCCGAACAACGCGGGTTATGAGCAGATGACGACCCAGCTATGGGACGTGATGAAGACGACGGAAGGAAAGTGGAATAAGTAATGGCAGAAGATCAGCAGCAGACACCTAAGCAGCCAGTACGCTCACCGCGCAAAGCGCAGCGCAGTACCAATAAACCGGCCAAAATGAAACTGAAGCGGCCGCTCAACCTCTGGAAGTGGGCCTTCATCGTGCTGTGCGGCATCATCATCGGCGGGAGCCTGGCGGTCGTGCACCGCGTTACCCAGCCAGTTGAGACAACGAGCACCGTGAAGTTGCCCGACAATAAGGGCAACGTGATGAGCATCAAGCTCACGAAAGAGCAACTCAACCGTCTCATTAACAACTACCTCAAGCACTACCTGAAGAACAGCAACATGAAGTACTCACTGACCATTGGCGACCACGCGGTGCTGAAGGGGAACTTCAAGTTCTTCGGCGCGACGGTGGGCTTTGGCATTCAGTGCGACCCCTACGTGCAAACCAACGGCAATATTTTGCTGAAGGCGACTAAGATTAACGTCGGCGCGCTGTCCGTGCCGATTGATTACGTCATGAGCTATGTCGCTAAGAATTACGACCTGCCCAAGATGGTCAGCATTAATAGTAAGGAACAAAGCATTGTGCTAAGATTGAACCAATTTGATTTGGGCAACGGCTTGCACGTGCGCGCGCAGCGCATTGACCTGAGTAGCGATGTCATTAACCTGACGGGTTACTTGGCCAAGTAGCAGCGAAAGCGGCAAACGACCCCAGATGTTGGAGGTAAAGAGTATGCAAGAAACAGCAATTTTCGCCGGCGGGTGCTTTTGGTGCATGGTGGAACCATTTGAAACCATGCCCGGCATCCTGAACGTGTTGTCCGGATACACCGGCGGCCACGTGCCCAACCCGACTTACGAGCAGGTCTGCTCGCACACCACTGGCCACACCGAGGCCGTCCAGGTCACCTTTGACCCAGAAGTGATTACTTACAAGCAGCTCCTGCAGATTTACTGGCAACAGACAGACCCGACCGACGCCATGGGTCAGTTCCAGGACCGCGGCGACAACTACCGGCCAGTCATCTTCGTGAACTCAGATGAGCAGCGCCAGCTCGCGCAGCAGTCTCGCGACGAACTCGCCGCTTCTGGTGTGTTCGATGCCCCGATTGTGACCAAAATTGAGGACGCCAAGCCCTTCTACCCGGCCGAGGAATACCACCAGCAGTTCTACGAAAAGAACCCGCGCCGCTACGCGCAGGAACACGAACAGCGTAGTGCGTTTAACGCCGAACATTGGGGTAAAGGCGATGAGTGATTCTTTTTACCGCTTCCTGATGACGCAGCGGAATCCCAATGATCACGGGGAAGTTGCGACTTTTGCGCAGAATGCCTTCCTGGATCACAGTTTTCCGAAGCAAAGCACGGATTATCACGAATTGGCAGATTACCTGGAATTAAACGGCAGCTACCTGCCCAACATGGATGTTTTTGACGAGGCGTTCCGCCTGTATCAGGAACAAGGAACGGGGGAAAGCCAGTTTTGAAGAATAAGAAACGCATGCCCTTATGGGGCGCGATAACGGGGATGATTGTTGCCCTGGGGGTCGGCGCGCTTGGCGGTTACTTCGCGCCGCACGCTACCCAGACGGTCACCACCAGTGTGCCGAGTGCCTTTGATAAGGTGCTCAAAACCTACGCCACAATTGAGGGCAGCTATTACAAGCAGGTCAGTGAGAAGAAACTGGCTGATGGTGCCATCAGCGGCATGGTCAAGACGCTGGGCGACCCGTTCAGTAACTACTTGCAGAATTCCGACGCGACGAGCCTTGATACGCAGATTTCCGGCTCCTTTGGCGGTATCGGTGCCACCATGGCGCAGACGAGTGACGGCGTGTACGTCGACTCGCTCACCAATGGCGGGGCCGCGCAGAAGGCCGGTATCAAACCAAACGACAAAATTGTCAGCGTCGACGGTAAGTCGATGGCCAAAAAGGACATCAACGCCGTCGTTTCTAAGGTGCGCGGCAAGATTGGCACCAAGGTCAAGCTGGTTGTGAGCCGCGGCAGTAAGCAGCTCACCTTCACCATGACGCGCGCCAAGGTCAGTGTGCCGAGTGTGACGACTAGTCTTGATAAGACCGACAAGAGCATCGGGATTATCACCTTCAGTACCTTCACCGAGACTTCTGGGAAGCAGGTGAAGAACGCGGTCAAGAAGCTGCGCAAGCAGGGGGCCAAGAAGTTCGTCCTCGACCTGCGTGGTAATCCTGGTGGTGTCCTTCAAGAGGCACTGAAGATTGATTCGATGTGGCTGAAGAATGGTAAAACCATTCTCAAGGTTAAGTCGCGGACCGGTAAGGCCGAAGTTTACAAGGCCGGTAAGGAATACGACAAGGGCTTTAAGGTTACCGAACCAACGGTCGTGCTGATTGACGGTAACTCGGCTTCCGCTAGTGAAATCACCGCCGCAGCGCTCAACCAGAGTGCCGGCATCCCGCTGATTGGGACCACCAGTTACGGGAAGGGCACGGTGCAGACCGTTGCGCAGATGGGGAAGAACGCCGAACTGAAGCTGACCATTGCCAAGTGGCTCACGCCAGATGGTTCGTGGATCAACCACAAGGGGATTAAGCCAACCATTAAGGCGGATTACCCGAGTTACGCTTACCTGAGCACCTTCACCGGCACCTCCGTGAAGCCAGAAGCCGTGAGCGCCGACGTCAAGACCTTGCAAAAGACCTTGACCGCACTCGGCTACGCCACTGGTTCCACCAACGGTTACTATGGTGCTAGCACCAAGGCCGCCGTTGCCAAGTTCCAGAGTGCTAACGGGCTGACTGCAAGCGGCACGGCTGATGCCAAGACGCTGGCGAAGATTGAAACTCAGCTTGGTAAGAAGATTAGCGAGAATGATAATGCAATGAAGGCTGCGGTCAAGAAGCTGCAGGCGGAGAAGTAATTTGTGGTTCTCGTGCCTAAATTGAAAAGTTCCTGCTTCCGGCGCAGCGTCAGCGTGCCGAGAGCAGGAACTTTTTGTATCGCGTCGGGTTTGATGGTGCAACTGCGCCGAAATCCGGACAGACCGCGCACATTGACCACCAATACTTCACGGATTGTTCTGGTTACTTTCGATAAGTCACTTTATACTGAAGGCATCAAGAAAACGGAGGCACTCACTATGGAATATGTGACTTTCAACAATGGCGTGCAGATGCCGGTCCTGGGTTACGGGACTTACCAGACGCCACCGGCCATCACGGCGGTGAACGTGAAGAAGGCGCTGGATGCGGGTTTCCGCAGCATTGATACTGCACAGGCTTACGGCAACGAAGCTGGCGTTGGTCAGGCGATTAAAGACGCCGGTATTGCGCGTGACCAATTGTTCATCACTTCGAAGGCGAATACGGACGGTTACGAGGAAACCAAGCAGGGCATCGATGCTTCGCTGCGGCGCTTTGGTGGCGATTACTTTGACCTGATGATTCTGCACTGGCCAATGCCGCAGAGTCACGAGAGCTACCGGGCCTTGGAAGATGCACATCAGGCGGGCAAAATTCGGGCAATCGGTGTGTCCAACTTCAATGCCAAACAACTCGATAGCCTCATGGCCGACAGCACGGTCAAGCCGGTGATTGATCAGATTGAGACGCACTTGTACTGGCAACAGCAACGCATGCACGCCTACTTAACACAGCACGACATCATCCATGAATCCTGGGCACCGCTAGCGGAGACCAAGGGCCGCGAACTAATGAACCTGCCCGAGATTCAGGCATTGGCTGCGAAGTATGGCGTGTCTGGTGCCCAGATTCTGATTCGTTTCCTGACCCAGCAGCAGATTGTAACCATCCCGATGTCACTGAACGCAACGCACATCGCCAGCAACTTCGACACCTTCGGCTTCAAGCTGACCGATGATGAAATGGCGGATTTGCGCCAATTCGACCAGCACCACGGCATTAATGGGTGGCCGGCGACGATGCACGAAGACCGGTACTAAACAATAAGGTTCGCATCTCGGAAGAGGGTGCGAACCTTATTTCGTATGAACTGCTATGGATGAATTTATTGCTGGATTGGTGCTATGTAGAAACTTCAAAAATTGTTGCGTTGTCCCAAGTGCCTGCCTTCTGGAAGTTCTCATCATTGGTCGCTTGCGGCTTTAACTTGTTGAAGCTGAAATCGCCGGTTTCCTTGCTGTCGTAGTCATAGTGGTAAACCGTGCCTTCGAAACGCAGAATCTTGGTGCGCGCGTTGTTGGAAGGCGGGGTGAAGGTTTGGCCGTAGATGATCTGGTCGGATTCGGCCTTGTTATCGATGTAGTAGTAGCCGCTCTTGGTGGGGTCATTGCTGAAGCCAACGTCGCTACTATTCTGCTTGGCATCTTCGTTGTTCTTGGCCTGCGGGAGCTTGTCGGCTTTGACGTGGATGACAATTTTGTAGTTGTTCTCGCTGGAGTGGGCGAAGCCGCGCCAGTCCTTGGTCGAAACAGTCACTTTATTGCCAGACACCGTTGCCTTGACCGGGGTGTAGTTCTTATCCAGCATCTCGTTGCCGTTGTCGGGGCCGCTCCACTGGTAGATGCCTTCGACGTCGACACCCGTGATGGAGAGATCCTTCGGCACCTGGTCGGAGATGGTGAAGTTATCTTTCTTGTACATCGATTCCCCGTTGTCGAAGACCCATTCACGCTTCGGCACCTTACCGGAGATGGTGTAGTCAAAAGTTTCGCCTTGTTTATGCAGGGTGGCTTTGGAGACTTCCTTCTTCGGGGTGTCTTCGTGTGGAGGCGGGGTCTTATCTTTGTGGCGGTATACACCGCCGCTGAAGTGGGCCCACATGAAGCCCCATGGGTTACCAACGGTAAAGGATTGTAAGTCGGCGGTCGGGCTCATCTTGAAACCGACGGACATAGCCGCATCGGAATCAACCGTGTCGGAGCCGTTAGCGCCTTGGGCCCCGAAGATGCTGTTAGCCGCAGTGAATTCTGTTGGGTTTGGCGAGTAGCCATCGTCATTGGTGACGGAAGTAAATTTGCCAGATGATTGCGCACGCGTTTTGGCATTTTTGTTACCGGTGTTGAATGCGGGCGTATATTGTTTAATCAGGGAATCTTTTGTGACATATCCTTCCTGACTGTTTACATATTTTGCCCATTCACCAGAAACTGTATCCAGGTCACCTGCTAGGTAATCGGCTAAGTTACTGCCCGGATTATCGACGATACCAGAGTCACCAACTTGAGTCTGACGATAGATGTCCTTATCTACCCCTGCGGATGCGGATCCATTGCCGTAGTTAGCAGTGAGTTTCTGGGTGGTGTTCTTGTGCGTTTTGCCATCGTCAAGACCGCTGGCCTTCATCCCGTGATAGGTGACCGTGTATTTGACGTTCACGTTCTTGGTATAGTGAACGGTACGGTACGTGTAGTAACCAGAGACATAGTTGCCGTAACTGTTAGTGTAGCCTGAGTGCCAAGTAGATTCTTGCTCAGTGTAGGGCACGGTAATGGTCTTGGTTTTTTGCACGGTACCTTTACCAACCCACCAGGACATCTGCTGGTTTTCAGTGCCACCGCCCAATGCGTAAGGGTTTAAGGAGCGAACGGTCATGTAGGCTGGATGAGCGGCGTCGTTTAGATGCACAATTTCCGAAGTATTGTGCCGGTAGTAGGTGTATGAGACAGTTGCCTCCTGCACACCGAACAAGTAGAACCCGTTCTGCATGTTCTCATAGATACCAATGGCTGTTGGCGTTGTCCCGTGAGTTTCTTTCTGCCTTGGGCTTGGCCAAGCATAGCGACTTTCGGTCTTTATTCCTGAAAATTGGATTTTGACGTCGAGCACTTGGTCTTCATATGTGGCTGCTGAGTCGAACACGACTGATGGCGATGAGCCATTACTTACAGGAATAACCCATTGTCGATTTGTACCGGTATGTTGGGTTGAAGCAATACCGGTGTCAGTACGAATACCACCACTAGATGCGCTATCAATCTTAGTGGTTTTGTTGAGACCTAGTGCCCCGACGGGCAGTGAATCGCTGACTGTGTTGACAGACGCGTGGGGGCTTGCATGCGGCGCGATGGCAGTACTTAGAGTCAGTGCTGCAGCAACGCCGAGAATACAACCCGCGGTCTTAATGTTTTTAGTTAATGGAATCGACATGTCATTTCACGTCCTTATCTACGGGTGTTATCGATGGCGTAAACGCCATACTTGACTTCATCCTAGCACGACCTAATGAAAAAGCGCGAGCATCTAGAAATGATCATGACAGGATTGTCGGTAAATAAAAAAATAACCGTCCTTATCAACTGCATGACCCTGAGGGGGGTCGTGGTTAATAAGAACAGTTAAAGAGATGAATTACTTAAGCAATTACTTTACAGTAACGTATGCCGCGTCGATGTACTGGTCGCCGCCGAGGTTGTAGTAAGTGGAGCCGTTGATGACAGCCTTACCGAAGACCTTCCAGTTGGTCTGGCCTGGGAGCTTCTTGGCACTGCCGTTGGCGTTCTTAACGAAGCCGTGCGTTGCGGTCCAAATCTGAATGCCGTAGTGCTTGTTGTAGTTAACATGCGCTGTGCCGGTACGGCGGAAGCTAGCGTCCTTAGAAGACAGGTACTGGTTAGTGCCGACCTGGTAGTAGTCAACGCCGTTTAGAGATACCAGTGCGGTAATCTTCCAGGCGGTGTTCTTCTTTAGTGTCTTGCTCGTTTTCGCCAGATTAGCACCGTTGATGCTGTAAAGACTAGCAGCACGCTTAGTAACAGCAACACCCTTATAGGAGAGGCGAAAGTTGCTCTTCTTTGCGGTCGTGGTTGCCTTCTTAGTGGTAGAAGTAGTGGTCTTCTTCGTCGTGCTTGGCTTAGACGTTGTCGTCTTGCTAGAGGAGCTGGTCTTGGAAGAAGAGCTGGAAGACGTGGTGGATTTCTTCGTGGAACTGGAAGTAGATGAGGATGTATTGCTGCTTGTCATGGAACCAGTCCACTTTTCACCGGCAATCTTAGCTGCTTCTTTGTTATTGGCATCAACTTGTGCCTGGTCCTTTGCTGCTTGTTCGGCATTAGCCTTGGCATCCGTTGCTGTAATTACTGCCGCGTGTGCGACCACCGTGCTAGCAACTGGCGTAAAGGCTGGTGCGGCCATGCTGAGTGCCGCCACGGCGGCCATGAGCTTTGTTGAAATCTTCATTGTTTTAGTTCTCCTTTATTCTGTGTTTATGTCGTTTCGAATTAGTCTTGCTCTGATAATTGAGTGCGGCCGGCCAAGGCGCGCGCTGTCATATCGGTATTATTGCGTGGATCTATCACATAATTATTTTAGGCGGCGGGGCGGGATTAAGAGTTGGTGTGTGGACCCACATGCACCAAGACTCTCCTAAACACCATCATCCAGAATAATTTTGTGCCAGCTTCGCGCAACGTCAACAACCGTAATCAAGAATAGCGAAATCACCAATTGATACAATCGCAAATCGTTGTGGATTCGCAAAACATTTCGTTCGCAGTAATTAATTTGCCGATTTTTTACGTATATGAAACATGCCGGGCGTAACTTCGGCAATTATTGCGTCAAAAAGCCGCGTAATTTTCGCAAATAGCCCTTGCCTTAAAGTGGGCTTAAAGGTCTACACTAAGTCCGTAAGTCAAAAGGAGGTCGCAATTACATGACCAAAAAGATTCTCATCGCTTATTATTCCTGGTCCGGCATCACAGCGCGTCTAGCCAAGAAGTTGCAAGCGGCGCTCGGCGCGGATGTCTACAACATGAGCATCCCCACCGATACCTTCTCCGCCGACATGTACGAGACGTCGGCCATCGCCCAGAAGCAGCTGGCCAGTGGCAACTTGCCGCGTCTGACCGTCGTCGTTCCTGACCTCAGTCAGTACGACCTGGTGCTGGTTGGCGGACCGGTGTGGTCCGGCGCACCGGCAACACCCGTGCGTAGTTTTCTCAAGGAAATCGCGGGCAGCAGCGTACCGCTCGCGCCGTTCTATACCCACACCGGGAGCGCGGACGATTACGAGCAGGAATTCGCCGCATTGGCTGGTCAGCACCAGATCTTCAAGGGCATGGGTGTGGTTGGCGCGCACATCGCTGATGCCGACATCCAGATTGCGTCCTGGTTAGAACAGTTTTAGTCACCTAGTCATTCAAGAAAGAGGTACATCATGAAAGCAACAGTATTCGTTGAAAAGGGCAAAGTTGAAGTCCGCGAAATGCCCAAGCCAGAACTCGAGCAGCCAACCGACGCGATTATTCGCATCGTGCGCGCCTGCGTGTGCGGCTCCGACCTATGGTGGTTCCGCGGGATTAGCGAGCGCCAGCCGGGTATGACCACCGGCCACGAAGCCATTGGGGTTGTTGAAACTGTTGGGAGTGCAGTGAGTCACGTGCAGGCGGGCGATTTCGTCGTTCTGCCATTCACCCATGGTTGCGGTCACTGTGCCGCTTGCCGTGCCGGCTACGAAGGAAACTGCACCAGCGACACCCGCGGCGGTAGTACTGGTTTCCAGGCGGAGTACGTGCGTTACGCCAACGCCGACTGGTCACTGGTTAAGATTCCGGGTCAGCCTGAAGATTACAGCGATGAGCAGCTGGATGACTTGCTGGCACTGTCTGACGTCATGGCCACTAGTTACCACGCCGCCTTCAGTGCGGAAGTGAAGCCGGGTGACACCGTGGTGGTGATGGGTGACGGGGCCGTTGGTCTGTGCGGCGTGCTCTCGGCACACCTGATGGGTGCCAAGCGCATCATCGCCATGAGTCGCCATGCAGACCGCCAGCAAGTTGCCCTGAAGTTTGGCGCAACCGACATTGTGCCGGAACGTGGTGATGAGGCTGTGGCCAAGGTCATGGCGCTGACGGACAACGCGGGCGCCGATGCCGTGCTCGAATGTGTCGGCATGGAACAGTCCGTGGACACGGCCGTGAAGGTGGCGCGTCCTGGCGCCGTCGTCGGCCGCGTGGGCATTCCGCAGAACCCGATGATGAACACGAACGACCTGTTCTGGCAGAACGTGGGTCTACGTGGCGGGATTGCCTCCGTTACGACTTTTGACCGCAGTGTGCTGCTGGATGCCGTGCTCAAGGGTGACATTCACCCCGGGCAGGTATTCACCAAGCGCTTTGCGCTGGATGATGTACAGGCCGCGTATGAGGCCATGGACAAGCGTGAGGCAATCAAGTCACTACTAGTAATTGCATAATAATAGGGAGGAGAAACATGAGCAAGATTCCCACGTTCAATTTGAACGACGGTAACCAGATTCCGGCGTTTGGTTTCGGCACTTTCAAGATTCCTGCGGACGGTTCCACCAAGGCCGCTGTTGCCACTGCACTGCGCCTTGGCTACCGCCACATTGATACCGCGGCGGCGTACTTCAACGAGCAAGAAGTCGGTCAGGCCATCGCAGAATCGGGCATCCCCCGCGACCAGATCTGGGTCACCAGCAAGCTCTGGCTTCAAGATTATGGATTCGCCGCTGCGACGACTGGCATTGAAACCTCACTCCGCAAGATCGGTGTCGATGACATCGACCTGTACCTTCTGCATCAGCCATATGGTGACGTGCCTGGTGCCTGGCAAGCACTGGAAGCAGCGCAAAAGGCGGGCAAAATTCGCTCAATCGGTATTTCTAACGTGACGCCCAAGCTGTGGCAGAAATTTGTGCCAGATTTTGCAGTTAAACCGGCCGTTAACCAGTCCGAGTTCAATCCCTACTTCCAGCAAAAGCCCCTGCGCGCACTCATGGCGGCTACAAGCACGGTACTGGAGGCCTGGGCACCTCTCGGTCAGGGTGATCCGGAATTATTCCAGGAACCCGCCATTACTAAGTTGGCGGCCAAGTACGGTAAGGACGCCGGCCAGATTATTTTGCGCTTCGAGTATCAGTCCGGTGTCGTAGTATTTCCGAAGTCTGTACATTCAGCGCGGATTGCTTCTAACCAAGACATTTTTGATTTTGCCTTGACCGATGCTGAAATGGCTTCAATTGTGGCGCTGGATCGCGGCCATGGTCGTCATGACCCTGACGCACCTGGTGTTGCGGAACGCTTGCTGAATGCGTTTGACGTACACGCTAACTAAGCACATTCACGCGCGAATATCGATTATCGGTAGCGTGAATTCTTACTGATTGCTAGTGTGAGCCTTAACCTAATGCCCCGGCGATTCATAATGAATCGCCGGGGCATTTTTCGTCAGTATGCGCGCTTACCGCGGTCTATTTGCCTGAGCGTGCCGCTTCATGTAGACTGAAACAAGCTTTTTAAACAGAAAGGGGTTGAGACGAGCAATGTCGACCTATGTGCAATTCATTGTTTGTGCAACCGTAAACGATGAGGGACGTTCTTCCGCAGATTAATTACTCAAGGAGAAATCTCGTGAAAAACGTCCGTAAACAAGTACCATCCGTTTTAATAATTATTGTCCTCGTGGGCTTCCCGCAGTTGAGCGAATCCATCTTCACGCCGGTGCTCCCGGCGCTCAGCCGTGCATTGCGCGTCAGCGCGCAAAGTAGTCAGCTGACGATGAGCACTTACTTCATCGGGTTTGCCGTCGGCGTGCTCTTTTGGGGCCGTCTATCTGATCAGATTGGGCGGCGGCCAGCCTTCCTATGGGGCCTAGCAATCTACTTACTCGGTAACCTTGGGCTACTACTTGCGCCGCACTTTGGCCTGCTGCTTGCCGCCCGCATTTTGCAGGCGTTTGGGGCCGCGACTGGCTCCGTCCTTACCCAAACCATTATGCGCGAATCGTTCAGCGGTGTGCGCGGTGAGCAGGTCTTCGCCCAGGTCAGTGCCGCGCTCGCACTGTCACCCGCACTGGGACCGCTGCTCGGCGGGGCATTGCTCGCCGGTAGCGGCCGCTATCAGAGTGTGTTCGGCGCGCTGGTCATCATGGCCGTGCTGCTGTGGCTATACGTGCTGCGTTGTTTGCCGGAAACGCGGCAACTGCCAGTCGCCACGAGTAATCCGATCGCGACCGGTGCGGTGATGCGGCGCATGCTGCGTAGTCCGCGGGTGTGGGTATACTGCCTTCTCATCAGTGGCATTAACGGCATTCTCTTCAGCTACTACGCGGAGGCGCCGTTCATCTTTGAAAGCCATTTCCACTTCAGCAGCTTGCAATATGGCTACTTAGGACTCGTCATCGCGGGTGCCACTATTAGTGGCGCTGTTGCGGCGAACTTCCTGGCGCGCATGCTACGGCCGGAGCGTATTATTGATCTTGGCCTGACACTCGCGTTGAGTGGGGCGGTGGGGATGTGGTTGGGGGCACGTTTGTTGCCAGTACTACTCATGGCCATCTTCCTGGTGTTTGCCGGCATTAACACCGCGCTGCCGATTGTGCTCAACCGGGCACTCATTGGCTTTGCGGATGTCATCGGTACGGCCAGCGGCCTGCTGAGCTTCGTGTACTACCTGCTCATTAGCGCGCTGACTTACTTGATGAGCGTCTTGCACAATGGCAGTGTGCTGGCTTTACCGCGCTATGTACTCGGGGTAACGGCGGTGATGCTGCTGCTGGCTTGCTGGCTACACACGCGACTGCGACATGTGCAGGAATAATTTACCTGAACTGAATCAGTCATATTAAAATAGGCGCAGCGCCGTGTCCCTGCTGGGGATGCGGCGTTGCGCCTATTTGCTGCTTTACTTACTGCCAGAACCGCTAGTTTGTAATGTCTGCGCTTCTTGCACGTTCGACGGCACGAAACTGTCGGGCTTGTGGTTGATCAGCACGTCGGCATAATGGGCAACCTTGACGTTGATGGTTGCCAGGTGGCGGTTGAGCTCGGCGATTTCGTCGAGGGTGCGCTTTTGCTGTTCGAGCATAATCTGGTAGCGCTCAGGGACGGTGTCGCTACCTTCCTGTACGAGGTCGAAGTAGTGCTTGATATTGTCCAGCGGCATCCCCGTTTGCCGCAAACAGGTAATCAGGTGCAACCACTCGAGGTCGACGTCATCGAAGATGCGGTTGTTGTTTTCGTCGCGTTTCACGAAGGGCAACAGGCCGTGATCGTGGTAGAAACGGACGGTGTAGGCGGTCAGGCCCATCTTCTTGGCAACTTGTTGAACGGTGTAAGTCATGCGGTTCTCCCTTCGATTAACTAGAATGTTGTGCCTATTATAGCGCAAGTGCGACTTGCCGCAAGTTCGGTGCACACTACATGCAAAATTTTTACGGACAAATTGGCCAAGACGCTTGCCTTACAGTAGCTCTAAGGGTCTAGGATAAGCATTGTGGGTTTTTTCGCACGACCCGATACTTAAATAAGGTAGATGGAATAATCATGAGCACATACAAGAATCAGTATTTTGAAGGCGAACGGTCATTGTTTGGTGAACACGACGCCGAAATTAGCGGCACGACTTTTGGACAGGGGGAATCCCCACTCAAGGAGAGCCGTAACATTACGCTCCAAGATAGTGTCTTCAAGTGGAAGTACCCGCTGTGGTACAGTCAGCACGTGCGCGCCGACAACACGACGTTCGAGACGATGTCACGGTCGGGGATTTGGTACACCAAGGACATCACGGTGACGAACAGTTCGCTGCAGGCGCCCAAACTCTTCCGGCGCAGTAGTCAGATTAAGCTCGACCACGTGCATTTTGCCGACGCCGAGGAGACACTTTGGACTTGTCAGGACGTGCGCCTCACCAACGTGCAGGTGAACGGCAACTACTTCGGCAAGGACAGTCAGCAGGTTTACCTTGACCATGTCGACATTGTGGGTAATTATTGCTTCGACGGGGCGCGGGACGTGGAGGTCCACAATTCGCGCTTCATCTCGAAAGATGCGTTCTGGAACTGCGAGAACGTCACGATTTACGATTCCACAATTGATGGCGAGTACCTGGCGTGGAACACCAAGAACCTGACGCTCGTGAACTGCACCATCGAAAGTGACCAGGGGCTGTGCTACATCGACGGGCTCAAAATGATCAACTGCCGCCTCTTGCGGACCGACCTAGCGTTTGAATATTGCAGCCAGATTGATGCGGAGATTACGACCGATATCGACAGCGTGAAGAACCCGATTAGCGGCATCATTCGCGCCCACGGCATTGGTGAACTGATTATGGACGCATCCGTGATTGACCCGCAAAAGACGCAGATTATTACGGAGACACACAAAGCAAAAGGAGCGACGGCTTAATGTATGATTTTGAACACGCACCGCAGCGGCTGCACACCGACTCGGTGAAGTGGGATGTCAAGGAAGGCGAACTACCAATGTGGATCGCCGACATGGATTTTGCGACCGCACCAGAGATTGTGGCGGCGATGCAAAAGAAGCTCGAACTCGGTGCTTTCGGGTACGAAGAGCCGCACGCCGCGTACTTCAACGCGGTAGCGGACTGGTACGCTGCGGAGCACAATGCGCGGCCGCAGACTGACTGGATGATTTTTGCCACCGGCGTCATTCCGGCGCTTTCCGCCATCGTGCGGCGGCTAAGTGGAATCGGTGACAACGTGCTGGTGCAGGCGCCCGTCTACAACATGTTCTACCACTCGATTGAAAACAACGGGCGGCACACCTTATCCAGCGACTTGCTTTACGCGGACGGTGAGTATCACATTGACTTCACCGATCTAGAGGCCAAGCTCGCCGATCCGCTGACCACGATGATGATTCTGTGCAACCCGCACAACCCGGTCGGCAAAATTTGGACGCTCGGTGAACTGACGGCGATTGCCCAGTTGTGCCACCAGTACCACGTGGTGCTCGTTTCCGACGAGATTCATGGTGATCTGGTACGCGGCGACCGCGATTACGTGCCGGCATTCTCACTGCCGGAACCACTCAACCGCGGGGTCATCTCCCTGGTGTCGCCAAGTAAGACCTTCAACGTGGCAGCACTGCACGCGGCTACCGTCATCGTACCCGAAGCCAACTTGCGCGCGAGTGTGAACCGCGGGTTGAACATGGACGAGGTGGCCGAGCCGAACCTGCTCGCGCTGCCGGGCACCATCGCCGCTTACACGCAGGGGCACGAGTGGTTGCACGCCCTGCGCGCACAACTGCAGCAAAACTACCGGCAAGCAGCCGACTTCATTAGCCAAAAGGTGCCGGGAGTTAAGGTTGTGGCTAGTGACGCCACCTATCTGATGTGGCTGGATGTTAGCGCGATTACGGATGACGCGGACGCGCTGGTGGCGGCGCTGCGCAAGGAAACCGGTCTGATTCTCTCCTCCGGAGCGGAGTACCGCGGTAATGGTAACAGCTTCTTGCGCATGAATTTTGCCTGCCCGAGCGCGATGCTGGCGGATGGTTTGCAGCGGCTGCAGGCCGGCATCGCGGCCTACCAGCGTGCGTAAAGGACTTGCGGCGTGCCGAGTTCGCGCTGATGATGCAGGTAGTGAACGGAAACTGAACTGACAACAAAAGAAAGTGGTGCAGAACATGAAAGTACTAGTCATTGGGGCACACGGCCAAGTTGGCCAACAGCTCGTGCGCGACTTAAGCGCGCAAGGCGAAGAAGTGTATGCCGGCATTCGCAATATGGCGCAAACCAAGGATTTCGCGGACGATGTGCACGTGGTGGCACTGGACGTGACCGGACCCATCGCGGACATGACGCGCGCAATGAACGGTATGGATGCCGTGATTTTTGCCGCCGGCTCAGGTGGTAAGACCGGCGACGACATGACCTTGCGGGTGGACCTAGATGGGGCGATTAAGTCCATGCAGGCGGCGGACGAGGCCAAGATTGGCAAGTACGTGCTAATAAGTGCACTCTATGCTGACAAGCGCGAGCAGTGGCCGACGTCAATTCTGCCGTACTACGTTGCCAAGTACTACTCCGAAGAGTGGCTCAAGCGCGAAAGCGGACTGAACTACCTGATCATTCAGCCAAGCACACTCTTGAATGAACCGGCCCGCGGGACCATCGCGGTGAATAATGGCACTGCCGCCGCAATTACACGTGCGGACGTGGCCAAGGCAGTTGCTGTGGCGTTGCGTAAGGCACCAAAGTGGGGCGCCACTTACGAGATTGTCGGCGGCGACACACCAATTGCAGAAGCATTCTAAAAAAGCAGCAGTCAGATGCGCGTTAATGACGTTTACCCCTAAAGTTGGAACTGAATAGTTTTCTGTAATTAGGCAGTTAGTTGCCGCTCGAACTCGAGCGGTGATTGACCGCCTAATTTCATTTGAATTCGCGTTTCATTGTAGTACTTAATCCATACATCAACTGGCGTGGAGACTGCTTCATAATCCTCAAATTGTTTGAGTGGGCCAATCTCTGTTTTTAGCTTATCAAATACCGTTTCACATGCTGCGTTGTCCAAACATGTTGAGCGACGAGACATGCTCTGTCTGATGCGACCACGTTTGAGTAAGTCGCGCCATTTTTTGTGTTGATACTGCCATCCTTGATCCGTGTGCAGGGTAACCTGGTAACCGGTGGCGGGCATGTTTCTAATCAGTTCTATCAGGGGTGTTACCGCAAAATTTAAATTTGGGTGCGGACTCATTGCCCATGACACGATACGATTGCTCCATAAATCCTTGATGATTTCGACGTATACTTTGTCACCGTTCTTGGCCTTCATTTCGGTCACATCGGCCACGAGTTTCTGATATGGACGGTCTGCTACATTACGACGACGAAGCAGGTTTTTAGCCACCTTACCGCGAGGACCTTTCGAAGAATCGTATTTACGAGTGCGCCTTCTGTAAACCGAGCTGTTAAGGCCAAGTTCATGCATAATGCGCTGAATCTTCTTGTGATTGGGTTTCGTTAACCCCTGAGATTCATAGTGCCGCCGAACGGCAACTGTTACTCGTGGGACACCATAATTGCCATGGTGTTCTTCGAACACTTGCCTAATTAGCTGTTTGAGCTTGTGGTCAGGATCTGCATGGCGTAGCTTTTGGTGCCAGTATTGGAACACGGACATCGAAATTGGTAACGCAGCTATTAAATCAGTTAATCGGTATTTTGCCCTGAGTTCGATGATGACTTCACTGATTTCTTTCTTAGTTGCTGTCTCAAGGCATGCAATTTTTTTAAGGCGTCGACGCGTATCCGCAAGGATAAGTTCTCTTGTTCCAGGCGCTTGATCTTGTCCTGATCTGATTCTTTTGCGATGAGGTTTCACTCCCGGTCGCATCTCAAGTAATGGTTGCTTGCCATACAGATTGTATATACGTTCCCAGCGAACAATAGCTTCAACGGAAAGTACATCAAATTGCGCACAAGTTTCAACCATGGATGCGTGATTAGTCTGCTTCCACTGTACAAGAGAAACCCGAAGCTGACCAGTAATACTGGGCGGATTTAGTAGTCCATTCCTACCATGTTGTTCGTAAATCGCGACTAAAATATCGAAGAGTGTTCGAGCAATGCCATAACGGTTGGTTATAGCGAGCTTTGACTCAGAACCAAGGAGATAGTCTTCAACTACCTGAATTTTGGTCTCCATAGAAATTTTGGTCATAAAAATACCCCCAAAGTTGTTCCAACTTTGGGGGTAAACGTCATAAACGCGATAATTGACTGCTGCTTTTTGTTTGGGAAAAATTTTGAAAATAAACGAAATTGCGAATTCAGTCGCACCATTGTTTACATAAGATAAATTATTAGCACGTGCTGAATTTTGCGTGCATTTTGGTTCAACTGATCCAGTTCAGACACGCAATTAGTTTGCCGCTTTCGGCATTCTGAACGCCAGTACCAAGTAGCGAATGGCAAACAACACGCAGATGACGCCGAGAACGGAGAACCAGGCGTGATCCAGTGGTGCGACTAGAGTGGCGAAGAAACCGTAACCCTTCGGCAGGAAGGTGAAGATGGTGCCAAACAGGGTGTACCAGCCGAGCATGACTGTGCCGAAGCGGCGCGTGCCCATTTCCTGCATTTTGAACGAGGCCGCTAGTGCGAGGATGGCGTTGGTGGACATCATCAGAATCAGGCACATCTGGTCACCCAAACCAAGCCGAATCAGGAAGAAGAGGGCGAAGCCGAGCGCATACCCGACGATGCCGTAACGCCAAGCGGTGCTAACGCTGACCTGCGCGTGCAGATACTTGCCCCAGATGCGGTCGCGTTCGTACTTCACAGAGTAAAATAGCGAGAAGAGTTCGATGCCCACGAAGATGACGCAGCCGGCCCACAGGACTTCAAACAGCCAGAAGTGCACCACGTGGAACCACTGGTAGAACAGTAGCGAGAAGGTTAAGTCGTGGCCAAAGTACCAGGCGTGCATCCAGAAGTAGAACGGCGCCTCCTTACCCTTAACCTGCATCAACATGCTGGTGATGTACTGCGCGAACCCGAAGGCGTAAGTGAGTAGTGCCATCGTCACGGCCGCGGCGGGGTTGTGGTACACCACGTTCATGACGGAATTAATCGTATACATATCATGACCTCCAAATCATTGAATGTGTATAATATAAAGCAGTCATCACAATCGATTAACCACATCATGGTAGAAAGTGTGAATTAGTTATGAGGCAAGCAGATCCCCGTTTCATCCGCACACAACAGGCCTTGCGCGCGGCACTCTTCGTGCTCCTTAAAACGCAAGCGGTCGGCGACATCACGGTAACGGCACTGTGCAAGCAGGCACAGATCAATCGCCGCACCTTTTACCTGCACTACGATAATGTCTGGGCGTTATTCACAGAGTACGAGGCGGAGCTCGGCCGACAGTTGGGCCACGTCCTCGCCGGTGCGGCAGCATCCCCCGAAACGCTGGTCGGCACCTTCAATCGCATATTCGAGGCAAACCTCGCCGGCTTCACCTACATTTGTCGTTACCGCCGGCAGGATGTGCTACTGCTAGACATGGCCAAAATGCTGACGACGGCGCTACTGACACGCAGTCCGCAGCCGAGCGCCCGCCAGCAGATGCGGGCGCAATACGTGGCCAATGGTGTGATTGCGCTCTATGTGGAGTGGCTGAACACACCGCAAGCCCCGCCGTTTACGGAGCTAAGTGATGTGGTGCTCGAGATGGTGCGGCGTGATTGGGGGATGCTGAGCGCGTGAGGGCAAGCGCAGTTCTGTGGTAAAATAACAGCATTAGCTTAACGGAATGGGGAACACCCTGTTAGAATGCAGGATGCCGCGCATTTATCGGGAGCGCAGTGCGGTTTTAGTGAACAAAAGGCGGTTCAGATTTTGTCGATTGACGAGGGTGCGCAACTCGTTGAAGTGACCGTCTACGGAGCATATGCTTACGACGCGATTGTGGGACTGGATGAGCGGGATGGCCGCTGCAACTGCCCGTTTTTCGACGGTGCCGGATACTGCAAACATAGTACGGCCGCGCAAAGTGAGAGGATTTGGCGAGATGCAGACAGATATTCTGAATTTGATTGTTGATAATATCGACGGTGATGTTGGGGCGTTTAGTTATGATCGATATGACTTAGTTCCTGATACGCCATACTTCTTGGTGAAATTAATTACCAAAAAGACGAATATTGCCGAAAACAACGACGGAGAACGCGTTCTGCGGCGTAAAGAGATGCGCAAATTTCAAGAAGCCACGCGCATGTTCATGACTAAGCATGAAAACGAAATGGAAGCAATTTATGAAGCAACAAACAATTCAGCTTTGAAGCTGATTCCGCCTTATGTTTCGGCATTTATTGAAGCTGTACAGGCATTTGAAATCCCAGGTGAGGTTGAACTGGATGGTATCGATTTATTAGGTGTTTGGCCAGGGTTCACAGCCAAGAAAAAGACACCAAGTTTACTTCGACAAAACTTTGATGACGATTTAGACGCGCGGTTGGATGACCATTTAAAGGGAATGAACTAAACACAGTGAGAGGACATGGCAACATGTCCTTTTTGTTTGCACTAGCGAGCGTATGTTCGTATAATCGGTTTAATACTAAAGTAGCAAAATTATCGTACTTGCAGGAGGCACCATCATGTCCAAAACGCAGCTCACCCTTGATCTTGAGAAAACACTTTACGCCTATTGGGAAGAACAGGGCGCGCTTGCGGTGGAAGAAGTCGCGATGCCTGACGATACGGGAATTGTGGACACCCTAGTGTTACAAACCGATGCGACGCAGATGCACACCTGGCGCTGTTTTGAACTCAAAGTGACCAAGAGCGATTTCCACAGCGACGCCAAGCTGAGCTTCGTGGGTCACTACAATTATTTTGTTCTCACTCCGAAATTGTACGCGCAGGTTCGAGATGAAATTCCTGCGGGCGTTGGCGTGATGACTTACCGGGCCTTCGACAAGCAGGCGCTCGCCGCCGCGTTGGTGCCGGTGACGACTCCCGGCGCCCTGACCATCGTGCGGCCCGCGCGCCGGCAGGAATTACTGGTTGACGACGCGGCGATTACGGAACGCTTCCTGACGAGCTTGAACCGTGAAGTCGTGAAGGCCAAGCGTGTGGAGAAGGGACTCGGGCAGTTCAGCGATGAGCAGCTTTTGAAGGAATTACGCAAACGTAGCAGTAACTACGATATTTACCATCCAGACGCCAACTTGTATGACCAGTTCGCGGACGAGCTGCAAAACGAAACGATTACCGCCTTGCAAGAAGAAGTGGACGCGCTGAACGGGGAGTTGGCGACCCTCAAAATGCATCTACCAGCCGATGGGGAGGCGCAAGCATGAACTATTACCCACTCATTCGTGGGCGGCAGTACGACCTGCTGGCGCTAATTGATGCGGTGCAGGCGGGGCTAAGTGAACGGATTATTCCCATTGTCGAACCCGTGAAGGACATTGCTGCGCTTCCACGGCTCGTGAAGGCATTCGCCAAGGCTCAGCATCCGCTGTACATTCTCCAAAATCCGCAGGTGGGGCAATACGGTTTGCTGGCTCAGCCACGCTTTCCCATACCGTATCCTTTACCTACGCCTGTGCAGGCTGCCCGTTACTTTGATGGTACCGACGCGCCGGCACCACTGCTTCTGACCCAAACGTACGCCCAGGCGCAATTACTGGCGCCAACACAATTGGCCCTTGTCATCGATGAGGCGCGCGTGCGCGCCTTGCCGCACGACCGACGTATTTTACTCGCGGACCACACACCCAGTCGCCGTTACACTGCGGATTACTACACCGTCCAGGATGAACTTTATCAGTACCCCTTGAAGTTTCAGCAGGGCGTCGGACTGGCCGATTACCCGCTCGCTTCTGTGAATTATGATGAGCATGGTTACCCGCAACGGGCGATTGCCCTGCATCTTCTGTACGAGCGGGAAGGGGCCTTGTGGGTGCACCATTTTGTCTCGGTGAATAACGCGGATTTCAGTAAACCTGGTGCCAAATTCCTGGAAGCACTGGCGACGCTCACGCCCTGGCTTGCGGTGCACCCCGATGCTGCGACGCAAGCGACCATGCAATTGGAACGTTTAAGCACCGATCAACATTTTCCCGGTCTCGGCACTGTCCGTAAGCTGGAACTTGCCCACTGGTTAGCCATTTACGGACGCTGGCTCGATTGCTAGGGCAAAGGCGCGAATCATGTTTCGTTCTGAACGAATAATGCAGTAAAAAAAACTTTTGACTTAATAGTTAACGCAGCGATTCACTAACCGCTTAACGCGTGCTTACAGGTGTAATTAACAAACAAATGAAAAAATATTGTCTTTAAATTAACCAAAAATATAATTTTGCCACACTTGTACAAATTCATTGAATATAGTGTATTCTTTATCCATAAGCTTCAACGCGCGAACAATTAGTTAATTCTGCTTGGGGGCAGGTTGCTAGAGTTGATAGGTTTGAGTGGGCTTATGTTCCAAACTGCGGGGGTCGTTCATTGAGGAGGACTTACAGGTGGCAGTTAATTTAAAAGCAATTGGTGAGTTTCTAGAAGAAGTGCGGCAGTCTAAGCACATCTCCCGGCAACAGATTGCCAGTGACTTGGGTTGGTCGGATAAAACACTGCAACGCATTGCATACGGGCAGGTCGACATGAAGGTGAGTCAGTTTCTTACTTTGCTAGCGTACTTGGCCGCAGATGCCAGTGAAATTAGCGGGTTGACCGATGATCCCATCGCGGTCTGCAACCTGGTGGATGAGCGCGTGATCAGCGCCGGCGCCACGGGGAATATTGACGACCTCAAGAAGCTGGTGCGCCAGCTCGAGGCGGCTTATGAGCAGTACCACATACCGTGGATGCGCAGTGAGGTCATTACCTGTCGACTGATGATTGCGGAATTGCAGGGTAATGCCCAGGATGCCAAGGATGATGCCATGAAGTTGTTCCGGCGCTATCTCGGCTTCGACTCCCTGACTGCATTCGATTTTCGTTTGGTTAGTCGAGTCGTTAGCTACATTCCGTATCAGGAGCTACGCAAAATTTTCCCAGGCCGTGACATGGCGCAGCGTAACGTTGGTTGGTCCAATCTTGATGACCAGGCGGACTCCGTGCTGGATGGTTTTTACATCAGCCTGCTCGACAGCGCGGTTGACTCTGCCAACCCGGATAATGTTCGTGAGGTCTGCGAGATGTTCAAGAAGCGTGTGGTGCTTTGGAGTAACTATTACTTCCGGATGTACAAACGCTTGGCACTGGCAATTAGCGGCTATCTGGATGGTGACTGTGTGAACGCAACGAGCACAAAGGACCAGCTGCTCGTCAGTGTGGCCAATTTCATCCCCGAGGGCATTTTCCGCCACGACCGGGACGGAATTGAAAAACTCTGGCACTCCGTTGAACAAATTGCGGCAAATGCCGATTAGTCGATGGTGCGAATAAATAGCCCTCGGAATTCGAATTTGAATTCCACGGGCTATTTATTTTGCCTATTTTTATGAGCGGTTGTCGTTGTAGTAACCCCGCCATGACAAAGCGAGCAGGAAGATGAACAGGAGGATTAAAACAACGATGAGCGGGCGGTTCACGCGTCCGATCGCGAGGACTCCGGTCAGTCGCTGGCTAGTCCGCAGAAGATGGTGCGGTGCTTGCCGCTGCGGTTTGTACGCGGCCACCTTTTGCAGCCGCCCAATCACGACGCGCCGGAACTTGCTGTGGCGGGGCCCTTCGCAGCGAATGAGCGTGATGCGACGTTCGCTCGTTTGGTTAAGGACGGTGGTCTCGGTCATGCGCACCACCCGGTTGTACACCACCTTGTAGGTGTAGACCTTCTTGAAGTCGGTCTGAGAGATACTGTCGCCATTATGGAGCCGACTAATGCCGCCGAGCAAAATGTTGGCGCCAAACATATTGTGCGCCGCGTACACGTTGTTGCCTTGGCCCATTGGCCGATCAGGAAAATAGCGGGCCACACCGGTTGCCAGTGTTAGGTTGGTGATGACCGCGTATATGCTCAGATCAATGTGCACTTTCGGAATGGTGAGTTCGCCCATTCCGTAGTGCTTTTGCTGCGTCGGGGCGGCGGCTTGCGCCTTAGCGAGTTCCGGCGTGCTTATGTCGTTGATGGCGACTGATTTGCCAACACGTTTGTCCTGATTGGTTGTTGCATTAGCGCGCCACGACTGCAAGTTTAGTGGGACGTCGTGGGTGACCGCTTCACTGCCGGCAAACACCAGGCCTGCGAGTATGCAGACAACCAAAATCGGCGGCCAGAACCAGCGTAAAAAACGTTTCATTAGTCATCGTTCCTTCTTGTTTGTTCAGTCAATTGCTGGCTACGGGCAAGCAGGGCGCTCGCAATGCGGATCAACGCCGCCTGCCGCTTAGCTTGCCGTTCGCGTTGATCGCGCCAGAGGCAGTACAGCCACCAGATGAGCACCAGTATCAGCAGCAAAATAATGGCGTCTTGCCACAGTTGCAAGGGGCTAAGTGCGGTGCGGTCGTGCGTGGCATGCTTTTTAGCGTCCTTGATTGGAATTTGCTTACCGTAGACTAGTAGCCGGTGATCATTAATCCCGATTGGCGTGCAGGTCATGAGAATTGCCTTGTTCTTGGCATCCTTGACGTAGAAATTTTGCACCGCCGTGGCTTTGGTTGGGTCGATGACCTTGATACGGGTGACTTCGTAGGCCAGGTGGTGGGCGAAGACGTCCATGTAGAACACATCCCCGTGCTTGAGGTAACGGATGTTGTCGAAGAACACGCGGTTCGCCATCCCCGTGTGCCCCGTCACGCTGCTGGTAACGTACTTGCCAGGGCTGGGCAGGGACGTGAAGGGCATCACGCCGGTACCTTTGGCCAAAATTTCATCGCTATCCCCGAAGTAGATGGGCATCCGTTTGAGTTTAATCGCCGGGATGGTGATGTTGCCGATTGGTGACTTCGGGTACTTCACGATTTGGCTGATTTTAAGCTTAGGGTAAGGCTTGGCTAGCTTTTGCTGGGTGGCGTGCGCGTTAGCGTTGTAACGGCGGATCAGTTCGTCGCGCTGCGCATCCGCTGGGTACATGTGCTTGACGTAGCTTTCTTCAAGCTTGTCGCGCTGGTTCGTTTGTTGCATGTCGTAAATGATTGGCGCGAAGAAGAGGATGGCCCCAAGAACCAGCAGCGTGCCAAAGAACCACTTCAACCAACCGTGGCGATTTTTGCGTGCCGGGACTGACTGCGTTTGGTCTTGCCGTTTTTTCATGACTGCCTCCTTTTACGTGCGTGCGGGTGGCGGCTCCGTGCGAACCAAATAGCGCCCACAATTGCGATTACGCCAAGCACAAACATTGCAGTGATGGCTGGCCAAGGTAAGTCGCTGTTTTGTTTCCGGGTCGCGTGTTTAACCTGCGCTCTAGTTGGCAGGGACACACGTTTACCGAACACCAGCAGGCGGTGCGAGTTGATGAAGCGCGGCGTGCAGGTTAAGAGCACGGTGATGTCCTGACCAGTTTGGATGTGGATTGGCTTGCGCGCGTTCTTGGCCCGTGGGTCAACCACCAGCCGTTTGTAAACGCGGTATGCGTGCCGCGGCTGACCTAGCGCGCTGACGTAAAAGTACGCGCCGTTCTTTAGGTGTCGAATGTTGTCAAAAATCACCTGGTTGCTGAAACCAGAGTGGCCGGACAGCACGCTGAGCGTCGACTTGCCGCCGATGGGCAGACTGGTACCCGGCATCACACCGACGCCTTTTGCCAGCGTCTTGTCGTCGCCGCCGTAGTAAATCGGCTGGTTGGTCACGTTGATGCTGGGGATGGTGACGAAGCCAATGCTCTGTTTGCGCTGCGTCTGGGTGAGGGGCAGCGTGATGAGTTTGCCCTTAGCGAGTTGCTGGTTATACCGCTGCAACTGCTGCGCGTTCTTACCCAGCTGTTTACGGCTGCGGTGTTCATAAACCGTTGCGGTTTCCCGGTGCCGCTGCGTCAGCACATGGGTGTAGATGCTGGGGCTCAGAATGAGGCCAATGCCCAGCAATAAAATCAAAATATATAGCCAATATGTGCGGTAGCGGCGCACCCTCCGTTTTCGCTTCATTTTCGTGGTTCCTTCCCCTTATGTCTGGGTTTAGCATACGCAGATTTCATTGCGGGGTAAACCGCCGGCAGCCCCCGCTTTGCTGCAACTCGTGTCCGCTTTGGCTTGATACCGGCGTTGGAAGCGCCAATGAACAGGACAGAAGTGTCCAGGCCACTTCTGTCCGTTGCCCGTTTTTGAGCACTTATCCATGCTAAATTAGATTCAGCGGCGGGTTGGCCGCGACCAAGGAGACGTGCAAAATGAAAAGAACAAGTTTAATCCATGGGGCGTTGATACTTGGATTAACATTCGGCTGCATGGGTGCCATGATGACTGCCACGAATGTTGCGCCAACCATCCGCGTCGCCGCTGCTACCGAGGATGATACCTCGGTGCGCAGCATCACCTTGCATAAGTACACAAGCAGCACGACGCCAAGTACGTCCCCGGCCACCGGTACAACTGCCGATGCCGCAAACGTGCCGAGCGACAGCAAGCCGCTTCAGGGCATTCAGTTCAAGGTCGAACGCATCCAGAAAGTTAGTGGTAAAAAGCTAGCAGCGAGTGATGCGAGCACCTATACCCTTGATGACAGCTTCAATGCAATCACGACAACAACGACCGCTCAGGGTGCAGCAACTGCAAAAGTCGGCACCGGTAAAGCGGCGGATGGTTACTACCTAATAACCGAACTGGCCAGCAAGTTGGTTGCGACCACGAGTGATCCGTTCATCGTGCACCTGCCGCAGACTACCAAGAATGCCAGCACCGGCGATAACGATTTGGTGTATGTCGTCAACGTTTATCCGAAGAACGATTTGGATGAAGATGCAGTTGCACTCAAGCCGCAAAAGACAGTGCAGGATGTCGACGGTAAAGATGCGCTCGCAACTTCAGTGATGACTGGTAATTACGTTTTGTGGAACCTCAGCGTCACGCGGCCAACGGATATTAAGGCGACAGCCGACGATGGCACGGTGACTTACGCCAGCCAAATCGTGCTTGCCGATCCGTTGATTACAGCCAACTTGAGTTATTTGGGCTATGACAAGCCGTATTTCTTGGCACCTGATGGTACCAAGACGGATGTACCGGTAGAGTGGATGACGCATTCTGGTGATGCAGTTGGCAATCTGCCGTCAGATGGTGCCTATCAGGTTGCCCGTTTTGAACTCAACGCTGCTGGTATTGAGAAGTTTGCTGATCAGCCTGCTGGTACCAAGTTCATTATTCCGGTGGCAACAACCGTTACTGCCGACGTGAACGGTATGGTGCAAAACACCTTCGACAGCTACTACAAAGGCACGGCAACCGGCGCGCTTGTCCATGAGCACTCTGGCGTCGACGAACCGCTAGCCACCGGCAGCTCTGATACGACAAAGCCAACGTTGCCCAGCAGCGCTGACACCTCCGCACCAGTCGTGTACACGGGGAACGTGGACGTCGACAAGACGGATGAGGACGGCCACGCACTGGCCAACGCAGTCTTCACACTTTACCCAACGGCAGCTGACGCCAAGGCGGGGACTAATCCGGTGGAGGATGGTAACAAAAAGGTCCTCACCGCCAAATCGAATGTGAGCGGTCGTGCAGAGTTTATCGGCTTGCAGGTTGATCCTGCCAGCCAGCAGCAAACCTACTACCTGGCCGAAACCGATGCACCAGCCGGTTACGATCTGAATGGTAAGGTGTTTTCAGTTACCGCAAAGCGCGACACTACGGTTGACGCAACGGTTGTCGACCACGATAATTTGTGGCCAAACTTACCTTTAACTGGGACTAATGAGCGTCTGCTGCTCTACGCAGCCGCCGGCGTCCTGATTGTTATTGGTGCCGCCGGTGTGGTGTTACTTAAGCGCAAACACGCCTAAGCAATAACCCGCGATCATCCCCCCGAGAACTTTTGGTCGCAGGTTCGCACCATTCCCCCCAATTCCCTATGAAGGTACCCCGTCTGCTTCTCCCCGAGGAGTGCAGGCGGGGTATTTTATTGATGAGATTCCGCGGACACGCCGAACGGGACACTTCTGACCTAGTCACTTCTGTCCGGTCACAGTTGCACGGGGGTGTTGCGTGATACTCTGGACGTAGGAGAAGCAAGGGGGGCGGGTACGAGTGCGCTGGCGGCTTCGCGTGCAGCGCACGAGTATATGTGTAAGTCAGTGTTGGAGGATAAGATAATGAAAGAAAAAATGATTGGGTCGCGACGCAGACTCGCGCTGCTTTTTAGTTACCTACTGCTCCTGATTGGGCTTAGTTGTTACTTCTCACCAAGTAGGACAGTGGCCGCGGCATTTGATCAATCTGCGTATAATGCGGCAACCTACAAGGGGGCGATTGATGCCATGCGTAATGTCAATACTGGGGCGTACCGGTATGATATCCAAGCCTATATTGATGCAAATAACACACTGCACGTCAGTGGCAGCTCGGCCGCGGACTCCGGGAGTGACTGGATTTTCGATACGAGACGTTCTGATGCTGCAACCGATCTGAGTATCCTTAATCAGGCGGCGTTCAAAGGGGTAAGCAAGATTGTCTTTGACGGCCCGTTGCGGGTCGACAATAATTTTGGTAATTTGTTTAATTTGTTTCAGATTCGCTTTGCGAATAAGACAGGCTTGACAAGTATTAGTGGCCTTCAAAATATTAATACAAGTGCAGTGACTAGTATGGAAGGCTGGTTTGCGTCTTTAAGTGTAACTAGCATCAGTGGTAGCGCCAATTGGGATACCAGTAAAGTGACAAACATGGGCAGTCTGTTTGCCAGTTGTCCCAATCTGCAAACTATTGATAGTTTTGCCAATTGGGACGTTAGCAAGGTCAGCCTTTTTTACAACATGTTCAACAGACTGCCTAATTTATCTCCCAGCGTTTTTACGGGTTTAGCTAATTGGAATACAAGTTCAGCGACCAACATGGCCAGCATGTTTTCGTTGGACGAGGAAAATGACAGTAGCTCGCCCAATTATTATAAGGGTATTGATACGTTCAGTGATTACACAATTCCCGTTGGTAAGTGGAATGTGGGTCATGTGACAAATATGAACAGTGTTTTTCGTGGACGTAGTGGCATGAGCATCCTTGATGTTTCGGGGTGGCGACCACAAAGTGCGCAGAACATGAGCGGATTGTTTGCAGAGTGTGAGTCCCTTAAAACCCTGAACACGAGTCAGTGGGTCCTGCCAAATGTAACTGATCTTTCCGACGCATTTGCCAACACGAAGAGTCTGGATAAATTAGATGTCGGTAGTTTTGGATCGATGCCAAATCTCACATCCGCTACCAACGGCTTTGCTGGTAGCAGTGTGGCGGAGATTACGGGCCTTGATCAGTGGCGGGTGCCATCCCTTGCTAATGCGATGAGCATGTTCCGATCCATGCCAGATATCAAAAGTATCACGACACATGGGTGGGGAGCCACGATATCGACAATGAGCAACGGGATGGCCGACTGTGCCTCACTGGAAACGGTAGACTTGACTGGTCTCAAATTGACGAGTACAAACAGTGTTATCAATTTCTTTCAGCTGACCGACGTTACGGACCCCACGGATGCAAATTGTGATCCCAAGCTGACCAAAGTCATTGTGGGACCAAGTATTACGACCTCACTGATGCTGCCGGTGCGGATTCTGTCACCACAGGCACTCATTCAAGGTAAGATGTCTAGTTACGCCCTGTGGCGCGGGGAAACTCACGATTTGAGCTATGTTGCACTGGCGGTGCCAACAGTGGCTGGCGCTTCACAGTTGACATCTGCCAGCGGTGCAAGGTTTTTTAATGGCCAGACCGAATATAAGGCACCAGCAAGTGGGAGCGATGCGGATCGGACTGATGTCTTGCGCTTGGCGAACGACCTAACCGTGCAGCTCGTAGATAATGACGGTAACGCCGTTAAGAAAGCCGGAATTGATATTAAGTTCACCTCACCAGACGGCACGATCAAGACCATTACCACTGATAGTGACGGGAAGGCAGTACTGAGCAACCAGCTGGCAGGTGCTTACAAGGCACAAATGACCACGGCTGTGCCCACTGGTTGGACCGGTGATTCGGATGTCAAAACCGCAACCTTAGCACCAGGCGATGCTCTGGTGAACATTTTGCTAAGCGAGGATAATGACGCTGATTTGGTCAGTCAGTATCCAGCGGCTGGGGGCCGCGGGCAGTTGTCCTGGCTTGTCGGCGGGATTGGTTTGATCATACTTGGTGGCACTGGTGCGGTCTATTACCGGCGGCAGCGCGACTAGGTGCTTAATAATCAAGATAAGTGCAGGCAGTCCTGCTTAACTTCCTGAGTGGAGGTTGGGCAGGGCTTTTTTGCTGGCGATTGTGACCCAGAAATAACAGCCAACAGGTCAGAAGTGTCTAGGACAGAAGTGACTAGGACACTAGTGTCCGCTTTCCACATAGAGGCTTTTGCCGATGCTACACTATTTTTGTAAGTCAGGCGAAGTGGGGATCGCCGGGCGCAAAATGAATGGAGGAATTCATAATGAAGAAGACGAAATTGATCCATGCGCTGAGCGTATGCAGCCTTGCACTCGGCACTCTGGGAGCTGTCAGCGCACCGCTCATCCAGACCCACTTTGCAACGGTATCTGCAGCTGGGGTCGTAGCGGACACCACCAGCGAACGCAGCATTACCCTGCATAAGTACACCGGGACGCCAGCCGTTAACACTGACGGCAGCGAACCAAGTTCAACCGTGCCTGAAGGTGCCAAGCCACTTGGCGGGATTAGCTTCACGGTGCAGAAGGTGACGAAGGTTGCTGGTAAGACTTTTGATGCGAGCGACAGCTCAACCTACACCGTTGATACTGGCTTTGCTGAACAGACCGTAACCACTGCTGCAGATGGTACAGCATCAGCTGATTTGGGTACCGGTACCTCCGCCGACGGTTACTACCTGGTCACTGAACAGGAAAGTGATGCTGTGAAGACTGCGGCTGCACCATTTATCGTGCACGTACCAATGACACATTCTGACGCCACGACGAACGACAAGTCTTTGCTTTATGACGTAAACGTTTACCCGAAGAACGAAGTTGATACTACAAGTGTTCTGCTGAACCCAGTGAAGACTTTTGACGATGATTCCACTACGAAGAGTGTTGAAAGCGGCGCGGACGTTAGCTGGGACCTGACCATTAACCGGCCTTCTGACATCCATGATTCCGGCGTTGTGACCGCCGGCAACAAGTCCGAGACCGTTACGAACGCAGATGGCAGCACCACCACTAAGGATACGACCGAATACAAGACCTATGCGAACGAACTGCGCCTGGTTGATACCCTCGACGACTCGCTGATGACCTACAAGGATATTTCTAAGGTTGCCATTAGTTCTCCTAACTCTAAGGCCGGTATGACCGACACCCCATTGGTTAAAGACACGGATTACACCGTGACTGCCGATGACGCGGACGGTAAGACCACCGTTACCGTTAAGTTGACTGACGAAGGGATTAAGAAGTTCGCTGGCGCTTCTAAGGACAGCAAGCTGGTCGCAACCATCGACACGACGGTTAAGGCCGACTCTGATGCCAAAATCATCAACACCTTCGATACTTACTACAAGGGTACCATTACCCCTGATACCGAAACTCACCAGACAACCAAGCCAGGCGGTGATGGCGATGACCACACAACAACGCCAACTGTTTACTTTGGTAACGTTGATGTTCTGAAGAAGAGCGATAACGGGGACGTTCTGGCTAACGCGACCTTCACACTTTACCCAACTAAGGCAGATGCTGAAGCCGGTACCAACCCCGTAACCAAGAAAGACGGCAGCACGTACAAGGTGACAACTGATAAAGACGGGAAAGCCGAGTTTACTGGTCTTGAAGTTAACAGCGACGGTAGTGCTAGGGATTACTACCTGGTTGAAACTGACGCGCCTGCTGGTTACGATATTGATCAAACGGTACACCTTGTCCACGCGACCCAGGATACCGATGTTGACGCAACGGTTGTCGATAACGACAACCTCCTGCCAAACCTGCCACTGACTGGTTCCCAGGAGAAGATTATTCTTTACGCCTTCACTACGGTTCTGATTGTTGCCGGTGCAACCGGTGTCTACGTCATGAAGCGTCGTCAGCGTGAAGCTAAGTAATTAAGTAGGATATTCCGCAAGGGGCGTAGCGATTTTATCGCCACGCCTATTTGTGGAAATAGGGGAATAACGCATCAACTCAATTTACCAATCTTCAGGGAAGGGGGTGGAAGGATTGAATGAAACGCATGCACGTGCTCGATTTGTCAGTCGCCGGTGGGCTATCGGTTTGCTCGGCACGCTGACGTTGTTGCTGGGTTTGCTACTGCTTTCTGGACAACAGGATGTCAACGCTGCGACATTTAATAATTCGGCGTACAATGCCGCCAGTATCAAAGGTATCTGGCGGGGTGGTCCCGCTACTGCAACGAGTGATGCTGCTGGGGCAAAATTCTATCTGGATAACGCAGGCACGCTACATTTTGCAAGCAGCACCGGGGCCTTATCTCAGAACGTCATTTCGGACAATATCAAGCTGAGCAGTTTTAAAGATCAGGTGACCGGCATTAGTTTTGAAGGTAGTACTTCAATGATTGATGGTTCAAAGGGTTTTTTTCAAAATTTTACCAATTTAACAACGGTTACCGGCCTTGAGAACGTTGATGTTAGCAAAATGACAAATATGAACTATATGTTTGCGTCATTGGTCTCCAATTCGGACAACACGACAACGTCAACAAATGCTAAAATCACGACGCTGAGTGGACTTGGCTCCTGGGATACTAGTAACGTTACAAACATGTCTTTCATGTTCCAAAAGCAGCCTTTGCTCAAAAGTGTTGCTGGGGTTGGCAACTGGGATACAGCCAATGTTACGAATATGAGCCACATGTTTTATGATGATCAAAGTTTGTCCTCAATTGAGCCTTTGAACGGTTGGGATGTCAGCAGAGTGATTGATTTCCAGTACGCGTTTGCATATCTGGATAAAGTCACGAGTATTGCCGGACTTGAGAATTGGCAACCAAAATCTGCTACGGATTTCAGTTTCATGTTTGCTGAAGACCCGCTATTGGCGAATTTAAGCACCTTGAACTGGAACACGAGTTCAGGTGAATTTTTTGGTAGCATGTTTGCCGATGACGCCGCACTCACCAGGCTGGATTTGAGCAGTTGGAATGTGAGTCAGGGCACTGATTTCAGCAACATGTTTTACCAGAACACTGGTCTGACGAGTCTGAACCTCAGCGGCTGGCAACCGACTGTTGGTGAGGATTTTGGAAGTATGTTTGAGGGCGACAAGAAGTTAATCAGTTTGCCGGGCATTGAAAACTGGGTTCTCGCCAGTGCGACCAACCTCACCAGTATGTTTCAAAATATGAGTAGCATCACTGATTTGCCAGTTGCTAAATGGCAACTCAATAGCCGCGGCAACACCAACATCACCAACATTTTATGGGGAGACAACGCCTTAACGGCAATCGATGTTTCCGGATGGACCGTTAAGGGCGCATGGGATGCGTCCGATAAAGTCTTCCCAACGTACGCATACAACGGTAGCGCCAAGTCGCAGCTGAAGACAATCACCTTTGGTAGCAACTGGACCGGCAAGGTCGTCTTGCCGCAGTTTTTGCTGAGTGCCGGCATGTACGGCGCTTGGCGGGGCGTGACCCACGACAAGGACAACGTCAGTGGCGCGGGGTCCAAGACAGAAACGTACACGCCACCGAGTGCAGCCGCTAACCGTGTCGAAACTTTCCGTTTTGCCTACGATATCGTGGCCAAAATTGTGAATAGTGAGGGCGCGGCGATGCCATTGGCGAATGTCCCACTCACCGTGACCAATGCAAGCGGCAAAGTGGTTCTAACTGGCACGACTGGCGCTGACGGAACGGTGCGTCTGCCGCTCAACGTCACCACAGGCACCTACACGGTCAAACTGGGCGAATTACCTGGTGGTTACAGCGCATCCGTTGACACGGCAACTGCCACAATTGACGGGGCGGATGCCAACGTGACCTTTGTCGTTGATGAGCAAAATGATGCTGATCTGGTCGGTCAGTATCCTAAGGCTGGTGGCCATGGGACACTGTTAACGATTGTTGCCGGAATTGTGCTGGCAATGGTCGGTGCGACGGGCACGATTGCTAAGTTGCGCATTTTGTAAGTTGAAACATGGTTCAAGGAGTTACAAAGGGTAAAACACAGAAGGGAGGAATGAAATTGAAGAAATGGGTATGGATTGTGAGCGCGCTCTTTATGCTGGTCGTCTGGGCGCAGCCGCAACCGGTGAACGCCACGACAACTGCCGTTTTGAACGTCGATAAACGCGTTTCTGCGGCGGACGAGAGTAGTAGCCAAGAAACCGTGCCGTTGGCCGGGGCTCGCTACCGGGTCACACGCATTCAAGCCAGTGGTGGGGCACCGATTGATGCGACTAAGGCGGATTCGTATCGCGCCGTGACTGGTGCTGCCGCATTGTCGACAGTGCTGACCACTGATGCCAAAGGCCAAGCGCAACTGACCGGTTTAAGTCTGGGTGCGACCTACCTCGTCGAAGAACTGGCTGGCACCGGTGTGGACAAGCCGTCCGCACCAGTTGTCCTGGTTTTTGACGCCACACATGCCGTGTACACTTACACACCTAAGTCAGGTTTGACTGGAGGTGTCGACGTGCCGCATGGCAGTCTGCCGGACACTCAGGAACCCGTTGGCAACGGCACAGTGCGCCACACCAGCACACTGACCGGTAACCGCCAGGCGGGCGACACCATTTTGCAGACTGGTGGTCAACTGCGTCTGCTGGGGGCACCAGTTGTCGCGGCACTGCTGGCACTGCTGATGCTGACCGGATTTGCGGCCGTGACCTTACGCAAAAAACAGCTGAGTTAAAACAGCTGAGTTAAGGTAAATAAAGAGCGCTCGTCGGAATTTTTCCGGCGGGCGCTCTTGCGTGTTCTGCGACTTACAGTGTGAGCTCAAAAAACAGTGAGTCCCGATCGGGATAATCGTACTGCACGGGCACCTGCTCGCGTGTCAGTTCTACGAAGCTATTCTTGCGGTAGAAGTGGTGTGCGCGGTGACAATTCTCCGGCGTATCGAGAACGAGTGCACGCAGGCCTTTTGCACGGGCGCTGGTGAGTAGTTGCTGAAACAAATCGGCCGAGACGTGTTTTTCATGGCCGCGGTATTCGGGCAGCACGAAGAACTTCTTGAGCACGCCGTAGTCCGCGTTCGGCTTCAGCAGACCAATCGTGCCGACGACATCCCCATTGTCGGCGCGGGCCACCCAGAAGCCGCCTTCTGTCTCTAGGTAGTGCCCCGTAATGTCCGCCATGTCCGGCTGTTCCTCTAGTGATAAGTCGACGCGATTGTCGTAATTTTGTAAGTACAGGATGAGGGCGATGACCTGGTTGCGGTCTGAAGCTTGGTAAGTGCTAATCTGCATGTTGTTATCTCCTTGTTCGATTGACAAGTGCTTTCTTTAGGTCATATAGTAAAGCACATGCTTAATTCGGAATAGTCGAAACATGCGAATTATGAATTCAGTCATTTCGATGTATTAAACACGGAGGGTCATTCATGGACATCAAAAATCTGATTACGCTGCGGACAATCGTGGATACGGGCAGCTTCCAAGCGGCAGCCAACCAGCTGAATTATGCGCAGTCCACCGTGACCGCCCAGGTGCAACAACTCGAACAGGAACTGGGCTTGCAGCTGTTTGCCAAAACTGGCCGCAAAATGGTTCTGACTCAGGCCGGCCGCGACCTGATGCCGCAAGTGCAGCAGGTGCTGGGCACCGTGACCGCCATGAAAAACTATGGCCGCAGTGACGCTACGCTCACTGGCGAGCTGCGTGTGGCGTTGCCAGACACTCTACTGACCTACAAAATGCAGCCGGTTATCGCCGCGTTTCACCGCCAGCTGCCAGGCGTGCAATTGAGTTTGCAACGAACGAATTGCTTTCGTATTCCGCAGAAGGTGCGCGCGGCAACAGTTGACCTGGGTGTGCACTACGATGTCGGCGGCTATGGCCCCAAGTTGCGGGTAACAAAACTTGGTATTGTGCCCATGGCCCTGGTGGGTAGTCCGGATTTACACGTCGACGCTGACACCCTGCGCCGCGAACACGTGCAACTTCCGGTGAGCCTGCTGACAGACGACGTTGAGAGTATCTACCACAAGCGGCTAGTGGCACATCTACGCCAGCACGACCAGCAATTCGCCTCCTTACTGGAGATAGGCAGTGTCGAGGCGACCAAGCGTAGCGTTTTGAACGGCCTGGGGATGGTGTACCTGCCGCGGTTTGTGGTACAAGCTGAAATTGCGGCGGGCAGTTTGCGCGAATTCGCAACGGGGATGGACCTGGATAGCTTGCAAATCGTGGTCATTCGGCGCGATAATCAGAGCAAGTCGCGGCTGACGGATGCGTTCATGCGCATTTTGCGTGCGGAGCTTGGACCTGTCAGTGGTGATTAATCAACATTAATTGGAGGCAAAAGGATGCGTAAAATTAGCGACGCTGAGGCTAGCCTCAGCAAAGCCATTAGTTACCAGAGTACAAGCGCTAATCCGCAGGCAAAAGCAGCCATCTGTACATATCTCACCACCTTACTGACGGATTATTGCGACGCAGTGGTGACGCGCGTGACCACGGGCGGTGCGCCGGCACTTGTGGCCACCATTCCGAGAACAACGCCTGATGCGGTGTTGTTCTACGGCCATTATGACGTGATGGATCCGGGCAAACGTGCGGACTGGGACAGTGAACCGTTCACCATGACTAAGCGCGGCGAGCGGCTTTACGGCCGCGGCGCTGGCGACAACAAAGGGCAACTGCTGGCAACCATTAACGGGCTCAACGCCTTCCTGCTTGCGCACCCTAACCATAAGCAGACCATTAAGCTGCTCATTGAAGGCGAAGAGGAGCAGGGGAGTTTGCATCTTGCAGATACTGTGCGCAAGTTGCGTGCGACTGCACTAGCGGACGTTACGCGGGTCATCGTGGTGGACGGCTCCATGAATGCGTCGGGAGCACATGTGCTGCGACTCGCCAATCGCGGTTTGTTTGGCATCAAGCTACATATCAAAACGGCGCAGCATGACAATCATTCGGGTAACGCGGGCAACATTTTGCCGAATCCAGTGCTGATTTTCCAGCAAATTCTCAATCTGCTCTACGATGCGAACAAGCAGCACGTTCGTATTCCGGGTTTCTACGATGGCGTTGCCGAACCCACCGCTGCCGAGTGGGCGCTGATTGACGATTTGCCCTATGACCCTGAGCACACCGCAGAAGTGTTTGGTGGGGCCATCACGGCCAGCAACAAGCGTGACTATTACCACAAATTGATGTTTGAGCCGACCTTTAACGTGTCGGGCGTGGCGTCCGGTTATAACGGTGCGGGCATTAAGACAATCATTCCGGGTGAGCTGACTGCCAGCATCAACATGCGCCTGGTTGGTACGCAGAAGCCTGACCAAATTGCGGCGGCAGTCGCTAAACTGCTTGCACCCTTCACCGCGGCCGGCGTGCTCACCATCGAGTCCACTGGTGACATCCCGCCGGCAACCACCAAGGCGAGTGTAGCGGAACTGGCCGTGTTTCGGAACGCAGCCGCCGCGGCTGATTTACCGTTGCTGATTGAACCGTGCATGGCGGGGACGGTGCCGAACTACGTGTGGACCGATATTCTGGGTGCGCAGGCGTTTACTTTGCCACTGGCGAATTTTGACCAGAACAACCACAGTAAGAATGAGAATATGACGGAGCGGGCGTTTGCAGAGGGCATCCGGCTGATTGCAGCCTTAGCAGGTGAGTTTGAAGAGCACGCCGCACGTTAAAGAATTGCAGCAAAAAACGGTTCAGATTGGTTGGACAACCAACCATTCTGGACCGTTTTGCTTGCAGCTTGCTGAAACTAAATTTGCCCTGACAGCAGCAACATGGCCGTGCAGACCCCGCAGATCAATAGCACCGCGAACGCCGCAATCGTTCCCACTTTGAGTCGCTCGCGACGACGCGGGTCATCCCGCGTTGCGTCAATGGGGTGGCCGCGGCGCAGTGCCAAATAGGCTAGTAGCACGACACCATTTTGCGTGCCTGCGGCCAGAACGGCAGTGACTTTGGGATGCGCCAGATTACGGGCCGTCGCGTCGAGTGTTAGCAGCTGACTAAGTTGGTAAAATAACGTGATTACTGCCGTGACCATGGCGGCTAAGAGCACAAACAAGAGCCAGATTAGCATGATTTTCACCTCAAATCAGTTTGATTAGCAAGTAGAAGACGGCGCTGATGCTGCCGACTAGAAGCAGTAAGAGAATCGCAGATAGCCACAAGCTGTGACTAAACAGCATAATTGCGACTGTTAACGCGATATTCAGAAGCAGCAGTCCGCTCAGCCGCTTGCCCGTTTTGGCGAGATTGGCCGCGTTCAGCCAAGATTGGATCATTTGCTCATCACCTCGCAACATTTTGTCTAAGGAGAGATGGTATAGGTCAGCCATGCGCATGACGCGCTCAATATCAGGATAGCTGCGGGAATTCTCCCAGTTCGAGACGGTTTGCCGACTGACTGCCATGATTTCGGCCAGCTGCTCTTGCGACATGCCGGCATCCGTGCGGGCCTTGCGTAGTTGTTCACCAATAATCATGACTGATCACTCCTTAGCTTCAGAATAGGAATTAGCGCGGAATTTTAGTAGCAAATATTTTTGACATCAGGCAAAAATTACCATTTTTGACATTAAATTCGTGATTTGTATATATCTGGCCTCATTATAAACCGTTATCAACTTAATTATGCGGTGTGTCAGCCGGCTCGGCAAAGCGGTGCGGCTGGATTCATGTTAATATAGAAAAGAATGTGCCGGTTGAACGCCAAAGCTACTCAGCGTTGCTTGACCGGCACCGGACGTAGATTTCGCAAAACGAAGGAGTTACATAACATGCCAAGTATTAACTGGTTCCCAGGCCACATGCAAAAGGCGCGCCGGGAAGTCGCCGAAAAAATCAAGCAAGTCGACATCGTGCTCGAAGTCGTTGATGCGCGCTTGCCAGAATCTTCCCGCAACCCGATGCTACTGGAAATGCTTCAGCAGAAGCCGCGTATTTCCATCCTCAACAAGGCCGATTTAGCCGATCCCAAGCGCACCCAACTCTGGTTGGATGCCTACCGCGGCGACGACCGTTCTGCCATCGCCATCGACGCCCAGCATGCGCGCCAGCTGAAGCAAATTCCGCAGCTTGCAGAAAAGATTCTGGCGGACAAACTTGCGCGCAAACGTGCCAAGGGCATTCGGAACCCGCACGTGCGTGCAATGTGTATTGGGATTCCGAACGTTGGTAAGTCCACGATTTTGAACCGCTTGGTAAAGAAGAACATCGCCGTCACCGGTAACCGGCCCGGCGTGACCAAGAACCAGCAGTGGCTCAAGGCCGATGGCAACCTCGAATTGCTCGATACACCAGGGATTCTGTGGCCGAAGTTTGACGACCAGATTATCGGCAAGCGTCTGGCACTCACTGGTGCCATTGCCGACAGCGTCTTCACTGACGACGATGTCGCGCTTTGGGGCGTGGACTACTTTAAGGCCAACTATCCGGGCGAACTCCAGCGCTTGTACAAGCTCAGCGATGCGCAGATGCAGCTGAACGCGGCGGACACGATGAAATTGCTGACGGACAAGTTCGGTTACGGCGGTGAATATGACCGCGCGGCCAAGCGCTTCATCACCGACGTGCGTAAGGGCGAACTCGGCCGTTACACGCTGGAACTGCCCGAGGACGACCAGCAGTGAGCACGATTGCGGAAGTGAAGCAGTTGCTCAGTGCCGCAACCGTCGACGAAGAACTAATCACTGAATTACGCACTGATCCGCGTGCTGGCGTGCAAAAGCTGTTGCAAAGTTACGACAAAAAACAGGCGAAAATCCGCGCGCAACAGCACATGCTGGAGGAGCACAAACGCCTCGAACGCGGTTTGTGGCCGCACTATGACGCCATCGCCGGCATTGATGAAGTGGGTCGCGGCCCTCTTGCCGGCCCGGTAGTGACCGCCGCCGTAATTATCACACCTGATTTTGACGTGCCGGTCAACGACTCCAAGCAACTGACGCCGCACCGGCGCGCCGAGTTGTTCGGCGCCATTATTAGTCAGGCGCGTGCCGTTGCGATCGGTGTACGCAGTAGTGAAGATATTGACCGCTACAACATCTACCATGCGACCGAACTGGCGATGGCGGATGCCGTGCACAACCTGCGCGTGCAACCAGATTACTTGTTAGTCGATGCGATGACGGTGCCAGTTGATTTGCCGCAAAGCAAGTTGATCAAGGGGGATGCCCGTTCCGCCAGTATCGGTGCGGCCAGTATCGTGGCCAAGGTTGTCCGGGATCGCCTCATGGATATGTATGACCAGATTTATCCGGGGTATGACTTTACTGATAATGCGGGTTACGGGACGGCCAAGCACCTGGCCGGCATGGCTGCACACGGCATCACGCCAATTCACCGGCGCAGTTTTAGCCCAGTGCAGAAATATTTATAGTGTGACAGGTAAAATGCAAGTGAATCGCGAAATCTATGGTGACCAAGGAGGTAGCCATGGATATTCGCGATTTTTTGCTTTACACCCATTTAGCTAGCGGCGCTAGTCCCAGCGTTGCCGTTAGCGTGCTGACGCTACTGGCAGCGGGGCAAGAAGCCAGTGAGGCAACGCTGCTGGCTGCGGTCACCAGTAAACAGCGCACTAGGCTTGCGGCGACGACTGCGGATCCGGATTTTCAAGCCCGCTGTGCAGAGTTACAAGCTCAGCCGTTTCTCAGTTACGTGGACGATGATTATCCCGAGCGTCTGCGCACATTGGCCCAACCGCCACTCGTTCTGTTTTGGCGCGGGCAGTTAGATTTATTGCGCCGGCCGTGTTTGGCCGTGGTCGGTGCGCGCAGGGCGGGGGAGTACAGCCGTCAATCGCTGGAGCGGCTCATCCCCAAACTGCCGCCAGACGTCTGCGTCGTGTCCGGCTTGGCAAAAGGTGCGGATAGTTGCGCTCACCGCGCGGCACTGGCTAACCAGCGGGCCACGATTGGCGTGATTGCGACCGGGCTAGATGTCACTTATCCGCGGCGGGCGGAGAACTTGCAAGAACAGGTCGCTGACAAGGGACTGCTGCTTAGTGAGTACCCGCCCGGCACCACCGCGCTGCCGTTTCGCTTTGTCGCGCGTAACCGCATCATCGCCGGGCTGGCGCATGGCCTGCTGGTGACGGAAGCCGCGCACCATAGTGGCAGCCTCATTACCGCCACCATGGCACTAGATGCCGGGCGCACTGTGTTTGCACTGCCTAATCGCATTGATGCGCCCCTGGGCGTGGGCACTAACGAAATTCTGCAAAACGGCGCGGCGCTGGTGCAATCGGCGGCAGATATTACTGCAGAGCTCCATTATTTTGCTTAAGGCATTTGACATAACCGCCTTCCTACTATTAAGATAGGCTCTGATTTTGTTTCCTATTAAGAAAGGAGGGCGACCATGCCAGCCAAGAACTTGGTCATCGTGGAATCCCCTGCCAAAGCTAAAACAATTGAGAAGTACCTGGGCCGCAACTACAAGGTAGTTGCCAGCCTCGGGCACATTCGCGACCTCCCCAAGAGTCAGATGGGGATCGACATTGATAATAATTACGAACCTCGGTACATCTCCATTCGTGGTAAAGGGGATGTCATTAAAGACCTGAAGAAGAATGCTGCCAAGGCGCAGCACGTTTACCTCGCAGCTGACCCGGACCGTGAAGGGGAAGCAATTGCTTGGCACGTCAACCACATCTTGGGCTTGTCACCAGACGAACCTAACCGCGTGGTCTTCAACGAAATTACCAAGGACGCCGTGAAGAACGCGTTCAAAACACCCCGCAGCATCGACATGAACCTGGTCGACGCCCAGCAGGCGCGCCGGATTCTGGACCGGCTGGTGGGTTACTCCATCAGTCCGCTGCTCTGGAAGAAGGTCAAGAAGGGCCTTTCCGCCGGCCGTGTGCAGTCCGTTGCGCTGAAGCTCATCATTGACCGCGAAAACGAAATTAACGCTTTCCAGCCAGAAGAATACTGGAGCATTGACGCCCAGTTCAAAAAGGGCCGCGGTAAGGCATTTGCAGCATCATTCTATGGTTTTGACGGCAAGAAGCAGCCGCTGCCAAACAACGACGCCGTGGTTGACGTCATGGGGCGTCTTGACAAGAAGGCACCTTTTGAAGTGACCAGCGTCGTCAAGAAGGAACGCAAGCGATTCCCAGCACCGCCGTTTACAACCAGTTCCCTGCAGCAAGAAGCTAACCGGAAGCTGAATTTTGCCGCGCGCAAGACGATGATGCTCGCCCAGCAGCTGTACGAAGGGATCAACCTTGGCGGCAAGCAGGGCACCGTGGGGCTCATCACCTACATGCGTACCGACAGTACCCGGATTTCCAACGTCGCCAAGACCGAAACCAGTAAGTTCATTCATGATGAATATGGTGAGGAGTACGCGGCCGTCAAAATTCGGCAGGGTAAGCTTCAAGAGGGCGCACAGGATGCGCATGAAGCAATCCGCCCAACATCAACGCTGCGCACGCCGAAGAGTCTGACCGACGTGTTGGACCGTGACCAAATGCGCTTGTACCAGCTGATTTGGTCCCGTTTCGTCGCCAGTGAAATGACGCCCGCCGTCATGGATACCGTCAGCGTGAAGATTGAGCAAAACGGTGTGCAGTTCCGTGCCAACGGGAGCCACACCAAGTTCCCTGGTTTCACCACGCTGTACGTCTCGTCGCGCGATAAGTCTGGTGACGACAAGGAACTGCCAGAACTGGCTGAGGGTGACCAGCTCACGATGAGCAAGTCCGATCCGGCCCAGCACTTCACCCAACCACCAGCACGTTACTCTGAAGCGAACCTGGTTAAGGCGCTTGAAGAAAACGGGGTTGGCCGGCCATCGACCTACGCGCCAACGATTGAAACGCTCAAAAAACGTTACTACGTGAAGCTCACGGCGCGGCGTTTCGAGCCAACTGAGCTCGGTACCATCGTCAATGATCTCATCGTCAAGTTCTTCCCTGACATTGTGGACATCAAGTTTACCGCGAAGGTTGAAGGCGAACTTGACGGTATCGAATCTGGTAAGAACGAATGGGTTCCGGTTGTGGATTCCTTCTACCGGCCTTTTGCTAAGGAACTCTCCGACGCTGAGGTGGGGATGGCGAAGGTCCAGCTCAAGGACGAACCGGCCGGTTTCGATTGTGACATCTGTGGTGCGCCAATGGTTATCAAGATGGGCCGCTACGGCAAGTTTTACGCTTGCTCCCGTTTTCCTGACTGCCGCAACACTAAGGCCATCGTCAAGGAAATCGGCGTTATCTGTCCGAAGTGCAAGAAGGGCCAGATTCTGGAACGCAAGAGCAAGCGCAACCGGATTTTCTACGGCTGCTCCCGCTACCCAGACTGCGACTTCGTTTCCTGGGACAAACCAATCGGTCGCGACTGCCCAGTCGACCACCACTTCCTCGTTGAGAAGAAGAGCAAGGCTGGCCGCCAGGTTGTTTGCCCGAACGGCGATTACAAAGAACCAATCCAAAAGTAAGACCACGCTAAGTCGTCCCGCAAGGGGCGGCTTTTTGTGTTCGCTGTCCGTCAGCGTGAGTCATGAAACTTTCATCCGTAAGGATGAAAATAGTGGTTAGACCGAAGGTCGGAACTGGGCCGGATTTGCTACGCTCCCGGGAAGGGTGTGCGTGGGACCGTTCCAGCCAGCTGCGCTGTCTTCCACTGGTGATTTTGCCGCAAACCCACCGGCAAAATCCCGCTCCTAACGAAATTGGCGGTGTACATTTCGCACGAAGTTCATGTGCGAAACATACACTGCCATTTTCGTGGGCACGCACACCCTTCCCGTCCGCTGTCGCGAATCCGACCCAGTTCCGACGCGCATTCACATGACTATGGTGGTGAAAGTTTCAGACCACGCTGGCGAAAACAC